>NZ_JARFVC010000003.1 GCF_029193815.1 Cytobacillus sp. S13-E01
AGTTTTAGTGTCTAGCTCCGGGCGCCATCGACTCGAGGTCATAAGCCAATCCGTCCGGAAGGTAAAGAACAACCTTCCAGCCGGCTTGTCTTATGCTTGTCGCCGATAGGCGGGCGCCCTGCGCTTTTCTTAAAGGGTAAGAAAGTATAATTTTTTTACCTGGTATTTGTGTCTAACTTCGATTGTCGCTACCTGTCGTGGCGGGTTTTAATCGACGCGCCGATGGGCGGGCGCGCGCCTTGCGCTTTTCGTATACTATCAGACTTAATATGTTGATCCTTTTAGACTTTAAACGGCATAATAGATCAAAAATCCTGGCACAAGATACCTTGGTATCGGCGATTTCTAAATGGAGTCGGGTATAAAAAATATAACTCCGCAAAAAATAAAAAACGGTAACCAAAAGGGCAGACTGATGCCCGAAATCTTGAAAAAAATAAAAAATGGTAACCAAAAGGGCAGTCTGATGCCCGAAACTCTGCAAAAAATAGAAAACGGTAATCAAAAGGGCAGTCTGATGCCCGAAATCTTGAAAAAAATAAAAAAGGGTAACCAAAAGGGCAATCTGATGCCCGAAATCTTGAAAAAAATAAAAAACGGTAACCAAAAGGGCAATCTGATGCCCGAAATCTTGAAAAAAATAAAAAACGGTAACCAAAAGGGCAATCTGATGCCCGAAATCTTGAAAAAAATAAAAAACGGTAACCAAAAGGGCAGTCTGATGCCCGAAATCTTGAAAAAAATAAAAAACGGTAACCAAAAGGGCAATCTGATGCCCGAAATCTAGAAAAAAATAAAAAACGGTAACCAAAAGGGCAGTCTGATGCCCGAAATCTAGAAAAAAATAAAAAACGGTAACCAAAAGGGCAGTCTGATGCCCGAAATCCTGAAAAAAATAAAAAACGGTAACCAAAAGGGCAGTCTGATGCCCGAAATCTTGAAAGAAATAAAAAACGGTTATCAAAAGACGTTTTAATCGACGTTCCTCAATATGGGCGCGCCTTGCGCTTTGTTCAAATTGCTTCAAAGTCCTTCCCATGCCCAGTTGTGTTTGCGAGTGCCTCCAACAGTTTATTTACATAACGCTTGTCCAAAGAAAGGAGAGAATCTTGATCAATTCCTTCAATAATATATTCGGCAAATTCCCAAACAATCTCCTTTATATGCTTGGGATTGCTTTGTGCAACCAAGGTCAATGCTTTAATCCCAGCTGATAAGACAGAGATATCAGAAAAACCAGCTTGGCGGATTTGAAAAAAGCATTGATACAAGAAATCTGAGAAGTCGGGTTTGTTATAAATGACTCTGAGATTTCGTTCATCATCGTTATGATATGAATTTGGTATATGTTTGTTCCCTAATTTAGTTAATATTTTACCTAAATTTTCAATACAGTTAATCGCTGTATTAGGATCATTAATTCCGGTAGATAATGCACGAAGTCCTATTTCAACAATCTTTGTGAGTCCAAATTCAATATCATTTACAGCAGCTTGCTCTGAACCGATAACGAAGAATTTATAATAGTCTCCTTCAATTTTGTTAGGAGATAATGTCCAAAAGGATAATAAAGGAGTATCATGGTCTACGTAATCATTAACTTGTTTTTCTATACGGATAATAATGTCATCTTTAGTTGCCTGGTTAACTAGGCCTTCTATATCGATGTATTGGATATATCCAGCATTGTTTATACTATATTCTGTTGGAGTAATATGCTTAATTTCATCACTTTCCCAATCATCCCATGGGGCATCCTCGAGGACATCTTTTCGATCTTTTAAATCCTTATTAATTTTCTCAATTGTTTCTAATGTAATAGTGTGAATTAAGTTACTAACCTGAATCCAATTTGTCACATGATGAATGAAGAACACAAAGACAATTAAACATGTAATAGAAATGAAAATTGCGATAGCTGGAACAATAAATAGTGTTGTGGTAGTTGTTTCTCGTAAAAGCAATAACAAAAGAATCGAATAAATAAATCCACCAACAAAAATCCCTAGAACACTCCTGGTTTTATGGTCGGTAATAAAGTTTTGTAGTGTTCTAGGAGAAAATTCAGATAGATATGTTGTTAACACAACAAGTATTGTCGAAAAAGTAATGGTTGTCATCGTAAGTAATGAAGCAGATATTGAGCTTAAAATGATTTGTGCAAGATTGATATCGGTAAAAAGAACACGTGGAAAGATAGAAAATAGAGTTTCTTGATTTACTATATATACATTCAGTTTTGTACTTAAAATAGCAAGAATTGCTGCTATAAATCCATATAAAGATGGAAGGTACCAAAAACTTTTTCTGATACGAATTAAAAAACTTTTGAAATTCATAATTAACACTTCCTAAAAAACGAAGCTAGATTTTTTCATTAGTCTTCGCTATTATGTAAGTTTTATTCAAATTGCGAAAAACACCCCAGATAATAAATAATCATATTTTCTTTGTGTAAAGGCCAGATTGTTTATCAAAATTTATTTTACGAAAAGAAGAATAGATTAATTTGAATAACAAAATCCATAAAATCACACCAAACTTGTAGTTTGATACACAAGTTGAAGAGCGAATCTTGACAATTTCCGATAATTGATTTACGATTTATTTAAATTGTCTTACAATTAATAATTAGATAGACTCTATAAAGAAGGGAGGAGTAAATGTGGAAAATCAAAAGAGTGTAGATATTAAATCACTAAGTCGAAAAACATTATCAAACCAAGTAATTGATGAAATTATCTCGCTACTCACTACTGGACAACTTAAACCAGGAGACAGAATACCGTCTGAAATAGAATTAATGGAAATTTGTGATGTAAGTAGACCTGTAATCAGAGAAGCAATGACTTCTTTAGAAGTATTAGGAATTGTAAACCGAAAAACCCGAAATGGCACATTCTTTTCTGATAAAGTTGGAAGTAAACCCTTTTCAATGATGTTAGCGCTTTCAGCAACAGATCTGGTCTCGATAATAGAAACGAGAGTCGCATTAGAACTAGGTTTAGTTACGTTAGCAGCTGAGAAAATTACTGATGAAGATTTAGCCAAATTAAACGAACTAATTGAGGAAATGAAATCCTTACCAACTGAGGATTCCTCAGAAGTTGATAAAGAGTTTCACAAAATTATTGCTCTTGCTGCCAATATTCCTCTTTTTGAAGCAATCATTGACCCGTTACAAAGTTTTCATCAAAAAGTATTAGAACAGATCCCTTTAGAAGATCGAAATTTGGCTCAAACATTAAGTTATCATACTGATATATATAACGCACTTGAAAAACGTGACCCTATTGAAGCGTATACTAGCATGTACCGTCATCTTGATTTTGTAAGAAGGAAAGCACTAAAAAATTTAAAGTTAAATAATCTTAATTGAGTTTTACAAATCGAATAACGACTCATATGAAAGAGAACCCGAATAAAGGATTCGTTCCTTATTCGGGTTCATTTATATGGATAATTAACTTTGTATTTAAAGTAATTAGAATATTATAAGATTTATTATTGACTTACATATTTATTTGTCTTACAATTAAAAAAACAAATGAAATGGTAGGCGGAAATACTCTTATAAGTTAGAATGTAAGCGGATACTTATTTAACTTCAAATAAATCACTGGAGGAATATAAGATGATGAAGGTATCGGTGACTACAACAAAATTTGATTTAACAGATGGCGATTTAAGACAAATGTGTCAATTAGGAGTAGATTGTGTTGATTTTGGAACAGGGTCCTCTTTCCCTGGTGTAAAAGAACAGGGCTACCCTGATTTAGACGAACTATTAAAGATGAAACGTAAAGTTAGATCCTTTGGTCTTGATATTAACCGTGTTACATTACCTGATCTTTCCAAAAGATTTATGGACAATGAAGATGGTAGCGAAATAGAATTAGAAAACTCAGTGAATGCGGTTAAAGTCTTTGGTGAAGCAGGAATTAAGATTGTGAGACAACGCTTTGCAGGTGATACATACAACTACATGACAAAGAGTTACCAGGCGAGACAAAGAGGGGGAGCGATAGCACGTGGTGAAAGCCTAGGCTTTAACAAGGAACCTTATCAAACTCCTACTCTTGAAGATCATGAAAAATGGTGGGGACGATTCCGTGATGCTTACTCTAAACTAGTTCCTTTATGTGAAGATTATAATGTTAATTTGGGCATGCACCCTTCTGATTCACCAAATCATGATACACCATTTGGTGGGCTGGGTTATCGCCGTATTATGGATGAATTTCCAAGCAAAAATGTTGGTTATATCTATTGTATTGGGACTCGGGCAGAAGAAGGAGGAAGTCCTTTAGTTCTAAATGAAATTAATCAATATGGTAGAAAAGATCGAATCTTCCTAGTGCACTTCCGTAACGTGAGGGGGAGTCTACCGACAGCAGGAGCATTTGAAGAGGCCTTATTAGATGATGGTGATATGAATATGTTCAAAATTTTATTAGAGCTTCGAAAAGTCGGCTACAATGGTTGTTTAAATCCTGACCATGTACCAATGATGGAAGGTGATAATCCTGATCTTGATGGAAACTGGGCACATTCAAATATCGGCTGGAGTTACGGAAGTGTAGGTTTTGCATATTCAATTGGATATATCAAGGCATTGCTAGCTGCATTAGTAGAGTTTGAAGGCTAGATTTATAACGGAGGGGGGAGACTATGTTAAGACTTAGTAGGGATATATATGCAAGCGCTTTCTTGATTACTGTCTCAATCGTGATGTATATAGCTTCAAATAGTATTAAGAAATTAACAGTATCTAAAATTGGGGCTGATTTCGCGCCTAAGTTGGTTGCAATTGGAATATTAATCCTGAGCATATTCTATTTAATCACTTAAGTTTCGCACCCCAAAACACAAGGGAGTTCAGGTATAAAATTTACTGATTTCCCTTGTCACTGTTATGTTTTATGTCATTCCACTTTGATCTATTATGCAACATTATCCCGTCCAAACAACTGATTCCCTAAAAAAGATGCCTCAAATAAACCCTCAAGATATTTGTATTCTTGGGATTTTTTAAAGGATTGGATATCAACAGATCCAGACTCGGAGATGCTGATATAACAATATCTAATAGTTCATCAAACATACTCCATAATTGTTCGGCAACATTTTTCTGTGTCATTTCATCTTTCATATCTGCGAAAAGCCCGCCCAGTGTTTCGTAATCATTGATTCTACGAAAATAAGACAAAAAGATATACAGAATATATGTTGTTGTCACATGAGCTATTTGGGCATCAAAATTCTGGGATTGGCATTTTCCTAAGTGAAGCAGCTGCTTGGTTTCCTTGAAGAAAACTTCAATAGACAACGAATAGAATAGATTTCAAGCATTTCCACCAATGACAAGGATTCATCTGTGGATAGATATAGTTTCCAGTCCTTTTGGTATGGATAACGGCAATAATATAGTTTTACTGTTTCGCCAATACCAGAATAATCGACTACTACCTCAAAATAACGCACGTTCCTTTTGCGGCAACGCTTTTCTTTTCCTTCTTTTTTTAGTACCTTCAAAATCTCTTTGGCATTCAGTTCTTCGCCGTTATACCCATATTTTCTAAAGTCGCGCCTCACTGCACAAATAACATGCAGAGATCCGTTTTTGATTCCTCTAACAGTGGATATGAAATCTTTACTTGAGAACCAACTGTCTACCAACACATACTTAGCCTTAAATCCGTGCTTGATGGCTCTTTTAAGCATACGAAGGGCACTTGTGATTTTGTCGATATCACATTCCTTTATCCGCTTTGCCCCATTTGTTTTCGGGTTTCTCTCTTTTCTGTATTGCTTTTTCGTGTCTTTTCGCTTTAATGCCTTTTCCGAATGAAGACTGAAATCAAGGGGAGTAAAGCTTGTCCCATCGAACAGCCCCATTGTCAGGTTCTTAAATCCGAGGGTACTTTTCCCCTTCCGACCAGCAACATGATCATGGACGTAGGAAATCTTTTCAATCTTTTTTCCTGTACGAGCATCTATCGTATCGTCAAAAATAAAAGCCGAATTAGGATTTACTTCCTTTTCAGGATTAACCAGCTTCTGGAACTGCTTCGATACACTAAAAAGCAGATTTCGCCAAGGTAGGCGACTGTTATTTTTCACACGATAAAATGCATCCTTCTTCATCTCTTTCATCGTTTCGAAATTGCTTTTATAAAGGGCATTAACACTGTCTATAAGCATAAGTGGAAACAGAAGCATTAAAGACAAAATATCAGTAATAGAGTATCCTTGTTCCTTTTTAAACCCGACCTGATGACAGAGTGAACGAAAATTGAATTTCTTCATCACATTTTGTATAATAGAATCAATCGAAAATCCATGAGATTGGAATACATTTTCGATTTCTTTAACTCTCTTCCGCATGATAACACGTCCTTTTTGGTTGGTTTGGATTGGTACCTTAATTATACCAAAAATCCAGTGTTCATGCGGATTCCCATGTCTTTTTTCTTCTCTGAAAAAGGGCTTTTTTTATTGGATTTTCAAGGTGCGAAACTTAAGTTATAAGTTAAAAGCGAGGTGTCAAACACAACTTGTTAGGGTGTTTGACACCTTATTTTATTGCCTGAAACTTTACGTATTTGTATAGTGTGAAAAAGAGTAAAACTCCATTATAAAAGGATATGTCAAATAATTTTTCTGCCGACAGTCTTAGTTGAGCCTGGTTGGATTCTTTTCTTGGCAAAGTCAGTCAAGGTTTCACCTTTAATATTAGGGACGACCTCCATTTTAAGAAAAAGCGGATGACCCATTTGATTTAAGGATAACCCTACTAACACCTTGGTTTTGTCAGTTCCATATCCGCATTTTCCGCCTTCGGTTGGAGCACCAAAGAAAGCCTTGTCTAGCTCTACAATTCCTGCTTGGGTATAGTTAGCATCACGCTTTCTCATAGCTTGTCGGATTTTATGAATAATGTAATTTCCTAACCTGTGTGAGGCGTTTCTCTGATATACATTTGCTGAATTAAATCTTCCAAGCCAAACAAGCTTTTTTGTCGTATAATGTTACATAGGGAGGTACACTCCTTTCATCTCTGGTAGAGTGTGGTAACTATATCTTTTTTGTGCCCTACAAAACTTAGTCATATCAAGGCTATGGAATTACGAAATTTACTCAAAAAAAAGTTATCGGAGTGTCTTTATGAAAATATGGTTTAATCGTTGGTTCTCAACAGTGTCTCATTATATAGAAATGATTAGAAATAATCCTGACGGCAAAGAAGTAATCATCTACGGCACACATCCTAATAAAGATGCTGTTTATCTGCAGGTTTGCGATTTTGCGGAGATAGAGCTAGATATTACAGGTAAAGAATATATTGATTATTGTCTTGATTTTTGTAAAAAGCATCAAATTGATGTTTTTGTTCCAAGAAAAGAGAACGTATTGATATCAAAGCATCTCACTCAATTCACTAGAATAGGGACTAAGGTGTTAGTATGTCCAGATCCAGAATTGATGAATATGATGGATGATAAGGAACTAACGTATAAAGCAATCGAGGATAATAATAAAAATGGTGATTTTTTAGTTTCGATTCCGGATTACTATATAGTAAACTGTTTAGAAGATTTTAAAACGGCTTATGAAAACCTGAAGGCAAAGGGACACACTGTTTGCTTTAAACCAGTTATTGGAGAAGGTGCAAATGGCTTTCGAGTCGTGAAGGAGCACATTGAGAGTATCGATGATTTATTTACAAAAGGAATTGGGTTTAGGATACCTTATTCTCACGCTTGTGAAGTATTTAATCAGCAGGAGACATTTCCATCATTAATGGTATTAGAATTTTTAGATGGTCCAGAATATAGTATTGACTGTTTAGCTGATCGAGAAAAGTTATATGCCGTTGTTCCTAGGAAGAAAGGAAAGGGAAGAGTACGTGTACTAGAAGATAATCCAGAACTAATTGAAATCGCAAAAAAAATCTATGAAAAGTATCGGATCCCATTTGTATTCAATATCCAGGTGAAATATCGCAATGGAGTTCCAAAGCTGTTAGAGATAAATCCTCGTATGAGTGGAGGGCTTCATATTAGTTGTTTTTCTGGTGTTAATTTTCCTTATCTCTCCTTAAAATTGCTATTAAATGAAGAGATAGATATCCCAAAAGCTACATATGATATAAAAGCTAGTTATTTAGAAAATCCAGTGATTTTATCAAAAAAACGATAAGTTTACTAAATTTAAATGGACAAGGTAAATAATAGAGTGGATACTAATCGCTATGTGATTACACTTACATATATTTACACAACCTAATTCTATTAAAAAACTAGATTATTATATAGGTATTTAGTAGAATAAACCTATATTCATTTTTTACATTTTTCTACAGGGTGGGAATAGGAATTGAATTTTATTTATTCACCCATATATTTTTTGCCCGATCTATAAAGAAAATAGAAAAAACGTTTATGCACACTACTATTCATAATTTAATATTAAATTTAAAGGAGTGGAGAAATGTCTATTTCATTGCTAAAGGGACAAAGAATTGACTTAACTAAAGGTAATGCCGGATTATCAAAAATAATGATCGGACTTGGTTGGGATCCTGTACAAACTAAAAAAGCTGGATTCTTAGGATTTGGTGCTTCAACACCAAATATAGATTGTGATGCATCCGTTCTTATGTTAGAAGATGATAAATTTACAAACAAAAAAAATCTTATATATTTTGGTAATTTAAAAAGCTCATGTGGCAGTGTTCAACATACTGGGGATAATATAACCGGTCAAGGTGATGGGGATGACGAACAAGTACTCGTTGATCTCAACAAAGTTCCACAAAACATCAATAAGATAGTTTTTGTTGTTAATATTTATGATTGTGTAAAACGGAAACAAGATTTTGGAATGATTAAAAATGCATTTATTAGAGTTGTAAATAGTGCTAATAATCAAGAGATGCTAAAGTTTAATTTAACTGATAACTACTCTGGTAAAACTAGTTTAGTTGTTGCA
The DNA here is from genome assembly GCF_029193815.1 of Cytobacillus sp. S13-E01. Taxonomy (GTDB): domain Bacteria; phylum Bacillota; class Bacilli; order Bacillales; family Bacillaceae_L; genus Bacillus_BV. The sequence continues at coordinate 8,995 of NZ_JARFVC010000003.1, forward strand.
GAGATTTACAGACATGGAAGTGAGTGGAAATTCGCTGCGGTAGGTAATGGTACAAGTGATGCCAAATTAGAAGACATCGTTAATGGTTATAACAAATAACTTCCTTATACTACTGGAAAATATAAGCAAAACCAAAATTGAGAGGATGGAAAATTAAATGGCTATTTCATTATCTAAAGGTCAAAAAGTTGATTTAACTAAAACAAACCCTGGTTTATCAAAGGTAGTAGTTGGACTTGGTTGGGATACAAATAAGTATGATGGTGGGAAAGATTTTGATCTAGATGCTAGCGTATTCTTACTGGATGCAAATGGAAAATGTGCATCTGAAGCTGACTTTGTATTTTATAATCAATTAAAGGCTGGAGCGGGTTCTGTTGAACACACTGGTGACAATCGTACTGGTGAAGGTGATGGGGACGACGAAAAAGTTAAAGTTAATTTAGGTTCTGTACCAGCAAGTGTTGAAAAAATCGCCTTTGTTATCACAATCCATGATGGTGAAGCAAGAAACCAAAACTTTGGTCAAGTTTCCAATGCTTTTGTAAGAATTGTTAGCGAAGATAACAATGAAGAAATTATTCGTTATGACCTAGGGGAAGATTTTTCAATTGAAACAGCTATTATCGTCGGAGAATTATACCGTCATAATGGAGAGTGGAAATTCTCAGCGGTAGGTTCTGGTTATCAAGGTGGACTTGGACGTATTGCTACAGACTATGGCCTATCTATTTAAAAAGTAATAAAAGAAGACAAGAAATAGATTCATGTTCTTGTCTTCTCTTTTCTACTCTACTAATTAAATAATGGGGGTATTTACTATGGCTGTTCAGTTATCAAAAGGACAACGTATTGATTTAACAAAAACAAATCCTGGTTTAGTTAAAGCGATGATTGGTCTAGGTTGGGATACAAATAAATATCAAGGTGGACGTGACTTTGACTTAGATGCTTCTGCTTTTTTAGTAGATGAGAACGATAAATGTTTAAATGATCAAGACTTTGTATTTTATAATAATCTTTCACATCCTTCTGGAGCAGTTGTTCATAGTGGGGATAACCGAACAGGAGAAGGTGATGGAGATGATGAACAGTTAATCGTTGATTTCTCTAAAATTCCTTCAAATGTGCATAAAATTGGAATAACCGTAACGATTCATGATGCAAATACACGTCACCAAAATTTTGGACAAGTTTCAAATGCTTTTGTTCGTGTATTGGACGATTCTAACAATCAAGAATTGCTGCGTTTTGATTTAGGAGAAGATTTCTCAATTGAAACAGCTGTTGTCATTTGCGAATTGTATCGCTATGGGAATGATTGGAAATTCAGTGCCGTTGGTAGTGGATTTTCAGGAGGTTTAGCAGATTTATGCAGTAATTACGGTTTACAAGTTTAAAGAGACCCTGAACGTAAATTCTTCGTTCGGCTCAATAATAGGAGGAGCAACAATTGGAGATTTTACAACAGATTTTTTCAACATACGCGATGTTTTTTGACTTCGAAATGTGGGGTGAGGTTTTATCTGATCCAGTATCATGGGGATTAATAGGAACATTAGTCGTTATAGAGGGTCTATTATCAGCAGATAACGCATTAGTACTTGCGGTATTAGTAAAGCACTTACCCGAGAAACAAAGAAAAAGGGCTCTTATGTATGGTCTTTTAGGTGCTTATTTCTTCCGCTTCTTATTCATCGGAGTAGGTGTATATTTAGTTAAGTTCACATTTATTAAAGTTTTAGGTGCCGCCTATTTAGGGTGGATTGTAATCAAATACTTCCGTGAGAAAAATAGCAATAAAGATGGTGAAGATGAGGTTAAGGAATTTAATAAGACTTCATGGTTAGTACGTACTTTTGGTTTGTTTTGGGCTACTGTAATATCAGTAGAAATGGTAGACATTGCATTTAGCGTAGATTCTATCCTAGCTGCTTTTGCTATCTCAGATAAAGTTTGGGTATTACTTGTTGGTGGTATGCTAGGAATTCTTATGATGCGTACTATTGCAGGTGTATTCTTAAAACTAATTGATAAGTTCCCTGAATTAGAAACTACTGCATTTGTTTTAATTGGTATAATTTCAGCTAAAATGTTCGCAAGTATATTCGGGTTCAGTTTAGACCATCTTCTTTTCTTTGCAATAATAATTGTTTCATTCCTAGCAACATTTGTAATTCACTATTATAACAAAGCTAAGGCAACGCGTAAGGAAGCTGCTGCTTCAAAAGAATAATAAGTAGAAAGAAGGAGTTAGAAACATATCTCCTTCTTTTTTATCCCACGCTTAAGTGGGGGATCAACTGCCCCTAAAGGTCCGACGAAGCACAGGATGTGCAAGTATGGCGTAGCGCATAGGACGTGCGCGCTCCTAGCGTTATAAGTTCAACTAACAATCAGTTGGGGATAAAGACCCCCATTGATTGAAGGTTCACTTTATAAATTAAGAGGTGTTATTTTGAGATATTTTAATTATCTATCCGAATTACAAAGAGAAGGTATTTTCTTAATGAAACCCACGATCGTAACAAAATCGACTCCCAAAGACCTTTTGCAATATAGTTTAGGGGCTACATTATATATGCCTTCAACCAGACATGATATTGCCGAACTTGTTATTTCAAAAAAATATACAGAACTCTGTTCAATGGTACTTTGTCTTGAAGATGCAATAGGAGACAACGAGGTTGAAATGGCAGAAGCCATGGTTATAAAGCATATTGAAGCAATCTATAATTCCCTAAAAGAACAGGTTATTTCTACAGAAGAACTTCCACTAATTTTTCTTCGGGTAAGATCACCAGAACAGATGTCGCGTATAAGTTACCAGCTTAAAGAGTCACTTGATTGCTTAACAGGCTTTGTGTTTCCTAAGTTTTCCGTTTACAACGCGACAGCCTATCTAGAGAATTTAGTTACTATCGTAAAAGAAACCAACATTAAATTATATGGAATGCCAATATTTGAAACACCTGATATCATCGATAAAGAAACAAGAGTAATGAATTTTTTGACGATAAAAAAACTTTTAGAAAACTATAAAGATTCTATATTGAACATTCGAATCGGTGCTACAGATCTATGTGGACTATATGGTATACGACGAAATTGCCATACAACGATATATGATATTTCAATTATACGAGACTTTATAACTGATTTAATTAATTTCTTTGCTCGAGATTATGTGATCTCAGGACCAGTGTGGGAGTATTTTGAAAACTCAACTACTAGAATATTAAAACCACAATTACGTCAATCTCCATTCTCTGAAAGTTATGGTGAGGGGGGACTAAAAGTACGTACTCAATTGCTGAGTGAATATGGTGACGGATTAATCAAGGAAACACTATTAGACCTAGCTAATGGACTGAATGGGAAAACGGTAATTCACCCAAATCATGTGAAGATTGTCCAAAGTCTTATTGTAGTGTCCAATGAAGAGTATTTAGATGCATTATCAATAGTTGAAAACTATACTGGAAATGTAGGTGTAGTAAAAAGTGAATACTTAAATAAGATGAACGAAATAAAACCACATTACCTATGGGCCGATAAGGTTTTGAAAAAATCCAAGATTTACGGGGTGTATCATGACAACCACAACTTCATCGACTTACTTGCAGAATCAACCTACTCTTCAAATCTCGTCTAACATGTCAGTAAAGTTAAATATCATCTCGAATCCTCTTAATCTTGCAATGGATGAATTATTTTTAATGGCAGCAAGAGTTAATAAAAAAAGAGGATTTCTTTTTGTCAGTAAAGTTCTAGGAAAACATTTACCTGTACATCCCTTGAAACCATTACTTACTTCTGGATTATTAGCAATAGAGCACTATGAAAATGCAACTGGACAACGTGTTCATACTAAACCAGCAATACTAAATGGATTTTTATCAGAAGATTCTGCTGTTATAGAAGAAGCTTATCAATTACTGTCAGAGTTAAATCTAAGACTAGGCGAAGATCCAATCATTATTGGATTTGCAGAAACAGCTACTTCATTAGGGCATGCATTTTTTGATTGTATAAAAGCTGCTTTTTATATCCATACCACTAGAGAATCTGTTGATGGTTTGACTTCAAATTTAGAATTTGAGGAAGAACACTCACATGCTGTCGATCAACACTGTTTTATCGATATTAGCCAAATTGATAACCAAAAACCTATTATTTTAGTGGATGACGAAATTACTACGGGTAAAACGGCTATTAACATTATTCGTAATATACATGCTAAATTTCCAAGACGAAACTACTCAGTTATTTCAATACTGGATTGGCGATCAGAAAATAATGTGAGGCAGTTTTTAGACTTAGAAAAAGAATTAGACATCACCATCAACACATGTTCTTTAATATCAGGAGAAATGGTGTTTGACGGAGAGGCATTAGAGAGTGTGAATTATAATTATTCACCATTACCAAAGCAAAATAAAGTGAATCATAGAGTAATAGATGTTTCTAAGTTCTTTACCCAGACTAGTTATAATAATGAAATGCATATACCATATATTAATGAAACGGGCAGATTTGGGATAACAAACAAAGATAGACTAGGCATTGATCAGGCTTGTGCTGATGCTGGAAAATATTTAAGTGCCTTTAGTTATGGTGCTAAGACCCTTTGCTTAGGAACCGGAGAATTTATGTATCTTCCGATGAAAATATCGGCTCATCTAGGTAAAGGGGTAAAATTCCATTCGACAACAAGAAGTCCAATTCTTCCAGAAGTTAAAGAAAAATATGCAATCCAAAACGGCTTTACATTTTTTAATCCGGAAGATTTAGAGATTGTTCATTATATATATAACATACCAAAGGATCATTATGATGAAGTCTATCTCTTTTTTGAAAAAGAAATTACCGAGGATTCTCTAAAGGGACTAATGGATATAGTTAGAGACAGAGGAATACAGCATGTGAATATTGTTATATGTTCTAAGAAAAAAAGGAGTGAGCAATGTGAATAGCGCTCTTTCTAAAATAGGTAGCTATCCTGAGCAAGATGTTACCTTCTTATTAAAAGATTTGTCACATATTAATATAGAGAAAAAGACGATGGAAAGAGAACTGTCGATCCAAAATGGAGTTCATTACTCAGAAATGCTCCCGGTTGAGTATAAGCCATCAGACGACTATATGAAGTTGTTTTATGAATCACTCGAAACTAGCAAGGAGAAGGTCGCCTTATCTGTTGCAGTGGTTGCTGAACAAATTGTTAGAAAAAGGGGACTTAATATTGTTCTTTGTAGCCTTGCTCGCGCTGGGACTCCTATTGGTGTACTGATAAGGAGATATATTGAGTTGAAGTATGATGCCTTCATTCCGCATTTTAGTATATCAATTGTTCGTGATAGAGGAATTGATGAGAACGCCTTAAACTTTATAGCATTACATTATCCTAAGCAGGAGATAATTTTCGTTGATGGATGGACGGGTAAAGGGGCAATCACAAGAGAGTTAGATCTATCAATTAAAAATTATAATGAGAAATATAATAAGCAATTATCTTCTGAATTAGCTGTTTTAACAGATCCTGGTTATTGTTCTACTTTATATGGAACGAGAGAAGATTTCTTAATCCCGAGTGCTTGCTTAAACTCAACTGTTTCTGGTTTAGTTAGTAGAACGGTAGTAAATAAGACATGGATTGGATCTGATGATTTTCATGGGGCTAAGTATTATAGAGAATTATTGCCCGAAGATGTTTCTAACTATTATGTAGATACGATTACAAATGAATTTCAAAAGGTTTTTTCGATTGTGGATAGTAAACTAGAGGTTCTACAAGCCACTCATGAAGAACCAAACTGGAAAGGTTTAAAGTCCATTCAAAGGATTCAGCAAGAGTTTTCTATTGATAATACAAATTATATTAAACCAGGTGTAGGAGAAACAACAAGGGTATTATTGAGAAGGGTTCCATGGAAGATACTAATTAACCCAAGCCAAAAGCATCATTTGGAACATATCATCTTACTGGCAAAAGATCGAGGAGTTCCTATCCAAGAATATACTAGAATGTCCTACAGCTGCTGTGGTTTAATAAAACAATTGGAGAAAAAGTCATGAGAGCATTCGCGAGTGATCTGGATCGAACCTTAATCTATTCTACAAAAATGTTAAATACACATCAAACAAATAGTCCCTGCGAATTAATTGAAACAGTTGATGGTAGGCAAATATCTTATATTTCATTAAAAACGAAAGCTTCTCTTAGTAAATTAAATAGAGAAATGTATTTCATTCCCGTAACAACCAGAACAATTAGTCAATATAAGAGAATCCATTTATTTCAAACTGAAATTATACCTGAGTATGCAATTACAAGTAATGGCGGTCATATCCTAAAGGGTGGTTCAGTGTTGCAAGACTGGACAAACTATATTCATGAGCAATTAAAAGCTTGTTTGTCTTTAGATGAAATGATAAAAAGGATTAGAAATATAGCAAATCCACAATGGGTTGAACAGATTAATCAGGCTGACAACCTATTTATTTATTTGTTTATAAATAGAAGTCTTATTACAAATAAAGAAATAACTGACCTTAATGAATGGGCTCGAAATCTTGGCTGGCAAATGTCACTTCAAGGTAGAAAACTTTACCTTATTCCTTTTCCTATTAATAAATGGAAAGCTGTTGAATTCCTTTGTAACGAATTGAACGTAAGTACTATTTATTCAGCAGGTGATTCATTGTTAGATTATGATTTAATTACGAACGGACATTTTGGAGTTGCTCCTTTGCATGGAGAAGTGTTAGAACATTATCCTACTCTTAACAAAACTACTTCTTCAGGGATGGAAGCTTCAGAGGAAATTGTAGAATTGATTCATAATAAGGTTTTTACAAAATCACCGTAAAAGCAATGTAGAATTACGCACTACGTACCCGAAGTAGATTATGTAGGAAAAAGCAGTAGAATTACCATCTCTTTTAGTGTAGATAGATTTGGAATATAATATAAAATAGAGACAAAAAAATATCGAGACCTTATAGTTAAGTAAACCGTTGAATGAATTATGTAATTCAATAAATGGCATGGTAGTAAGTATAACCTTGGTCTCCCGAAATTTTATCTTTATAAAGGGGATGACATAATGAGTAATTATCGTAATCTTCAAATTACTCAAGCTAAACTTGATAGTGATAAATGGAAACTTACTCTCTTTAAGACTCTCCCAGAGAGAACACCTTATGAGAAAAGTGATGAATACCGTTTTTGTCAACTATCTGGAAGAATATTAGGTACGAACCATGATGAAACTGATTACTATCTAAATCTTCATGAGTTATATACTTCTGAAAAGATTCATGTCTTGAGTGAAATACTAGATAAATCAATCTCTACATTACGGTTTCAAGGTGTTCAAAAGGTACACATGATTAATCAAAAAGAAAAAGGGTTGTCAGTTAATAGATTTGTAGCTTTTTTAGAAGGGGAACGTTTAATTCCGACTCATCCCAATAATCTTGTGCATCGTCATATAAGACAAACGCTAATTTCTGTTTTAGAGACATTTCAACAAAATCACAAAGATGGTTTCAATCATCCAGAATTCCGACGAGTGTTAGTAGATATTATTAAATGGTCTTGGAATCATCTCAATGGTTGGTTAGAAAATATAAACCTAGAAATTGAAATGCCTCGTGTTATTTGGTATGGAGATGCATCTAAGAGCCAATTGTATTTTCTTTACTACTTAATGAAACTTGGGTGTGATGTGCTTATTTTTCATCCTGAAGGAAAAGACGAATTTGCAGAGATTGACCCTAAACAGAATATTTCTCAAATTGTTACTTATCCAGCTACTGGAAAATTAGAACCTTTTCCTAAAGAAAAACCAGACCGTCAATCAACAGTTGCCTATCGAGCAACAAAAGAAATTAATAATGTACTATTTCATGAGGGATCTCACCTTTATAAACCATGGCAATTTAGAAATCATCTTCCGACATCGGTGACGTTAAAAACGACCTATGATGAACTATTCTTAATTGCTAAAGAACCGGCACATATTCGACAAAATTTTCAAGTTACTAAAGGGACTGTTCTGATTCCTTCAATTTTCTCAAAAATTATGGGTGTCTCTGCAAATAAAAAAGAATATTGGGACCGGTTACAAAAGTTATCTGAATCAAAGAATACTGAGTTAATTAGAAATTTCCCTTTTACTAAGGAAGTTATCGCAAATCATAAATTCCATTATCAACACGCACTTGATAAAGAGGGCAAGCTTCATCCTAAAAAGATGGTTGAAAGTAATTGGTGGCAATATAAGCATTTACCAGAAGGAATTCAACTAGCGATTGCTCATGTTATATCAAATATATGCGCAAGCCCTAAGCTCATCCCGAAAAATAATGAAAAAGTAGAAGATGTTCAACTGTATTTATTTACACAAGCCACAGATATTGCACCTAACCACTTAAACTTAATGCAGTTGTTTGATTATTCCCAGGATGTACCTAAGTTAGTTTTATTCAATACAGAGATTAATGGATCTCTTTCCCGATCTGATGCTGCTAGGATCTTATTATTCAATGAGCTTGGAATAGACATTGTAATTTATAATCCACCAGGCCATAACTGTATAGAGCAGTTCATAGATTCTAGTATGTTTGATACGCATTGGCTTGAGGAAATGTCATTTCAACAAGAATTCAAAGAGCCATCTTTTCTTAAAAAGATATTTAAGTCAATAAAATTTTAGATTTGGAGTGAAAGTAAATGACAAATGATGTACTAGCATCAAGTTTCGAGAAAAATGAAGAAATTACCGAGTCGAAAGCCAACGATATTAGATTACAACTTCGTCAGGAACCTGAGGTTATTAAGTTAGCGCAACAAATAGACGTGAAAAACCAAATGGAATTATTGGAATTTGGAAAAGAACCTGCTGTTTTAATTTCACAGTTTTCGGATCGAATTTTATCAATGATTCAAACAAGTAGTGTAACGGATTCAGGTGAAATGTTAAAGCAAATCGGAAAGATTATGGATCGCTTTGATAAGAAGGATTTTGAAGAACAAAAAGGTGGTCTACTCAGTAAATTATTTAAACGAAGTAATGGAATGGTTGAAAAAATCTTCGGTAAATATCAAACCTTAGGTGGAGAAATTGAGAAAGTTCATGTTGAAATCTCAAAATATAAGGATGAAATGACTAGATCGACAGTGACACTAGAAGAAATGTATGAAAGTAACATTAACTACTACATGTCACTGGAAAAGTATGTGGTGGCAGGACAAATTAAATTAGAAGAACTAACTACCTTAGTACCATCGTATGAGCAAAAGGCAGCAAATGGTGATCAGATGGCACAATTACAAGTAGATACACTAAAAAATGCAATTCAGACACTAGAGGAACGAATTTACGATTTAGAAATGGCTCGTATGGTTTCACTACAAACTGCTCCACAAATCCGTTTACTACAACGTGGTAATACAAAGCTTATTGGCAAAATTAATTCAGCGTTTGTTATTACGATTCCAATTTTCAAGAATGGTATCATCCAAGCTGTAACGGCAAAGCGCCAAAAACTTGTTGCTGATTCTATGAGTGAATTAGATCGTCGTACAAACGAAATGTTAAAGCGAAATGCTGAAAACATTTCTAGTCAAAGTGTAGAGATTGCTAAACTAGCTGGTAGACCAAGCATTAAAATTGAAACGATTGAAGAGTCATGGAATACAATCGTAAAAGGAATGCAGGAAACAAAATCGATCGAAGAAGAAAACAAGCGACTTCGTGAAGATGGTTTAAAACGCATTACCCAGTTGCAGGATAATTTAAAGCAAATCGCACAACAAAAATAGTGTACTCCTCCTTTTAGGAGGAGTCTTTTTAAAAGATAACAAAAAGTTTGTATCTAGTTTTAGTGTCTAGCTCCGGGTGCCTAGAAACGAGGAGAAACTTCAACTCCTCCTACAGAAGCAAAGAACGCTTCTTTCGGCGGAGTCTTCGAAGCACACGATGTGCAAGTGTCGACAATGCCACAGGACGTGGCGTTCTTGTCGACCAGTTTTCTCGTTTCTGACCAAGGCGCTTACGCTTTTCGGACAATCCGTCCGGAAGGTTAAAGAACAACCTTTCAGCCGGCTTGTCTTATGCTTGACTTGCACAGGATGTGCTGATGTCGATGTTCGCCACAGGACGTGCCGGGTTTTAAACGACGCGCCGAAAGGCGGGCGCGCCTTGCGCTTTTCTTATGAACTATTTTCGGACACTGAGTATGTTATTTGCAGCGCTCTATTTTTTTAAAAGGGTGTGTAAATATAAAAATTGAAGATGGTTTTAGTGCCTAGCCGATAAATTCCATTAAGGTGTATTTCTATTTAGACGTACTTTCCAATACAATAAACTAATACATGGATCAATAATAAAAACAAGTAAAAGCTAATAAAAAGTAGTGGCACGTATATAATTGATGTTATAGTGTTTAAGAAAAAGCTTGTTAGAACAATTGCAACTATGAAATATTCAAACAGTATGACAGGCTTTGAATGACTGACATCTTCCAACAACTTTAATGATTCATTTGTTTTCTGGTCACGAGAGAAATGATTGAATCTCATAAGAAATATCCCCCTTTTTAGGTTGAATATTTTTATCCATATATTTCCCGTAATAACTTTGTCTGATTCATCGTCATTGAAAAGAATGCTCCTATTGATTTAAGCCTTATAACTAAAGATATAAGAAAGAAATACAAATAATTACTTAACTTTTAAAAATTTAGAAATTAAAATCTATACAAAAAAAGCTGGATTGTAGGAAGATTATGGGGCCTCATCACCAAATAAATTCAAAATGCAAAAACGGATAAGTGAAAGAAGGGTTGTCCTGTATGTCAGGGTTTTCACTGCGTTGTACCTAAAAAAGGTATAAGAGGGTAGTACCCTTCTTATACCTTACTGAATTCTTTTTAAGTTAAATGACCGAAGCCCTTTTCATTTTTGGCCAAGATACTCTAAACAAGTAGCACGTTATTACTGTAACGCTGATATGATCACTCTAGAGGAGATACTAGTGGTTACGATTATATCTGACCTGCCCATCCACACATCTACACCAAGCATAACTGAGAATTGTACCTGCTCCGCGTTTTTCTGTTTTCAATTTGGGTATTTTTGCACATCCCCCGAAAAAGGGGAATAAGAAGTACTCCACTAAAATCCCGCCAAAGCTCCTTGCATATTGGGGTAGTACCAGCGAAACTGTCACTACCCCAATAAAGAATCGGCAAGATTCCAAGAAGTTATTTAAGTTAGGCTATGTTAAACCGTATTGTTGTTTTCGGTGCAAATAAAGACGTACAAATGATGAAGGTTAACTAAAAAACTAAGGGCAACTAGATATATCAATTGCTTGTCTTTTGTGGTGTATGTTGAAAACAAAAAAGAAGGGTTGCTTCTTAGATTAAAAAGAGCTACCCTTCCATTCTAGCCTATGCTTTACTTACATTTACAGGGTGCTCCATCGGAGGGAACAAGCTGCCTATGCCCTCCCCAGTATCTCTTGGATCGTGTGACCAAATTAGTTCAGCGCTGGATCCAGATTTCTTTCTCCATAATTCATATGCCGGGAATCCATCGTGGTTACCTGTCAACAAAACCCCACCACTTCTGTTTACACGAATAGTAAACTGATAATCTATATCTGGAGATCCAGCAACTAACGGATTATTAGATGCTACAACGCAATCAAGATACAAATAACCTCCAGATACCCGTTTTGTGTAGGATAAGTCCGTTACAGGTGCTTTACCGGTCTCCGTACTAATTAACTTACCTAACGAGTCATATGTGTACTTGTTAGTGGTTCCTGTATCTTCATAATACGAAACGCTATAATCAGTAGGAGCTGTATCAATAGTGAACTTCTGATAAGTTCGATATGTTCCATCCCAGCTCTCACTGCGACCATCACCACCAAAGTAAACTGTTAAACTCGGTGATTCCGAAAATAATATACGTGACTGTGGAATAAAAGTTTTTAAACGTAATTCTAAAACTGCCATTTAATAAAACCCCTCTCAGAAATGCTTTTTGTAAGCTGCTTACATTTAATAAAGAGGGGTTATCGGCTTTAAAAACAACCAATATAATTATTTATTTATGAGTTTCTTCACTCTTTCTAAATCCTTTTCACAACTGGCATTTTTATCTTTTACTGAGAAGTGGTAATGAGTAATTTGAACTTTCCCATCTTCCTCTAAACTACCTAATCCAGAATTAAAAATCTGTTCTTGCTCGATTTCACTTGTTTTGTTTCCTTGTTTATCTACATAGTAGTATGTTGCATTATAGAAACCTGAGAACTCCTCCCCTTCCCACCCAAAATCCTCTGGAGAAGAAGTGAGAGAAATTCCGTTTTCATCAAAAGTATGAACGATTTTGCCATCCGTTACTTTTAATGGTGGAGCATTTTTTACGTTATATACCACATGCGCACACCCTTGATATCCTTCAGGTAAAGCAAATTCTTCATCGTTTGCCGTTTTCTTTGCGAAAAACATATAGTAAGCTCCTCCTAACAATATAGCTGATAACAATACAATCGTAATTTTTTTCATTAAACCCTCGCCTTTACCCTTTTATTATGGAGTATTATACCATTTATATTTGAGGAAAAATGTAAACTTTTGTCGCAAAGCAAATAACCACTCTAATCTGAGTGGTATTCCTTTTCAAGTATTTCGAAAAATGTAGGGATTTTTTCATCTTCTCTTTTCTTTAGATTGGTAAGGATCATTGTGATTAGTTCTTGCTCAAGATCCTCCCTATTCTTAATATCTGTTTGCAATAAAGCTTTCTTTATTTTAGGACTAAGGATTTCTATTAATTCTTTAGGAGAAATGTTTTTATTCATTTTTATATTCCTTCTTTGGTGGATCTATTACTTTTGCTAAAGTATGAATAGCAGCTTCCAATCCTTCTATTTTCTTTTCAAAACGATGTAGTAAATACATGGTGATTACGATAGGAAATCCAAAGTTACCAATTAGTTGTATAAAGCTTTGTTCTTCAGGCACCAATATTTCGCCTCACTTTTACTAATGCTTTATTTTTTGTTTTCGTTACAGCTTGTTGACTGATATTTAAACGTTCAGCAATATGTGTATCTGATAAATTCTTGATGTACGATAAATACAGAATGTGTTTCTGCTTTAAGGTTAGTGATGAAATTGCTTGATATAGGGATTTTTCCTGTATATAGTCTTCTAAGTTCTCAAATAACTCTTCCAACTTAATTTCTGATCTATCATCAGCAATGCTGTCTAATAATGTTCCAGTCTCGTTTCCATCTTCATTAGAAAAGGGCTGATTTAATAAAAGTTGATTCCGACTCTGAAATAATCGTTGTTTTTTATCAAAGTCCTGGGATGCAAAATGGATTGCTTTAGAGAAGTATGAAATTAGACGAATTTTTGAGTAAAAGGTAATGAACTTATCGTCTATCTTCTGTTTCAATTCAATGTTGGGATTACTACAATATTTTTTAAAAAGACCACGATGTTCATCGTCCTCTAAAAAGGATAATAGTAATGGATTTTTAGTTTCGGGTACAACCACGTTACCTCCTCCTTTTATGGAACATACGTTCTAATTTGCGGTAAAAAAAATATCTCCTTTTGTTAATAAAGGGGATACTATTTCTTAAACCACAACCACTTTATAAAAAAAAATAATATTTATTTTAAGATTTATTTTAGGTTGGTATTTTATTTGCTTTAAGTATCTTTGATATATTAATATTTTACTAGAAATTTGGGGAATATGTAAGATATTCGGGGATTTTTCCCCCTTCCTCTAAATGCCTTCTAAACTACAAGTCCATAATTTCAACTGAAAACTCCGTATCTGTAGGCACTATTTTAAATTATACGAGATTTTCCCAAATAGATAGTTGTTCCCGGGCATGCCTTCTTTTGTTCCTTTCGCCCTTGTTATATACCAAAATCAAACCCTTGCCGTGTTTTTCATGAGCAACCGTCAGGCTTTCTCACCTAAATAGAGGGAGCTAATCCTATATACTAATTTTTTATAGAACTTTTGACACTACCACTGACATGATAAGCCAAATATTGGAGATGCGGTTAGTCGTAACAAAAATGACCATTTTTGTTACAGGGTGTGAAAAGTAATATTTTGTCTGCCAATCTAATATAAATCACGTAACAAAAATGTGTAACAAAACAATTTGTAACAATATTAATTATTTAATAGTTTTGGTACAATCATGTTGAAAGGTGAGGATGCAAATGAAATTTGGTTATATGCGCGTTTCTACCATTGATCAAAATTTGGATCGCCAAAAAAGGCAACTTGAGGAATTTGGGTGCGAACGTATCTTTTTTGAAAAAGTAACAGGAACTAAACGGGATCGACCAGAGCTGAACCGTATGTTGGTGTTTCTTAGACCAGAAGACACCGTTGTTGTAACGGACTTAACTCGCTTATCCCGTTCCACGAAGGATCTGATTGAGATTACAGAACTTATGTCCCAGAAAGGGGCGCATTTAAAAAGTTTAAAGGAATCTTGGCTCGATACAACGACAGCACATGGAAAAATGTTGTTTACTATTTTTGCTGGAATTGCACAATTTGAGCGAGATCTTACTTCCGAAAGAACAAAGGAAGGCATTTTAGCTGCCAAAAAACGGGGAAAGTTTCCGGGAAGGCCAAAAGCAGACGAGGAAAAGATCAACTATGCCCTATATCTCATAGACCAAGGGATAAGCCGAACGGATGCTGCCGAAAAGGCTGGTATTTCCCGAATGACTTTGTATAGAAAGCTACAAAGGGAGGAAAGGAATTGAAAAAATTAGGAATTGAATGAGCTATTCGGAAAGGACAAATATGGATATTGAAAAGAACAAAAGTAACCAAAATCGTTTAAGGATTCTTAGTGAGGAAGAAATAAAGACTATTTATGAAAAACCAAATTTCACATATGAAGATCGTTGTTCTTACTTTTCTCTCTCACAGCCTGAGAAAGAGCTGCTACATACATTGCGTTCCATCAAATCTAAAGCTTATTTCGTTATACAATTGGGTTACTTCAAAGCCAAACAACTATTTTTTACATTTGACCTCCATGAGGTAGGAGAGGATCTACGTTATGTTTTAAAGGAATATTTCAACAATAGTGACCTTAATGATTGGAGTCCCGTTGATAAATCTACTCGTTTAAAACAACAGCAATTGATTCTTAAATTATTTAACTACCGCAGTTGTGGCATCGTAGAACGGCACACCATGGAGGAAAAGGCTCGTAAGGCTGCAACATTTTGCGGTAAACCCATTTATATATTCCGCGAAATCATGAATTATTTGTCTGAGCATCGTATTGTCGTTCCTGTTTATAGTCTTATACAAGATATGATAGGACAAGTAATAACCCATGAACAAAATCGATTGATCACACTGATACAAAACCATCTTAAACAAATGGATATCAAAGCTTTAGATCGGTTATTGGAAGACTCGTCTGGATTGTATGAGATTACATTACTGAAGCATGAGCCGAAAGATTTCAGTGCTACTGAGATAAAGCAAGAGATGGAACGGGGTAAACAAATACAACAATTGTATCATTTGGCCCAAGAATTGTTACCAAAGCTAAATATTTCGAACGAAAGCATCAAGTATTACGCTTCCTTAATAAGCTATTACTCAGTCTTTAGACTGAAACGACTGAATGAATGGGTCGTATATATATACTTATTATGTTTCGTATTTCATCGTTATCAACGGATGCATGACAATCTGATTAACACTTTCATATATAGCGTGAGAGGTTATATCGATGATGCAAAAGTAACAGCAAAAGAACGTGTCTACGAGTGCTATACAGAGAGCAATCAAGACATGAAAAAAGCAGGGGAACTACTCAAAATATTTACTGACGATCATATCCCTGCCGATACTCCCTTTAAGGATATTCAAAGTCGTGCATTTACGATTCTGGAACGTCAGAAACTGGAATCCATAGCGACTCAAATCACGACAAATATAAAATATGATGAAACTGCCTTCCAATGGGAACAGATTGATCAGCAGGCACGGCGATTTAAACGTTATTTAAGACCCATATTTTTGCAGGTTGATTTCGTTGCTCCTTCAACTAATGATCCATTAATTAAAGCAATCGATTTTATGAAGACTGCCTTTAATAAGAATAAAGCGTTAGGACAATATCACTCAGATGATTTGCCAAATGGTTTCATATCCGATGGTGTGAAGCGTTATATCTATGAACAAAAAACAATTTTAGTAGATCGCTATGAATTTTTAGTCTATCGCCTCCTACGCAACCGTTTGGAAGCAGGGGAAATTTTTTGTCGTGATAGTATCCGATTTCGCAGTTTTGAGGATAACCTGATCAATGATCGCCAATGGCAAGAGAAAGAAATGTTGATCGCTGATACTGGTCTGACAATTTTCAACCAACCCATTCATAGTCATTTAGTGGAGCTTGAGAAGCAATTAGAAGATCGAATTACTAAAGTTAACCAGAGCATTTCATCTGGGGAAAATGAGCATCTTCAAATCAAAAAACGGGGTTCACATACCCGATGGACATTACCTTATACCCGGGACACAGAATCTATTAATCACTCATTCTACGATACATTACAGCAAATAGACATTAGGACTGTTTTGCATTTTGTTCAACAGCACTGTCAATTCCTTGACTCATTTGAGCACATCTTGGGACGTTATGCCAAACAGAATAAAGACAATCGAATTCTTGTCGCCTGTCTGATTGCTTGGGGAACCAACATGGGGTTAGGGAGAATGGGGGGAATTTCTGATATTAGCTATCCGTTACTGGCTGCCACATCTGATAATTTTATTCGTTTGGAGACTTTAAAAGAAGCGAATGATTGTATCAGTAATGCAATAGCCAAACTCCCAATTTTTAAACATTATGACATTGGGGAGATGATCCATTCAAGTAGTGACGGTCAGAAAGTTGAAACTCGAATCAACACCATTAATTCTCGTCATTCCCCTAAATACTTCGGTCTTGGTAAAGGGATTGTTTCCTACACAATGGTAGCCAACCATTTCCCTGTCAACGCTCGAATTATTGGGGCCAATGAGCATGAAAGCCATTATGTGTTTGATATTCTCTACAATAACTCGACGGATATTCAGCCTGATATGCATTCCACGGATACTCATGGAACCAATGAAGTGAATTTTGCCATTCTTAACTTTTTTGGTTATCAGTTTGCACCTCGCTATAAGGATATTCATGCTAAAGTTAGCAAGTCTCTTTACGGATTCAAACATCCAAGTCAATATGGCGATAAACTGATCAAGCCAGTCCGAAAGATTAATACGAATCTAATTATGGAAGAATGGGAAAATATTCAGCGAATTATGCTATCCCTTGCAGTTAAAACAACCACACAAAGCATTATAATTGGTAAGCTGAGTGCTTATGCACGGAAGAACAAAACCAAACGTGCTTTATGGGAGTACGATAACATCATAAGGAGTCTATATTTTTTGGATTATATTGATTCTCCACCTTTACGACGGAATGTGCAAAAGGCATTAAATCGAGGGGAAAGTTATCATAAATTACGTAAAGCAGTATCCTTTGCTAATTTTGGGAAATTACGCTTTAAAAATGAAAATGATCAACATATCTGGGGTGAATGCAGTCGCTTACTCTCCAATTGCATTATTTTTTACAATGCCAGTATCTTATCTATGTTGGCTTACCGAGAAACAAAGGGACTAGATTCAGACGTTATGAAACAAATATCTCCAGTCGCATGGCAACATATTAACTTCTATGGAAAATACGAGTTTAATATACAACAAGAGTCTGTTAACATGGATGCACTCATTCAAGAATTGGCTCATTCAAAATTTATATCTGAAATAGGGATAAACAATATATAAGGAGTACTTTGTTAGAAATTTTAGGGAAGCACTCCTTATTCCCCTTTTTCGGGGGATGTGCAAAAACACCCAATTTATGTATGATGCAATAAACTGTTCTAATGAAGTAATTGCCTTACTTACATCTACATCAGTAACTTCTCCAATCGGCATAGCATGGATTGATTCTCCTTGGATTGTCGATTTTATAGCAATTTCATTTATACTCTCAATAGTAATAACAGCTACACCTAAGTCTGTAAGTGAAAGTGGCAAGCCAAGTTGGCGATAAAAAGGAAGAAGTGCTTTCACCTCATCCCATTTATTCTCCAGCACGAGCTGAACAAGAATTCCATAAGCCACCTTTTCTCCATGTAGTGCATGGTGAGTTTCTTCTAAAATGGTCAATCCATTATGAATCGAATGAGCTCCTGCAATTCTTCCGTAATGACCGCCAAAGCCTCCAACCATTCCACCTAGAACAATTATCGTCTCAGCAATCTTTACAAAATCATCGTTTAAAACTCCCGTTTTTGTAGCTTCAATTGCTGCATCGGTATGCTTCAATAGCAAGTCCTTACACTGTTTCGCTGTATAATGGGAGATTTGCAAAGGAACTGGTTTATTCTCAATAACCGCCATTTGAACATCTGCTTCATACCATTTTGCTAATGTATCACCAATGCCTGCTATAAGCATATTGACAGGTGCGCTAAGCAAAATTCTCGGCTCTAGTAATACTAGGCTTGCACTAACTGGGTAAATATCATATCGAATAAATGCTCCATTCTCATCATAAATGACACTAATCGGAGTCCATGCTGCACAATTAGATGCAAGAGTTGGAATAAGTACATACGGCTTATGCGTTTCATGACAAACGGCTTTTACGAGGTCGAGCACCTTTCCACCACCAACACCGATGATTGCCTCAAATGACTGCTCTATGACTAGTGAAGAAAGACTTTCGATTTCGGTCATTGAGCATTCCCCACCATAGGTATATTCCTGATACTCGACTTCTTTAAACTCAGGTATATAGGATTTTGCTGCTTTCCAAGAGTTTACACCATGGACGAATAGAACCTTCTCGAAGCCGCGTTTTATTAGCTTCACTTCCAATTGATTTAAAATACATTCGCTTGCTGTATATTCACTTGGGGCTCCATGAATCGAAAAAGTTTCCACGTCATACCTCTTTTCTGCGATATCTTTCTTATTTCATCCACTCTGGCTTTCCAAACCCTTCGTACTCTTCATCAATCACTTTTTCAAATTCATCTGACGCGACAACTGCTTTTAAATCCTTCGCAAGCTGAGAGTCCTCATTGGCAGCACTAAGTGCCACGACATTTCGATATGAATCAAGCATATTTTCTAATGCAAGAGCATCTAATAAGTTCATGCTTGCTGCTAACGCAAAGTTTCCTGGAACTGTTGCTAAATCTGCACTTTCAACTGAACGTGGTAGCTGACCAGCTTCAATTGGTTGGAATTTTAAATTCTTTTTGTTTTCATCAATATCTTTTTCTGAGACCTTTAATGGATCCGCGTTTTCATTAATTGTAATTAGACCTTCGTCACGCAAAGTATTTAATGCGCGTGCTGCATTGGTCGGGTCATTCGGAAGCGTAATAGTTGCTCCGTTTTTCACTTCATCTAAAGAACTATAAACATTTGAATAAATACCCATTGGTGCAGTTGGAACTGTTAACAATGCAGTTAAATCCATATTGTTTTCTTGTTCGAAATTTTCTAGGTAAATGGTATGTTGGAATAGGTTCGCATCAATATCTCCGTTATCCAACGCTTTATTCGGCTGAATATAATCACTAAATTCAACAATCTCGACCACATAGCCTAATTTTTCTAATCCAGGCTTGATTGCTTTTTTTACCATGTCACTGTATGGGCCAGCTGTAGCCCCAATTTTAATCTCTTTTGATTCTTTACCTTTTTCTCCACTACTTTGGTTACTTGCTGTACTTCCGCATGCTGTAATAACAGCTGCAATTAATATTAATAAAATGCCTGTGACTAATTTTTTCATAAATATTCTCCTTCTTTCTCTTTATCTTTTATCAACAACTTTGGCGAAGTAATCACCAAGTAGTTGGACTACCTGAACTAAAATAATTAAAATGAATACCGTTGCGATCATGATTGTATTATCGTATCGATAATAACCAAAGCGGATAGCTAAATCCCCTATTCCCCCACCGCCAACGGTACCGGCCATAGCCGAAAATCCAATTAAGCTGATTAGGGTTAATGTTACCCCAGAGATAATGCTCGACCTCGCTTCAAGAAGCAGAACGTCCTTTATAATCATCCAAGGTGTTGCACCAGTAGCAATTGCTGCTTCAATAACTCCTCTATCGATTTCGCGCAAAGCGTTTTCGACAATCCGAGCAAAAAATGGAATAGCCGCTACAGAGAGAGAAACACTTGCTGCTGTTGGCCCAATAGTTGTCCCTACTAGTAGGTTCGTTAACGGTAGCAATGCCACCAACAGTATAATGAAAGGAACCGATCGAACAAGATTTACGATAAAGCCTAAACTACTCTGCAAGAAACGGTTTTCTAAAAACAAGCCTTTATCGGTGACATATAATAATATTCCAACTGGTAGACCAATTAGAATTGATACAATTAGCGAAATTGAAATCATATAAATCGTTTGAAAAAATGCTGTATTAATATCGGGGATAAGCTCCACGAGATGATTGAAATCAATTACCATCGCGTAACACCTCCACTTGCGCTGCGCGCTCTTCGATATAAGTAAGTGCAGATGTAGTTTCTTTATTTGTACCTCTAAGCTCCATTATAAAAATACCAAGTGGTAAATCTTGAATATACTCAATTGAACCATGTAGGAAGTTACCTTTTACCTTAAAGGATTGAAGCATGTCTGAGATGACTCCTTCACCAGCAACCTTTCCTCTAAAGGTCACCTTTATAATTGGCCCTTCACAGGAATCTAAGATTAGTTTTGGGATATTAAAGGAAACAACACTTTCGATAAATTCTTTTGTGAGTTCTGCATTTGGATTGGCAAAAATGTCATAGACTGCTCCCTCTTCAATCACCTTCCCTTCTTGCATTATAGCCATTCGACTGCAGATCTCCTTAACGACATTCATTTCATGGGTTATTAAAACAATCGTAATGCTGAGTTCCTTATTAATTTTTTTCAAAAGATTTAAAATCGACTTTGTAGTAGTAGGGTCAAGTGCCGATGTTGCTTCATCACATAGTAAAACTTTTGGATCATTAGCAAGCGCCCGAGCTATACCAACTCTTTGTTTTTGACCTCCGCTAAGCTGTGACGGATATACATCCTTCTTATCAGAAAGACCTACCATTTCAAGTAATTTCTCAACCCGTTGTTTCACTTGGATTTTTGGTAGATTAGCAGCCTTTAAGGCAAATGCAATATTTTCAAACACAGTTTTTTGACTTATCAAGTAGAAGTGTTGGAAAATCATTCCGATTTTTAAACGAGCTTCTCGTAATTCCTTACTTTTTAATGAAGTAAGATCAATTCCATCTACCTTGATACTGCCTTTGGTAGGCCTTTCGAGCAGATTAATGCAGCGTAACAACGAGCTTTTTCCTGCACCTGAATAACCTACTATTCCAAATATTTCACCTTCATTTACAGCCAAAGAAACATTATCAACACCAGTTACAGTTCCGTTTTTTGTCTCATAAATCTTTGAAAGATTGTGAATTTCAATCATAGAATTCCCTCTTTTTCTTAATGCCTTTTTTAGAAAAGCGACGATTTTAGGGTGTAGCTTAGCGAAAAAGTGAAATGTAAAAATGCCCCTTTCTAAACTGAAAGGGGCATCGAAATACAAACACGAAATATCTCGACTTATCTTTCAGAATGAAAGTCATTCTGCAGGAATTGGCACCTTCCCATATATGGGGGTTGCCGGACGTCGTAGGGCCTAGTCCCTCGGTCGCTCTGGATAAGTTTGACTACTTATTTAGTTAATATAGTTAGATACTACAAAGCTATTTACTATTTGTCAACAACTTTAAAACACTACTTAAACAGTGTTAACCGCTTTCATTGCTTAAAATTCAAGGAATTAATTGAATAAAAAAAATTAAACTACAATACGAATTTAAAAGGGAGTCCTTTTGCTATTAATGGATTTGATCTATACAGATGGTTATACTATCTAAAGAGAATCTTAAGAGAGGTGCATAAAATAAACTTAGATTTAACGACTATTAATGACAGTATGCTTGACTTCCGATATCATGAAGAAGCAAGGTCATCGTTTAAAAGTCTTTTCCAAGAAAGGCTTTTAATCCGAACCCATGATGAAATTGATGGAAAGATGGTTTACTATTACCATATTGTCAAAAATCCAGAAACATCTCAGTGATATATGCATCAAGTGGTTAATAAAACAATAGTGGGGAAAAAAGGAGATAAAAATGAACAATTATAAATTAACAATCCAATATGATGGCGGACGCTATAAGGGATGGCAGAGGCTTGGTGATGATGATAATACCATTCAAGGGAAAATAGAAAATGTGTTATCGGAGATGGTAGGAAGAAAAGTCGAAATCATCGGAAGTAGCAGAACAGATGCTGGTGTACATGCCCTATATCAAGTAGCGAATTTTAAAATTAGTGAGAACATGGCTGAGGCTCAAATCAAGAGTTATTTGTATAGATATTTACCACGAGACATTAGCGTGATTGATGTTACATTAGTGCAAGACCGCTTTCATGCCCGGTATAATGCTAAGGATAAAACCTATTTGTATAAAATCTGGAACAAGGAACATACAAACCCTTTTATGCGCAAATATAGTATGCATGTTGAGAAAAAACTTAATATCTCAGAAATGGAAAAAGCATCTCGTTTGTATTTAGGAGAACATGATTTTACTTCATATTCAAATGCTAAGAGTAAGAAAAAGTCCATGGTTCGTGAAATATATTCTATCTCTATAGAAGAGGTTGATGGGTTTATCGAAATTAGAGTGAGAGGCAATGGATTCCTTTATAATATGGTTCGAAAGATCGTAGGAACATTAATTGAAGTTGGATTAGGTGAAAAAGATGCTGAGAGTATAGCGGGAATACTTGAATCAAAAGAACGCATACAAACGGGTGGCATGGCAGAAGCAGGTGGCTTGTATTTGGTGGCAATTGATTTTTAGAGAAAAGATCAAGTTAATTTTCTAGATTAAATTTGCTTTTCAAGATTTTATCTGTTATTCTAAAGAAGAATTATTTTTGTTCGGTTCTGTAGGGAAAGAATAAGTGGTAGTATTTAAACTTTTCGCCTTTGATATCTAATTGAGCAACTATAGTAATAAACGTGGATTTTATATTCACACAGGAGGAAACACATATGCAACAAGGTACAGTAAAATGGTTTAACGCAGAAAAAGGATTCGGTTTCATCGAAATAGAAGGTGGAGAAGATGTATTCGTACATTTCTCAGCTATCCAAGGCGAAGGATTTAAATCATTAGATGAAGGCCAAAAAGTTACATTTGACACAGAACAAGGTCAACGTGGACTTCAAGCTACAAACGTAAACAAAGCTTAATTGTTATTAAAAGGACTCTATTTTAGAGTCTTTTTTTGTTGTTTAGGAAATTATAAAATTGTAAGGTTGTGTATAACTTCGTGTCTTTGTCTATCTACGTCTAGCTCCGGTCTCAATACAAAAAAGGCTGACTAATTAATCCTCATCCATGAAAATCCAGATATACGGACTTATTGAACTTAACATTTTATAATTAGTCAACCTCGACCTCGAAGACAACAATGCTGCAAGTGTTAAAATGGTTAGGTAAAGCATAACACACTAATATTGGATTACCTAAGTAAATTTGCCAACATTCTCGTGTAACGACAATAATCAAAAATATAGTGCAAAAAAAACCGCATGGATCTATTTTTTATCGTAAATGATATCATTAATGCATACATTTAAAAAGGAGTTAAATGTCTCATGAAATACATAAAAACGCAAATGAAACAACTAGTCAAAGAAAATTATGAATTACAAAAGCGCTTAAAAGTGTTGATGGAAGAACATGAACTTGAGAAAAACTTTGCTCTTAAGGCTTTGTATCATTCTGAAGTAGCTGCAGGGGGAAAGTATCAGAAAAATTATCAAGCACTTGACTCGCCCAAAGGCTAGGTCATTAGATACTTGCATTTGCACATTCAAGTAAGATTTAAAAATTGATTACCAAAAGTCTAATATAAGCTAAAAATGGAGAGAATACTTAGGAAAGGTATGTTTTACTTTGGTCTTAGAACGGAGGAATCAACTTGGAAACAACTTTGAAGATCGGTGATAATGCCCCTGAATTTTCATTATCTGCGACGACAAAAGAAAAGATTGCATTGTCTGATTATCATGGCAAAAAAAATATTTTTGTGGCTTTTTATGGAATGGACTTTACTCCTGGCTGAATTAAAGAAATTGCCTCTTGGAAAGAGGATTACACAAGGTTTGAACAATTGGATGCCGAAGTGCTTGCGATTAGTGTCGATCATATCCACTCGCATAATGTCTTTGCAGCGAGCATGGGGACATTGCCCTATCCATTATTATCAGATTGGCATAAACAAACAGTAAAACGTTACAACGTGTTTAACGAAAAAGGCGAAACCGCGATTCGCTCTGTCTTTGTGGTAAATAAAGATGGTATCATTACCTACTTAAACACCTCATTTAAAGCCGATCAGAAAGAAGATTATGAGGCGGTATTTAGTGAGCTTGAAATGTTAGTAAACAAATAAATTATTGTAGAGAATTCCGCACTATAGTTGTGGGATTTTTTTGGCTATATAAAGAAAAAAACACCCGATTATTCGGATGCATACTTAATGATTCCATGTAAAAAGACGGAGTACTCTCGCTGTGAACACTCTCTTAACTTAATTTTTCCGTCTTTTTCTAATTCTCCAATCAATTCTTGAATTTTTTTTTCATCTTCTTTTGAAGCCTTGGGAATTTCTATAGAAAACAAATTACCTCGACTGGCTTTGTGTAGATTTTTTAATAATCCAACTTTATTCATTGGGTCATCCCCTTTATCTATTTATCTATACCTTCGACATAAAGGGACCTTTTTCCTTTAAATAAATTCATTCTTTCGTTAAAGGCTGATAATATCAGATCCTTGATAGGGTAATCTTGACTATTAAATGATTTATAACGGAATTTATGGTCAAAAAGAAGGTAAGCCAGTTAGTCAAGCTTACCTTTATCTATATGATGGAGCAGATAATTATCCGCGTCTTCCGCCTCTTCCACCGCGTTTTGTTTCGGTGTTACGTTTGAGGGAAGTTAAATTTTCTTCACTAGCCTTTAAGAAACGAACCATTTTATCTTCAAAATTTTCCTTTGGTTTGAAATTGCCTTTTGAACGAAAGTCTTTGGACTGTCTATCATCTCTTCCTTGGCGTTGCGGGCGTTGGGAATAAGAAGAAGTTTGTCCTTCTGGTTTATCTATAGCTTTTTTGATGGATAAGGCAATTTTTCCTTCTTTCTCACTAATCACCTTCACCTCAACTTGGTCGCCTACTTTAAGATGATCATTAACATCTTTTACATAGCTATCTGCTACCTCGCTAATATGAACTAGTCCTGTTTGGCCACCCGGTAATTCTACGAATGCCCCAAAATTAGTGATGCCTGTTACTTTACCTTGTACCTTGCTACCTACTTCGATTGACAAAAAAGTTCCCCCTTATTAATATTAAAACCACTTTATTATAACAAATTACTAAAATAAAATCTAATGGTGTTCATTTCCTTTGGTTTTTAAGTGTCCTTAAACCAATTCTAAATTTCCTTTAAGAAAGAAAAACCACTTCTTAAAGAACCCGTCAGAATACTTGTCGCCAATATGCGGGAATCTTGCGCTTATCTTTTTGTTGATAAAATGACTTACTAAGTGTATATTTTAATGATAATGATAATCAATAACATTTGGTTGCAAGGAGTGATCGGAAATGAAACAGCAAGAATTGTTTGATGTGACTGTGATCGGAGGAGGGCCAGCGGGTCTTTACTCAACTTTTTATAGTGGACTTAGAGGAATGAAAACAAAGTTAATTGAATACCAATCACAATTGGGTGGAAAAGTACATGTTTATCCAGAGAAAATGATCTGGGATGTAGGAGGGCTTACGCCAATTCCAGGTGCTAAATTAATTGAACAGCTTGTTCAACAAGGGTTAACATTTAATCCGACAGTCATTCTAAATGAAAAAGTTGATTCGATTACACGTAATCAGGATGGAATATTTGTGTTAAAAGCGGCATCTGGTCAAATGCACTTTTCGAAAACGGTAATTATTGCTGTTGGCAGTGGAATTTTAAATCCACAAAAGCTTGAAATAGAAGGTGCAGAGAGATATGAAGTGTCAAACTTAAATTACACAGTAAAATCTTTAAAACATTTCAAGGATAAAACAGTCATTATCTCAGGTGGTGGTAACTCTGCAATAGATTGGGCCAATGAATTGGAGCCTGTAGCAAAGAATATTTATATAACTTATCGAAAAGATGCATTAGCAGGTCATGAAGCACAGGTTTCTCAACTAGTGAACAGTTCTGCTGTCTGCTTCTATAATACTTCAATTACAAAACTAATTGCCTGTAATAATCATGATGTAATTGAACGTGTCGAACTAACAAATCATGAGACAGGTGTGGTTTCATATCTACCTATTGATGAAGTGGTGATTAGTCATGGTTATGAACGTGATGCATCATTGCTCGAAAATAGTGAATTAAATATTGAAATAGCAGACAGTTATTATATTGCAGGTAGTGTTCATAGTGAGTCATCAATAGAGGGGATATACGCCGCTGGGGACATTCTAAAGCACGATGGAAAATTAAACTTAATAGCAGGAGCATTTCAAGATGCTGCAAATGCTGTAAACAAAGCCAAACAATTTATTGAGCCTGATGCTAATAAGGTAGCGATGGTTTCTTCGCATAATGAAGTCTTTAAAAAGCGAAATCGGGAATTAGTAAAGAAATGGATAAGGTGATCTCGTTTTTGGGGTGCCTGGCATGACTTGAGGCAATGATAGAATTTATTAGTAATGCCAGGCAAACAACAAGGAAAACGTTTGTTATAACTGTTGAATGTCGAACTGGTTTAGAAGTTTAGCTTTTATTTATACCAACCAATACCTTCTCTACATCATCTTCCATTTTGTTTGGGTTAGTAGTTGGTGCATAGCGTTTAACAACTTGACCATTGTCGTTGACAAGGAATTTTGTGAAATTCCATTTAATATTCTTTGTTAGCAATCCTTTCTTCTGTTCTTTTAAAAAAGTGAATAATGGATCTGCGTTCACACCATTTACATCAATTTTTGCAAATATAGGAAATGTTACTCCGTAGTTTACTTGGCAAAACTCAGTAGTTTCTTCAATATTAGCAAATTCCTGCTTGTTAAATTGGTCACATGGAAAACCTAAAATTACCAAACCATGCTCTTTGTATTTTTCATATAATTCCTGTAAACCCTTAAATTGGGGGGTAAAACCACATTTACTTGCTGTATTCACAATAATTAGAGGTTGGGCTTTGTATTCATTTAAAGATTTTTCCTCGCCATTTTTCATCTTTACAGTAAAATCAAATACAGTTTTCATTGGTACTACCTCCGCGTGTGATTTTTTATGATTTAATCGTAAACGACTTGTTTTAACTAATCAAGGTAGATTACTTGCTATAGAAATATACGGAGACACCTTAAACTAAATGACGTATAGTAGCGTAGTTTGACTGAAAAATGTTATAAATTTAGTATGCCATGTTTGAAGTATTAGGAGTTGGATTATAGAATTTGTTTAGGAAATAAAG
Source organism: Cytobacillus sp. S13-E01 (assembly GCF_029193815.1). Lineage (GTDB taxonomy): Bacteria > Bacillota > Bacilli > Bacillales > Bacillaceae_L > Bacillus_BV. The sequence continues at coordinate 36,806 of NZ_JARFVC010000003.1, forward strand.
GTTCCGTTAACATTTTTGCACTATTCCATAGCAAGCTAGTATAATAGAAGGTGGATGATAAGCATCAATCTCTGTCTATATGAAGAATATGATTGAAAGAAGCATGATAAGGATGGTAGTTTATGGCTGAAGAAATCGAAAATATTACTAGAATACATTTAGATGGTAAGGAATTTATCCTTATTGGAACAGCACACGTATCGAAGCAAAGTGCGGAACAAGTAAAGCAAGTAATAGAATCTGAAAGACCAGACTCTGTATGTGTAGAATTGGATAAACAAAGATATCAATCGATTATGGATGGAAATAAATGGAGGGAGATGGATATATTTAAGGTCATTAAAGATAAAAAAGCGTCTTTACTTTTAATGAATCTTGCAATATCTTCCTTTCAAAAACGAATGGCCGCACAATTTGGTATTAATCCTGGACAAGAAATGATTCAAGGGATCGAATCAGCGAAAGAATTAGGTGCGGAACTAGTATTAGCTGATCGAAATATTCAAGTAACCTTTTCTCGTATTTGGCATGGTGTTGGCTTTATCGGGAAAGCTAAGCTTCTTATGTCAATTATCTTTAGTGTATTCAGTAATGAGAGTATATCTGAAGAAGAACTAGAAAAGATGAAAAATCAAGATATGCTGGGCAGCATGCTTAATGAGTTCACAGAACACTTTCCGAAATTAAAGGTTCCTCTAATTGATGAGCGAGATCAGTATTTAGCCCAAAAAATCAAAGATGCTAAAGGACAAAAGATTGTTGCCGTGCTAGGAGCAGCGCACGTTCCTGGCATAAAGGAAGAAATAAAAAAAGAACATGATTTAGCACGCTTATCCCAGATTCCGCCTAAATCCAAGGCTCCTAAAATGATTGGTTGGGCAATACCGATTCTTATTCTTGCGGTTATTGCCTATACTTTTATTGCAAATCCTACTGCTGGAGCGCAGCAAACAATTAGCTGGATATTATGGAATGGCTCTTTTTCGGCACTTGGAACACTAATTGCTTTTGGACATCCGCTTGCAATTGTTACAGCATTTATTGCAGCACCGATAACATCCCTAAATCCACTGATTGCAGCAGGATGGTTTGCAGGATTTGTACAAGCCTATTTCCGACGACCTAGTGTAAAAGACTTTGAAACGCTTTCTACGGATGTTTTTAGCATAAAAGGGTTTTGGGACAATAAAGTAAGTAGAATTCTACTAGTAGTGACTTTAGCCAATCTAGGAAGCACAATAGGAACGGTGGTTGGTGGAGCCGACGTGGTTCGTTTATTTTTAGAAAACTTGTAGACAAGCATAGTAAGAACGCAACTTTAACAATCAAGTAAACAAATAAAAAGACTGCCTCTCCTTAAGGAATGCCTTTTGGGTGAGTTAGTCTTTTTTTAAAAGATGAGAAAGTATAAAAGTTTGTATCTAGTTTTAGTGTCTAGCTCCGGGCGCCACCTGCTCTATGGTATAAGACAAGCCCTTCCCGAAGGCAAAGAACGCCTTCAGCCAGGGCTTGTCTTATGCTTGTCGCCGATAGGCGGGCGCGCCTTTCGCTTTTCTTAAAGATAAGAAAGTATAAAAATTTGTACCAAGTTTTAGTGTCTAGCTCCGGGCGCCCTGCGCTTTTCTTATCAGCCAAATGGCTTAGAACATTATAGAATTAACGAGCAGGGTTCTCGTTTGAAAGATGGTCTAAAATCCAAAGTAAAATTTCATTATACACATCTTGTTTATTCGTTTCGTTTAGGATTTCATGTCTTGCTTCTGGATAAAATTTATAGGATATATCCGTTAATCCAACAGATTGAAGCTGTCGGTAGTTTTGCAGTACACCTTTCGTGTTTTTTCCAACTGGGTCTTGATCACCTGACATAAAATAAACAGGAAGCTCTTTAGGGATTTTCTGATCTTCATCATACATTGATAATAGTCCTTTAAAGAAGTCTTCAAAAAATCCTGAAGTGAAAACTCCACCAGCCAGCGGGTCTTCAATATATTTATCTACTTCTTTTTCATCACGAGATAACCAATCAAATTCGGTCCGGTTTGGTTTAAAGGCTTTGTTATAGTTTCCAAAAGTTAAAGAATTTAGCTTAGTGCTTTGCGTACGTCTACCATGTTTCTTTGCTTCGCGGCTGGCAAGATAGTGTCCGATTTTTCCTAAGAAGCCAGGATGACCGCCAGTTCCACTAAAAATGACGCCTTCAAGATTACTTCCATAGAGTTGAATGTATCTTCTTGAAAGAAAGGAACCCATGCTATGACCTAGTAAGTAAATAGGGGTATTAGGGTATTCATTCTTAATGACATTTGTTAAGGCATTCATGTCCTCTACGATGGTCTCAAAACCATTTTCGTCAGTGAAATAACCCCGGTCCGCGTCTCGTGTTTCTGTATGCCCATGACCTCGGTGGTCATTTCCATAGACATAGATTTCATGCTCCACTAAAAAACTAGCGAAATCAGCATATCGTCCAACATGCTCTGCCATTCCATGAGAAATCTGAAGGATTGCTTTTGGTTTCGTTTCTGACACCCATTTTGCAGCAAAGATTTCTTTCCCATCCATACCAGTAAAATAAAAAGTAGTAGATTGCATGATTATCTCCTTTCTAGTGCTTTGATTACTATTTAAATACAAAAGATATAAAACTGCAAAAATAAAGTAATAAAATAGTGGTATCTCTAATTTTAATCTGGCTCCTATTACCAACTTATTAAGTGGCGCGGTACCTTTACTAGAATACTCTCCGTTGTTAAAATGAAAAACAGTACATCTATAAATATTTACATTATAAATAGTGTTAAAAAGATTAAGAATAAGTTCAAAGGAGATCTAAATGAATATATTTCTTACAGGTGCTACCGGTTTTCTTGGAAAACAATTAGTAAATGATCTGCTATCAGATGGTCATCATATATTTATCCTTGCTAGAAATGAAAAAAAAGCAGAATCATTAATGAGCGATGTAAGGAACCAAGATAGGGTGACAGCAGTTTATGGCGATATTACAATGCCGTTGCTTGGAGTTAAAAAGGATAAGTTAAAGGCGTTAAAAAATAAAATTGATGCAGTGTATCACATGGCTGCGTTATTATCATTTGACCCAGCAGATAAAGAAAAAACAGATTTTATAAATATAGATGGGACAAAAAATGTTCTTGAGTTTTGTGAAAAGCTGATTGTTTCTAAATTATTATATGTAAGTACTGCTTATACAATTGGCATGGAAACACAGGGGAAAGAAGAGTTGTATGATGTTAATCGTCAATTTGTTAACAATTATGAAGAGTCAAAGTGTCATGCAGAGCATATCGTATACTCCTATAAAGATAGGATGCAAGTTTGTATCCTAAGGCCAGCAATTATTATTGGTGATTCAAAAACAGGTGAAGCGAAAACAAACTTTGGGTTATATGGTTTATTAAGAGGCATTCATATACTGAAAAGAAGAATGGAAAAAAGGGAAACAACAAATACCTTTCATATTTTAATTGAAAGAGCTGCTTCTTCCAATCTAGTCCCTGTAGATTATGTTTCTAGCATTCTAAAAGCTGCTTTAACATATGGAGAAAATGGGAAAGTCTATAATATTGCTAATCCAAATCCGTCTACACAAGAAAAGGTAATAAACATAATAAAGGATGTATTAAATATTCCTTATCTAGAAGGTATGTCGTATAAAAATGAGAAAGATTTAACAGAGGAAGAAAAAAACTTTAACCAGCCTCTTTCAGTATTCAAAAATTATTTAAGTCGAACGATCCATTTTCCTTGTGAAAATACAAAAGAGCTAATTGAACAATCGAATATTGAGTTATTAGATATGGATGATGTAATGTTAAAGGTTATTGTTAAAGGATTTTTAAAAAAATGATTTTGATTAAGAGATTAAAGAGTTCATTACTTTTTGAACTCTCTTTTTGCCTAAAAAAAGGTGTTGGTTTTAATTTAAGAATTCTAAAAATCAAACACCCACTATTATTTATATAATCCACTTGTATAAATATTGGTTAAGTTAACAATGATGTCTTCGATTGAATATTTACTCTCGTTGTTTACCAATTCCCACATGAACATTTCATTAGAGTAAAACCAACCTCTTGCTACAAGAGAGGGATCTAAGTGTTGCTTTGCAAGGGAGTTAGCTTGTGCGAACCGAATATCAACTGAGATTCGATTGATGAATCGTTCTCTTATCATATACCACTTTTCATCAATTTCAGGCGATACCCCGATAGCTTCTTTTACAACTTTCATCATATCTCGTTCATCGACAGCTAGTTTAAGGAACAACCCTACCTGCTTCGAAATAAGTTCATAAGCTTCATCTCTAGTAGTTGGTTTAAAGGGGAACTCCGCAACTTCATAAAATTTATCCATTAGGTCTTCCATCACGATCATAAATAATTCATCTTTATTTTTAAAATAGACATATGCTGTACCATAGCCGGTATTAGCTTTTTTAATAATTTGAGAGATAGTCGCTTTCTGAAAGCCGCTTTCTAAGAAGGCTTCTCTTCCCGCAATTAAAAGTTTTTTTCTAGTCTCTAGGGCTTGTTTCTTTCTTGGAGATAGTTTGTTATTTGGGTTTGTCATGTCTTCATCCCTTTCAAAATGACAACGCCTTTTTGTGTATAATCTTAGTTTACAAGTTATTAAGTGTTCTGACAATCGTGATGGTATTGAGCTATAATTCGATTATAGACTTGATAGTTAATTTAAGCTGACATTACATCATTGACACTGTGTCATTAATTAAGGTATAATTTTCAGTAAATAGCAAAATATTCTGAAAGGTCGGTGTGTTATGAGCGCAAATAATTTTGATAATACATATGAATATGCTTTAAAACAGGATGAAGTAGATGTTTTAGCACCATATCGTAAAGAATTTTATATCAAAGAGGCTGGGATTTATCTTGATGGTAATTCACTTGGACTTCTTTCGAAAAGAGCAGAAAAATCATTGCTAGACCTACTAGATTCATGGAAGACATATGGCATTGATGGATGGACTGGTGGGGAGAATCCCTGGTTTTACCTTTCTGAATCATTAGGTGAACAAATGGCACCACTAGTGGGAGCGGAGTCTAAAGAAGTTATTGTAAGCGGTTCCACAACTGTGAACTTACACCAACTTGTTGCAACCTTTTATAAACCAGATTCAAAGAGAACTAAAATATTAGCTGATGAATTAAATTTTCCAAGCGATATATATGCTCTTAAAAGCCAGATGCAGTTAAAAGGTTATGATCCGTCTGAGCATCTTTTTCAAGTGGAAAGTAAAGACGGTCATACATTAAAGGAAGAAGATATTATTAATGCAATGACAGATGATATTGCCTTAATTGTACTACCAAGTATTCTATATCGAAGCGGCCAGGTGTTAGATATGGAAACTCTGACAAGAGAAGCACATAAACGTAATATCTTAATCGGCTTTGATCTATGCCATTCAATTGGAGCAATACCTCATGATCTTAGTGCATGGGATGTTGACTTTGCTTTCTGGTGCAACTACAAGCATTTGAACGGTGGTCCAGGAGGTTCTGGTGGTCTTTATGTTAACAAGCGACACTTTGGTACAATTCCAGGCCTTGCAGGATGGTTTAGTTCTAGGAAAGATAAGCAATTTGATATGGAGCATGAGCTAACTGCTGCAGATGACGCAGGTGCATATCAAATCGGCACTCCAAATATTTTTAGTATGGCACCAATAATAGGGTCGCTTTCAATGTTTAATGAGGTTGGGATGGATAAAATTCGAACCAAATCCTTAAAGCTGACTAAGTATTTGATGGAATTAATAAATGATCAACTAGCAGGCCACAACTTCAATATAAGAAACCCAATTGAAGACAAGAAACGAGGCGGACATATCTACTTAGAACATTCTGAGGCAGCACGAATCTGTAAAGCACTTAAAGCAGAAGGAGTTATTCCAGACTTCAGGTCACCAAACGGAATTCGACTTGCTCCAGTTGCCCTATATAACACTTTTGAAGATGTATGGAAGACTGTTCAAATATTAAAAGAGATTATGGTAGAAGAGAAATACAAGCAATTTGAAAACAAACGCGGTGTAGTTGCATAGATTTGTAGTTGTCTATGATTCTATGTGACTATACTCTTTATTCTGATTACCGTATGACGTTTTTTGCGTGAGAATGGTAATCAGAATGTAGATCAGGTTACCATATAAAGTTTAATCAATATAAAGGAGGACATAGAAAATGAACAAAAATGATCATCAAGAAATAAACGCAACTAGTTCAGAAAAAAACATTCATACCGATTTCACGAACAAGATGACATACGGAGAGTATTTGGCTCTGGATAAAATTTTATCTGCACAGAATAGACTATCTGGTCACCATGATGAGATGTTGTTTATTGTCATTCATCAGGTTAGTGAGTTATGGATGAAACTAATTCTTCATGAAATGGGTGCTGCCATCCAATCAATTGAAAAGGATGATTTATCAACGGCTCAAAAGCGTTTAGCGAGAGTATCAAAAACTCAATCTCAAATTATTCAAGCTTGGGATGTACTCTCAACAATGACACCATCGGAGTATATGGAATTTCGCGATTCATTAGGTCAGGCATCTGGCTTTCAATCTTATCAGTATAGAATGGTTGAATTTTCTCTTGGTTACAAAACAGATCATGTCTTAAAAATCTACGAAAAGGACATTGAGTTACATAGTAAATTAAAAGACGCCTTTGAAGCACCAGGTCTTTATGATGTAGCTATCCGGGCACTTCATAGAGCGGGACTCCATATTGATGAGGATATATTAAATAGAGATGTCACGAAGTCCTATAAAGATAATGATTCCGTTCGGGATGCCTGGATGGTAGTCTACAAAAACACAGATAAGTATTGGGAATTGTATGAGTTAGCAGAAAAGTTGATAGATATTGAAGACTGGCTCCAGCAGTGGCGATTCCGTCATATGAAAACAGTCGAAAGAATTATTGGATTTAAAATGGGTACCGGTGGATCATCAGGCGTAGGCTATTTGAAAAAAGTCTTGGATCAGCGCTTTTTTCCAGAGCTATGGGCTATTCGAACAGAGTTATAAAATAATAGATTACAAGGGGGAACTATGAGTACAAATCGAGAACAGTGGTCGTCCAAGTTTGGTTTTATTATGGCTTCAGCAGGTGCTGCAATAGGTCTTGGTGCAATATGGAAATTACCTTATGTTACAGGAATGAGTGGAGGAGGCGCATTTTTTCTAATCTTCGTTGCCTTCACCATCCTAATTGGTCTACCGATGTTAATTTCAGAATTTATTATTGGTCGGGGAGCACAGAAAGAGGCAGTTACAGCTTATAAAAAATTGGCACCCAATAGTTTTTGGGCGATTACAGGTCATTTAGGGGTAATCGGTTGCTTCTTATTACTTTCTTTTTATGCAGTTGTTGGAGGCTGGGTATTAATTTATAGCCTAATGGCGATTGGTGGAAGAGTCATTCAGAGTGATGCAAGTTATCCTGACTTGTTTGGTAGTATTACTGCAACACCATATGTGACACTTCTTGGATTAGCAGTATTTTTACTCATTAACATCATTGTTATCTCAGTTGGAATTAAAAATGGAATAGAAAAAGCTAGCAAATACATGATGCCGCTACTGTTTGTATTCTTTATCATTCTTGTGATAAGGTCATTGACATTAGATGGTGCGATGGAGGGAATTAAGTTTTTCTTATATCCTGATTTCTCTAAAGTTACAGGGGAATCAGTGTTGTATGCACTTGGGCAGTCATTTTTCGCTCTTGCTGTTGGGTTCTCATGTATGGTTACATATAGTTCTTATTTAAGTAAAAAGGAAAGTATCCCGTCTGCCGCAGGTTCTATTGTACTAATGAATATTTTTGTTTCTTTACTTGCAGGACTGGCAATTTTTCCAGTTGTATTTGCATTCGGTTTTGAACCAGCAGAAGGACCAGGCCTATTGTTCATGGTCTTACCTGCAGTATTTTCACAGATTCCTTTAGGGGAGTTCTTTTTAGCGGTATTCTTACTCTTATTCTTATTTGCAACATTAACTTCATCGTTTAGCTTATTAGAAATAATTGTATCCGCTTTCACAGAAAGTGGTAAACGCTCACGAAAAAAGGTTGCATGGATTTCTGGTATCGTTGTCTTTTTTGCGGGTATTCCAGCTGCTCTTTCCTTTAGTTTACTACAAGACTTTCAGATCTTTGGCAAGACTGTATTTGATACAACAGACTTCTTAGTTAGTAACATTTTATTACCGCTAGGCTGTCTACTTATTGCTCTATTTATAACGATTAAAATGAATAAACAATTAGTAAAAGAGGAATTCACCTTAAGTAACACATTATCACCTTTTATGTTTACAACATGGAGTGTCCTTATGAAATGGGTAGTTCCAGTTACAATCATACTTGTTTTCCTTGGTACGCTAGGAATTATTTAAATAGACTTCAAGATTTAAAAATTAGATCACTTTTTAAAGTTTAAACAAGCAGAAGGTATCAACAACTGCTTGTTTTTTTATTGTTTAGGAATTTACAAAATTGTAAGGTTGTGTATAACTTCGCGGGCGCGCCTTGCGCTTTTCTTATTTTAAGAGGTACTGCTTAGAGAAAGCCATTATTGCTAATTGACAGTAGTTTGTATACGTGATATATTTATCCTGAACTAAAGATACTTTAATTAAAGATATAATTCTGGAAAGAAAAAATAATAATTTTTTCAAAAATAACATTAAAACTATTGTGAAAAAGGTACCCTATTATAAAAGAATGGGCACATTGGTGTCTTTAGGTTGGAGGAATGAAAGATGAACGGTTTAAAAGGAATACACCATGTAACAGCAATTACAAGTAGTGCAGAGAAAAACTATGAATTTTTTACGTATGTATTAGGCATGCGTTTAGTGAAAAAAACGGTAAATCAAGATGACATTCAAACCTATCACTTATTTTTCGCAGATGACACAGGCAGCGCTGGTACGGACATGACATTCTTTGATTTTCCTGGTATACCAAAAGGTGTTCATGGGACAAATGAAATTTCAAAAACATCATTTCGTGTGCCAAGTGATGCCTCATTAGATTATTGGGTAAAACGTTTTGATCGTCTTGAAGTAGAACATACAGGCATCAAAGAGCAATTTGGTACAAAAACACTATCCCTAGTTGATTTCGACGATCAACAATATCAATTAATTTCAGATGAAAACAATGAAGGTGTTGCAGCTGGTACTCCTTGGCAAAATGGTCCAATTCCATTAGAGTTTGCTATTACAGGATTAGGACCAATCTTTGTCCGTGTAGCTAATTTTGATTATTTTAAAGAAATGCTGGAAAAAGTTCTACTGTTTAAAGAAATAGGTCAAGAGGGTTCATTTCATTTATTTGAAGTGGGTGAAGGCGGTAATGGAGCACAGGTAGTTGTAGAGCATAACGACACCCTACCTCAAGGTCGACAAGGTTTTGGTACAGTTCATCATGCGGCTTTCCGTGTCGAAGATCGTTCAGTTATAGACGAGTGGAATAATCGTCTTCAAAGTTTCGGGTTCCAAACGTCTGGCTTTGTTGATCGCTTCTTTTTTGGATCATTATACTCAAGAGTTGCACCACAAATCCTATTTGAGTTCGCAACAGATGGACCAGGATTCATGGGCGATGAGCCATATGAAACACTTGGCGAGAATTTATCACTACCTCCGTTCCTAGAATCGAAACGCGAGGAAATAGAAAGATTAGTTCGACCAATTGATACGGTACGAAGCACAAAGGAATTCATTAAAGAATAACCCAAGTGCATTATGTTTTTGAGACCCACCGTAATAAAAGTTATCCCAACGCATTCTAATGAATGCGTTTTTTAATGCTAGCATTCTCGCCACATACACGCTCATAAGCCGATAGGCGGGCGCCCTGCGCTTTTCTTAAAAGATAAGAAAGCATAAAAATTTGTACCAAGTTTTAGTGTCTAGCTCCGGGCGCCATCGACTCGAGGTCATAAGCCAATCCGTCCGGAAGGTAAGAACAACCTTCCGGACGGATTGGCTTATGCTTGTCGCCGATAGGCGGGCGCCCTGCGCTTTTCTTATAGTGGATTCCGCTTGGTAAAAGCGATAATATGCTCTGCGATTTCTGCACCTTTCTCTTCTTGCAGAAAATGACCTGCTTGTTCAATGACGACTGCAGGTTCATTTATTGCTGTAGGGATGATCTTTCTGAAGAAGCGATCCCCACCACGGGTGACTGGGTCAGAATCTGAGAATGCAACAAATGCTGGTTTATCCCATTCTTTAAGAACATCCTTAGCTTTTCTCATTTGTGCAGCTCCAGGATCATCAATAGTGATTGGAACTAGAAGTGGCCAAACCTGCGCACCTGCCTTGTAGTCTGCTGTTGGAAATGGAGCATCATAGGCTGAAATAACTTCCTTAGATAGCTTATTTCCAGGAGCTAAGCTCCGGCGGATAATTTTACCTATAGGAAGATCAAGTGTATGCTCCACGTAGTTTCTCCAGTTTAGGAAGCCTTCTGTAGGGGAGGTTTCACCGGTTGGAAGCCCTGTATTTAGGATAACTAAACGAGCAAAAAGATCGGGAGTATCTGCAACAACACCTAGGCCGATAAGACCACCCCAGTCCTGTACAACAATTGTAATACGTTCAAGCTGTAGGTAGTTGATGAATTCCTTTAATGTGTTCATATGCATTTCAAAGGAATATTCTTCACGTTCTGTATATTTATCTGAACGACCAAAGCCAATAAAATCAGGCGCAATTACTCGGTGTTCTTGAGACAAGAGGGGAATCATATGACGGTATAAAAAGGACCAAGTGGGTTCCCCATGAAGACATAAAATAACTTCACCTTCGCCTTCATCAAGATAATGGACTCTTGTACCATTTATATCAACGTAATTCGGCTTAAATGGATAGTCTGGAAGATTGGTAAAACGGTCTTCCGGCGTACGAATAATAGGCATAAAGATACCTCCAAGTTTTATAGTATACTTTATTATTTCGCCTATTATTTGAATATTCCTTCTTTTGTTACGTGATTTAACTTGATAGAGTGAGTAATATTTTTCATAGGTCATGTATGCATGGTTTCGTTCAGATTATTTTTACTGTAATTAGAGTTAGAATGTTCTAAAAACATTGAAAAAGATCTATAAAAAATGTAAAGTTAATACTAACCAGACGGTATGTAATGGAAAGGGAGCAACGATCAGAAAAAACTCAGTTTTTAATGTGATACCAGTTTAAATTCAAAAAATAAAAGTGCATGAGGGAGAGAAGACAAAATGGCTGTTTACGCATTAAATTTATTTAATTTAAAAGATAAACATAGCTATGCAACTTATTCAAAAGAAGCTGACAAAGCATTATCAAGACATGGAGGCAAAGTTGTTGCAGTAGGAAATCTAGAATCAAGTCCTGTTGGAGACATTGAACCAAGACAAATTTTGTTGCTTGTAGAATGGTTATCTAAAAAATCAATTTCAGCATTTTTAAATGACCCAGAAATGGAAGAATTCCATCCGTACCGCGATAAAGGACTAGACAATTTTGTATGGCATTTATTTGATAAGCTAGAGGACATGCGGCCTGTCTTAAAGTAAAAAGAGTAAAAATTGTGGTTTTTTTAATCCTTTATTTATAAATTCAAGACATGTACCCTTCCTTTGTTTACTAGTTTTTCATATTTATAAGTAAAACTAGAAAGGAGAGTTTGTTATGTTTCCACAACGGCAGATTCCGCCACAATATAGAAGACAATTAGGTGGTCCGTTTGGAAGGCCACATTCGCCAATTCGTCCACAGGTAAGACCAAATAGACAACCAATAATCCCACCTATTGGAAGAGGTTCATCGCCAGTTCAGTCTTCGGGTGGACAAAGCGGGGATTTATTGTCATTCTTTCGAAAAGAAGACGGAAAGTTTGATTTTAAAAAGATAGGAACAACAGCCTCACAAATGAAAGGCGCATATAATCAAATCAGGCAATTTAGTCCAATGATAACTAAATTCCTTGGGCGCTAAAGGTAAGTGAAAGCCTTACAGAACCTTCCTTCCAAATACCGTCCCAGGGTTTTCCTAAAGACCTGGGACTTTTTATTTGTTTAGGAATTGATAAAATTGTAAGATTGTGTATAACTTCGTGTGTTGTCTATCTACGTCTAGCTCCAGGCGCCTAGAAACGAGGGTAAACTTCAACTCCTCCTGCAGAAGCAAAGCACGCTTCTTTCGTCGGAGTCTCCAGTTTTCTCGTTTCTACCAAGGCGCTTACGCACTTCGAACAATCCGTCCGGAAGGTTAAAGAACAAACTTCTAGCCGGCTTGTCTTATGCTTGTCGCCGATAGGTGGGCGCCTTTCGCTTTTCTTATTTAGCAGCTTTTAACTGGTTATAGAGTTGTTGGTAGGATGAAGCTTCGTTTACCATCCCTTTTTGCTGATACATTTTTGTTATTTGCCGAACAGGATCCGGATTTTGTGGTTCGCATTCCATTTCCCAGAAAAAACATTCGATTGCTTCATCAAACTGTTTAAAGTAGGCAAAATATTCACCGAGTTCCATCATTCGATCCGGATCCTCAACAATTTTCACCATATTAGAAATCTTTTGAATGACTAGTGAGTGTGGTAATAGTTGGCGTATAGGAGCAAGTTTGTCAACTATTGTTTGTAGCTTATGGTCAACAAATAATTTCTCGACAAGATCAGAAATTATTTGTTCCGATTCTTTTGATCCTTTTACTTGAACAATATGCTTAAAAAGAGGAATAAAGCTATCTAGATTAGCTTCTATTGTCTTATGATCTAATTGTAGCCACAACTCAGTCATTAAATCATCAAATGACGCCGGTAAGTCATGAATAAACGGCAACAGGCACTCAATAGCTTCTTCATAATAGCCTTCTGTTAGCATTTCTTCGATAATGCGTTTCGTGGTTGGTAAAACTTGAAACACGTTAACATCTAATCTAATTAGTATGGTCATCCACTGTGTTAATGTTATAAACGTTAATGCGTGATTCGTATACTCTTCAACAGAGTAAAGCTTTTCCTGTGAGTTCTCATTTTCCAACCATAAACATACTACTTCAAGTAAACGTTCTTCTTTTAGTAGGTTGTCCTTTAAAAATTGATAATTATTAGGTTCGAACCGATTTTTAAAGCAGTAAAACTCAACGTAAAGAGGATCTTTTTCATAAATGGAAGATAGATGAGAAGAATCGTAAAAGTCATTATATGAGCTATATTCCTGGGAGTGCAAGCGCTCAAGTGAAACTTTCAATAAAGGAGAAAATGTTGGAAGCAAGTGATTGATTTGAAAGGCCATGAGATAGTTACCGTTTCTTCTAAAGTGGAAATAAATTTTATTGATAACGTTTAGAATTTGCTCTTTGGGTAAGAAGGAATCTAGCATGGTTGCAATATACGCGACTTCCTTAAGGGAGTATTGATTTTGTAGATGGGTAAAAATTTTACCTTTGTTAGGGAGATTAATTGAATGACTTGGAACTAGGGATGAAATCAAAGGGTGGCCATTTTCAAAGGTTATCCCCTGCTTGCATGCCTGATCAATAAAGGTATCTTTTTCAATTGTTTGGAGTTGTTCTCCATAAATAAAGGATTCACGGTAAAAAACGATATAGAATCGTTCAGATGAAGTTGTCTGGGCTTCCACTACTTTTGCGTTTGCAAACAAGGTAACTCGCTTTACTTCCCCTGTATATTGCCTTTTCTTTTCTTTAATAACTACATCCACTGGATCTGTACGTTTTTTCATCTATATTACCTCCTTAGTTTCAGTAAGAGTATTTAAAAAAATTGCTTACGTTTATTCTAACATAAAAATTTGTTTAGTGATTCATACATTATTTTATAGCATTCCATTTATATAAGAGTAATGAATATGGTTCATAAAAGAATGAAAAACGGTAACCAAAACAGCAATCAGATGCCCGAAATCGCGCGAAATTAAAAAAACGGTAATCAAAACAGCAATCAGATGCCCGATATCGCGAAAAAAATAAAAAACGGTAACCAAAACAGCAATTAGATGCCCGAAATCGCGCGAAATTAAAAAAACGGTAACCAAAACAGCAATCTGATGCCCGAAATCGCGAAAAAAATAAAAAACGGTAATCAAAACAGCAATCAGATGCCCGAAATCGCGAAAAAAATAAAAAACGGTAATCAAAACAGCAATCAGATGCCCGAAATCGCGAAAAAAATAAAAAACGGTAACCAAAACAACAATCAGATGCCCGAAATCGCACATAAAATAAAAAACGGTAACCAAAACAGCGATCTGATGCCCGAAATTGCAAAAAAAAATAAAAAACGGTAACCAAAACAGCAATCAGATGCCCGAAATCGCAAAAAAAATAAAAAACGGTAACCAAAACAGCAATCAGATGCCCGAAATCGCACATAAAATAAAAAACGGTAACCAAAACAGCGATCTGATGCCCGAAATCGCACAAAAATAAGAAAACGGTAACCAAAACAGCAATCTGATGCCCACCACGCCAAATTTGATTTAATAAAATAAGAAGAACTACTATGACACGTAATTCTAAAGTTTTTGGTAAGATAGTGACGTTCCTCGGAAGCGGGCGCCTTACGCTTTTCTTTTTTTGTATAGGAAATTATAAAATTGTAAGGTTGTGTATAACTTCGAGTCTTTGTCTATCTGCGTCCAGCTCCAGGCGCCACCCGGCTCTATGGTATAAGCCTGTCTAGCTCCAGCGCCTAGAAACGAGGGGAAACTTCAACTCCTCCTACAGAAGCAAAGAACGCTTCTTTCGGCGGAGTCTCCGAAGCACACGATGTGCAAGTGTCGACAATGCCACAGGACGTGGCATTCTTGTCGACCAGTTTTCTCGTTTCTGACCAAGGCGCTTACGCATTTCGGACAATCCGTCCGGAAGGTTAAAGAACAACCTTCCAGCCGGCTTGTCTTATGCTTGTCACCGAAAGGCGGGCGCCTTACGCTTTTGTTTTTGTACTTGTCCTTTGTCTTAAAAAAACATAAACATGGGAGGAGGATTAGGCACATGATTCATTCTTGCTACCTGATCCTTCTCATCAATACAACTTGCCTTGCCTATAAAGTACTGTAGACAATTTCATAACGGAATGGATATAACAATTCTGCCTCAATGGAAACGGGTCGCTAAAAAATTTTGGAAGAATGGTGTCCATTGTTGATTGCATCTTATTATATAAGAGCTTGAATACTTCTTCCTCACTATAAAATTGGGTTTCCCGACCTTGCAGCCATTCATAGTAGGATACAATCACTCCCCCGGCGTTTGCGAGAATATCAGGAACAATGATGATACCTTTTTCACTTAAAAAATTATCAGCTTCACTTGTCACAGGAGCATTGGCGCCTTCAACAATGATGCGTGCCTTAATTTTATCCATATTTCCTTTATGGATTTGGTCCGCTAACGCAGCTAGGATGATGCAGTCGACATCTAGAAATAGTATCTCTTCCCTGTCATGGAGTTCTGCATTCACTCCTGTCTGGGCTAACTGTTCATTTGTAGTCGGTAGGTCACCATTGTTATCTAAAGTGAATTTAACTAATGCTGGGATATCTAAACCCTTTGCATTATATAATGTCACGTTTCTATCGCTTACAGCGATAACTTTATTCTGTAATTGAGAGCAATTAAATGCCTCAAGTGCCGCAACTGAGCCGACATTGCCAAAGCCTTGAACAGCAATGGTAAGCGGGCGACTTTTATAATCTAATACAGTTCTTGCAAAGATATTATCAGAGTTTGAGAGCAAGTTAGTATGCTTTTTCATGAAATCATCAATCATGTATCTAAACGTGAAATAAACCCCTTTTCCAGTCGCTGCTCCTCTGCCTAATGATCCGCCATTTACTACACTTTTACCTGTAAAACTACCCCGGTAAGGTAGACCGGGATTAATACTTTTATATTCGGACATCATCCAATCCATTTCTCGGTCGCTTGAACCAACGTCAGGTGCAGGGATATCTTTATCAGGACCCAATATATCATTAAAGTACCGAACATACTTTTTACAAATTAGATTTAATTCCTTAATAGTGTGTGTCCTAGGATTTAATACAACCCCACCTTTTCCGCCACCAAAAGGAACATCATGAAGTGCATTCTTCAAGGTCATTAATGAGGCAAGGTTAATAACCTCATCCTCATTGACTGATTCATGAAAACGAATTCCGCCCTTGTAAGGTCCAAGTGCGTTAATATGTTGAACACGAAAGGCCGGAATTCGAACAACCTGCCCATCCTCTAATGGAATTCTTAAAAATGACTTATGGACATGGTTTGGAGTAGAAAGGATTGCTCCTAACGAAGTGAACGCTTGTTCTCGCGTTTTCCCTTTTAAGTCTGGTAAAAACGTGTCATCCTCCAATAATGCATCCAATGATCGTTGAACGATCGAACTGGTTTGGTTTTCCATATAAACATAACCCCCAATTTCTAGTTGGTTCCTTAAAATTTAGTATATTGTTTATAACTGTTGATGATGACATTCCTGTAGATATTGCTTGATGTTTCTCTTTTGGTTAGTGCCTGCCCCCTGCCCCCTTAAAGTGCTAATAATGTTTAGGGTCAACCACAAAAAGTATCATTTTATTGATTTATAGTTGTGATATATAATAAGGTAAGGAGAAATGAAAATAAGAGGGAGTGCTATCACTTAGTTAATTTGATGTATCGAATAAGATTAAACTAAATGTAGGAAGGTGATTTAAGCCAATGTTAAAAGTTGGAAGAAATGATTTATGTACGTGTGGTAGTGGAGAAAAGTATAAAAAGTGCTGTGGGAAGAAAACAGTTGTGTCAATGGAACTCTTAATAGAGAAGGAACTTCATGATATCCAGCTTGATATTATTCATTTTTCAATGAAAAACTACCAAGAGGATATGGATGATTATTTGGAACAGTGTTATGAGGAATTTGATATTCCTGATGATGCGATTGAAATGTTTCGCTTTTTTGGGTACACATGGTTTATTACTTCAGTAAAGTTAGATGGTAAAACGATAATGGAAGAGTATATTGATAGGCATTTACATAAGTTTAACAGGCCAAGAATAAAGGATATTGTGCGGTTGTGGGGAAGCGCTAGGCCATCTGTTTCTACCGTTAAACATCAAGACAACCAGTATATTACAATTCAAGACCTATTTACAAAAGAGGTAAAGAAGGTAAAATCCTTCGATGAGGAACATACCGTAGAGGCTGGTGGTTTAATATTAGGGACAAGCTTACCTTCTGGCGAGACATCTGTTTTCTTTACAACATTTCTTGATTTGCCCGCTAGTGAATCAGAAGAAATGGAGAACTCAGTTTTAAAGCTATTTAAAAATAGTGAGGAAGAAAGTCCTATCGATTTTATGGCTTCATCTTTTCTTGAAGTTCTTGACCTCTTTTTGTTTGGGAAAGATGAAATATCAATTGATGATATAGAATGGATTTCTCCAAAGCATAAGGAAGTTGCGGAAAACTTTCGAGAATATGTCGAAAATGATGTTCATGAAGATACCGTTATTACATTAGGCTTTTACCTTTGGCATAATTACTGCATGAGAAGAAATCCAACAATAAAAAAATCGGCCGTATATGAAGCGGCGTTAGTCTATTTAGTTGATAGGTTGCAACCGTTTGGAGGGTTGTATACACAAAAAGAATTGGCTGAGGAATTCAATGTATCCAGCAGTAGTATTTCGTCAAAATATAAAGACTTAGAGTATGTTCTTTCCGATGAGATTGAGAATCTACAAGATGCAGTAGAGAATATTGATTTTGATTTTGAAGATATATACGGAGAAGATTTTGATGATGATGAAGACGACGTCTTAGAAAATAATAATGTGGACAACGCCTTTGTTAGTTCAAAAATTACAATGGAACGAGAGCTTCTTAATTTGGAGCGTGAAATGGATAATCGAGATTTTAACTCGATTGACGAAGTTAAAGATTTTATGAATAAACGAATAAACAACCCGAAATCATCGCAAGTTAAATTATCAAACAAGGAAAAAGCGCAGGACCTATTATTTAATGCGTATGAAACTAACGGAAATAAGCGCCAGCAGCTTGCTAAAAAAGCCTTGAAATTGTATCCAAATAGTCCAGACGCATACACTATTTTAGCTGAGGATGAAACAGACCCGGCAGAACAACAGAAGCTTTACCTACTAGGCATGGAGGCTGGCGAAAAAGAGTTAGGACAAGCATTTTTTAGCGAAAACAAAGGTCATTTTTGGGGCATCGTAAGCACACGCCCATATATGCGTGCAAAATATAATTATGGTATGCTTTTACACGATATTGGTATGCTTGAGGAAGCGATTAGACAGTATGAGGAACTTTTAGAGTTGAATCCAAACGATAATCAAGCAGTCCGCTATGAACTATTCATCGCCTACGTCGAAAATGGGATGATCCAAGAAGCGGAATCTCTCCTAAACCAATACAACGAAGAAATAACAGCGCATGGAACTTACAATAAGCTATTGGTCGAGTATTTAAAAAATGGACCCTCAAATAAGGCAAAAAAACTTTTGAAAACAGCAAAGGACAAAAATCCATATGTCATTGATTACTTGATCCGAAAAAAGAAACTTCCCGTATCAACCCCTGCTACCTATGGATTAGGAGAAGAGTCTGAAGCGATTATATATGCAGAGCAGCATCTACATGTATGGCAGGAATATGTTGAGTTGATTGATTGGTTGAAGAAAAATTAGGTTTTTGTATCAAAAAGGTGCCTGATCCCTCAGTTCATTAATGCTTTAACGCAGTGGGGGGAAGACCCTAAATGTTTATAAGGAGGGATGAACATGAAGGTTATCATTCTTGGGGGAGATGCAGCGGGAATGAGTGCTGCGATGCAAATTGTCCGGAATAGTGCTGAACATGATATTACAGTTCTTGAAAAGGGGGGAATTTATTCATATGGACAATGTGGTCTTCCCTATGTAATCAGCGGTAAAATTGAATCAACAGAAAAGCTAATTGCACGAACGCAGACTGCTTTTCAAGAGAAATACAAAATTGATGCACGAGTTTATTATGAAGTGAAAAAGGTTGATCCCGAAAATAAAGTGGTCAGTGGAATAGACCATTCAAACGGTGAACCATTCGAGTTATCGTATGACCGTCTGCTCATTGCTACAGGAGTTAATCCAGTGCTTCCAGAGTGGGGAGGTGTTAATCTATCAGGCATATTCAAATTAAAGACGATCCCAGATGCAAAGGGAATTATCGACTATCTTGAGAGAGACATCAAACATGTAACTGTTATTGGTGGTGGTTCTATCGGTCTTGAAATGGCAGAAAGTTTTGCTGAGTTAGGTATGAATGTAACCATTATTGAGAGAAATGAGCAATTAGCGAAAATCTTTGATAAAGATATGTCAGAGCTTATAAATGAGGAATCATTGAAGCAGCACATTACTCTTAAAATGGAAGAATCTGTTGAAGCATTTAAAGGTACTGATCATGTTGAGTATGTAAAAACCGATAAAGGTGAATACAAAACAGACCTTGTACTTATAGCGGTTGGTGTTAGACCTAATGTCTCATTTATAGAAGGTACTGGAATGAAGACAAGTGTGAATGGTGCAATCCAAGTAAATGCCTATATGCAAACAAGTATTGACGATATTTATGCAGCCGGTGATTGCGCGACTCACTATCATCGTATAAAAGAGAAGGATGATCATATTCCTTTAGGTACCCATGCAAACAAGCAAGGTCAAATCGCCGGCTTAAACATTGTGAATAAACACCAGACATTTAAAGGTGTGGTAGGAACCTCAATTATAAAATTTTTTGATTTAACACTTGGACGGACTGGTATTACAGAGAAAGAAGCAAGGATACTGAATATACCGTATCAATCAGTGACAATTAAAGCTTCTGATATTGCGGGTTACTATCCGAATGAAAAGAAAATGACTGTTAAACTGGTTTATCACAAAGTGACACACAGGATACTTGGCGGACAGATTATTGGAGAAAAAGGTGTAGATAAACGGATTGATGTCCTGGCAACAGCATTGTTTAATTCAATGACAACCGACCAATTGTTAGAGTTAGATTTAGCGTATGCACCACCATATAATGGTGTATGGGATCCAATACAGCAGGCGGCGAGAAAAGTGAAATAGGCTGTTGGTAAATGAACTATTTTGTATAGAGTGATAGTAAAGCAAAACACACCTAATGAGGAAATTCGTTGGGTGTGTTTTTGATTATAAATAATTTAAGTGTAATCCTGATATAAGTAATCATAGATGTTCGATGTTTTTAGGATATTTGGAGTAATCCCTTGTATCTTAGAGGATAGGGCAGTACTTATAAGCATTCGTAAGGTAAACGTCCTCTATCAATAATAAACTGGAAATGAGAGGAAATATCCAGATATATGCGAATTGTCTAAATATATTAAATCATTATATAATAATATTCATCGTAGAATTATTCATTCATCATAAAATTTTCAGTTATATGTTGAATATCACTTACTAGTAGGTGTGACCATGGAAGAGTTACTGGAAGATTATCAATCGTTTTTAAAGGAACAAAAGAAGGAAGAAAGTACAATAAAAATGTATGTCCATGAGACTAAACAGTTTTATTCTTGGCTTCAATCAATGCAAAAGGATTTGAACCAACTTCATCAAGAGGATTTTGTTAGATACCGAGATCTGCTAATGAATAGAGGGATGAAGGTTGCTACAATTAATAAATCCCTCTCTACTTTAAGGTCCTTTTTCAAATGGGCAAATTGCAATGAGTATATACAAACCACTTTTCCTGAACAAATCCGTCTCCATGAGGATAAAAAGAACACTCACCCGAAATGGCTTTCTCATGATGAAGAAGTACAACTTCAACATATTGCATCCTTAGAAAAGAATTCATTTAAAAAAGCACGGAACGAAGCGCTCATTTATGTAATGTTATATGCTGGTTTACGAATTGAAGAGGTTTCACAATTAAAGCTATGCTCTCTAACTGAAAATGATCTTCTTGTTTTTGATGAAGAAATCTTATCAAGGAAAGTACCTGTATTTTCTAATGTAAGGAATGTACTTTCTACATGGATTGAATTTAGGAGTAAATTGAACAAACAGGTATATATGGACAGTCCATTTTTATTTGTAACAGAACGCTCTGGAAGAATGCAACCGCGTTCGATCCAATTTGTAGTTGAGGGCTACAGTGAAAAGCTAGGGTTTACTGTTAATTGTCAGCTCTTAAGAAATACATATTGTCGAAGGTTGGTTAAGGAAGGTAAAACAGTAGAGCAAGTTAAGATTTATGCAGGTCATAAATCGATCATTACTAGTTATAAGTATTTCTTGTAATTATATTAAAAAACGGAGGGTTTTATATGAGAAAAGTTATATCGATGTTGTTAGCTATAGGATTAGTTCTTAGTCTGGCAGCCTGTGGTGGAGGAAACGGTACTGAATCTGGGAAAATCGTTATTTCAGGTAAAAAATACACAGAGCAAGTAATCCTGACCAATATTATGGCGGAGTATTTAAAGGCTAAAACAGATTTAGAAGTTGAAGTGGAAGAAGCACTTGGAGGGGTATTCGTATTACAAGAAGCCATGAAAAAGGGCGATATCGACATGTACGTTGAGTATACGGGTACCGGCTACCTAAATGTCCTTAAAAATGAATATACACCAGGGCAAAGCCCAGATGAAATTTTTGAAGCAACAAAAAAAGGATATGCAGAAGAATTTAATGTCGCATGGTTAGAACCACTAGGATTTAACAACACATATGCATTAGCGCTAAGAAGTGAACTTGCAAAAGAGCTAGGAACCAAAACTTATACAGATCTTGTAGCAAATGCCTCTGATTTATCGTTTGGTGCAGATCCGGAATTTTTCGAAAGAACCGATGGCTATGATGCTCTTGCCAAGGAGTATGGATTTGAATTTGGAGATAAAAAGAACATTGATCCTGATTTACAATATACTGCTGCAAAAGATGGGCAAATTGATATCATCACAGCCTTTTCAACAGATGCAAGAATAGCGCAATATGGCCTAGTAGTTTTAGAAGATGATAAAAATTTCTTCCCACCCTACTATGCAGCACCGATTATTCGCAAAGAGGTACTTGATGCTAATCCAGGACTAGCAGATACCATTAATGAACTTTCTAATATATTATCTGATGCTCGGATGATCGAACTAAATGCCAAAGTAAACATTGATAAAATGCAACCTAAAGAAGTAGCTATTGAATTTTTAAAAGCAGAAGGATTAATTGATTAACTTGCGTGAGCGCTAGTTTTGAGCTGTGTAACTTTCATAGTTTCACAGCTTCTTTTTACCATACTACATTTAACACCTAAGTGTTGCAAGGCAGTCTGCGATTACCGGCGCCCTGCGCTTTTCTTATAAACTAATAGCAAGGAGAATATCATGATTAAATTTGAAAATGTGAGCAAGAAATATCAGGATGGTTTTGTAGCGTTAAAAAACATAAATTTAGAAATCAATAAAGGGGAACTTGTTACTCTTATTGGCCCAAGTGGATGCGGAAAAACGACCACTATGAGAATGATAAACCGGTTGTCAGGGCCTTCGTCAGGTAAAATTTATATTGATGGTCAAGATATATCAGGAATTGAACCTGTTGAATTAAGGAGAAATATCGGGTATGTCATCCAGCAAATTGGCCTTTTCCCACATATGACGATTGAACAGAACATAGCACTCGTACCAAGGTTAAAAAAATGGGATCCAATCAAATACGCAAAGCGTGTTGATGAGTTGTTAGATTTGGTTGGGTTAGATCCTGCTACATTCAAACATCGTTTTCCTTCTGAGTTAAGTGGAGGGCAACAGCAAAGAGTGGGTGTTATTCGTGCACTTGCTGCTGAACCAGATATTATTTTAATGGATGAGCCTTTTAGTGCACTAGATCCAATTAGTAGAGAACAACTACAAGATGATATTGTTAGTTTACAAGAGGAAATACAAAAAACAATTGTTTTTGTAACTCATGATATGGATGAAGCAATTAAAATTGCAAACCGGATTGCCATAATGAAGGATGGAGAGATTATTCAGCTTGATACACCAGATAAGATTCTTAGAAGACCAGCTAATGAATTTGTTAAAGGCTTTATCGGTGAAGATCGCCTCAATCAAAATACTCCTGACATACCATTTGCTACAGATCTTATGCACAAGCAAGTCATTACCTCATCACCAAAGCGTGGACTAGCAGAAGCCTTTCGATTAATGAAGGAAAAAAGAGTCGATAGCTTATTTATTACTGATAAATCTAAGGAATTTCTCGGTGCTGTTACCATTAAGAATGTAGATGAGAACTATAACAATGAAGACATGACTGTTTCTGATATTATGCAAACTAATATCAAGATTTTAACAGCTGATTCTGTTGTAACAGATGTTGCAGGTATTTTTCATGGAAGTGATATTGGTGCAATTCCTGTCCTTGAAAATAATAAACTTGTAGGAGTTGTTACTCGTTCAAGCATGATGCGTGGATTAGCTGATTGGAAACATAATACAGGGGGAAATGAATAATGGAACTATTAAATACATTTATTAGTCGAAAAGAAGACATTTGGATTGCCTTTTTGGAGCATATCTTCTTAGCGGGAATTGCGATGATACTTGCAATAGCGATTGCTGTACCGCTAGGAATTATTCTTACAAGAAACAAAAAAATTGCAGAATCAGTCATCGGTGTAGCTGCAATTATTCAAACTGTACCCAGTTTAGCGTTGCTGGGATTTATGCTTCCGATCTTTGGAATTGGTAAAGGTCCTGCAATAATTGCTTTGACACTCTACGCGCTTCTGCCAATTTTAAGAAATACATACACAGGGATTATTGGTGTTGATCCATCACTTGTTGATGCAGGAAAGGGTATGGGGATGACATCTCGTCAGATTTTATTTATGGTTGAGCTTCCACTTACCCTCCCGATTCTAATGGCAGGAATACGTACTGCCACAGTTTTAACAATAGGGGTAGCCGCTCTAGCAACATTTATTGGAGCAGGTGGTCTAGGTGATCTAATTACTAGAGGACTCAATGTAATGGATAAAAACCTTATTTTAGCAGGTGCAATTCCTGCTGCGATTCTAGCAATTGTATTTGATATTGGATTAAAGAAGCTTGAAAATAAAGTAACTCCAAAAGGATTAAGATCTTAATTATATTTACCTCCCCCACGAGTTAGGGAGGTTTTTTTAATACCTATTTATAGTGTCTAGCTCCGGGTGCCATCGGGCTCTATGGTATAAGCCTGTCTAGCTCCAGCGCCTAGAAACGAGGGGAAACTTCAACTCCTCTTACAGAAGCAAAGAACGCTTCTTTCGGCGAAGTCACAAGTTTTCTTGTTTCTGACCAAGGCACTTACGCATTTCGGGCAATCCGTCTGGAAGGTCAAAGAACAACCTTCTAGCTTGTTAAAATGGCCAACATAAAGTGGGAAATGGGACTAGCGAGATATTTATCACTTTCAACAGTTGTGGATTGTGGTATGATTTTTATGTTTAAAGTCGAAAGTAATTAGAGGTGTGTAAATGTGAAAACTGTCCTAGTAATTGGTGGAGGTATCACTGGATTATCTGCCATGTATGAATTGCAAAAATGGAAAATGGAGAATCAATCGGATGTGCGTCTTGTTCTTACTGAAGCATCTGCTGAACTCGGTGGAAAAATTCGTACCATAACAGATGGTGGTTTTATAATGGAAGCCGGTGCAGACTCAATTGTATCTCGTAAAGCAAATGCGATGTCTTTTGTAGAAGAACTCGGTCTAAAGAACGATGTTGTTTACAATTCAACAGGCCAGTCGTTTATCTATGTGGATGGTGGGCTTAAGCCTATTCCTCCAGATTCAATATTTGGAATCCCGATGAGTATAGAGTCATTAGCGCAAAGTACACTTGTTTCTGCGGAAGGAAAAGTCGAGGCACTTAAAGATTTTTACACAAAAAATGTTACATTTACGAAGAACGATTCAATAGGTGAATTTCTTGAATATTTTTTAGGGGAAGAATTAGTTGAAAAGCAAATTGCACCTGTATTATCAGGTGTTTATTCTGGAAACTTAAATGACTTAACAATAGCTTCAACACTACCATATGTGTTTGATTATAAAGAAAAATACGGAAGTATAATCAAAGGCTTTAAAGAAAACAAGCAAAAATTCCAAAGCGGTGGGGATAAAAAGTTTTTTTCTTTTAAAAATGGCATGGGGACACTTATTGATGCATATGAAAGAAAGCTAGAAGAAGTTGAAATTTTTAAAAATAGTAAAGTAAGTAAGATTGAAAAAAAGAGCAATCATTATAAAGTGATTTTTACGAATATGGAAAGCATAGAAGCTGATCATATAGTGCTTAGTATTCCACATACAACTGCGAAAGAATTATTCAATGATCAAAAACCTATAAAAGAATTTGATAACTTTAAAAATAGTTCGCTGATTAGCGTTTATGTCGGTTTTGATGTACCAGATAGTTTACTTCCGAGTAATGGAACAGGTTTTATCGCAGCGAACAGTGATGAATTGTCATGCAATGCCTGTACATGGACAAGTAGGAAATGGGAGCATACTTCAGAATCAGGAAACCTCCTTGTGCGGTTATTTTATAAAAGTAGCCACCCGTCATTTGCGTTACTAAAAGGTATGAATGAAGCAGAACTGCTCCAAGTTGCGCTTTCAGATATTAATAAAAGCCTAGGAATTACAGCTGAACCAATAACTAACATAGTAACAAATTGGGTGGATAACATGCCAAATTACCAAATTACTCATCCACAAAATGTGGAAGCGCTTGAGAACGAACTAGCCGAAAATTACCCTAGTGTCATTCTAGCGGGTTGTTCGTATTATGGTGTAGGTATCCCAGACTGTATCGAAAATGGCGAAATAACCGCGAGAAAAATTATTAGTTTACTTAACTAAAAAAGGAGCTAGTGAGTCTATTCAAAAATAGACCCACTAGCTCCTATTAATTAAGTTATTACTTACAAAGTCCCTATTTAGGTTCTTAACGAATACACTGATTAAAAATTTGTCAACTCAATTTTTTTGCTTGTTCGATTAGAAATTCCTCTATTACAAATGCAGATACCCCAAGTGCAGTTGAGTATATCGATAGTTTAGAAAAATCTAGTTGCATATCAGCTTGATGAAATGGTGATGTTTCTTTTTTTACAGTACCAATAATTGCGTCTCTAATCCAGGGTTCGGCTTTTGCAAGTCTATTACCAATAATCACCTGTTGAGGATTGAAGGTTTTAATTAAATTGGTAGCACCGATCCCTATAAATGAGCCTATTTTATGAAATAACTTAATCGTATTCAAATCCTTTGTTTGAGCAAGTTGAATCAACTCTTCTAGTGTTGAGACAGAAAACTGTTTGGAAAGTCTAGCTTCTTTCAATAAAGCATGCTCAGAAGCGTACGCTTCCCAACATCCTGTACTTCCGCACGTGCATTCCTCTCCATTTACCATAATAGTCATATGACCACTTTCACCAGAATAACCATTAAATCCTCGGTATAATTGTCCATTTAAAATAATCCCTACACCAATACCTATTCCAACGCTTATATAAATACTATTACTGCTTTCCTGGCCAGCGCCAAATCTCGTTTCGCCATATGCACCTGCATTTGCTTCGTTTTCAATAATAATTGGATAGTCAAAGTCTTTTTTTATAATCTCCAATAAATTAACATTCTTCCATTTTAAATTGGGAGCAAGAAGAACCTTTCCATTTGTATCAACAATTCCAGGGACACCTATTCCAATACCGATGACTCCATACTTACTTTTGGGAGTATTATTAATAAGTGTTTGAATGGTCTCTTTTACAAGTACAATCAGATCTTCAAACGAAAGACTTTTAATTGATTTATTTTTTTCGTAAATAATGTTACCAACTAAGTCAGTGACAACTCCTAAAATATAATTGACACCTATATCAATCCCAATGGAATAACCAGCTTGTTCGTTAAACAACAACATTACAGGTCGTCTACCTCCGCTTGATTCGCCAGGACCAGATTCATAAATAAGTTCCTCATCGATTAGTTCGCTTACTAATGAAGATACAGTAGCTTTATTTAAACCCGATCTTTGGGCTATTTCTGCGCGTGATAATGGAGCCATGGCGGTTATTGTTCTTAGAACAATGTCCTTATTCTTCTTTTTAACGACGTGTTGATTCCATGTAATTTGTTCCATTCTTATCCCCCCCTTTTTGTTTATATCACACTTTATAAATATTATACAATAAACTTAGTTTATTGGGTAGACAAACTAAGTTCGTGGTGATAAAATCAATTTGAAGTTAATTTTCAGACTAATTAAAAGGGGGATTTAAATCATGAAAAAATGTAAGGGTTTTCTTAGTATCTTATCGTTATTAGTTCTAATGTTTTTGGCTGCTTGTGGTCAAGATACCTCATCCACAAATGAAAGCGGTAACACCTCTGGGGATGCAGGGAGTAAGGATGCAGACGACAAACTAAAGATTGGTCTTTCTGTATCTGATTTAGGATTAGAACGTTGGCAGCATGACCGAGACTTTTTCGTAGAGAAAGCAGAAGAGCTTGGTGCTGAAGTACTAGTTCAATCTGCTAATGGTGATGAGGCAAAGCAATTATCACAAATTCAAAATATGTTGTCACAAGATATTGATGCCTTAGTAATTATTGCGATTAACTCTGACGCTCTATCAACAGTAGTTGACCAAGCGAAAAGTGAAGGAGTCCCTGTTTTAGCATATGACCGTTTAATTAATGGTACTGATATTGATGCGTATGTGTCATTTGACAATGTTAGAGTTGGTGAAATGCAAGCTGAATACTTAGTAGAGAAAGTACCTGCAGGTAAGTATTTCTTAATGGGTGGTTCTCCTACAGATAATAATGCGAAGATGTTTAGAGAAGGACAAATGAATATCATTCAACCCCTTGTTGACAGCGGTGACATTGAAATCGTTGGGGATCAATGGGCTAAAGGCTGGGATGCGAATGAAGCATTAAAAATTATGGAAAACGCATTAACAGCAAATAAAAATGAAATTGATGCAGTAGTAGCATCAAATGACAATACTGCTGGTGGTGCTTTACAAGCTTTAGATGCTCAAGGATTAGTTGGTAAGGTTGTTATCTCAGGACAAGATGCTGACTTAGCAGGTGTTCAACGTATTGCAGAAGGAATTCAAACAATGACAGTCTATAAACCTATTAAAGCAATTGCAACAAAAAGTGCTGAAGTGGCAGTATAATTAGCAAAAGGTGAGAAAGTTACAGCTGATTCAACTGTTAATAATGGAAAAATAGATGTACCTTTTATTAAGTTAGACCCTATTAAGGTAGGTAAAGAGAACTTAGTAGACACAGTAATTAAGGATGGCTTCCATTCTTATGATGATGTTTATGAAAATGTTCCAGAAGGCGATCGCCCTGCACGTCCATAATACGTATTAATCAAATTTCAAAGATGTATTAGGGGGGATTCCTCCCCCCGATTTACTAGCTTACTTTAAGGTGGTGGCAAACCATAATGGAGAATTTCGCACTTCAAATGAAAGGAATAACAAAGGAGTTTCCTGGAGTACTTGCATTAGATAATGTCACATTCTCAGTACGTAAAGGTGAGATACACGCTTTGTGTGGAGAAAATGGCGCAGGAAAATCGACTTTGATGAAAATTTTAAGTGGTGTTTATCCACATGGCACATATGATGGTCAAATTGTGATTCATGGAGAAAATAAGCAATTCAAATCTATTAAAGAATCTCAAGATGCAGGGGTTTCAATCATTTACCAAGAACTTGCATTAGTAGAAGAAATGACCGTAGCAGAAAATTTATTTCTCAGTCATGACCTAATGAGATCAAACATTATTGATTGGAACCGGATCTATGCAGAAGCAAAGAAATGGTTAAATCATATCGGTTTAGACATTGATCCTCAAACTAAGGTTGGAGATTTAACAGTAGGCAAACAGCAGCTTATCGAAATTACGAAAGCATTAACAAAAAAAACAGACATTCTAATATTAGATGAACCAACAGCAGCGCTAACAGAAAGTGATGTTGAAATCTTAATAAATCTGCTAAATGATTTGCGATCTAACGGGGTAACTTGTATCTATATATCTCATAAACTTGGCGAAGTGATGTCCCTAGCAGATTCAGTTACGATTTTAAGAGATGGTCAAACCATAAGTACTGACCCAATTAATGAATTGTCCGAAGAAAAAATTGTTACGAAAATGGTAGGTCGAGAATTAACGGAACTATTTCCACATGAAGACCACCCAATAAGTAATGAAAATATACTAGAAGTTCAGAATTACTCTACATTTGATGATAAAGGTAAAAAAATAATAGATGATGTATCGTTTTCTCTAAAAAAAGGTGAAATCCTCGGTTTCTCTGGTTTGATGGGGGCTGGAAGAACGGAGCTATTTATAAGCTTGTTTGGTGGGTTTAAAGGTAAAAAAACAGGAACTGTTCTTGTTGATGGGAAAAATACAAATATCCACAAACCAGCTGATGCCATTAAAGAAGGGTTAGCTTACGTTTCTGAGGATCGAAAACGGTATGGTCTTGTATTAGGAATGGATATAACCAAAAACACAACACTTACAGCTCTAAATAAAGTAATGAAATTAAAAGTAATAGACCATGCACTAGAAGTAAAAATTGCTGATGATATTACAAAGAAAATGAAGCTGAAAGCTCCAAATCTTGAGGCAAAGGTTGGCCAATTAAGTGGCGGAAACCAACAAAAAGTAGTCCTAAGCAAGTGGCTATTAAATGAACCAAAAATTTTAATCCTTGATGAACCTACTAGAGGTATTGATGTTGGTGCTAAATATGAAATTTATAAGATTATTAATGAGCTAGTTAATCAAGGTGTTGGCATTGTCATTATTTCATCTGAATTACCTGAAGTATTAGGAATGTCGGATCGGATACTCGTCATGTCAGAAGGAAAGATTACAGGGGAGTTTCAAAGAGAGGAAGCAACCCAAGAGAAAATTATGACGTGTGCAACAGGGGGGAATATACGTGAACAGTCAACAACAAATAGCTGATGCAGCCGCTCAAAAAAAGAGAGGTATAAGTTTTAAGTTCGATCTTCAAGCATACACACTTATTATCGCACTGGTTTTAATAGCCGTAATATTTGGTTTTTTTACTGGTGGTGAATTTTTATCTTCGCGTAACATCTCCAATTTATTTACTCAGATGTCTGTAATTGCTGTTCTAGCTATTGGTATGACGCTCATAATAGTTGCAGGTCACATTGACTTATCTGTTGGTTCGTTAGTCGGCTTAACTGGTGGGATTGCAGCTATCTTACAAGTGTGGTATGACTGGAACACCTTTTTAGTTGTGATTGCAGCTGTTGTAGTTGGTGCGATTTTTGGACTATGGCAAGGGTGGTGGGTTGCTTACCGGGCAGTTCCCGCATTTATCGTTACACTAGGAGGTATGCTGATTTTCCGTGGTATCTTGATCGGATTGAGTAAGGGACAAACAGTTGCTCCTATGAATGATAGTTTTAAACAAATTGGGAATAGTTACTTCCCATACATTCCTGGCTACATCCTAGCTTTAGTTAGTATTGGATTGCTAATATTCTGGACGATCAGAAATCGTGCAAAAAGAAACAGTATGGGCCTGTTACTCCCAGTTCGTTGGGTAGATTATAGTAAGGTTTCGGCATACGCCTTCTTTATACTATTAGCAACTTATATGTTAAATCGATACTATGGTATTCCAACTCCGATTCTAATTGTAATTTTACTAGCTGGTATCTTTATGTTTATATCTACTAAAACATCGTTTGGCAGGTACGTTTATGCAATTGGTGGTAACTCAGAAGCCGCAGCTCTTTCTGGTATAAACATTAAGCGAAACACACTATGGGTGTTTATTTTAATGGGTGGTCTTGCTGGCGTGGCGGGTGTACTCCTTACAAGTAGGTTAAATGCAGCTACTGTAAGTGCTGGTAACATGTATGAACTTGATGCAATCGCTGCGTGTGTTATTGGTGGAACGAGTCTTATGGGTGGTAAAGGAAAAATAGTTGGTGCTCTAATTGGAGCATTAATTATGGCGAGTATCGATAACGGAATGAGTATGATGAATATTGAAACCTTCTGGCAATATATCGTTAAGGGATTAATTCTTATTGTTGCTGTTTGGATTGATATTTCAAGCAAAAAATAGAAAATTTTTATCGAAGACTATCTACTATTAAAATTGGAAAACAATTAATTGAATTAGATTATTAGGGGGAACAACAATGGCATACTTCGAAAACGTTAATCAAATTAAATTTGAAGGACATACTTCTACAAATCCACTTGCATTTAAATACTACAATCCAGAGGAAAAAATTGCAGGTAAATCGATGGAAGAGCTCCTTAGATTCGGTGTAGCGTATTGGCATACATTCACGATGGATGGATCAGATCCGTTTGGTAGTGGTAATATGCTTCGTTCATGGGATAAATTTAGTGGAATGGATTTAGCAAAGGCTCGTGTAGAGGCTGCGTTTGAATTCTTCGAGAAAATAAATGTTCCATTTTTCTGCTTCCATGATGTTGATGTTGCTCCTGAAGGAAATACATTAAAAGAAACGTATGAAAATCTAGATGAAATAGTTGAAATGATTAAGGATTACATGAGTACAAGTAAGACAAAGTTGTTATGGAATACTGCAAATATGTTTTCTCATCCGCGTTTTGTGCATGGAGCTGCAACCTCTGTTAACGCAGATGTATTTGCTTATTCAGCTGCAAAAGTAAAGAAAGGTCTAGAAGTTGCAAAGGATCTAGGTTCAGAAAACTATGTGTTCTGGGGTGGACGTGAAGGCTACGAAACCCTACTGAACACAAACATGAAGCTTGAGCTTGATAATCTTGGACGCTTCTTCCATATGGCAGTTGATTATGCAAAAGAAATTGGCTATACAGGACAATTTTTAATTGAACCAAAGCCGAAGGAACCTACAAAGCATCAATATGATTTCGATGTTGCAACAGGATTAGCCTTTTTACAAAAATATGATCTTCAAAATCACTTTAAATTTAACATTGAAGCGAACCATGCAACATTAGCTGGACATACTTTTGAACACGAGCTACATGTAGCTCGTATAAATGGTATGTTAGGTTCTGTGGATGCGAACCAAGGGGATCCTTTGCTTGGTTGGGATACAGATGAGTTTCCGACTGATTTGTATTCATCGACACTAGCTATGTATGAAATTTTAAAAAATGGAGGCCTAGGTAGTGGAGGGTTAAATTTTGATGCCAAAGTGAGAAGAGGCTCATTTGAGCCAGAGGACCTATTCTATGCACATATCGCAGGAATGGATAGCTTTGCAATTGGTTTAAAGGTAGCCCAAAAGTTAATTGATGATAAAGTTTTAGATGGTTTCATCGAAGAACGTTATAGTAGCTATACTACTGGAATCGGGAAAGATATCGTAGAAGGAAATACTAATTTTCATAAATTAGAAGATTATGCTCTACAACTACCAGAGATTAAGAACACATCTGGAAGAACCGAGCGTTTGAAGTCAATTATCAATCAATATTTATTATCTGCACTTTCAAAATAACCTTAGATTTAAAAAAAGGATATACTGGAAATTATCTGGTATATCCTTTATTTAGTTTAGAAAAAAGGATGAGGCAAATGAAATATGTAATTGGAATAGATTTAGGCACAAGTGCTGTAAAAGTTTTATTAATGAATATAAAGGGCGAGGTATGTAATTCAATATCAAAATCATATCCACTTATTCAAGAAAAATCAGGATATAGTGAGCAAGACCCAGAGCAATGGGTTGATAAAACAACCGACGCACTTTCGGAACTCGTAAAACAATTTGATGGAGATGTAAAAGATATAGAAGGAATTAGTTTTTCGGGTCAAATGCACGGGCTCGTTTTACTAGATGAAAATCAAATGTTGTTACGTCATGCTATTCTTTGGAATGACACAAGAACAAGTAAACAATGTCAGGAAATCTATGATGTAGTTGGAAAAGAAAGATTACTAGACATAACAAAGAATCCAGCATTGGAAGGGTTCACTTTACCAAAGCTTTTATGGATAAAGGAACACGAGCAGGATATCTTTTCAAAAGCTTCAGTATTTATGCTCCCTAAAGACTATTTACGCTATCGTATGACAGGCCAGATTCATAGTGAATATTCGGATGCAGCGGGCACACTATTATTAAATGTTAGTGAAAAAGTTTGGAGTGATGAAATGTGTGAGTTATTCGGGATAGATAAGTCAATTTGCCCCCCTCTGGTAGAATCTCATCATTATGTTGGACCAATCACATCTGAATTAGAAGAGAAAACAGGATTATCAAGAACTACTAAAGTGTTTGCGGGTGGTGCGGATAATGCTTGCGGGGCTATTGGATCAGGGATCTTATCGGAAGGAAAAACATTGTGCAGTATAGGTACATCAGGTGTAATCCTATCCTATGAACAAGATAAAGGCCGAGATTTTCAAGGCAAGGTCCATTATTTTAATCATGGAGAAGAAAATGCCTATTATACAATGGGTGTTACCTTATCCGCGGGCTATAGTCTAACTTGGTTTAAAGACGTGTTTGCTGTGAACGAGGACTTTGATGTTCTGCTTGATGGTGTTGGGAATGTATCCATTGGTGCAAACGGATTAATCTTCACACCATATTTGGTGGGAGAAAGAACTCCTTATGCTGATTCTGTCATTCGAGGTAGCTTTATCGGAATGGATGCCTCCCATACAAAGAAGGATTTTGTGCGAGCTGTAATGGAGGGAATTACCTTTTCATTATATGAATCTATTTATATATTCAGAGAAAGCGGTAAAACAATTAATACAATTGTCTCTATTGGTGGCGGTGCCAAGAATGAAACCTGGCTACAAATGCAAGCCGATATTTTTAATGCAAAAATTGTAAAGCTCTCAAGTGAGCAAGGTCCTGGAATGGGAGCATCAATGCTTGCGGCATATGGATGTGGTTGGTTTGAATCACTCCAAGAGTGTGCGGATGTCTTTATTGAACCAGTTATGACATATGAACCAGTACAAGAAAACGTGGAAAAGTATAAAGAACTATTTTCTATATATAAACAGGTATATTCACAAACAAAAGAATTAAATGAAGCTTTAAAACCATTTAGAAAATAATATGGTAGCTAAATATGTAAGACTATTTTCAATCAATAATAAAAATTAGGAGGTTTAAATATGAATAAAATTCGTTGGGGTGTTTTAAGCACTGCGAACATTGCACAAACCGAATTAATTCCAGCCATTAATCGAGCAGATAATGCAGAGGTTGTTGCGATTGCAAGTAGAGGAAGTAAGGTGCATGCAGTTGCTTCGAAGTTAAATATACCAAAAGCTTATGAAAGTTATGATTCTTTAATTGAAGACCCAGAAATTGATGCGGTGTATATACCTCTTCCGAATCATTTACATAAGGAGTGGGTATTTAAGGCTGCGATACAAGGAAAGCACATTCTGTGTGAAAAACCTGTTGCGCTAAATAATGAGGAAGCAGCTGAGATGGTTCAATTTTGTCAAGAGCATAATGTGAAATTCATGGAAGCGTTCATGTATCAGTTCCATCCACAACACGAACGTGTTAGAGAAATTATTTCTTTAGGTGAAATTGGTGATGTAAAACTAATCAAATCCAGCCACTCTTTTTATTTTGCAGAACGAGATGGAGATATTCGAATGAATAAGGATATGGGTGGTGGAAGCCTTTATGATGTTGGTTGCTATTCCATCCATGCTATTCGTACTATATTGCAAAGTGAACCTGTTGAAGTGCATGCGTATGCTGAAATTGATCCTGCCACAAAGGTTGACACATCTGCCTACGCTTATCTGAAACTTGCCAACGGAGTGACTGCGACTCTTGATTGTAGCTTTGAAATGGTTGGACGAACAGAATATGAGGTTATAGGTACCAAAGGAACTATTAAAGTACCTTATGCATTTCGACCTGATTTTAATGGTGGAGTTGGCCATGTAAATGTAATAGGTAATGGGGTAACGCGTGAAGAAAAAATACATGGTGATATTTACCGATTAGAAGTTGAGCATTTCTCTAGGGCTATATTAGAAGATGTGGCACCTTCATACTCTGGTAAATCAACAATTCAAAATATGCGTGTTATAGATGCCTGCTATGAATCAATTAAGGCAGGCGAAAGAGTAAAAGTAAATCAATAAACGATAAATATATAAAGCTAAAAGTAGGGTTCTAATGGACCCTCTTTCTTATTTCTAAATCGTTTCTAATTTATCCCACGTAAAACCCCCACTGATTTAAGGTTCACTTTATGAAAGCGAGGTTTGAGTAATATGGAGGTTTTTAAGGAAAAGTTTGGATACAAAGATAATCAACCAGTTTACTTATTTAAAGTAAGGAATGAAAAGGGGTTAGAGTTATCATGTATTAATTATGGGTGCATTATTACAAAAATTTTAGCTCCAGATCGCGATGGTAGATTAGAAAACATCGTATTAGGTTTTGATACTTTAGATCAATATGAAGATAATTCATCATTTTTTGGAGCGGTAGTCGGTCGATTCGCAGGTAGAATAAAGGACGGTAAATTTAAATTAGATAATAATGAATACCTAGTTTCACAGAACGAGAATCACAATCATTTGCATGGAGGAAATAAAGGGTTTAGTAGAGTAGTATGGGATTCAAAGGTGATCGAAAAGGAAAATGAAGTTATTATAGAGTTTTCATATCTGAGTCCCGATGGGGAAGAAGGATATCCAGGAAATCTAAAAATTAAGGTTACGTATACATTAAACAATGAAAATGAACTTACAATCTCCTATAATGGTTTTACCGACAAAAAGACACTACTAAATGTAACTAATCATAGCTATTTCAACTTATGTGGTAATTTAAAAAGGGATACGTTAGATCATGAATTAACAATTAATAGTAGTAGTTTTATTGAATTGAATAAAGATTTACTTCCCACTGGAAATATACTAAGTGTAGAGGGTACAGTGTTTGACTTTAAAAAAGGAAGAAAAGTTCGTGATGGAGTCGTTTCTACCCATCCGCAAAATATATTAGCGAAAATAGGCTATGACCATCCATTTATCTTGGATTCTAATGATCAGCGAGAAATTAGGTTGGTGGATTATGATAGCGGTCGTAAACTCATCATTGAAACGGACGAACCAGTTGTCGTTTTATACACAGGTAACAAACTAGAAAATGATTCATATCTTAGAGGTGTAAAATCGTGTAATTATTTAGGGTTGTGTTTAGAAACTCAAAGGCCTCCAGATTCAGTAAATCACCCTAATTTCGATTCAGCTATTTTGGAAGTAGGAAAAGAGTATAATAGTAAAACAAAGTATTTATTTGGAGTAGTAGATAAATAGGTGTGAATTATAAGAGGAAGATGGCTGTCCCCCAAGCTGATTAAAGCTTACATAAATGGGGGACAGTCACTTTTTTTATTAGATTTTTGTCGAATCATGTCATTGTTCTATGGTAAGATAATCTAAGATTTGCTTATCATTGTTTAAATCATTAAATATCAATTAAGACTCTATTAATTTTGTCTAACCATAGAAAGACAAGAGATTCATATTGAAATAGAACCTATCTAAGAGAGAAATAATATAAAGTTTAGTAAAAGTTTAATCAAAGTAGATTAGCTAACTACTATGTAGGGGAGTGAATGAGATGAGCAAAAAAGATGAGACATTGACACAATTGGAAAGTCTATTAAAAGAGCTAAAAGCGGGAAAGGAAGAAGCCGCTACTACCACTGCACTCGGACATAAATTACCTAGTATTTCAGGGGTCTTATTTAAGCTTATATTTAAGTTTTGGGGAGTGAAAATTATCCTCTTAGCATTAGTTTTGGTTATAATAACTGCCAGTGGTCTTTGGTTGTTTTCAGGAAGTACATTTTCAAAAGAAAGAACGACCTTTGTCGAACAGGTTCAAGAATTAGCGACTCTTGCTACAGCTGAAGCCCATGTGAAGGTAATTATCGAACAACAGGATAATATGCTATTTGGAAAAGATATAGCTTTAAATATCCCAGGTACAAAGCGAGAGCTATTACTGGTCGTACCAGCAACAGTAATTGCAGGAGTAGATTTAAAAGAGATAGATTCTGCAGATATAAAGGTTGATGAGAAATCTAAAGAACTAACCATTACTCTCCCGCGAGCTGTATTTCTTCAAGATCCTGCAATTCAGATGGATAAAGTAAGAACATTTTCTGATGAAGGCTTATTTCGAGGAGAGGTAAAGTGGACTGAAGGATTTAATCTTGCTGCACAAGCACAAGAAACGATAATGGAGGAAGCAATTGAACTAGGACTCTTACAAACCGCAGAAAAGAGTGCTGTGAAAGTCCTCAAAGAGTTTTTTAGCAATCTAGGCTACTCTGTGAATGTTTCATATAAATAAAGTCACTCCAGTCTGTATTTAGCACCAATTTGGGATTAAATTTTCAAGGCCGGTAAGAAAGAATTTTTTACCTAGTTTTTTCGTTATTTAGGAATTTATCAAATTGTAAGGTTGTGTATAACTTCGTGTCTCTGTCTATCTACGTCTAGCTCCAGGCGCCATCGGACCTGAGGTCATAAGCCATTTCCTTTAAGAAGGAAAAACCACCTTCTTGAATAAACCGTCTTATGCTTGACTTGCACAGGATGTGCTGATGTCGATGTTCGCCACAGGACGTGGCGGGTTTTAATCGATGCTCAGGTAAGCGGGCGCCCTGCGCTTTTCTTATTTCTAGCTCCGGGCACCAACATTGATATTTCTTGTGTTTTACACAGATTAAGAGTTTTAGTTAAGTGGGAAACTCCTTCTAGGTTATACCAAAAAAGGAGTTAATTTCCTATTTTAAATCTGTTCGGATTTACATATCTTGGATGTGGTTTTTGTAATAGCTGTTTCAATAATTATTTCTTCAATTTGAATAGGAACTTTATCATTAAGAATAGCTTTGACAATTCCACCTAGGGAACCATTTGAATGTACGGTTAACTTCTTAGATTCAATATTTGTTATCATATTTTTCCTACCACCTATGAAGGAGTTACACGCTTACTTTATAATAGACTTATTTCCATCTAGTTCTTTCACTCGTTGCTTTAAAATTTTTCCGCTAGCATTCCTGGGAAGAGCTTCCGCAAATGAATATTGCCTAGGGCACTTATAGTCTGCTAAATAGGAGCTAGCAAATATACGTAATTCTTCCTCTGTTACGACACCATTTAAAACGACAACCGCCTTGACGGTTTCGCCCCATTCTTCATTCGGTATTCCAATGACACAGGATTCTAGAACCGCATCATGTCTCGCAAGTACTTCTTCAATTTCTCTTGGGTAAATATTGACGCCACCAGAGATGATCACATCTTTTTTGCGGTCAACGATGAAAACATATCCATCTTCATCCTTATACGCAATATCTCCTGTATATAACCAACCATTTTTTATTGTAGTGTTTGTTTCCTCGGGATTATTGTCATAACCAAGCATCAAGCTATCACCAGTTAAAATAATTTCACCATACTCATTTGGTTCTGTGTCTGTACCATCGGCATGAATGACCCTAATCTCCATATTAAGAGTTGGGTATTTTCCGATACTGCCAGCTTTAGTGAGATGTTCCTGTGGACGTAATAGAATACCGTTTGGTCCTGCTTCAGTTAAGCCGTATACTTGATAGAAGTTGTCATTTTTGAATACTTCCTTTACATGCTTATAGGATGCTAGCGCAAGTGGTCCTCCTCCGTAAGCAAGAACGCGCATACTAGATAAGTCGTATTGCTTGATATCTGGCTCTTTTGATGACAGCAAATAGGCAACAGGAGCTGCAAATGAAAAGGTTGTTTGTTCTTGGTGAATGAGAGTTAAAAATGTTTTTGGAGCATAATCACCTATAACATGAGAAGATCCACAATACAAACCACTCATGAAAAATGTATTTAAAGGAGCTGAATGAGAGAGTGGCATAAGTGTTAACATACGATCTTCATTTGACAGATGAAAATGAATGGATACCGCAGAAGCAATCGCTAAAATCTTTTCATGATTAAATACCACTCCTTTTGGCACGCCAGTTGTTCCAGATGTAAAAAGTATTTCGCAAACCTCTCTTGGGTCAATAGATAAGTCGAGATTTTCTTCTGAATAAGTGGAAGCTTTATGTGTTGCTTCCTGAATGGCAACAACATGGTTAACATTGATTCTGTCTTGAACAGCGTTAACTGTTTCTTGTAATTCTGTCTCATAGAAAATGCCAGATGCATTTGAGTTTTGTAGGATGGCAACTAATTCATTTGGAGTTAGCCGAATGTTCATTGGCATTGGTATGGCTCCAATCTTCATTAAAGAAAAGAAGGCGTAAAAGAACTGTTCATTATTCCTAGACATAACGGCCACTCTGTCACCACTTTGAACTCCTTGTTCTTGCAAATGTCTAGCAAGCTGATTGCACGTTTGATTCATTTGGGCATATGTAAGTCGATTTGAGGAAGTTATAAATGCTTCTTTCTCAGGGTATTTTCTAGCATTTCTTTCTAGCACACCATGTACTGTTAATCCCATTCCTTCATCTCCTCTTTATCATTTTTTTGGATATATTTATCTTTGTGAGTGATAATTTCATCTCTTAGCATTTGTAGTTGAAGAATTTGTTCATTTATTTCTTCAAGCTTTCGATCGGCATAATCAATAATTCTTTTTTTCTCATCATCTCCTTCTGGATTAGATTCATAAAGATCAATCATATCTTTAATTTCGTGTAAGCTAAAACCCAGCTTTTTCCCACGGAGAATCATTTTTAGACGACGTCTTTCTTTATTGGTATAGCAGCGTTGCTGGGTTAAACTACCGCGACTTTCGGAAGCTAACATGCCCACTTCCTCATAATAACGAATCGTTCGTGAGCTGATATCAAACATAGAAGCTAATTCGCTAATTGTAAAAAGATGTTCTTCCGACATTTCTTATTCCTCCAAGTTGACGTTAACGTATACTTAGCTTTATAATAAGTCTGAATATTATGATTTGTCAATCATAAAAGCGCAGGGCGCCCGACTATCGGCGACAAGCATAAGACAAGCCGGCTGGAAGGTTGTTCTTTACCTTCCGGACGGATTGTTCGAAGTGCGTAAGCGCCTTGGTAGAAAGGAGAAAACTGGAGACTCCGACGAAAGAAGCGTTCTTTGCTTCTGCAGGAGGAGTTGAAGTTTCTCGAGTTTCTAGGCGCTGGAGCTTGACACGCTTATACCATAGAGCCGATGGCGCCCGGAGCTAGACACCAAAACTAGGTTCAAATTTTTATGCTTTCTTATCTTTGAACAAAAGCGCAAGGCGCGTGGAGCTGGACACCAAAACTAGGTGAAAATTTTATACTTTCTTACATTTTAAAAATAAGGAGTGATCATTATGAATGTAGCTTCCAAAGAAAATGAGACAAGAGGGCAAAACTCATACACATTTGATGAATTTTTAGAGCAGCGGGAGAATCTCGACTGGTATCGTGATGAACCATTTTTACAGAAAGCAGTGAAACATTTTCTAGGTACAGAATATGAACAAGTCCATGAAAAAATTCTCTCCTTTTCCCCAAAAGTATCTCAAGGGTGGAATCTGTTGGCAGAAAGAATTGCTAGGCCAGAAGTACGTCCATACATGCTTCATTATGATGCTTTTAATCATAGGATTGATCGAATTGTCCGCCCTCTGGAAATGCATCAGCTGGAACAAGGGGTATTTGGAGAAGGTCTTTTTTCTAGCAAAATGACGCCTTGGGAAAGCTTTATAAAAAGAATGTTAACTCACCAATTAGGAGAAGCTGGTGTTGCGTGTCCAGTAACTTGTACTAATGGGTTAGTTGGACTGCTTGAACAATATCCAAATAATGATATTCCCGAACTACAAGAGATTTTGCAACATACAAAGGAAGGAATTAATGGAGAATATGCAATTGGAGCACAGTTCATGACAGAGATTCAAGGTGGCTCCGATTTACCTGCGAATCTATTAGAAGCGGTTCCAGATGGTAAAAATTATCGCTTATATGGAAATAAATTTTTCTGTTCAGTGGCCCATGCCGACTATTCAGTGGTAACTGCCAAGATAACAGGTTCAAATAAAGTATCAACGTTTATTGTTCCGTCTTGGTTACCAGGTGATAAAGAGAAGGAAAAGCGAAACGGGTACGAAATCAATCGAATCAAATGGAAGCTGGGTACAGCTGAATTACCGACTGGTGAAATTAACTATAATGGTGCCCTAGCTTATCCAGTAGGTCCAAAGGATAAAGGCATTGCAGTAGCAGTTGGAATCGTTCTTACATTATCACGCCTTGAAATTGGTATTGCATGTGCTGGATTTATGTTAAGGGCGTCAAGGGAAGCGAATCTTTACAGCGACTTCCGTACCGTGTTTGGCAAAAAGGTAAAAGAATTTCCACTTGCAGCTAGTAAGTTAAAACTAATCGAAAATGCTGCACAACGTACAACTGCAGGGGCATTTAAAATATATGAACTGTTTTTACGTCTTGAAAAACCACTTAACCCTGGGATTAACTCGGAAGCGCCTATTGAAACTAGAAAACAATTATTTAACCTACGAGAACTTGTTCTATTACAAAAAATTTGCGCAACGAATGAGGGAGTTAAAGTATTAAATGAGGCTATATCAGTCTTTGCAGGGCATGGAGTAATGGAAGAGTTTTCAGCGCTTCCACGGATTTTCCGAGATGTCGTGGTAAATGAACAATGGGAAGGGCCCAGAAATCTCTTACTAACACAAATCTATCGTGATCTTCAGAGAGTGACAGATTGGTATTCTCCAGCTGAATTCGTTAGTAGTGTTC
This sequence comes from Cytobacillus sp. S13-E01, assembly GCF_029193815.1. Taxonomy (GTDB): domain Bacteria; phylum Bacillota; class Bacilli; order Bacillales; family Bacillaceae_L; genus Bacillus_BV. Next base: position 78,818 of record NZ_JARFVC010000003.1, read on the forward strand.
TTGAAGGAGCAGCCGATGAAACGACAAAGAAATATTCAGAGCAGCTCGAAGAATTACTGCAAAGACCAGTACTAGGAGAAGTAAGTGAAGCCTCAATGGAAGCGGCACTTGATTGGGATGCGTTTTGCAGTGAATTTTTTAAAGCGTATCAAGTGGTTGCGTTAGAGGAATTGAATTAAGTCATTGGTATAGAAATAGTCCTGTCCCCGCCTGTTTAAAGATTTAACACAGTAGGGGATAGAATGTCTTTTAAAGGATAGATATTTACTTACTTTAAAAGGAAAATGGCATACGTCGATTCGTATGCCATTTCTAATGTCAATTTACCGTTTTGCACCTCAAAACGGAACCCTTTAGCAAAAGAAACACCCGTTATTTTGAGGTTATTGTGGACTATTTAAGGTGTTGGAGAAGTGAAATTATACTTCTGCAACTTGGTGGCCTATTTGAACATGTCAAAGCCGTCTGGAACGGTCGACATCAAAGAGTTCAAAAACTCCCCAGAATATCAATTTCTAAAGGGAGCTATTTGAAGACTCATTTTTAGGTAAACAATTATTTCAAGAGGATAAAGCTGCATAGGCAATTAAAATGGAATAATAGACAAGCCTTATATAACAAGGGTTTAGGCAGGATTATGAGTTAGAAAATCCTGTTTATTAAGGGTGCTAAACTCAAGTTACTTAGTAATTGTATTTTAACTCGGGCGTACTGCGCTTTGTTTCGTTTAGACAGAAGGGGCTTCCATACCGAATTCAGCCCATTCTTCCCGAGAAGGTCCATACACACCAGGTACTCTCAATCCTGCTTGACGCATTAAAACAGTCATTTGTCCTCTGTGATGAATTTGGTGAGAGTTTAAAATTGAAAGAGTAAGACCCTTTGGCCACTGGTCGCCATACATATCATCTGTTTCCTTAAGGGTTTCATCATTCCATTGTTGTTTCATAGCCGTCAGCATGTTTTGGCTTGTGGTGCGGTAGCTTTCAGCAACTTCCTTAGCTGTAATAGGTACAGTGTTATCATGCTCGGCTCCAACAAAAGTAAGTCCAGTACGTGATAGCATCTCATGTACAGAGGTTACTACATGCCATGCGAGGGTACCCAATGTACGTCCCTCTATGGTGACTTGCTGTTTCAAGGATTCGTCGGTTAAAGTATCCAAAATCCTTTGCGTAGAGTTCCCTTCGTTAGTCCAATCATTTATAAATTCATCAATCGAATGATACAATCTTATTCCTCCTTCAGTTTTGTTATAATTCATTATTCTCTATACACGTTAAAATCCCTTTATAAACATGAAAAAATAATCATGCACCTTCTCCTTCATTTTTTCCTAACCAAGTGTAATAAAGTAGAATTGCAATAAAAACTGAAACGGCAGATGCAATATAAATGGTGCTATACCCAAACCAATAAGCAATTTGTCCAAATGTTATTGCTCCAATACCAACTCCTAAATCAAAAAAGGAGAAGAAGGTCGCATTTGCCATCCCTTTTCGGTTCATTGGAGCTGTTTGAACTGACCACGCTTGTAATGCAGGCTGAACAGACCCAAAACCAAGTCCGTAAAAAATAGCAGCTACATATAGAATCGTGCTATTTGGTAACCAAGCGAGTAAAAACATGGCAATCATGATGAAGAAGGTACCGAGTGGAAAAATAGCCCGGTGACCTTTTTGATCGTAGATTCTTCCGGCAAACGTTCTACTTAACATGATTGAAATTGCAAAAAGAAAGAAATACCATTGTATACCTGGAATCCCTTGTTGAGTAGCGTATAAGGGTAAGAAGGATGCGATTCCGCCAAAGGTTACCGTAATAAAAAATAGGAGGATGGACGGTGGTAATGCTGTTTTTTCATAGAGATCCCATTTCTTTGATGCTGAATTAGTGCTTGGTTTTACAGCCTTTTGTAAGTTGATTTTTGACGACAAAAGTAGGGCGATTAGACCTAATGAAGCACATATCATAAACAATTGTGTGAATGTTATGTATCCCACTAAGGCTAAGCCAAGTGTTGGACCCACTGCCAAGGCTACATTTCCAAACAATCCGTAATACCCCATTCCTTCGCCACGTCTTTTTGGAGGGATTAGGTCTGTCGCAATCGTCCCAGATGCTGTTGTGGAAAAACCCCAACCAACTCCTTGAACAATCCTCATCGCGAATAAGAAAAAAAGGCTTGTCGCAAAACCAAATGAACCAACTGAAATAACGAAGATAATAAGTCCAGTTAAGTATACAAAACGCCTACCCATAGATTCCAGTGCATGACCAGCGAATGGTCTTAACAATAGTGCAGAAAACGTAAAAATACCGACTACAACGCCGATTAGTTGATCATTTCCTCCTAATTTTTCAACGAATAGTGGAATTGTTGGCAAAGTCATTTGGAAACCTAGAAAGATGAAAAAATTCGATAAACAAATTAAAGTGAAATCACGTGTCCATATCTTTTCTTTTCCATCTAGCCTAGGTGCTTCTGATGTTAAAGGTGCACTCATAAGGGTCCCCTCTCGATACGTATAAAAAATATTTCGATTGTCTAAATAATCTATGTTTAATTTTACAAGAAAATGGCACTGAAGTCATAATTAAATATAATATTTACATCCTCATCAACATTTAAAAAATTTTTGAATTGTTAGTACTGTTAGTAGCTTATTCCTGAAAAATAGTGGGGGGATTTTCCCATGAAATTGTTAAAAGATTTATTAATAAATCTTTCGTAAAAGTCTCTTAAAGTGAAATTCACATTCGTTTCGGGCGTTTCCTTTATATACTTTTCTTATGATATTTAATTCCGTCACGATTATACGTTTCCATAATTGTACTTATTATATTTATTCAATCACTTTTGGTAATATCAACTTTTTTCGTAACAAATCTACTAGAAACATTACGAACAGCACGTGTCCTCCAATTTTAATCAATCGAATTTGAAAAGATGAAAATCGTCAGATTAGGGGCACGTAGCAGTTGCGGCAAACTTCGTTAATCTATAGAGAGGGTTTAGGCTGTATCTGCGAGCGATTACTTAATGTTAAAATGAATATAAAAATATTTAATAGGTACGTTAATCTTTAATAGTTTTTTAAAAGCCTCGAGGATAATCCTCAAGGCTTTTAAATGTGTTATATGATTATCCCACTAGCTCAGAATAAGTAATTGTAATTGTTGATGCACACAAAGTTGCTAAACGGCTGAACCATTCACCTTTGAATTTTCTTCGATTAAATCGATAACAAAATTCATCTAAATAGGATTGGATATGCTTTGAGTCAATTCCGTGAAACGTAACACCAACAAACGCTTTTGCATTTGAAATAACCGTATGCAGCCAGTTTAAATGGTCTTGACTTTCTTTAGAATTATAGACTTGGTACTCGTGCTTAAATCCACCTCCAGAAAGCGCTCGGTAGGATCTGCAGGCATCGCTACTAATTGTTGACCCTGGTTGAATGCTCTTCTCTGCAAATTTTTTCAAGGTTTTCCCTTTAATATCAGGGATGACCTCCATTTTCAGAAACAGCGGATGTCCTTTCTGGTTTAAGGATAATCCCACTAAGACTTTTGTTTTATCTGTTCCACGCCCACGTTTTCTCATGGCTTGGCGAATTTTATGAAGCATAAGCCAAGCGGTTTTATACGTCACTTTAAGCTCTTCAGAAAGTCGTGTTGCAGATACACCACGTTTATTATGTGCGATTAAATACAGAGCTAAAAACCACTTAGTTAAGTCAGTTCTTGTTTTTTCCATCACGGTTCCGACGGTGACAGTGGATTGGCACCTGCACTTTTTACATTCATAAAGCTTGTGCTTGCGTGTTTTTGTTTCAAAACACGCAACGTGACCACATTTTCCACAACAGTAACCGTCAGACCACTTCAAATTAAAAAGATGGTCATGACAAGCTTCTTCGGTCGAAAACTGTTTTTTGGAAAGAAAACTAGACTCATTTTTTGGTATCTGGACATACTAAACACCCTTTCAAGAACAATTGTTAGTAACCATTATTACCAAACATTGGTTCTTGATAAACATCATTCTGAGTAAAGGGGATAATCATTATGTGTTATTTAAATGATTTTTCTTTTTCAATACCTATCCCTGTAAAACCGTAAATGATTGTCAGTACAGGACATAGTAAGCAAAAAACAGCAAACCACAGATAATCGATTGTGTTAACACCTAATACACTTGTTAGAAACACACCGCTTATCCCGTATGGAATTAAGGGGTTAACGACCGTTCCTGCATCTTCTAAGACACGAGATAATGTCTTGCGTTTCAAGCCCAATTTCTCATATGTTTGCACAAAAGCATTACCTGTAAGGATGATCGACATGTATTGTTCACCTATCACTATATTAATTCCTATTGCGGTTAGAGCTGAAGATAAAACGAGTCGTCCTGTTGTAGCCACGAAATTTCTCATGCTCTCCACTAATCGTTCAATAATACCTAGTATCGACAGTAATCCTCCCATAGTAAGCGTTAAAAGGATAAGAGAGACAGACCACATCATACTTTGGATTCCACCACGATTTAATAAGGCAGCCATTTGTTCATTATCTGTATTTACAGTTGACCCATTTTGAATGATGTTCATTAAGTATTCAATTGAAGTTTGTGGTTGGAATAAATAAATCATGATGATACCTGTTACAATTCCAGATAATATTGTTGGAATGGCTGGTGTTTTTCTAATAGCAAAAAATATCATCACAATCATAGGAAGTAAAGCAAACCAATGGACAACAGCCACTTGATCTAGTTCGGTAACAAAGCTAAAGGAGTTTCGGTTAAGCTTAACTTCGTCAATACGGTTTCCTAGTAAAAAGTAAAAAACAACAGAAATAAGAAATGCGGGAATGGTTGTCCATAACATATTTCGGATATGTTCGAATAAGTCTACCTTGCAAACAGTCGGTGCTAAATTGGTAGTGTCTGAAAGGGGTGACATTTTATCGCCAAAATATGAACCAGAAACAATTGCACCTGCAATCCATGCAGGATTAATTCCCATTGCTTGACCAATTGCCATAAAGGCCACACCTACTGTCGAAGCGGTTGTAAATGCACTGCCAATACTCGTTCCAACAATCGCTGTTATAACGAATGCACTCAGTAATAAATATTCTTCGGACACAAATTGAAACCCAATTACTATTAAGGTTGGAATTGTTCCTGACTCTATCCAAACACTAATTAAAATACCAATCAATAGAAAGATAATAATGGGAATAATACCTGATGAGACACTATTACGGATCCCTTGTTCCATCGAAGACCAGGAGATCTTTTTAAATAACCCAAAGCCAATAAGAAGAATGATAGAAAAGAAGATTGGAACCTGTGGAGGAGCATCAAACTTAATAATGGCCACACCAATCATAGTTAAAACAACAAAGGTAAGTAAAAATGCTTCAGTACTTCTTAAATTTTTCATTATGGTTTCTCCTAGGTGTAATTCATACTTACATACTTAAACGCTTTTTTGTAATAAAGTATATTGGTATAGTAATGTACTATTCATATATTGTCAAGATAGGTAGCTGGTGACTCCATTGCTTTCATGCATTATCATAGTGTCAGAGCCTATAAATAACGAGTTTTACGAGAGTACAAAATGAACAACAACACTAACATAACGATGTCTAATCTAGCGCTAAAAGCAAATTGTACTAAGCCAGTGTGTAAGATGGGTACCTTTGTTATTAGAAGTGCTGCTATCATAATTAGTATTAAAGGTAGGGTTGCATGCTTAACATTCTTATTTAACACTAATAGGATACCGCAGCTGATTTCAATTAAGGCAATAACATAAAGGGTTACAGTCGGATATGGCAGCCCTAAGCTAATAAAATACTGACTCAATTCAGCACTTATTAATTTCATTAATCCAGATGTAATAAAAACATAAGCTACTATATATCTTATTAGTTTACTAGTTGATAGTGAGATCGTCAGGACAATCACCCCTTTTTTAAAAATTATATGCTTTACTGGGACAAACAATCACAATTACAGATAATACTAGTCTGATAATACATAATATTCGTCCCAAACCACTAAATACACGTCTAAATACCTAAAATACTCGTCCCAAACCTCAAAATACTCGTATGAGAACAATATATTCTTATGTAAGAACAAATATTTTCCAATTCACCCCTTAAATTAAGAAAAGATCATAGCTACAATAGTAGCCGGTGATAGCTGGTAATGGTTTTGAGCTTCTTTATACAGATAATTCAGGGGACTGTCAAACAGGTATGGAAAGTGTAATCTTCCAAGGGCTGGTCATGGGCACTTTTAGCCTAGGATTTTTTAATTCATAATGTTTACAGTTATCTTGCAATGGTATAATGTATCTAATAGATGTTTAAGCCTCGACTAATAAGAGCATTAACGCACCATGGTGAGCTAGCCATCTTTAAATTACTTTTATGGAAGTGTTTAAAATGGAGAAAAATAAACCAACCAATGTAAATTATAAAGTTTTGTCTTCACTGTCAGGTTTAATGAAGAATATAGGAACTGAAAAGCATATAGTAACAAGAAAGACTTATGAGACTCTTGTCGAAGATATTGAGGATCCAAGTGAGATCAAGGTTATTAATGAATTATTAGCTCAATTACTAGAGATAAATGAGCAAATGGAAAACATGAACTGGTTGAATAAGCATTATCGAATTTTACATGAATTTGCTCAAATTTGTAGTAAGACTTTAAATGAGTCTATACTTCTTAGAAAGGCCTATGAAATGGTCTCACAAGTAATGCCGACAGATTCCTTTTATATAGCTTTATATACTGAAGGAGAAACACATATTCATCTTGTATTCCTGGCCGAGAATGGTGAAGTCTATCCTCAATCATACATTGAGTTGGGTGACAACTATACTTCTAAGGTCATTAAAACAAGAGAAATTATCCATCAGAAAAAAGCGAGTCAGGCAGTTGAGTATAATGTAACGATTGGTGAAAATGAGACAAGCTCCTGTATATTTCTGCCCGTGATCATAGATGACCATGTAAAAGGGGTCATTTCAGCACAGAGTAATTCTGACTTTGCATATCGCAAGGAGCATGAAGAATTACTGCAAATAATAGGTACACAAGTGATAAATTCAATCGAAACAGCTAGGCTTTATGAAAAGATTTATAAAATGTCACAAACAGATGAATTGACCGGTTTGAAGAACCATAGAGCGTTCCATGAGGACTTATTTAAATTAATCAGAGAAAAAAAACAAGAAATCATATTAATTATGATTGACTCTGATAATTTAAAAGAGATTAATGATGAATATGGTCATGATATAGGCGATTCATACTTGAAGGTCTTGGCTGATGGGATAAAGCATATTAGTGGAACGAATATAGAAGGGTATCGATATGCCGGTGATGAGTTTATGATCTTAATAACTACTCACATGCCTGATGGTATTAAACTACTGTATGAGAACTTAAAACAGTACTTTTTAAGGAACCATGTCACTGTCTCGGATAATAAACTATATGTTTCGTTTAGCACAGGTGTTGCATTTTATCCGGATCATGGTTCATCAGTCGATTCGTTAAAGAAGTCAGCGGATACAGCCTTATACGTAGCAAAAAATCAAGGCAAAAATCAATTGGTTATTGCTGAAAAAAAGTAGGTGCCAGCCCACTAGTATAACGGGTTAAGCACCTTTTTTGTTCTTGTAGGATTGAAAATATTGTAACCAAAAGGAAGATATGTTCTTCCAAATTAGAAAAAAGAGACAACGGTAACCAAAATCAGGTATGTTTAGCTACGTACAACATACACTTTTCTATTTAGGTACACTAAACGAAATAGTAGTACCTTCTCCTATTTTGGATGAAATGGAAAATTGCCCTCCAAGACCTCTTGCTCTTTCCTCCATACTGAACAAACCGACACCTTTTCCTTTAGGGTCCCTAATAAACCCTTCACCTTTGTCATTGATGAGTACTTCGACTACAGATTCTGTTTCGTCGATGGACACTCTAGCCTCATCAACATTTGCATATTTACCGATATTAGTTAAAGCCTCTTGAATAATTCGGTAAATGGTTGTTTCCTTCTGAATATTAAGTCGTGTTCTTAGAGAACATTCTAATTGAACCTGAATACCGTAGTGCTGAGAGAAATTTTCGATGTACTTACGGATAGCAGGAACGACCCCAAGGTCATCCAAGACAGAAGGGCGAAGCTCCCAAGCAAGTCCGCGTATATCCTCAATAACAAAGGAAACATCCTCTCTAAGTTTTTCCAGTCGACTATCTGATGTATCATTAATCAATTGATCAAGCTGGATCAGCAATGAAAACATGCTTTGCCCTACTCCATCATGGAGTTCACGAGAAAAACGTTTTCGTTCTTCTTCCTGTATACCAATGACACGAGTCATCATATTCTTTAACTCATCTTGTACTTCCTTGAGCTTTGTGACTTCACTACGTATGGCTAGATATTGATAAGGATTGCCTTCATCGTCTAAAAAGGGGACAATCGTTGTATTTACCCAATAATACGTACCGTCTTTTGCCCTGTTTTTGATTTCACCGTTCCACACTTGGCCTGAAGATATCGTTTCCCATAACTTACGCATGAATTCTTTGCCATGAAAACCAGAATTAATAATCCTGTGATCTTTCCCGATAAGTTCTTCTTTTGAGTATTTCGATATTTGACAAAATTTATTGTTAACATATTGAATCTTACCCTTATGGTCAGTTACAGCTACAATTGATGATTCATCAAGAGCAAAAGTAAGGTCTGTGAGATGTTTAAGAGAGTGTTTTAAATCTGTTCGAAAAGTTTGATCTTGGATATGATCATCAAGGTTCGATAATAGTTGTACAACATTAGGGCCTATACTTTCATTTTGGTGTTTAAGACGATCAATCTTATTCAAATTGAAGCAACCCTTTCTTCATAGCGTATTTAACTAATTCAGGTCTTGATTTTAGGCCAAGTTTATCCATAAGATTGCTTTTATGGGACTCAACTGTTTTTACACTAATCACTAAATGCGATGCTATATCTTTATTAGAGTAGCCTTTTGCAATCCATTCAAGTACTTCTTTCTCACGATCTGATAATAACTCGAACGTGTTTTGGCTATCTCCATTTTTAACCCGTTCTAAATAACCACTCATTAAGCTTCTAGTCGCATTAGGATTTAAATAAGCATTACCAGAGGCAACTGAGCTAATGGCTGCAAGTAGTTCTTCATGGGGTGCATTTTTTAATATATAACCTGAGGCCCCAGCATGAATCGCACGGAATAGATACTCTTCATCATCGTGCATCGTTAATATCAAAATAGAGATATCAGGTGCAAGTTCATGTAGTTCCTGTGTTGCGGTTAGGCCATCCTTCCCGTGCGGCATGCTCAAATCCATTAAGACCACATCGGGAAGAAGCTCCATTGCCTTTTTAATCGCCTCATCACCTTCTGATGCTTCTCCTATTACTTCGATATTACTTTTCCCGTTCAAAAGCATCATAAGTCCTGACCTTACGACAACATGATCATCAACAACAAGTAGTTTAATCAATCGAATTCCTCCCAGATAGCTATCCGCCAGTGTGATAATTATCACACTTTCTTTTAATCATATAAAAAAAAATGAATCCTTTCAATGGGATTCATTAGTAGTTATGGTTTTTCATTATAATATAAGGATGCAAAATCTTCAGCGGCTGTTGTAATATCGCTAATCTGATTGGGTGTATAAGCTCTTAGACTTCTTGAGGCAACAAGGAGGATTCCGCCAATCTTTTCTTTAAAATAAACAGGAACTGCAATTGCAGAGTATAAATTTTCAGCCAGCATGATCGGATACTCTAGCCTTGTTTTCTCATAATTAGGCGTATTTTGATCAACAATAATGATTCGGCCAAAACGTAAAACTGTACCGGATAACCCCTTTCCAGACTTCCCGACCATATGTTTATAACGCTGATTAAGATTACCAACAACATAGTTCCAGTGAATCGCATGATTTCGCTCATTAACCTGCGCAAATGCCACGAAATCACTTGAAGTACCAGTGCAAAGGGTATTTAGCTTATGTTTGATTTCAACATTCATTGTCTCCACATTTATCTCCCCTTGATCACATAGGGTGATCTTTCTTTCTTGGGACTAACTGATTATATTGTTTCTCATCCATTGTAATTCTTTTTGAGGAGATTGTATGTCAGGGAATTCCCCTAACTTTTAAACATAAATTAATGAATTCTTACTAAATTTCACCTATAAACCTTAGGATTATGTAAAAATCAACGAAAAATACTCGATTATAAATAGGGGAAAACGAAAGTAAAGTTCAGCATTTCCCCTGATACCATATTTACCCCTGTAATTATATGATTAAAGCAGAAAGAAACACAGGGAGGCTAAAACAATGGCTATGATCTTACAGGAAGCAAATAAAAGTATTCCTTATAATATAAATACACTTAAAAAAAGCATATTCAATTTCTTATCTACTGAAAATATAGATAAACTCCAAGGTATTATGAATTCAAAAAAGTTATCAGCTGGTCAACATTTGTTCTGGGAAGGTGAACAAGTTGACAAGATGTATTATATCCAGTCAGGTAGAGTTAAATTAAGAACGTCCACAGAGAGTGGTAAAGAATATCTTATCTCTATTAAAGAAGAAGGTAGTTTATTAGGTGAGTTTGGTGGATTAAATGAGGATCTTCACTATGATTATAGAGCTGAAGTAACTGAAGAAGCAGAAGTTGGCGTTATTGTATTAAACGATTTGAAAAAACTAATGTATCAGTTCGGAAATTTTGCGGTTGAATTTATGAGTTGGATTGGTTCAAATTATAGAGAAACGCAAACTAAATTAAATGATTTACTTTTTAATGATAAGACGGGAGCACTTGCTTCAACTCTTATTCGCTTATCTACTTCTTATGGCGTTAAATGTGCCGACGGTATTCTAATTACAATTGAACTAACCAACAAGGAGTATGGTGATTATATTGGAACATCTAGAGAAAGTGTTAACCGATTGTTAAACACATGGAAAAGAGAAGGTATTATTGATTACATTGATCGTAAAATTGTAATCCGTAATATTGATAAACTGTATGATATTTGTGAATGTGTATAAACTCATGAGCCTACCCCCACCTTTTTTGTCGGAAGCTAAACGACAAAAAAGGTTGTGTAGGCTTTTTTTATGCGTTAGGAGAGTATGATCTTTGTGGAAAGCTTAGTCTTGCGTTCAGCCCCAGCACTTTGTTCTTAAAAATGTAACAAAGATTAATAAATGCTATAATAATAAAAAATGGACGTAAGATTGCAATGCGGTAGGGGGCAATTATTATAAAGAAGATCGTTAAACTTATGTATATTGTAGTAGGCTTTATAGCCCTTGGACTAGGGGTTATTGGGATCATTTTACCTGTTGTGCCAACCACTCCGTTATTACTTTTAGCTTCGTTCTGCTTTGTAAAGGGGTCAGAACGATTTGAGATCTGGTTTAAAGGAACAACCATTTATAAGCGACATCTAGAGAGTTTTGTTAAAGAGAGGTCAATGACGTTTAGGCAGAAGGCTACCATCTTGTTATTTGCAGATGTGATGATCGCCATTCCGTTTATACTTATCGATAGTGTACCACTTAGAATCATGTTGCTATTAATTGTGGCTTATAAATATTATTACTTTATTTATAAGATAAAAACGATTTAAAAAAACCTTGTCACTAGTTCGATGACAAGGTTTTTATATAAGCTATAGCAACCTGTAGTCAGGAAAATAGATAAAAAGTAAATTCGTACCAGGTTTTGTGTCTGGCTCTGGGCGCCATCGGACCTGAGGTCATAAGCCAAGCCGTCTGGAAGGTCCTTCCAGACGGCTTGGCTTATGCTTGTCGCCGATCAGCGGGCGCGCTTTGCGCTTTTCTTAAAAGATAAGAAAGTATAAATGTTTGTACCTAGTTTTAGTGTCTAGCTCCGGGCGCCATCGGCTCGAGGTCATAAGCCAATCCCTTCCCGAAGGCAAAGAACGCCTTCAGTCAGGGCTCGTCTTATGCTTGTCGCCGATAGGCGGGCGCCCTGCGCTTTTCTTACCATAAATATGGTTTAGTAACCATAAACCAAAGCATTGCCAATAGTAGGACGATGTAAATCCATACAGTGCGCTTTAGTTTAGCTACTAATTCTTCCTTATTCTGTCCTTCCCCAGCAAATTTTCCGAGTGTTGGAGAAAAAGCTCGAGCCAGAAAGAATAATGAGAGGAACATGACCAAAAGTGTCATGACAATCCAAGGGGTCGTCCATGTCCATGGTCCGAGAACAACTAGCAGGATCCCTGAACCAACTAGTACATGGCCTGAATGCTTTGAGAGCCGGACAACAAATCGAAACGTGTCCAAATAAGCATTTGTTACTTCTACGTTTGCCATTCTAAGTTTTTTAATAAGTGGCAAGAGTATAAAGAATGGACCAATGGATACGATAGCGCTAACAACATGTATGTAGATTAGTAAACGATACCAAACATCCATGTTTTACATACTACTCGTTAACTGGACTGAACTCATGCACCCATACTCTCATTTGGGGAAGCCATGGCATACCTGGATGGTAGGCTAAAATAGATTGTTTATAGTCTTCCACTGATTCAAACCCTTCTTGATGGGCATGCTCATCCGTTAATTCACCTAAAGACTGAGAGTACACACGGTCCACTCTAAATTTTTTATCTTCTAAAACCATGATTTCTCCAACATCAGCATATCTGCCATTACGACGAGTTGCGGTCTTCTTACCCTCAAGTACCATTTTCACATCGTCAGCCATAGTAACAAGGCGATCAATTTCACATGTTTTCGGTGGTAGTGCATTATGTTCTTCGTGGTTAGTCATATTCAATTTCTCCCTTCAAATCTTTTCTCCTACATAATGTACCACATTTTGGGGTGTCTGACACCTTACTAGGAAGTCATATGATAAAATGGAAGTCAAAATGTAACCAAGGAGAAAAATATGAATTTGAAACTTGATCATATCGGTATAGCAGTACGCAACTTAGAAGACAGTATAGAATTTTACATTAATATAGTAGGTGGCAAACTAATTGATCGCTACCAAAGCGATGCAGAAGGTGTAGAGAGTGAAGTTGCTATTCTAGAAGTAAATGGAGACCGAATTGAATTACTAGCACCAACGAATAATACAACCTCACCCATTGCGCGGTTTATCAAGCAAAAAGGAAAAGGGGTCCATCATATCGCCTATCAAGTTGATAATCTAGATGAGGCTCTAGCAGATCTCAAACAAAAAGGAATTCGTACATTGGAAAATACTCTTCGTATCAATAAGCATGGAAGAAGATTAATTTATTTGAATCCAGCAGATACTGAAGGAACGATTATTGAGTATTGTGATTATCCTGAAATAAGCAACATAAATAGTGAAGATTGAAAATTTAAAACAAGTAGTAAATGAGTTACTGAACATCAAGAAAAGTCTTTCTCTACCAAATTCTTCTTAAGAAGGAAACAAGGTTTTTTAGAAGAACGGTTAACTAAGGATTTAGTAGAGATGTACAGTAACATTCATCATCTAAAAAACTCAAAGCCTAGTTCTGTTGCTATACCGAAGATAAGTGTCCATACTGCTATACTAATTGTCAGCCAAAGTATAGCCCACTTTTTTTCAGCTCCTAAAGACATTCCGATAAATGCGGCAATATGGGTTCCAATTAAAATCGGTCCTAGAAGAGCGAGTCCGGGTAGACCATACCTGTTCCAAATCTTTTTGGCACGTTCACTTCGCTTAGAGGGTGCTTTCCCCTTTTTTTCTTGACGTTTAAGAATCCACTGTCTTACTTTTTCAAACCCAATAATAACTGGTAGAACGGTAGCCATATTCCCAATAAATGCTAGTAACATAACCCAAAATGGTGATAATCCTCTTATGATGCCTAAAGGAATCACTAATGCAATTTCAAGCCAAGGAATCGCAGCACCCAAAAAGACTAATGCATATTCATAAATCAATAAGATTCCTCCTTGATGAGCTTTCGAATCATTATAATGTAAACTAAGCATAAGATTGTGTCAATTATGTTCAACAAAATTTCAATTAAATGTGGTGTAGGTGTCTGAAATAACACAAACTTCCGATTTAGTTTGATAAACCCATAAATCAATTGAATAGGCACCACAGAAAAAATGTGGTGCCTAAAACGTTTTATTTTATTGTTCATCAAGGTGAGCCAGTAAACCCCCACCTCAAAACTTAGGGAATTCGAAGATGGTTTAGGTGGGGGATCACCTGTCCCTAAAGGTCGGACGAAGCACTAGATGTGCAAGTAAAGAGTAGCGCATAAGATGTGCGCGTTCCTAACGTTATAAGTTCAATTAACAATCAGTGGGGGATGAAGAACCCCACTAACCCCGACTGATTGAAGTGTCATTTTACGAAAGTAATCGTTTTGTAACGTTCCTAATTAGCTTAGGCAACACCTGAAAGCTATAAGGTTTATACACGCGCTCGGTCCGTTTATGGCCGTCCTTACCATATACACCAAAATTAAGACATGGAATGTTTAGTTCCTTCATTGTCTCTAAAGGCATTGGGAATAACTGATTCATCGCTGGAAAATTGTTTTTTAATGTATGCATATCCTCTTCTGAACCGTTAAATGAAAGAAAGCTGCCGTCAGATAGATAGGGGAAGTATTTTTTTAACACAAATGTTTCTTTCCCTTTGTATATTTCGTTTTCAAGTGTCTCCTTAACCTTGCGTAAGATGACCGCTCCTTTTTGACTATTTTCCTTTAAAAAATTAGCTGGTAGGAAGGGAGGAGCATAAAATAATATAACCCGGGGTTTTTTAGTAGGATCTAAGTTTTGTAATGCTTCAACTATTTGAAAAGCAAGCATCCTGTCATCGATATCTTCCCGTTTCGAATCACTTAAAATGGATTGAATAACTTTTTGTGGTGCTAATCCTAACTTCTCCAAGTAGTCTATAAAATCTTCAAGACGTATGACCTCTAACTTCCAATCAAAGTCTCGACTAGGTAACCCAGTTGTACGAGAAAATTGTTGATAAGTCTTTCTTTGTCTATCCTCTATATCTTTACAGGTTTCTTTTGTAATCGCTATTAATTCATCTAGAATTTGTTTGGGTGATTTTTCATATACAAAATAGTTAAAATACAGCTTACAGCTTAAAATTGTTTGTACGTCATAGTTCTTTTTATCATCTCTTAAATGCAAACAACTAGGTGGGAGAATCACTTCCCCTTCTAATTGTTCTGTTAAATCGAGGTTTTGTGTAATTTTAACATTTAAAGCCGATGCAATAAGGGTTGGATCAATCGCCGTTAAACTTTCACCTACATGGGCTTCTCTTCCGAAAATATAAAAGCAGGGTAATAATTTTCCTGCAACACCTGTATAGATGTACCTATTATGATCATCTTCAAAGAATGGTGAGATGAAATCATCATTAATAGCTGCCACATAATCTAATGAAAGCTCCTCTTGCAGGCGCTTTAACTCATGTAATGCGCTTCTAAGCCCTGAATGCTGACTTTCTTCATCTGGATTGAACATGACTAATAAATTTCCGTCTAATTCCTCAAGATGTTCAGAAAAATAAAGAAGATTCACAAGGTGGACAGCAATTCCACTTTGCATATCAAGCGCTCCTCTACCAAATAACCAGTCATTTGAGAGTGCATCAGCCTGTACGTCCTTGTCAGCTGCATAGGTTGAAAAGAACTGTTGTAAAGCATCCGAGTCATGGGAAATCGATTGTAATGCACCAAAATCGTCTGTACCAACTGTATCTAAATGAGCATGATAGACGATTGTCTTTTTTGAACCAGTTTTTCCTTTAACAAATGCAAAGACATTCTTTCGTCCTGCAACATCATTAGCTATGCTAGTTGTCCAAGCATATTCTTGATTTTGTTGAAAATATGGAAAGGATTTAATGACCTTTATTAGATAGTCTGCTTTGTCACTTTCACCAATTGTATTGTTGTAGCTTTTCATTTTAACTAGCTCACGGGTTAAAAACTCAACTTGTTGCTCCATTTCTAAAGAACGAAAGTCTGAAAACATAGCGCTTCTCCTCGTATTTAAAATTTCTTCCTTCAGTATAAGGAAAATTCAAGGGAATTAGCAAGGCAAAAAATATATATTTATTTTCGGGAAGTAATGGGTACGAGCAAGACAATAAACCGTTAATCATTTTATTTCTGTTTTTTCGTTTTAGCACTTATACTAGGGGAGTGATTAATGAACATAGTAACAAGGAGATGTATTTAAATGAGCAAACCAGTCATTGTTTATTCAACAAAGGATTGTATAGAGTGTAACATTGTAAAACAAATGCTTACAGAAGAAGGAGTTACCTTTGAGGTAAGAGATGTCATGACTAGCCGTGAATATCAAGAAGAAGTAGAAAAGTTTGGTTTTCTTGGAGTTCCTGTAACTGTGGTAGAAGATCAAGCTGTGAAGGGCTTTGATCATACTGAATTAAAAAGATTAATTGAATTAGCAAAGCAATGACGATAAAGCTTGAAGCCGTGACCTATTAGTCGCGGCTTTGCCTTTATATTCGGTTAATACAGATTTATACGGATTTATAGTAAAGTGCCATTGTACTCTCAATCAGTAACAAGTCTAGTTTAGATTTTTTACCATTGGAAAAAATGAAATGTAGTTCATTAAAAATACGCCTTAAGACTTAGAATGTTTTACGTTTCACGGTCTATTGAGGGACATGCATGAATGGTTTATCGTTAGATTTAGAAAATAATCTTCAAATTCATACATTTTTCATCAAGAATTGAAACCATAGATGAGGTCTAATCGTATGAATATAAAAGAGTTTAAGTCAGGAGACGATTTACGATGAACTCAGTTTTAGCTGTTATAGGTAAAATGTTAATTACAATTCCTTCTACTATTACCATTTGGTTAGTTAGCTTTTTTGCTTTCGAACATTCTTTTTTCGCCTCTTCAGTTATTTCATTAACAGGAGGACTCTTAGTATTTGGTATAATGTCCGTTTTTTTGAAAAGACGGTTGTTGAAAAGACATCGATTAAGTAGAAAAGAATTTCATTATATTATGAATAACCTGGATGAAGCAAAACGAAAAATTTATCGTTTGAATAGAGCGCTTGTTTCAATAAAACATTTACCATCATTGAAACAAAGACTTGAGCTTATTCGTATTACGAGAAAAATATATAGCATGTCAAAAAAAGAGCCAAAACGGTTTTACAAGGCTGAACGATTTTATTATTCACACTTAGATTCAGCAGTTGAACTTGCAGAAAAATATGTATTCCTATCCTCCCAGCCTAAAAAGAACCGAGAACTCGACATGTCTCTTTATGAAACGCGCCGAACGTTAGAAGAGCTTACCCACTCAATTGAAAATGATTTATATCAGTTTCTATCTGATGACATTGACCAATTGAATTATGAAATCGATGTTGCCAAGCACTCAATAAAAACAATAAAGGATTCATCAAAAATTAGTGATGAAAGCAGGCGATTAAAATGACCGAATATCAAAACAATCCATCCCTGTTAAAAAAGACTGGTCATTCAAATTTAATGGAAGACCTACTATCTAATCCTTTTGGGGAAAATGAAGACGGTCAAAACCAAAAAACTGTGCATGAACAGGAAAATAAACCAGTTAAACTAATTGATGTCATACCAGAAGAGAATAGGGCAAAAGCTTATCAGCTTGCCGATCAGATAGATCCAAAAAATCACCAAGCCATGATTACTTATGGAACGCCAGCACAATCTAAGCTATTATCTTTTTCACACACCATGCTTGAACATGTGGGAAAAAAGGATGTTGGTGAAATTGGGACAATTATCAGCGAGTTAATGAAAAAACTAAACGATGTGAGTCCAGAAGAGCTGAAATCAGAACGACCATCCTTTATAGCGCGGATGTTTGGGAAGGTATCCGGTTCTATTCAAGAGGTTTTATCAAAGTATCAGAAAACAGGTGCTCAAATAGATCGTATTAGTGTGAAATTAGATCATAGTAAAAATACCCTTTTATCAGATATTGTGATGCTAGAAAAGTTATTTGAAGTAAATAAGGAATATTTTGATACGTTAAATGTCTATATTGCAGCGGGTGAAATTAAGTTAGAGCAGCTTCATGAAAAGACAATCCCAGAGCTAAAAAAATCAGCAGAAGTATCAAATGATCAAATGAAATTTCAAGAAGTAAATGACATGAACCAATTTGCTGAAAGATTAGATAAACGTCTGTATGATTTGAAATTAAGTAGAGAAATTACCATTCAAAGTGCTCCACAAATCCGTCTAATTCAAAATACGAACCAAGCACTTGTTGAAAAAATTCAATCATCGATCATGACGGCAATTCCACTATGGAAAAATCAAGTCGCTATTGCTTTGACTTTGATTAGACAACGTCATGCGGTAGAAGCACAAAAACAAGTTTCAAAGACTACAAATGAGCTTTTACTAAAAAATGCAGAAATGCTTAAGGCAAATACAATTGAAACGGCAAGAGAAAATGAGCGTGGTTTAGTCGATATCGAGACATTGAAGAAAACACAGGAAAGCTTAATTGCGACTCTTGAAGAAACACTTCGGATTCAGGAGGAAGGACGTTCTAAACGTCGCCAAGCAGAACAAGAGTTAGCTACGATGGACAGAGAATTAAGGCAGAAGCTGTTACACATAAGACAAGAGTAATGAATAGAGGGGAGGAGGGGTCCCCTCTAGTTTACTACTTGAAAATTCACAGAACTTCCCGAACGAGAAAGCCCGCTCCTAAGGTGTGGGAGTATCATTCCTCCCGTAAGGCCCCTTTTTGTAGAACGTATTTTATCGTTGCGACAGTCCCTACACCATATAAAGCATATTTAATACCAATTAAGAAAATATCAAAATTAAACTTGTGAAATTCGAACATCGCAAATGCTATTCCCAAAATAACCGCAGTTAAAGGAATATACCTGTTTGAAATCCCGGTTGCCTGGCGTATTGCATATAAAACAACGGCTAAAGCCACATAGGCTGTGAACTCCATTCCTAAAAGTTGCTCCATTTTTTATCACACCCTTAAAAATTAGTACTATAAATTAAATAGATGTACAAGTCTTACTACTAAATACTATGTGGCTAGACCTTCTTTTACGATAAAAATTTAATAAGGGAAAAAGTAAAAGGTTGCAAATTTAATTGATTAGTAAAAAGCTTATCCTTGATTATATTAACAAAGCCAAAGTACGTGGCTTTATTAATTGGAGAAATTCGGGACATACGGTTCAAGGGGTGGTTTTAGATAAGGGACGTGGACATATTGATACAGACCCAGAATGAGCAGTAGAGCTTAGTCTGCTAGTCTTTTTCAAAAAGGCTTGCGGTAGTGAACATGCTACAAATCTGATTAAAGGTCTCAAGCAGAAGTATGTAAGAAGACCAGCATTCTTAGACGAACTAAACAAAATAAAATAGCGAAACAAAAGGGTGGAAACATGTATTTAACAATAAAAGAAACAGCAGAATACCTATCATTTTCAGAAGCATATATAGAAACCTTAATTAAGGAAAAGCGTATTCGTGCTCTATTTGATGGAGAGCAATATTTAATTAATAAGGAGCAATTTACGACTCATTTAGAGCAAATGGAAAAATACAAAGGGTTACTAGAGGAATTACGAAATGAGCCTATTCCTGAAGATATCGATGTAAAGGATGAGGATTGATCATCTTTGGTGTATTTTAAAGTTTTTGGAGTGACTGTAACTATTTTAGTTTATACGTTCCATAGACAATTACAACTCAACGTTTGTTTGGGGACTGAATCAAACTTGAAGAGTCATCAGGCACCTCAAAAGGACAAATGTCTTCCTAGGGTGTCAGGCACTGTACTATACCGTAGAAATGAAAGGGATGAAATCACATTTCATCCCTTTCATACTAGTGTTTTATTAGCTTATTAATACCCTTTTTTATAATCAACAAGATTGATTGTAGGAGAATCTAAAGAAACATAGCTTTTTAAATTAGGAATTAGAATGTTTTCTAGTACACGTTTATTATAGTTCTCTGTTGAACCTGATGTATGTGGTGTAATGATAACATTTTCAAGGTCCCACAAAGGACTGTCTTCAGCTAATGGTTCTTTTTCAAACACATCTAGCCCTGCTCCAGCAATTTCTTGCTCACGTAATGCGTTAATTAATTCTTCTTCTACAACAATTTCACCACGTCCAATATTGATTAGAAATGAAGATGGTTTCATCAGCTTAAATTGCTCGTCACCAAACATTTGGTGTGTATCTTTTGTAAGTGGCAATGTAATAACGACATAATCACATTGAGGTAGAATCGTATGTAACTGGTCTGGTGTATACATTTCATCAACATATTGTTCGGGTTTACCAGAATAACGCATACCTAATACTTTCATTCCGAATGCTTTGGCGAGCTTTGCAGTTTCTGTTCCTATTTCACCCACACCAATGATTCCAATCGTCTTTTCATGAATCTCAAGCTTTAAATCAGAATGGTGCCATTTCTTTGAAGCTTGATTTCTAACATAGGCATGAATTTTCCTGGTTAAGCCAAGCATTAATGCAAAAATGGTTTCAGAAATTGGATATGCATGAACGCCATTTGCACTGGTTAGGAGGACGTTTTTTGATTCTAAATCTTGTAAAGGTAAGTTGTTTACTCCTGCACTCCAGGTTTGAAGCCAACGTAGCTTAGAGTCTCTTTTAATGCTATATTCATCAACTTCTTTTTTCCAGCCCGCAATAATTTCTGCGTCTATAAGGTGTCCCTCCCATATGCTCTTATCTTTTCCTACAATGACATCCCAATCTGGCAGTAGTTCTTTTATTTGTTTGTAGTGGGTTTGGTCGATATCCTGTGTGACCACTAATTTTCTGTTTAGCATGATGCTACCTCCGTTTTGCGGATTTTTATTCTATTTTAACAGACATTGAGAAAGTTGTTATATTAGAAGTGGTGAATTAATTTATAAAATTATTAGAATATAATGAGTGGTGATTCATTTGAACAAGTCTTTGTGCCTCTATTATCTAATCCAAATGTACAATAGTCATTGGAATTTTTAAAACAAGATAGTGACAACACAACGGAAGACCAAATTGCAGTTACAACCATACCAGCACCTACCTTTCAAGAAGAGGTACGAGGAAAAGAATTCGAAAAGCATTTTAGAGAGCTTGGACTAGTGAATATTTTCGTTGATGAAGTAGGAAATATGTGTATTCATAGTTTGTTCAAAGCTTATCGAATGAATTGTGAACTATTTCACATTATCGATATTTTTAGTAAAATACCTGCTATATTTAGAGTGTAATAAATAATTACATTTCGAAAGGATGCGATCTACAATGTTCGTACCATTTTTAAGAGAAAATAAAATTGCAGCAGGAATTTTAACTATCATACGGTTATTTTTAGGGTATTCTTGGCTATCATCTGGCTGGGGTAAACTTACAGGTGGTTTTGATGCTTCTGGCTTTTTAGGAAATGCAGTTACTAATCCAGTTAAGGGTCCAGATGGAAATATCGTTTATGGCTGGTATGTTTCATTTCTAGAAGGGTTTGCGCTACCTAACATTGGATTGTTTAACTTCTTTATCCCACTTGGTGAATTTTTAGTAGGTTTAGGTTTAATACTTGGGTGTTTTACAACAGCGGCAATGTTCTTCGGATTAATGATGAACTTTTCTTTCTTCTTAGCAGGAACTGTATCTAGTAATCCAACGGGTATATTTTTAGGAACAATTATTTTAGTAGCTGGAGCAAACGCTGGTTACTACGGCTTAGACCGCTGGGTAATTCCATATTTACGCAGAACGATTTTAAAGAAAAAGGATAACAACCCAACCTCTCCAACGATGGTTCCAAAAAAAGCAGTTTAGTTAGAGTTTGAAAAAGTGGTGTCATTGTGCTGACACCACTTTTTTAAAAGGTAAGAAAATTTGGACCTAGTTTTAGTGGCTAGTTCTGGGCCCCATCGGATCGCACTTTTTCTTGGTTCGTGTGAATCAATATATGCTCTCCATTAAGCATTCTGTCTGTAAAAGGACCTAGTACTTACCAGTTTGAAAAATTTTATCAATCGATGTATAGAACGATAGAAAATCGAACATACTTAAAATAAGTAAGTTATCCAATGTATTTCCCCCTTTTTACTCAGCTACTTAGTAGTTGAGTTTTTTGTTGTTTTAATAAGATACAAAAGTCTAAAAGTTTGTACCTATTTAGTGTCTAGCTCCGGGATCTGATGCCCGAAACCGTACAAAAAAAAACGGTAATCAAAAGGGCAATCTGATGCCCGAAACTCCGCAAAAAATAAAAAACGGTAATCAAAAGGGCAATCTGATGCCCGAAACTCCGCAAAAAATAAAAAACGGTAATCAAAAGGGTAATCTGATGCCCGAAACTCCGCAAAAAATAAAAAACGGTAATCAAAAGGGCAATCTGATGCCCGAAACTCCGCAAAAAATAAAAAACGGTAATATAGAATAGCAATATATCAGAATATATATGTTGCCCTTTTTTGAAAGATAAGAAAGTCTAAAAGTTTGTACCTAGTTATAGTGTCTAGCTCCGGGCGCCCTGTGCTTTTCTTTACGAGAAGGGAATTATCCATGCGATATCGAAATACTAATATAAGATAAAGAGGGGGTGTTAGGTTTGTTTAAACAAAAAATAGGTATTGGGCAGAATATAGATGGTTTAGATACTCCATCTTTACTTTTGAATGCTAAGAAACTTAGACAGAATATAAATGAAATGGCGCAATTTGCCAAGGAGAACAATCTCCACTTTCGCCCACATATTAAAACTCACAAATCAGCTAAAATTGCGATGCTCCAGCTTCAATCTGGTGCGATCGGAATTACCTGCGCAAAAACTAGTGAAGCAGTAGTAATGGCTGCAGCGGGGATCAACGATATATTAATTGCTTACCCAATTTCAAGTAAGCTAAAAGTAGCTAGGATAATCAAGCTTTTGGAAAGTAATGTTAATGTTAAAGTTGCAGTGGATAGCCTTGAACAATTGAAGTGCCTGCAAAAAGAATTAGAAAAGAGTCCATATATTCTAGAGGTCTGGATTAAGGTGAATTCCGGTTTGAACCGGTGTGGTGTTGAACCAGGGCAAGAGGCATTAGACCTTGCTCAAGCTATTATTCTTTTATCTGGACTCAAGCTGGGTGGAATTTTTACACATGGTGGACATTCTTATGCAGCAAAAACCTTAGCTGAAATTGAAGAGATAGGGATACAGGAAGGTAAGGCTGTCATGGAAAGCGTTGAAGCCTGCGAACGAGCTGGTATTCCTGTACCTGTTAGAAGTGTTGGTTCCACACCAACCTATAAAATTGCAGGTAAAGTAAAGGGAATAAATGAAATTCGTCCTGGAAATGCCGTGTTTTTTGATGCGATCCAAGCAGGCCTAGGTGTCTCAAGTATAGAAAGCTGTGCATTAACCGTATTGGGTTCGGTAGTCGGTGTCTATAATCAAAAAAGAATTGTGTTTGACACAGGAAGTAAAACGCTTTGCTTGGACAAGGGGGCACATGGCAATAATACAGTTAATGGCTTTGGTCACGTTATTGAACACCCTGAAATAACGATTGAAAGACTATCTGAAGAACACGGAGTCGGAGTTTTACCTGCTGAGACGTCCTTACGATTGAATGAAAAAGTTCAAATTATTCCAAACCATGCCTGTACAGTTGTCAATCAATTTAATGAATACATTGTTCATGATGATGGGAAAGTGATTGATGTATGGGAAATAGACGCTAGAGGAATGGTAAAGTGACTATACCTTAATAAGGGATGAAATGAATGTTAGCCAAGGCTTTTCTATAGGGCAAAATATGAGGTGGCAAATTGGAAATAGATATTACATATAAACCTTTACAAGCAGATTTTTTTAAAAAGCCTACTCTCCAGTTAGCTAAAGCATTATTAGGATGTTTATTAGTAAAAGTAACAGATGAAGGCATTTCGTCAGGATATGTAGTAGAAACCGAAGCTTATATGGGTCCAGAAGACCGGGCTGCACATAGTTTTGGAAACAGGAGAACAAAGCGTACAGAAGTAATGTTTGGGGAAGCTGGTCAGATCTATACTTATTCTATGCATACTCATTGCCTAGTCAACGTAGTAAGTGGGGGAATAGGTAAACCTGAAGCCGTCTTAATTAGAGCACTAGAGCCACTTACATCTATTGATCTTATGCTCAAAAGGAGAGGTGTATTAGATGTTAAAAATCTAACAAATGGACCTGGAAAACTAACAAAAGCGTTAGGCATTACAATGGAGGACTACGGAAATCCTATTTACAAACCGCCACTGTTTTTAGCTGAAGGTAGTAAGCCTACTAGCATTTCAAGCGGCCCACGTATTGGAATTGACAATTCTGGTGAGGCCAAGAATTACCCATGGCGATTTTGGGTTACAGGAAATAAAAACATATCAAGATAAATTAAATCCCACTACATGTGGGATTTTTCACGTCTAGGCATGCAATTTATCCCACGCTTAAGGGACAGTAAAATCCGCGCCTCAAAACTTGTTGAATGCGAAATCCTAGCCCTATCTCAAGTAGGTCGCAGGTCTTATTCCAAATTATATCTCAAGATCATTATGAAAAAACGCTAATCACGATAAGATTAAGACATGAATCGAAAGGAGGAAACAAACAATGAAAAAGTTTGGGTTATTAATAATAGGTGCTATCTCAGCATTGGTGTTGTTAGGTAATGTTGGTCCTGTTATCGGATTAGCGATTAGCTTAGTGATCATGTACTTCGCATTCAAAGGCTTTATGAAAACAGATTCTACTGCGAAGAAGGTGATGTGGGCGGTCATCGGTTTGATTGCTTTAGCAGCATCTGCTTCAAATGTTCCAGCGATCATCGGAATTGCTGCAGCTTACGTTTTATACGTAGTTTATAAAAAATGGAATTCAACAAAAGAAACAGTTGTTAAAGAAGACTCTGATCCATTTACTAATTTCGAGAGACAGTGGTCTGAATTAAAAAAAGAGTACTAAAATTTAAAAAACAATTTAAAGGAGAGATTTTACATGGGATTATTCAATCGTATTAAAAATTCAATAGAGGCTGATTTACACGAGGTTTTAGATGGGAAGGAGAAAAAGAATCCTATTTCATTACTTAATCAATATCTTCGTCAATGCAAACAAGAAGTAGAAAAAGTACGTAAATTAGTTGAACGTCAGCATTTATTAAAAGAAGAATTTACTCGTGAATACAATTATGCAGTTGATCTTGCAGAAAAAAGAAAATCTCAAGTTGAAATTGCTTCAAGAGCTGGTGAAGATGAACTATATCAATTTGCATTACAAGAACAAATGCAATATGAAGAGCGTTCAACACGATTAAAGGATTCTCTAGCAAATGCGACTGGGCATCTAATGGATCTTGAAAAGAAATATGAAGAAATGAAGCATAAGCTGAAAGATATGAACATTAAGAGAATGGAATTAATGGGTCGTGAGAATATGGCAAGAGCTAACTATCGAATGAACCTAGTGCTTGACTCAAATAGCAGCTATACAAACAAAGCATCAGCTACTTTTACTGAAATGGAGAGCTACCTTGAGCGCTTAGAACATCAAGTGAATACGTCATACTACCGCAATACCATTGATTCACGTATTGCTCAGTTAGAAAAGGAATTAAAAAAAGAAGAATCTAATACTATTTCATAACCAAAACATGGTATTCTTAAGGGGCGTAGGGAACTGCGCCTTTTCAGCAGGTATGAAAGTATAAATTTTTTACCAAGTTTTAGTGTCTAGCTCCAGGCGCCATCGGCTCTATGGTCATAAGCCAATCCGGCTGGAAGGTTAAAGAACAACCTTCCAGCCGGCTCGTCTTATGCTTGTCGCGAAAGGCGGGCGCCCTGCGCTTTTCTTAATTAATAGAAAGGGGGTAACCCCATGGCAAATCTTAAAAAAACGGATTATATTAGCAAACTAGTGATGTTTGGAATTGCTGTGTTGTTTATTGAGGTTACCTTTTTTAATAGTGGGGTTATCTTTTCAGGATTTCTATCGGGTGTATGTATCTATATTGGTAGAAAGAAATTTAAGGGTATTTTCGGAAAAATATTATTTTGGTTTGGTTGCATTAGTTTATTTTTTACCATCGCTTCAATGATGACTGTTAAGTTTCTTTTAGCAGGTGTTGTCTTATATTTTGTTCTCCACTACTTCCAATCTAAAAATAAACCACACCAAGTCATACCAGTTATTGAGGAAACTACTCCCACAGAAATGAAGGAAGAACTGATAAGAAAGAATAAAAGTTTATTTGAAAATGTTTTTATTGGACGTCAAAAAACACCAGAGCATGTTTATGAATGGAATGATGTATTTATCCAAACGGGTGTTGGTGACACTACCATTGATTTAAGTAATACGGTTTTACCAAAAGGAGAGTCTTTCATTTCTGTTCGCAATTTTATTGGAAATGTTCAAATACTTGTTCCATACGAAATGGAAGTGAGCATTCATCATTCCGTGATTACTGGGTCAACTTCAATTTTCCAACACCAAGAGTCAAGGGTATTTAATCAAGTTCTATCCTATCAGACTGAACAATATGGAGACGCTGGTCAAAAGATTAAGATTATTACCTCGTTTGTCATCGGTGATTTAGAGGTGAAGCGAGTATGAGTACTGTTCAAAGACAGCTTATTACTTCCTCTTTTTTGTCAGTTTTTTTACTACTCGTGCTAGCGGTCATGTTTTTCACAGCCTATCCTTTAACTGACTGGGGTGATTTGTGGAATCAAAAAGTCATGGGTGTACCCTTTGTCATTTTCGTACCAAGTGTAAGTATTTTAATAGGTTTACTTTTTGGGTTTATTTCCGGCACCTCATGGCGTAGCCAACTACGGACTATTTCGGATACACTTCAACAGGTCGAACAAGGGAAACATGTCGAAGATAGTAAGCTAAATCAAGATGAAGAATTTAAGGATATCTGGGACCGCATTAAAAAAATTAAAAAACAAATGACAGAACAAGTTAAATTATCTCAAAAGCTAGCCAATGAAAAAGCCGAGGAACAAGAAAAACGAATCCAAAAAATTGTCTCACAGGAACGAAACCGCCTTGCACGTGAGCTACATGATTCAGTTAGTCAGCAGCTTTTTGCAGCGTCGATGGTGATGTCAGCCATCACAGAAACAAAGCAAGAGGTTGAAAACACCGAAACGAAGCAACTAAAAATGGTAGAAGAAATGATTCACCAATCACAATTAGAAATGCGAGCACTACTTTTACATTTGCGTCCTGTTGCTTTAAAAGGTAAGTCACTACAGGAAGGTATCGGGGAATTACTCGTTGAATTATCTCAAAAGGTAACAATGGATATTACGTGGAAAGTAGAAGAGATGCAATTAGATAAGGGTGTAGAGGACCATCTATTCCGGATATTACAGGAATCCGTATCAAATACATTACGCCATGCAAAAGCCTCAAAATTAGAGGTGTTACTGATTATGCGTGAAGACATGGTCATTTTACGAATTGTTGATGATGGAAAAGGCTTTGATGTTGAGACTGCTAAAACAGGTTCATATGGAATGAATAACATGTACGAACGTGCCGTCGAAGTAGGGGGAACATTTAAAGTTGTAAGCTTGAAGGATAAAGGGACACGTCTAGAAGTCAAGGTACCAATGATGAAATTAGAGGGTGATATGCAATGATAAAGGTGTTATTTGTCGATGATCATGAAATGGTACGGATAGGAATTTCTGCTTATTTATCAGCACAGTCTGATATTGAGGTAGTTGGTGAAGCATCCAATGGGCGCGAGGGAGTGGAGCTGGCGTTAGAGTTAAGACCTGATGTCATTTTAATGGATTTGGTTATGAATGAAATGGATGGGATCGAAGCGACAAAACAAATTATTGAGAGCTGGCCAGAGGCTAAGGTCATTATTGTTACTAGCTTTTTAGACGATGAAAAGGTATATCCTGCGCTAGAAGCAGGAGCAACCAGTTATATGCTAAAGACATCAAAAGCAAGTGAAATAGCAGAAGCTGTTCGTTCGACATTTCATGGTCAATCAGTTTTGGAACCTGAAGTGACCGGTAAAATGATGCTGAAAATGCGCAAAAAAGAACCAGCGGCATTACATGAACATCTTACGAATCGAGAAATGGAAATTTTAATGCACATGGCGCAAGGAAAAACAAATCAAGAAATCGGTGATGAATTATTTATTGCCCTTAAAACGGTTAAGGTCCACGTGAGTAACATATTAGGAAAGCTTGAAGTGCAGGATCGTACACAAGCGGTTATCTACGCATTTAAGCACTCATTGGTAAAATAGAATTTTAAACTCTACTATTTAAATTTTTAAAAACTGGATAAAGTAAATAACAGTTAAATCGTAGAGGAGAGAAAAAATGCTACAGGCTGCTATGTGGGGTGCAATTGCTGGTTCATCACTCGTACTTGGTGCATTGTTAGGAATATTCAAGAACATACCAAATAAGGTTTCAGCTTTTGTTATGGCCTTTGGTACAGGTGTCTTAATTGGTGCAGCTACCTTCGAATTATTGACAAATGCTGTAAAAGAAGGGGGTATACTCTATCCTTCGCTCGGTTTTTTAGCTGGAGCAACACTCTTCATTGTTGCAGAATTGATTATTATGAAAAAAGGTGGACATGAAAGAAAGCGTTCCAAAATGAGCCCATCTGGTCACTCTGGAATGGCAATATTCATGGGTACTGTAATTGACGCCATACCAGAATCAGTGATTATTGGGGTAAGTTTGCTCGAACATCATACTGTGAGTTGGTTGATTGTCATTGCAATATTTGTAAGCAATTTTCCTGAAGGATTATCTAGCAGTATTGGATTAAAGAAGGACGGCTATTCGAAGAGAAAAATCTTATTTTTATGGGTAATTGTCATGCTGCTGTCCTCGCTAAGTGCCTTGTTAGGTTATCTAATAATCGATCCGACATCAACGTGGTTAGCTACAACAATCGGAGCTTTTGCAGCTGGGGGCATTTTTGCAATGGTTTCCTCGACAATGCTGCCAGAAGCGTTTGAAGAAGGCGGTCCGATTGTAGGCTTTATATCAGCGCTTGGTTTATTATGTTCGTTAATTTTAACTTACTTTGGATGAGTTTTGATAGAGAAAGACATTGCAGAATGCTTAATTAACACTTGGTTCGCCGGTTAAACTTCGCCCAATCCTTGTGAAAAAGGTCTCTAGAGGTTTATTCTCCCCAACCCTTGGAAAAATTGAAAGGTAAGGTCAATTTTAGTATCATACATAGATATATCTCTATTTTTATGATATAACTACTAATAAATTGGATTTTGCAGAAATGTGGGCTAGAGAAAGGTTGAGATTTAAATGGAAAGTAATAATACAACGTCATCTAACTTTATAAAGAATATAATTATCGATGATTTAAAATCAGGTAAGCACAAAGAAATCATTACCCGTTTTCCTCCAGAACCAAATGGATATCTACATATTGGGCACGCAAAATCAATCGTACTTAATTTTGGATTAGCAGATGAATTTAACGGTAGAACGAATCTTCGTTTTGATGATACGAACCCTCTTAAGGAGGATATAGAGTATGTTGAAGCGATTAAAGAAGATGTAAGCTGGCTTGGGTATGAATGGGAAGAATTACATTTTGCATCTAACTATTTTAGTGAAATGTATGAGCGTGCAGTTCTTTTAATTAAAAAAGGACTAGCATATGTTGAGGATCTTTCAGCCGATGAGATACGTGAATATCGAGGTACTCTAAAAGAGCCAGGTAAGGAAAGCCCATCTAGAAATCGTAGTATTGAGGAAAACCTTGCATTATTTGATCAAATGAAGAATGGTGAATTTAAAAATGGTGAAAAGGTACTTCGTGCAAAAATCGATATGTCATCACCAAATATTAATTTAAGGGATCCAATCATTTATCGTATTTCACATTCTACCCACCATAATACAGGTGACGAATGGTGTATCTATCCAATGTATGGGTATGCCCATCCACTTGAGGATGCAATTGAGGGAGTTACACATTCGATTTGTACAGTAGAGTTTGAAGATCAACGTCCATTATATAATTGGGTAGTTGAAAAATGTGAAATGGATGCAAAGCCACAACAAATTGAATTTGCTCGTTTGAATGTAACCAATACCATTATGAGTAAACGAAAACTCAAAATGCTAGTGGATGAAAAATTTGTCGACGGTTGGGATGACCCACGTATGCCTACACTCTCTGGTTTACGCCGCAAAGGTTATACGCCTGAATCTATTGTTACGTTCTGTCGTGAAACTGGTGTAGGTAAAGGATATGGTGTTGTTGATGTTCAAATGCTTGAGCATTTCATTCGTGAGGATTTAAAACTAAAAGCACCACGAACAATGGCAGTTCTTAAACCTTTAAAAGTGGTCATTACAAATTATCCAGAAGGCCAAGTTGAAATGCTAGATGCTGAAATTAACTCAGAAGTTCCAGAGATGGGAACACGTCAAATTCCGCTCTCTAGAGAAATTTATATCGAGCAAGATGACTTTATGGAGGATCCTCCTAAAAAGTATTTCCGACTATTCCCTGGTAACGAGGTTCGCTTAAAGCATGCTTACTTTATCAAATGTGAAGAAGTTATTAAAGATAATGCTGGAGAGGTAGTAGAAATCCGTTGTACATATGATCCAGAAACGAAGAGTGGAACAGGATTTACTGGTCGTAAAGTAAAAGGAACCATTCACTGGGTAGAGGCATCACAAGCCCAGCCAGCAGAATTCCGTCTATACGAACCATTAATTTTAGATGAAGAAAAAGCTGAAGGAGAGTCTTTCCTTGATAATGTGAACCCTAACTCACTAGAAATTGTAAATGGATTCGTTGAGCCAAATATGAAAGGCGCAAAAGGCCAAGATAAATTACAATTCTTTAGACACGGTTATTTTAATGTCGATCCAAAGCATACAACAGACGATAAACTTGTGTTTAACCGTATTGTTTCATTGAAGAGCTCGTTTAAACTTTAATATCAATACTAGGTAGGCTGTTGATTAGGTTCAACAGTCTAGCACTAATCCTTT
Source organism: Cytobacillus sp. S13-E01 (assembly GCF_029193815.1). Taxonomy (GTDB): domain Bacteria; phylum Bacillota; class Bacilli; order Bacillales; family Bacillaceae_L; genus Bacillus_BV. Next base: position 110,020 of record NZ_JARFVC010000003.1, read on the forward strand.
GAACTCCATCCATATGGGGTTCTTTTAATTATTTATTATGGTATGATATGTGGGATTATTATCAATGAATTCAACCGTATTGGTTAACACTAAGGATACTAATTACATTTATATGTGAAACAATATATAACTAGCCAAAAGGAGATTACTATGACTGAGAAATGGAATTTATTAAATCAGGTTAAACCTTTTTTACAGGAGGCATGGACGAAAGCAGGTTTCGAAAGTCCAACTGCTGTTCAGGTGAAAGCTGCACCACTTGTGTTAGAGGGAAAAGATATAATTGTCGAATCACCAACAGGAACAGGAAAAACCTTAGCATATCTATTGCCGCTTCTAAATAAGATTGATCCTGAAGATGGTGGAGTTCAGGCACTCATATTAGCTTCTTCACATGAGTTAGTTATGCAAATACATCAAGAGGTTCAAAAGTGGTCTGAAGGTAGTGGAATAAGAGGAGCCAGCTTTATTGGTGGAGCAAATGTGACCCGTCAGCTTGAAAAATTAAAAAAGCGCCCACAGGTTGTTGTTGGTACACCAGGTAGAATTCAAGAATTAATCAAACAAAAAAAGCTTAAAATGCATGAGGTAAAAACGATTGTCCTTGATGAAGGAGATCAACTCCTTGTCCCAGAACATACAAATACAATTGAAGGTATTATTAAAACCACATTAGCAGACCGTCAAATTGTCTTATTTTCTGCAACAATGCCTGAACATACTGAACGTGTGGCTAGTACCTTTATGAAAGATCCACTACTAATCAGAGTAACAAAGAATGACATGCCAAAGTCAAAGGTTGAGCATATTTATTTTGTATGTACACCAAGAGAAAAAATTGAAATTCTTGAGAAAATCGGTCGACTTAATGATTTAAAGGCATTAACGTTTGTTAAAGACATTGGAAACCTAGCGGTCGTAGCTGAAAAACTTCAATTTAAACGGATTCCACTTGGGGTATTACATAGTGACTCGAAAAAGGAAGAACGTGCGAATGCAATTAAGTCCTTTAGAGCGGGCAAATTCCCATTATTGGTCGCAACAGATGTTGCAGCAAGAGGACTGGACATCGAAGGGTTAACACATGTTGTCCATTTTGATTTTCCAGAAGATATCACTCAATATACGCATCGATCTGGAAGAACAGGCAGAGCTGGGGCATCAGGTACGGTTATTTCGATTGTTACAGATCGAGAAGAAAGAACGTTAAAACAATATGCACGTAAATTAGGATTTAATGTTAGTGAAAAAGTGTTTTATAAAGGGCAAATAGCTGATGAACGGAGAACGCCACTAGCACCTACAAAAAATAGAAAATAAACAAAAGGGAGGATCCTTCCTCCCTTTTGGCATATACATGGGGGAATAAAGATGGATCAGAGGACTGCACTACTAGTTGGTGCATCAGGATTAATAGGGAGTGAGTTACTCCAATATTTAGTAGAGAGCCCAGAATACAAGAGCGTAACTATACTCGTTCGTCGTGACTATCCATTGTCACACCCTAAGCTGATAACTAAAATAATCGACTTTGATAACCTGCCATTTAGTGATTTAGAAAAAGTTGATGATATTTATTGCTGCTTAGGAACGACCATTAAAAAGGCAAAATCGAAAGAGCAATTTATGAAGGTAGACCTTGAGTATCCCATCAAGTTAGCAAGATGGGGAGCAGAGCACGGTGTTAGCAAATATCTCGTCGTTTCGGCACTAGGAGCGAATAGTGGATCTCGTGTATTTTATAATCAAGTAAAAGGGACATTGGAGGATGAATTAAAAAGAATAGATATACCACATGTTCATATATTTAGACCTTCTTTGTTAGTAGGTGATCGGAAGGAATTTCGTCTTGGAGAAAAGATAGGAGAGTATGTAATGAAAATCTTCCGCTTCACATTGGTTGGAAGAATGAAAAAATATCGCGCTATTGAAGCAAAGCAAGTTGCTTATGCAATGTATAAAAAAGCAAATGGAAAAAACGATCAATCATATACAATCTATGAATCAGATATGATCGGGAAAATAAATTAAGAAGCGGCTGATTTATCGGTGTGGATCAGCCGCCCTATGCTTTTCTTACTATAAAATATCTATAACTCTGCCCACCTGGCCGCTTTCTAGCCTTACCTTGATTCCGTGTGGGTGGAAGCTAGAGTTTGTTAGGATGTCTTTCACAACACCGCTTGTTTTTTTACCAGTCCGTTGATCTTCCTTTAAAATTACATTTACATTCAGACCTACAGATATATTAGTTCGTTCCTGTCCGCTCATTAAACACCCATTTTTCTGCGTGTATTGCTAGGTTTTTTAGTCATTTGGCTTTTCATTTTTTGAGTTTGTTGGCCTGAAGGTCCACCCAATTTAGTAGCATTTTGAGCTTGTTTTTTGCTAGCGAGTTTTTGTTTAACCATTTCTTCAAGACTTAATTTTTTCTTTTCAGGGGTATTTGTTGCTTGGTCATTGATAGTGTGGTCTGACATATTTACATCTCCTTTTATTTTTTACTCTCTTATTTTAATGTCCTTATTATAATACAAAACGACTCAATTAAACACCATCATAAATAGGTTGGTCTAAAATAATCAATTTCAAACTTTTATAAAATACAAAAGTGTAATAATTTCTGCCTTAAAACAAATAATAGACTTGATAAAACTTCCATTGTTGGAAAGGATATGAGTAATAACAAAAAAGAAAAGGGGTATATTTAGATGAAAGAGCTACATTCTTTTGGATGGTATGCAGCCCGTATATCACCACATTTACCAAAAAAGGCTTTCAAACCAGTTCCAGCTCGGCTATTAGGGGGACTCGCTTATTTACTTGTTGTGATCGCTGGTTTTTTAACGATTAGTATTTTTAATCTTCACCCTTGGATCTATTTTTTGATTGCGTTAGTTTTAGGAGCTAGTTTTGCGGGGATGGGATTTTTAGGTCATGAAATTTTACATGGAACAGTAGTGAGAAAGCCTTGGCTCCGCAATTTACTAGGGGCAATTGCTTTTTGGCCACTTAGTACAGGGCCTAGACTTTGGCGGAAATGGCATAATATGAATCATCATGTTCATACTCAGGATGATCATAAAGATCCTGATGCCTGGCCGAATATGGCGACAATAATTAACAATCGGATTTTAAGATTGATTTATAAACTGCCGTTTCAATTTAGAGCATTTGTAAGTTTTCTATCACTAACTGTTCAATTTTCACTACATTCGTTAAAAATGTTTTCCGTATACTTAAAAGAATTTAATCCTAAGAATCGGCCAACTGTTTGGCTGCAAACGATATTACCATGGGCATCGTGGATTGGTTTATTATTTTTGATAGGACCAGTTAAATGGGTCTTTGCCTTTTTGATCCCATTATTAATTGCAAATTTTATTGTAATGAGCTATATCTCAACAAACCATCGGTTAAATCCGCAAACAGAAATAAATGATCCATTAGCAAATAGCTTAACAGTCACAGTACCAAAGTGGGTCGATGTCTTGCACTTTAATTTTTCTTATCATACAGAGCATCACTTATTTCCTAGTATGAACCCGAAATACTACCCGATGGTGAAGACACATATTAAAAAAATGTGGCCGGAGCGTTATCACGAAATGCCAATGGGACGCGCGCTAATTGCTCTTTGGAAGACACCGAGAGTATATCATCAAGCAAAGGATTTAATTGAGCCATTAAAAGGAAAAGTGTACGGTTCGTTGGGACATGGGCTCGATCCGGTGAAGATCACACATCACAGCTCGATTACGAGTGAGGATAGCTTTACATCTCCACTAAATAATCAACCAACAGATAAGTCGGTTAAATAAAAGTGAGGTGAAATATTTTAAGATGGGACCCAAAAAAGTGAATCTCCATGATTTTGTTATTTTTGAAAGGTAAAGAATAAAATGTTCACCTGGTTTTGGTGTCTAGCTCCGGCACCATCGGAAACGGTAACTTAAACAGCAATCTGATGCCCGAAATCTCAAAAAAAATAAAAAACGGTAACCACGTTCTTGTCTCTTGGATTCAACAAACAATGAATTAAACTATTCCACTAGGGAATATTTTATCTGCAAATTTATGATTTTATCGATAATTCGACAAAACATGACACCACTCAATTTTCAAAAAATAGAGTGCTTAATCCCTGCCAGGATACAACACTCTATTTTACAAACTAATATCCCATTTCTTCCAATAACTCAATCATTATATCCGGTCGATTGGTAATAATACCATCTGCACCTGCTTCTATCAACATCCGCATGGTTTCTTTATCATCAATGGTCCAATAATGTATTTCCATCCCACGACGATGGGCACCTTCGATTAATTTTTTATCAGCTAAATTAAAAATACTTTCACTTGTAGGGATTTGAAATACATCAACACTAGGATTATATAAATTTCTAACAAAAAGCTTATGGGCTAGTACGAATTTGAGGACTTCCTGCTTGCCCCCTGCCACAGGGGATCTACCTTTAGCATATGACTGAAACGATTCTATTATTTCTTGGTCAAATGAAGAGATATTCACTTTCTCTTCTAAATTATATTTTACAATTAATCTCCATAACTTCTCGGAAATTTCTTCGGTTCTTTCTGGGGAATTAGTATCTTTAATTTCTATAACCATTCGTTGGTCAGGAAACGTTTGAAAAACTTCTTCAACAGTTGGAATATAGAGACCTTTCCCACGATAACTTAGTTCACCCTCTAAATCTTTAAAGTAATAGCCGGCATCGAGCTTTTGAAGTTCTTCTAATGTAAAATTCTCTACTTTTCCACTACCATTTGTCGTTCTGTCTACTGTTGGATCATGGATCGTAACAAGTTGACCATCTTTTGTTATATGGATGTCAAATTCAAGGGCATCAACGCCCAAATTATTCGCTAGAGTAAAAGAGGCAAGCGTATTTGAAGGTGCTAAGTCCTCTCCTCCTTGATGAGCAATGACGAGTGGTCTGTCTTTTGTATAAAATGACCGATAAGGCCTTTTCTCAACAGGGAGATAGTTTAAAAGAATAAATGCACTTATCACGATAACAACAATACCAATTATGATCATCCATTTCCTTTTTGGCTTTGTCGTTTCAAATTTTATTTGAGCCATTTTTACCTATTCCTTTCATATATAATATTTGCTTCGACGAAAAACAAGATTTTTTTACCTAACTGACTCTAGCAGGTATCTAGGATTAATAAAGGTGTGGTGTAGCTTTTCGATTGGAATAATTCCTTATAGCCTGTAACTAACTAACCTGAAGAACCTAAGAAGTTACCAAAGAGTATAGGGATAGTTTGTCGGGTAGTCCTAAAAAGTGAGTACTGGCTTCTTACATATTAGAGTTACTAAGTTATTTCGTCAGTAACTACTAAAGTCCTTTATTTCTATTTTTAAATAGTCGAAACTAACAGAAAATATTTGCAATGGACATGGGATTGTAATATAATGACAAATACGTCTTTTGCTTTTTCCTACTATAGTAACTTCGATTTGATTTTAGGCTGTTTTTTCATAAAAGTAATATTATCATCATCTTGAAAGGGTGAAGTGAATGGAAGTAAAGAAACACCCAGATTACCAGGATGAACATGATTGGCTAGAGTTTACGAAGCAATATATGAAAATAGTCATTCAAGCCTCCGAATCAGATGAAGAAAATTTTAGAGAAAACATGAAGGATGCACTTGATGGCATAGACTTCAAGGATAGTAGCTTTCGTTATATGAATATGCTTACAAATGCAAATCTATTACGTAGAACAGAGGAAGAATTACGAAAGCTGAAACGAATTGAGTCCAAGCCATATTTTGCAAGAATTGATTTTAAAAGAGAGGGTAAGGAAATAGAAGAAGTTCTATACTTTGGGAAAGCTTCACTATTCGATAAAGAAACGCAAAAACCTATAATTGTAGATTGGCGCTCTCAAATTGCGAACCTTTATTATGATGGTAGATTAGGGGAAGTTTCTTATGAAGCAAAAGGCGGAGAATACCAAGGTTACCTCTCTTTAAAACGCCAGTATGTAATTGAAGAAGGCGAGCTAATTGAAATAAGAGATGTAGATTTAACAACAAATGATGAGTTACTTCAAAAGTCATTATCAGAAAGCTCCAGTAACCGTTTATCTGAAATCGTTTCCACAATCCAGGAAGAACAAAATAATATTATCCGGGCTGACTTAAACAAACCAATTATCGTACAAGGTGCAGCCGGAAGTGGAAAAACAACAATTGCTTTGCACCGGATCTCCTACTTCATCTATACATACGCAGAACAATTTTCACCAGATCAACTTATGATCCTAGCACCGAACCGTTTATTCATCGATTATATTTCAGAAGTATTACCTGAATTAGGTGTTGAAAACATCCTACAAACCACATTTATCGACTATGTTTCAAAGTGCATTGGTAAGAAAATGAAGCTCAAGCACCCAGAAGAGAAACTAGTTAAATTTATTAATGGGACAATGAAGGAAACCGAAGCGATACGATGGGTCAGTGCCTTTAAAGGATCATTACAATTCCGAGATATGATTGACCACTATTTAGAAGATATTTTACAATCCTTGTTACCTACAGAAGACTTCTTTTTGTCAAAAATCCGGCTTTATAGTGCAAAAAAGCTAAGCCATCTAATTGTACATGAGTACAGTTACTTACCTTATTATCAACGTGTGGACAAGGTGAAAAGAGTATTACAAAACCATGTAAGGACTGAAAAGAAACGGATCCTTGAAAAAGTAAATACATTTTATGAAGCTCGTATTGAAAAAGCGCTTAATGGTTATCTTGAAGATGATAAACGTCGAAGCTATGTGACGAAAGCGTTAGATAAAAAGAATGAAGCCATTGTTGATATTAATAAAGACTCTAGGACGGCAGTTTCGTCTTATATGAAAAAGCTGCCGAAGCATGAATTGTTTTACTATTATAAAAAACTAATTACAGATAGTGAAGTATTTAATAAATATGCAAAAAATATTCTGGATCAGGACAAGATCAAACTGTTTTGCAATTATAATAAATCGCTAGCTAGTGAGGGCTGTTTTGAGATAGAGGATCTTGCTGCATTATTGTATCTTCAAAGTAAACTTTATGGAATAGAGAAACATTTACGATCAAAAAATGTAGTAATTGATGAAGCGCAGGATTATAGTTACTTTCAATTTGCCGCTTTAAAAAGTGCTTTGGAAACAGATATGTTTACAATTGTGGGTGATTTGGCACAAGGGATTCATTCTTACAGGGGAATCAATGACTGGAGTATTGTCCAACAAAATATTTTTCCAAGAGCTACTTATAAAACTCTGCAGAAAAGCTATCGGACAACCGTCGAAATTATGAATACAGCAAATGATATTTTAAAACTATTAAAGCTAGAGCTTCCATTGGTAGAACCTGTGGTAAGACATGGTCAAAAGCCAATCTTTAATTATAGTTCAGCAACACATAAAGGGACCGTAAAGAACATCGAAAAAACGATTGAGCACCTCTACTCTGAAAAGATGAAAACAATTGCCATCATCGGAAAGACGAATAAGGAATGCCTGAGACTAGCAAAACTGTTTAATCAATACACGAAACTTCCTATACAGTTGTTAAAGGAAAATGAGGAGATTAATAAGGGTGAGGTAGTGATTGTAAGTTCTCACTTATCAAAGGGATTAGAGTTTGATGCAGTGATTATTTGCTCTCTTGATGAAACCTTTGAGGAAAATGAAATTAATATTAAGTTATTATATGTTTCCATGACAAGACCGCTTCACCGCTTGATGTTTTTCGGAAAGGATTTGTCAAGCTTTTTACTTGATCGGGTGGATGAAGATCTTCTCACAATTGTTGAATGAAATACAACAATTTAAAGAAAATACAATTAAAAACTAGTAAGCCATCGTTTCCAAAGTAGTAATGGAGATGATGGCACTTTTTAGTAATATTCAAGCTATACCCTTTTAAAGTGGTAGTTTCAATTAAAAAAATTAAACAAACGTTTGATTAATGCCAACCGCGTCATATATACCAAGGGTTTGAAAAAATTAAACAAACGTTTGATTGAATTTCATTTGCACCTTTTTTAAAAGATAAGAAAGTATAAAAGTTTGTACCTAGTTATAGTGTCTAGCTCCGGGCGCCACCCGGCTCTATGGTATAAGCCAATCCCTTCCCGAAGGCAAAAAACGCCTTCAGTCAGGGCTCGTCTTATGCGTGTCGCCGGTAGGCGGGCGCGCCATTCGCTTTTCTTATAGCAACTTAGTCGTCCAAGACTCACAGTTCCAAATATCTGTTGCGATCTCTTTATAAAATTCAGGTTCGTGGCTTATTAATAGAATTGAACCTTTATACGCTTTTAAAGCACGCAGTAGCTCTGCTTTTGCATCAACATCTAGATGGTTTGTAGGCTCGTCAAATAGTAAGATATTTGACTCTCTGTTCATCAGTTTGCATAGACGAACTTTTGCTTTTTCCCCACCACTTAGTACCTCAACCTTACTTTCGATGTGCTTTGTTGTTAATCCACATTTTGCTAAAGCAGCACGAATTTCTGCTTGGTTCATTGACGGGAACTCCTGCCACACTTCTTCGATACATGTGCGGTAATTTGATTCTTTGATTTCTTGCTCGAAGTAACCAATATACTGGTATTCGCCAAGCTCAACGGCACCTGAAAGTGGTCTGTTGATACCTAAGATACTTTTCAAAAGTGTCGTTTTACCGATACCATTTGCTCCGACAAGGGCAATCTTTTGACCGCGTTCCATACGAAGGTTCAACGGTTTTGATAGTGGCTCATCATAGCCAATGATAAGATCCTTCGTTTCAAAAATTAATTTACTTGGAGATCTTGATTCTTTAAAATGAAACTCTGGTTTTGGTTTTTCTTTAGCTATTTCAATAATATCCATCTTATCAAGTTTTTTCTGACGAGACATGGCCATGTTTCTCGTAGAGACACGAGCTTTATTTCTAGCAACAAAATCTTTAAGCTCAGAGATCTCGTGTTGCTGTCTCTTATAGGCAGATTCTAATTGTTGTTTCTTTACTTCATGTACTTGTTGGAAGTTATTATAATCGCCAACATAGCGATTTAGTTCTTGGTTTTCCATATGGTAGATCAAGTTAATAACACTATTTAAGAATGGAATATCATGTGAAATTAAAATAAAGGCATTCTCATATTCTTGGAGGTACCGCTTTAGCCAGATAATATGTGGCTCATCTAAGTAGTTCGTAGGCTCGTCCAACAAAAGGATATCTGGTTTTTCAAGAAGTAGCTTTGCAAGCAACACTTTCGTTCGTTGACCACCACTTAAATCTTGAACATCCTTATCAAGACCGATATCCTCAAGTCCAAGTGCACGACCAATTTCTTCAACCTTTGCATCAATTACATAAAAGTCATTGTTCGTAAGGATATCTTGAATGGTTCCAACTTCCTCTAAAAGCTTCTCTAATTCTTCAGGAGTTGCTTCACCCATTTTGTTATAGATATCATTCATTTCCGCTTCAAGATCGAAAAGATATTTAAAGGCAGTATTAAGGACATCACGAATAGTCATACCCTTTTCAAGGACTGTATGCTGATCAAGATAGCCAACACGTACATTCTTTGACCAATCAACTTTACCTTCATCTGGCTGAAGTTTTCTCGTAATGATATTCATAAAGGTTGACTTACCTTCACCATTTGCCCCAATTAACCCAATATGTTCTCCCTTTAATAGACGAAAGGAAACATCATTAAAAATAGCACGATCCCCAAAACCATGGCTTAAATTCTTAACAGTTAAAATACTCATGTTATTCCCCTTTAAAATGTTATAGTCGATTATATATAAAAACGCAGACCAATCTGCAATCACATAAAAAACACACATAATAGATTATATCATTTTTCGACATGTTCGTGGAAGGTGTCGAATAATCTTCGAGCTCGGCTCTGTCGTTATCAACCCCTTCAATTTCCTCCATGGAAGTTTTCTATAATATTCGCTTTTAAAAAAATATAAGCATCATATTTGATTATCAAATGCGCAAAATAATCTTGCTTCATAAAAACGAGATAGGAGTTGATCGTGATGAGATGGCAACGATCCTTACTTAACATGGTGAAGGAACGCCAAGATAAATCGATTGCTCTAGCTATTGATACGTCAACCAATCAAACCCGAACAATATTAATTAATAATATTGTTAAGTTTTTTGGGGAGATAAAGCCTGATGCTAAGCTAGTTCAAGCGGATTTTAAAATCAGAAGCATAACTCCTATTCATGAAGTGAATATAAAGTATTACACACATGGTAAATCATCGTACACCGAAGTGTTAGAATGGGCAGAGACAGAAAAAATTGATACCCTCTTTTACATTACTGATGTAACGGGGTATTTCTATGAAGAACTAAATGTCCCATATGAAACATTTTGGTTAGTCCCAGATGATTACCTACCAAAGGTTCCATTTGGTAAAGCAATTATGGTTGCGTAAACAAGGTACGAAAGCCATTGGTTTTATAACAATGCTTCCCTTTCTCCACATTCGACACCTTCCATGAAGGTGTCGAAAACGATGTTGAAAATTGCGACATTCGACACCTTCTAGGAAGATGTCGAATGTTCATGAATATAATCTAGAGACTTGTCTCATATCCTTTATAGTACAAATTAGAATAATATAAGGGGAGACATCATGAACTCGTTTTTTAAGGGCGCATTTTTACTGATTGTAGCAGCATTCTTTAGTGAGTCTATTGAGTTTTTAGTGAATATGGTATTAGCGAAGCAATTAGGTGAGCAGGGTATGGGTTTATATATGTCAATTCTTCCGATGCTTTTTTTAGTTGTAGTTCTAGCAAGCTTGGAGTTGCCGATCTCCATTTCTAAATTCATAGCTGAAAAAGAACAAGAGTACCACCTGAGTTTGCTTAAGCACGCTACGTTTTTAGCGGTCGTTACAACAATTGCCTTAAGTGCGATAGCGGTTGTAATATTACCATTTATCTCAGTTTTCGATCAGTATCACCCTTATGTTCGGTGGTTGTTTATTTCTTTAATCCCGATTATTGCGTTTTCATCGTTAGCAAGAGGCTACTTTATGGGCTTACAACATATGGGGAAAATTGCCTTTTCAAACTTTTTAAGAAAAATTGTCCAATTATCCTTGCTTGTTGGACTATATCAGCTCTTTCAATTTGAAAAGGAAACAGCTTTGCTAATTGCCTTAGGCACCTTAGTCGCAACTGAATTAGTTGTATTTATCTATCTCATTCAGGCTTATTTCTTACAAATACAATCAAGAAGGAAACACCCTAGGTTAACATTAAGCGCGAAGGAAGCAAGAAAAAATATTTTATCTGTATCAGTACCAACCACGGGTTTACGCATTTTTCATGCAATTACAAATGCGATTCAGCCCTTCCTTATAAAAGCTGCATTAGTTTCTGCTGGTCTTACTGGGTCGATGGCCACAGAACAGTTTGGGATGTTAGCAGGTGTTGCATTAACAATTGGTTTCTTTCCAGCCTTTATTGCCCATTCATTGCTAATTGTTCTTATTCCAACTGTGTCAGAAGCTTATGCAAAAAGAGATATTGCCCGACTTAATAAGCTTTTAAAGCAAGTTATGTTAGTAACATTAGCCTATGGTGTGCCAGCGGTAGCGATCTTTTATTTCTTTGCTGAGCCGTTAACTCATCTTTTCTTTGATTCATCGACGGCAACTCTATATTTACAAATGCTTTGGCCTTATTTTTTATTTCACTTTTTCGTGATCCCAATGCAAGCCTTTTTAATTGGGCTTGGGTTGGTTAAGGATGCCTTTTACCATTCGGTATGGTCACATATCTTTGCGTTCATCATTATGTTTGTCTTAGGATCAATGAGACAATTTCAAATGGAAGGTATTATCATCGGAATGAATGCCGGAGCCGTTCTACTTACACTGATGCACTATTTAACGATATGTAAGAAAATTGATATTCCTTTAACGCTGAGAAGTCCTGTTAAAAATCTTAATATTTAAGTTATGTGCAGCTTGTAATCCCTTCCAAACATCCTTGAAGGTTTACCTTTTGGGACTGATGAAAAGGACCTCTTTTAGCATTCGATTATAGGGTGCTAAGAATTTTTCTAAAAAAATAATTAGAACCATCTAAAAATAGTGCAAGAAATCTTAAACAAACGTTTGATTAATCGCCTTGGCGCCAGTCGTAACAGAGAGTTGAAAAATTTAAACAAACGTTTGTTTGAAAAATCGGATAGAAAAAAAGAGAACAAACCACCCTTCGTTTGTTCTCTTACAATACTATTTATCCCGCATTAACGGGCAGTAAGTCCCCCACTGAATACTTAGAGTATTCGAAAAAATTCAAGTGGGGGAAACCAAAGGGAATCGGGTTTTATGAGCGTTTCCTCTATAGAGGAAACGCTCGTTAGAACGGGTTAACTGTGCCGATGATCAGGATGTGTAAGTAAGGCTAGCACACAGGAAGTACGCGCCCCTAGCGTTATAAGTTCAACGGAAAGAAAAAAACCAATGAGGGTTAGTTTCCTTTATCTTATTTAGCAATTTTCTCTAGTCTGTTGATCATACTTAATGATCGACCTGTACCGATCGCAACAGATTCAAGTGGATATGGAGCTAAATGTACGGGCACATAAATTTCCTGACTCAACCATTCTTGCATTCCTTTTAATAAAGCACCACCACCCGTTAAAATAACACCACGATCAACAATATCACCACTTAGCTCTGGTGGGCAATCCTCTAAAGTTGCCCGAACAGCGTCTAGAATATTTAGTAATGACTCTTTTAATGTGCCCTGAATTTCAGTAGAACGTAATTCGACAGTTTTCGGTAAACCAGTCACTAAATCACGACCTCGAACTTCCATAGTAAGCTCTTCATGATCGATGAGTGCATAGCCAATTTCCATTTTAATTCGCTCGGCTGTACGCTCGCCAATTAAGACATTATAATTTTTTCTAACATTTTGGACAATATCCTCATCCATTTTATCACCGCCAGTGCGGATTGAGTGACAGGTGACAACACCACCAAAAGAAATAATAGCGACTTCAGTTGTACCTCCGCCAATATCAACAATCACATTGGCAACCGGTTCATCAACGGGAAGGTCAGCTCCAATTGCGGCTGCCACAGGTTCTTCGATAAGGAAAACCTGTTTAGCGCCGCAATTTTTAATTGCATCTTGAATAGCACGTCGTTCAACAGATGTAGCCCCAGAGGGGGTGCATACAATAACATTTGGTTTACGGAAAGAAAAACCTAGAATCTGGCTTGCTTTTTTAAATATGTATTTTAACATATCGGTTGTAACTGTATAGTCGGCGATGACGCCTTGTTTTAATGGTCTAACTGCGATTATTTTTCCAGGAGTTTTACCAATCATTAATTTTGCATCAGTACCCACAGCGACAACCTTTTTTGTATCTTTATCAATTGCAACAACAGAAGGCTCATTTATAATAATTCCCTTGCTTTTACTGTAAACTAAAATATTTGCAGTGCCTAAATCAATACCAATCTCTATATTTGATAACATTATTTTTATCCTCCAAAGTGTTTTGAACTTTGTATAGTATTCACTAGCTTTAGTCGTTTTTTGGGGGTAGATGTCGAAAAATGCATTTCACAAAGTTGTTGGAAATTTTATGTCCTTTGATATGAAACCAATATACAGACAGTGTAAAATAGAGTTATATTAGTAAACCAACTATAGTTTAATCCTTTTCGTTACGTGGTACATTTCTAGTATTTAGGCAGGAAGAAAATTGAAGAAACTGAAATTAGAAAAGACCTCATGAGCATTGAAGACTTAATTGATGCCTGTCAAGACGAAGAAGAACGAATTATCTTAACGAAAAAACTTAATGAAAAATTACTAAGACTAAATCAAGTGAAGAAAAAAAGAAATACATCGAATTCGTCAGTATTTAAGGATTATCAAAATAAAATTCATAATAAATTTTAGGTTAGAAAACGCCCGATTAGTGGGCGCTTTTAAATATTTATTTATCTACGAAAAAAGTACCCAAGCATCCACTTAGTCCCTAGGATCCTGCTCAAAAGTACGAAGTACAACCCTTGTTAATATCCCGATTCCAGAGAAAATCGCTTCTTTATCAAATGTCATATTCGGATGATGAAGTCCAGGTGATAGATCGCAGCCTAATGCCAGCATCGTTGCTTTAATAGATGGTCTTTTAACTGTATAAAAGTGAAAATCATCTCCGCCTGTTGTTGTCACTGAATCAAGTAATTTATCAGGACCCAATACATCGACTATCGCATCACGCATAATAGCTTCAGCTTCGGGATTAACCTGGGCAGCCACAATACTTGAAACAATGTCAACACTCACGCCAACATTATAAAAGGAACTAAGTGTTCTACCGGCGGCTTCAACCTTTTGTTGTAGTTCTTCCATTCCTTCATTTGTTTGAGCACGCAAATCTACGCTAAACACAGCGGAGCCAGGAATGATATTGAAGCTTTCACCACCAGCTTGAAAGGAAGTAACCTTTGCAGAGTGTGGGATCAAAGGATTGATCTGTATTTGATTCAGCATTTGAACAAAGGTTGCCCCAACTTCGATTGCATTTGCCCCAAGATGTGGCCTTGCCCCATGCATGTCTTCTCCTGAAACTTTTCCAAGTAAAAACCGGCTTGCTCCATGAAACATAGCGGGAGCGGCCTTCCCATTTTCCATGTCCTGTATAGGGCGAAGGTGAACACCATATAAGTAGTCAATGTCATCTGCCACCTTCTTTTCAACCATTTTCAATGCACCATTTCCTTTTTCTTCAGCGGGTTGAAAAATAAACCGGACTGTACCTTTTCCAATATGAAGTTTTTTAAGCAGAAGAAATGCACCATATACCATTGTCATATGCGCATCATGACCACATGAATGATTAGCACGATTTTCACCATCAACCTCTTGCCATAGTGCATCTATATCAGCTCTAAGCGCAACGACTGGAGAGCCTTCACCGATTTCCGCGATAACCCCAGTGCAATCACTAAATATTTGAACACGCGCACCAGCGTTTTCAAGTAGTTCCTTCAAGTATGTAGTTGTATTATACTCTTTCCAGCTTAGCTCAGGATGTGTATGTAAGTGATCAAACATATGTAGCATTTCTTCACGAATTTCTTTTAACAATTGTTCCATAAACATTATCCCCCTAATCTTAAAAACTTTTAAATCAATGTACCACGATGTAAGAATTTTCACAATATAAAAGGAAAAATCAACATTGTAACGAATCAGATTATAAATACAAAAAAAGGGGAAGTTAAAATGATTTTTGATCAAGAAAATTTGCTAGTGCGGCCTTTAGAGGAATCAGATGCTTCATATCTTGCAAAATGGTTGTCAGACGAACGGGTTTTAGAATTTTATGAGGGAAGAGATAATCCTCATGATATAAAAATGATCCGAGAAGTGTTTTATAGTAAGGATGAACAAATTAATACATGCATTGTTGAATATAAAAGTGAACCAGTTGGTTATTTGCAATTTTATCCATTAACTTATGATGATAAGGCATTATACGGATATAGTAACGAGGAAAAACTATACGGGATGGACCAATTCATTGGTGATCCAGAATACTGGAACAATGGGATCGGAACAAAGCTCGTTAAAGGGGTATCAGAGTATTTACTAGATAGTAAGATAGCTAACATTGTCAGTGTGGATCCGCAAACTCGCAATGAAAGGGCCATTCGGTGTTATGAAAAATGTGGATTTAAAAAGGTTAAGCTTCTTCCTAATCAAGAACTTCATGAAGGAATGATGCAAGATTGTTGGTTGATGGAATATAGGAAATAAGTAACTTAAGACTGACTTTATTAGGCGGATTAAGTATAAAGAAAAACCAGAAGGAAAGTTACTAAAATGCGATGTCTAGGTTCTTTATAGTATCTAGCCCGGTAAAGGCTCAAACCATAATGGCCAGTAAATGAAATCAATAATAGATATCGTACACCAAAGGTAATGCGCATTGTGAAATAGGCTTTTCCCCGCGCATTAAACAAATCACTTGTATTGTGTATGAAGACGGCCACCAAAGCTATAAAAAATATTCACTTGTATTTTTCTTTGGACAAAACAAAATTCAATCAAACGTTTGTTTGAATTTTTCAACCCGTTGATATGACTGGTGCTAGGGCAATTAATCAAACGTTTGTTTGAAAATTTCACTTGTGAAAAAACGGTAAAGATTTCCATGAAAAAATAGCCCCACCCAAAGATTTGGGTGAAGCAAGAGTAATTCAATTATTTCTTTTGGTCGGTAGATTCAACATCCTTTGGCAATGGGTCAACACGATAAGCATCAGAAGCGTTAACTGAAAGTTTTAATGTATAAATCACTAGGACTATAAAGAAAAGAAGACCGAGAAATAAACCAATTGTGGTTAGCCACATTCCAAGCATTGTACCACCCCTTTTAAAATATATATGCAAGGGAGTGGTATGCTTTTCACACAAATTACATAATTTAATTATTTTATGTATTCTTATTGATTTTTTCGAAGGGAACCCAATTCTTCAACAATTCCTTGCATTTCATTAGGGCTAAATGAGTTCTTTTTCATGACTAGCGTATGGATATCCTTTAATTCCTCATACATTTCTTCATTAAAATGAGAGGGTTTAATGGCACCTAAATTTAGTACTTTTAATTTTTCTTTTATTTGTTCAATCATATACTCCACATTTTCTACTGACTTTTGAGATAAATCCATGTCTTCATTCCTTTCAATCATTTTCTTCTCTATATTGTATCACACGAAACAGAAAATACTGATAGCTCATTTAGTTTTTCTACTAGGTGAAATTAGTAATAAATCATGATATGTTTAATTAAAAGTAAACAAAGAAGGAGCTACCAACATGATAAAAGTGTTATTTGTATGTTTAGGTAACATATGTAGATCGCCGATGGCAGAAGCTGTTTTTAGAGACCTTCTTAAAAGAGAGGGATTAGACGGGAAAGTATCTGTTGATTCTGCTGGAACAGGCAACTGGCATATTGGAAAACCACCTCATGAAGGAACAAGGAGTATTTTAACGGAAAATAAGATTGATTTTCAAAATATAGTGGCAAGGCAAGTAATGCAAGAAGATGTTACGGAATTTGACTATATTATCGCGATGGATGCGGAAAATTTAGGAAATCTAAGACGTCTCGCGGGCTATACTAAAACTGGGTATATCGGACGCTTATTAGACTTCGTTGAAGAAAGTAAGGTTGCAGACGTACCTGATCCTTATTTTACAGACAATTTTGATGAGACATATGTTTTAGTTAAAGAGGGATGTATGAAATTACTAGAGAATATTCGCTCTGAACATTCTATTTGATTTTTTTAAGGCGAATAAGGGTTCCAATACAGATGGAAACTAAAGAGGAGAGAAAAGTTCATGGCAAATCGAAATAAGATGGTAGAAGGAATGTTAATTGGTGCGGTTATTGGTGCAGCAGTTTCACTTTTTGACAAGGAAACAAGGGATATAGCTATTCGCAATGGAAAGGTTTTAACAAGTAAAACAATAGATATTATCAAAAACCCGGAAGTTGTAACAGGTAAAATAAGAGATAATATAAGAATTGTTCGAACGACGATAGATGAAGTAACTGAAGATATCCAATTCCTTGCTACAAAAGTACACGAATTAAATGAAAAAACACCTGAAATGATTGAAATGATCAATGATACAAAAGAGGCTTTTTCAAAAACATTACATAGGGATGGAGATGCCGAAACTAAATGATGAGGTGAAAGTATGGGTGAGGAAATGAAGGGATTTAATTTAGCTTTTATTAAAGAGCTAATTAAAAGGTTTGACGAGGATGAAATAGGAGGGTTATCAGCAGAATTGGCCTATTTCTTCCTGCTTTCTTTATTTCCTTTCTTAATTTTCATGGTTACTCTTATTGGATATTTACCGCTATCACAGGTTGATGTTTTAAATTTTATTCGAGAGTATGCACCAGGTGAAACAATGAATATGATTGAAGGGAATTTAAACGCGATCCTTGGTTCGCAAAACGGCAAGCTATTATCGTTTGGGATTATCGCAACAATTTGGTCTGCCTCTAACGGTATTAATGCGGTTGTAAGAGCATTTAATCGCGCCTATGATGTAAAAGAAAGTCGTTCCTTTTTCGTAGCTAGAGGGATATCAATCCTCCTAACGTTTGCAATGGTTTTTGTGATCATTGTTGCCTTATTACTGCCTGTGTTTGGCAAACAAATTGGGATATTTGTATTTTCGTCGTTTGGATTATCCGATACGTTTTTAGACATTTGGAATGCAGTAAGATGGATTGTGAGTGCTTTGATTTTATTTATCGTGTTTACGTTTTTATACTTTTTTGCACCAAATAAACGGTTAAAAATAAGAGAAGTAATTAGTGGAGCTTTCTTTGCTACATTCGGTTGGATGTTTGTCTCACTAGCATTTTCCTATTATGTTAGCAGTTTCGGTAACTATACAGCTACATATGGAAGCCTCGGAGGTATAATTGTGCTGATGATTTGGTTCTACCTATCAGGCATGATTATTATTGTAGGTGGCGAAATAAATGCAATTCTAAATTGCCACAGAGTTCGAAGGTGACGGATAGCTACTACTACCGAAACTTTCCTTTATGAGCTGTAACGGAAAAGTCCATACTACTAGAGTAGGGCGGTTATGGTCGTACAGAGAACTAAAGGGGGCTAACATATGAGTAAGAAAAAAGATGGTGGCACAAAGCAAAAGAAATCAAGTCCAAAACATAAAACTAGTAGTAGTGCTAATGGAAGGAACTCGTATCACTAAAGATAAAGGACTCGGGCATATCGCCCAAGTCCTTTTGTATTTTGTGAAATTAGCTTTTTAATAAACGTAATCCATTTAATATGACTAAAATTGTACTGCCTTCATGACCCAATATACCAAATGGAAGATCGATGATTTGGAGGAAATTTGAGCTAATTAATAGCATTATGACACTAATTGAAAAAACAATATTTTGTTTTATGATCCGGTTCATACGCTTTGATAATTTGATTGCATCAGCTATTTTTGGTAAATCATTTTTCATTAATACAACGTCTGCCGTTTCTAAGGCTACATCCGTTCCTTCTCCCATAGCAATTCCAACACTTGCTGTAGCAAGAGCGGGGGCGTCATTTATTCCGTCTCCTACCATCCCTACATGTTCATATTGTACTTTAAGCTTTTTTAAGTGCTCAACTTTCATTTCGGGAAGACATTCTGAAAAGTAATAATCAACATTACTTTCTTTTGCAATAGCTTCAGCTGTTTTTTGACCATCGCCTGTTAACATAATCGTATGAATGCCAAGGGCCTTTAACTCGCTAATAGCAGAGCGGGTGTCATTTCGAACAGTATCTTTTAAACCTAGAATTCCAACAATGCCGTTCGTATCTTTTACATATACAATTGTTTTACCTTCTGTGGATAATGATTTGGAGATACCATTTTGAAACTCTTCAGCTTCTGTTTTACCGACAAAATCAGCCTTGCCAATTTGCCAACTTTTATTACCGATAGTACCATCAACCCCCCAGCCTGCCATATCATCAATGCCTTCAGGTTGAAGTAAGTTTCGATTTAGTAAATGTTTAGTGTACCCAACAATTGACTGGGCAAGGGGATGATTTGAGTGATTCTCGATTGAGGCCACCGTAAGTAAAAAGTCGTCCATATCGATAGTATCACGAACAATTACGTCAGTTACTTCAGGATTACCTCTAGTCAATGTTCCTGTTTTGTCAAAAGCAATGGCGTGAAGATGACCAAGCCTCTCAAGATGAACTCCACCTTTAAAGAGGATCCCGTGTCTCGCACCATTTGAAATAGCAGAGAGTGTTGCGGGTGTAATCGAAGCTACAAGTGCACACGGAGATGTAACAACCAGTAGGATCATCGCACGGTAAAAGGTTTCAGTCCAACTCCAATCTAATAAAAAATATGGAACAAACATCATAAGAGCAATAATGGCTAATACGCCTTTAACATATGATCCTTCAAACTTTTCGAGAAATTGCTGTGAAGGTGATTTTTCACTTTGAGCAGATTGAACAAGCTGAATAATTTTTTGAAATAATGTCTCACTACTAAGTTTTGTTACCTCGATGGTCACAGATCCCCGTAAGTTCACTGTTCCTGCAAAGAGTTCATCACCTATTAACTTTGATACAGGTACAGACTCACCGGTAATAGCTGCTTCATCGATTGTTGTTTGACCTTTTATTAATACACCATCACTTGGAATACGTTCACCGGGCTTAACGAGAATGTGATCACCAATTTTTAGACTAGATACATGAATGACTTTTTCTATTCCTTGATTAAGTAGAGTTGCTTCTTCAGGCTGTAAGTCCATTAAGGCAGATATTTCTCGATTACTTTTGTTCAATGTATATGTCTCAAGAGCTCCACTTAAAGCGAAGATGAAAATTAAAATCGCGCCCTCTACCCAATATCCAATACTTGCAGAGCCAACTGCAGCAAATACCATCAGCATTTCAACATTTAATTTACGGTCATTTATTGTCGCCTCAATACCTTCCTTTGCTTTTGCAAATCCACCTATGATAAAAGCAAGAATAAATAAAATAACTGATGGAGTTCCATAGTCTAATTTTGATAATAACCAACCAATAGCGATAAGCAGCCCAGATACAAGCGCTGCAATTAATTCTCCATGTAAAACAAGCTTACCTAGAAATGATGTTTTTTCTTTCGGATGATATCTTAGCTCCTGTTGCTGGGTTGAGACCGTTTTTACTTCTGAATTCATGTTTTTCCCTCCGTTATACTAGATATAGGTGTAATCTTTGAACGTTTGTTATTGTACATAGTATTAGTGCCTAGCTCCAGGTGCTCAGGCGACTAGTGGACTTCCCTCTCCTCCTTACGACGAAGCACAGGATGTGCAAGTCAGTCCATACGTCGCTAAACGGGCACCCTGCTCTTTTCTAGTTCTAATTGAGAAAAATAATCACAATCATTATCCTTGAAAAACGACGAAAGCTGCCACCTCAAGGGCAGCAGCAATATTTTAAATAGTTTCTACATTATAATAATTTTAATTATAGCATATACTTATCACATTTAAAAGTGAAATAATGAATAAGATTTATCAACAAATCCACGTTGGATTCGAATTCGACACCTTCCACGAACGTGTCGAAAAACTTGGGAATTCGACACCTTCCACGAACGTGTCGAAAAACTTGGGAATTCGACACCTTCCACGAACGTGTCGAAAAGAACGTGTCGAAAAGCGCAAACAAATAAGCCCCTCGTTTGTTGAGGGGCTTTGTGCTTGGGTGTTTATTCTGCGATTTCTTCATATTGATAATACGTAGTTTCGTAGATATGTTCAATGTCAGCATCGGTCATGTATACAAGTGTGTCTTTTTCAAACCCTTTAACCTTTTCAATAAATTCGATCATGTTTTTACGTTCTTGTCTACTCATCTGTACCATCTCCTTTACTATTTTGATCCTTAATATTGTATTAATACAGTTTGTTATATTTTAATCTATTATATAACAGTTCAATTTATATGGTCAATCATTTTTAGAATTTTTTTGAAAATAGGCAAAAAAAAGGCAGCATCATGAAGCTATTGTTTAATAGCGTCTAATGCCTGCCCTTTAAATGAGATTATTGCCAAAAAGATACAAAGTAACATAGTACTTATGACATGAAAGAAACTAGCTCCATCAACAAACTCAATAAAAAGTCCACCAATTAATGGTCCACTAATACTACCAAAACTAAAAAAAATACCGCACATCAAATTACCAGCAGGTAATAAGTTTTTTGGCAATAAATCTGTCATATAACTAATTCCGAGTGAAAAGGTTGAACCTACAACCATTCCAGCTATAATAAAGGAAATTAGTAGACCTGTAACGGAGTGCTCAAGGAAGCTAGCAGCCGTGAAACTGAGAAAACCTAGAAAGAGTACGATCATTAGGATGTTTTTACGGCCAAGTTTATCACTTAAAATTCCTAAAGGCAGTTGTGTAATAATGCTTCCAACAGCAAAAGCGGGCAATAGAATAGAAACACTTTGAATATCTATTCCAGTACGAAGTGCATAAACAGGGAAGTTCCCGTTTAAAGAGGCTTCTAAAAAACCATATCCAAAAGGTGGAAGGAATGCTACCCATGCATATTTCCATGTTGCTGCAAACCGTTTCAACGTTCCGAAAAATGATGTGGTGTCATAATCAGATTCAGGCATTTCATTTTTAATAAAAAATACGGTTGCCCAAGCAATTAGGCTGATTATACCTGAAATAATAAACGGCAATGATGCATTTATTTCAACCAATGGTGTCATTAACGGTCCAGCAGCAAACCCAAGTCCAAAGGCTAAACCATATAACGAAATGTTTCTGCCACGCTTATGCTCGGGTGAAAAGGATGTAATCCATGTCTGTGTTCCGAAATGAAGCATATGGTCGCCTATCCCTATTAAAAGTCTAAGCATAAACCAAAATATAATTGAATTCCATAACGGAAAGGCGAACAAGGAGGATATTACAATTATTCCACCGATCAAGATTATAGGCTTATAGCCGAACCTTCTAAGTGGCTGCTCCATAAAGGGAGAGGCTAGAAGTACTCCAATATATAATCCAGTTGCATGAAGTCCGTTTATAGTTGAGGAAACTCCACTGTTTTCAAATATAATCGCTATAAGTGGAAGTAATATTCCCTGTGAAAAACCAGAAATAGAAACAATCGTTACTAATATCCAAAACCGTTTAGTTGTGTTTGTATTCATGTTATACTCCGATCTAAATCATACTGTCCTTAAACGATGTTACAAGGATTTAAGCAAGGAGACAAGATATTTGTTTTTTTCCAAACATCGACTAGAAGTAAAATAATAGATTTTTAAGTAAATTTGTTTACAATAGATACTAATCGTTAATAACGAATTTCTATAGTAGGAGTGGTACAGTTGGAATTTAAAATGAAAGACGTAGGTTTTACGGCGCAATTTGAATATGGTGAGCTCCATGTTGCGGGTGATGAGGCACATGGATTTAGACCGTATCAATTAATGGTCTCATCGATCGCGGTTTGTAGTGGAGGTGTTCTTCGGAAAATATTAGAAAAGAAACGTATTGTCATCGATGATCTATTAATTAAGACAGATGTCGTTCGAAATGAAAAAGAAGCTAATAGATTGGAAAAAATTCATATCCACTATATTATTACAGGCGTGGATTTGAAGGAGCATAAAATTGAGCAAGCAATCGAGGTTGCCAGAAAAAATTGCCCAATGGTGCAATCTGTGAAGGGCTGCATTGAAGTTGTTGAGACATTCGAGCTTAAGTAAAGGAAGATCGTGTAGGCAAGTCTAATGATGTCTGTAGTAACTAAAAACTAAAATCAAAAAAAGAAATGGCTCTGTGCTGAGAACACACAGAGCCATTTCACATTAAATAATCCGAAACTAAAGAAATACTAGGGATAGAATACCTTCGATGTTCAATCGGAGAATCTACTCGATATGCATACCTCCTTTTTGTAGGTATGTTTCTCAATATCCCTCCTTCTTTATTGATGTGTTTAGTATACAACATTATTTAAATGTTGTAAATATTCAGTTTTAAATTAACCTCGTTTTTTTTCATATATTAATGTTAATATTATTAAGATAAAAATAAACCTATTATATAGTATAGAGCACAGGGGAGTTTTATAAGTAATGATTATAAGAGTGTTATTCTACATTATTGGATTAGCAATTACTTCATTTGGTGTTAGTTTTACGATAAAGGCAAATTTAGGCGCTGGGGCATGGGATGCACTAAATGTAGGACTTTCTAACATAATAGGCTTTACTGTTGGCACATGGGTAATTTTTGTGGGAGTTATTTTAATAATTATTAATGCTCTTATGTTAAAGCAAAGACCTGAGTATCTAGCTGTTATCCCAATTTTTATAATGGGACCATTAATAGATTTTTGGCTTATCATCGTATTTCCAACGTGGCAGCCAGAGGGCTTTTTCTACCAACTAAGTATTTTATTAAGCGGGTTAATTTGTCTTTCATTAGGAATCTCAACATATTTGCAAGCAAAGTTTCCACTCATCCCAATCGATAACTTTATGGTTGCTTTAAGAGCCCGCCTACCAGTGAACTTAGGTGTAGCGAAAACAATTGGTGAATTAACAGCTTTGGTACTCGCCTTACTGTTTAAAGGTCCCATTGGTGTAGGAACGATAATAGTTACGTTTTTAATTGGACCATTAATCCAATTATTTTTCCCTAAATTAGAGGCTTTGTTAAAGAAATTAACGCCAAGTCATTAGAGGAGAATCTTTCTTTACTAGCTTTTTCTTCATAACTAAAAAAACGATGGATAAGATAGTATAATTTCGAAAAAACTATACTCAAAGAACTGAAAGGAGTATAGGTAATGAAAAAGATAATATATATGATCATTGCATTTTTATTATTTTTATCTAGCATAACTAACTTTGCTTACGCAGAAGGAAAGCCAGATAAAAAACCAGCTGAGAAATATAAAATCCCCAATTCAGTATTAGATATCTCTAAGGAAAATACGTATCCAAATCCGACTCAGGATTTACCGTATTTACAACCAAGTGATTTAGCTCAAGAGTTAATTGATAGCTCTGAGGTAAAGGTTGAAAACCCGGATTTGATCCGTATTTTAAACGAATCATCTATCTCAACAACTCCTCTAGCTATTGGCTATAAAGCGACTATTTATTTAGGACAATGGCCGTTACGGTATGAGTCTACAGAGACAGGAACAAATTGGGAATTTAAACAAATAAACACGAACTACGTTGATAACCGTGGTGGAAAAGCTCCCTATCAAATACACTATACACAAGAGGCACAAAAGACTGTAAGAGGTGGCCTAACCGCTAAAATTGAAGACCCAGAAGATGTAAAGAAAATGATGCTTATTAAAGCTGCAGAGAAGACAGGCTTACCGTTATCGTTTGAAACAATTATCGGAGCAGGAACAAAAAAGGATCAAGTATATAACGTTCCAGCAAAACGATTAGGCTATTTATATGGATATGCCCCTGCAGTAAATGAAAAAGGAAAAGTAACATATGGTGAAGTTTACTTAGTATTAAAAGGTAATAAAAAGAAAATAGTTATTAAAAATGTTACTCACCAAGGTATTGGAGCATGGATTCCTGTACAAGATCATGTATCATTTGGATTCGTAGCATCTGAAACGCCAAAATAACGAAAAGGAAGTATCCATTTTGGGTGCTTCCAGATAAGTATTAACCTAGGTGGTGTCTAGTTCCCGACGCCATAAGTCATGTCCTTTAATATAGGTGCCATATGGTAAGAAGAAAGGAGATTATATATGGGAAATGCATTACATGAAAAAGATTCACAGGTAAAATATCTAAAAGACCGGTTAAATATGTTTCTAGAAGTCATTGATTCGATGGACCCTGAAGCCACTGACTTAGATGATATTGATCGACTTATCCAAATGATTGATGACCTTGAAGTTAAGTATGACCAGTTCAAAGGTGACTGGAAATAATTAAATATACAGCAAATAATAGTATCAGGGTAAATGATACTATTTTTTTATATAATTTTATGAAAGTGCGCTCTTCTAATTGGCATCGCTTGCAAATACCTTTCGAAAAATGATCCTAGGGAGTATAATAGGGACTGTATACAGAGAACTCGATATTTACTTTATAGGGTAAACAAATAGAATAAAAATAAATAGAGAACCTTTATATAGTTCTCAAGTGCAGTAGGGGAAAGGGGAAATTCAAGGTATGGAAAAGCTTCAACAAAGTATGTATAAGTTAATTGTAGAAACATCAACAAGGCTTCCAAAAGATGTACGACGAGCAGTTGCAAAAGCGAAGGCCAGTGAAAATGCCGGTACTCGTTCAGCTATGTCCCTTGCAACAATCACTAATAATATTACAATGGCAGATGTAAATGTATCACCAATTTGCCAAGACACAGGGTTACCGACTTTCAAAATTAAAACTCCAGTTGGGGTAAACCAACTTAAAATAAAAGATGCTATTTTGAATGCAATTTCACAAGCTACGAAAGATGGAAAACTTCGTCCGAATTCAGTTGACTCATTAACGGGTAGTAACAGCGGGGACAACCTTGGAGCTGGTACACCAGTTATTAAGTTTGAGCAATGGGAAAATGATTATATTGATGCGCGCTTAATCCTTAAAGGTGGTGGCTGTGAGAATAAAAATATTCAGTACAGTCTACCATGTGAGCTTGAAGGCCTAGGGAAAGCAGGACGTGATTTAGACGGAATTAGAAAGTGTATTCTGCATTCTGTATACCAAGCACAAGGTCAGGGCTGTAGTGCCGGCTTTATTGGAGTAGGAATTGGTGGAGACCGCACCTCTGGCTATGAGTTGGCTAAGGAGCAACTATTCCGAAGTGTTGAGGATGAAAACCCAAATGAGGATTTACGTAAGCTTGAAGAATACGTTTTGGAAAATGCAAATAAACTTGGAATTGGTACAATGGGCTTTGGTGGGGAAACTACGCTATTAGGCTGTAAAGTAGGTGTAATGAACCGTATTCCAGCAAGCTTCTTCGTATCTGTTGCTTATAATTGTTGGGCATACCGTCGTTTAGGTGTAACTCTAAATGCAGAAACGGGCGATACTAACGAGTGGCTTTATAATGAAGGGGAAGAAATTGACTTCTCAAAAGAACTTGAAAAAGTCGAGGAAACACCTACAAAAACTCGTGAAGTTGTTTTGGAAGCGCCGATTACAGAGGAGAAAATTCGCGAATTAAAAGTAGGCGATGTTGTTCGCATTAATGGTTTAATGTATACAGGCCGTGATGCGATTCATAAATATTTATCTGAAAACGATGCACCTGTTGATCTAGATGGTCAAATCATTTACCACTGTGGACCAGTAATGTTAAAGGACGAAGAAGGTAAATGGCATGTAAAAGCTGCTGGACCTACTACAAGTATTCGTGAGGAACCTTATCAAGGTGACATCATGAAACGATTTGGTATTCGTGCTGTTATCGGTAAAGGTGGCATGGGACCAAAAACACTTTCAGCTTTAAAAGATCATGGTGGGGTTTATTTAAATGCAATCGGGGGAGCAGCACAGTACTATGCTGACTGTATTAAATCAGTAGAAGGTGTTGATCTAATGCAGTTTGGTATTCCTGAAGCAATGTGGCATTTACGAGTAGAAGGCTTTACCGCTGTTGTAACAATGGATTCACATGGAAATAGCTTACATGAAGATGTAGACAAATCGTCACTAGAGAAGCTAGGGCAATTTAAGGAACCAGTATTTAAATAATAAAACGAAGGTATCAGGCACTTGTCTGTTACCTTTTTTTATCCTCTGAAGACTATTGGAAAACTCTTCACTGCATGATTTTAGTGTCTACTTCTAAAACTAACAGTAAACCTGTTATGTGATTTAGGAGGGTTACAAGTGAAGTTAGTTGTGAGTTTGATGTTGACCATTTGCATGTTTTTTACATTTCAACCATTTGATACTGAAGCGAGTTATTCAAACAAACCTCTACATTGGGGGTTCAAGAAAAGTAAAGATCATCAACCTGCCTCAGCAGGTAAAGAACTGGACGAACTATTGGGGAAATATCATTCCTTTTATCTAGGCGATCCACAAAAAAAGGAAATTTATTTAACCTTTGATAATGGCTATGAAAACGGATATACAGAAAAGGTTTTGGATGTTCTTAAAAAGAAAAAAGTTCCCGCAACATTCTTTGTTACGGGGCATTATTTAAGAAGCCAAACCAGATTGGTCGAGAGAATGGCAAAAGAAGGCCATATTGTTGGAAACCATTCCTGGCACCACCCAGATTTAACAAAGATAAGTGATGTTCGCTTACAGAAAGAATTAGATTCAGTTCGTGACGAGATCGAAAGAATAACGGGAAAAAAAGGTGGTATTTATTTACGACCTCCCCGTGGCATCTTTAGTGAACGGACACTAGCACTTTCTGAAAAACTAGGATATCAAAACGTATTTTGGTCATTAGCGTTTGTTGATTGGAAAATTGACCAACAAAAGGGCTGGAAGTATGCCTATGATAACATCATACAGCAAATCCACCCAGGCGCAATTTTGCTACTACACACTGTTTCGGAGGATAATGCAGAAGCACTTGAACATGCGATTGAGGACTTAGAAAAGCAAGGCTATACATTTAAAAGCTTAGACCATTTAATGGCACAACGGGCAATTGGTGAACCTTTGTTGTTTAATATTCAATGAATTAATTACTGCACCTTTGCTTTGTTCAAAGGTGTTTTGTAGTTGAACTAAGTTTTTAGTGCAGATCTTCTGGTCTCCATACTTTTAATATGATATTTTAGTATTAGCCTGATTATACGTACGTATTATAGAGCATTTTCATGATAGACGGTGCTATGGGAGTCTCTTATGATATACTATTGGATGGAATAATTAATATAAGGAATGGCTTCGTCAAGTGGTGTCGAAAATAGAAATTGAGTAACCAAATTTGGTGTTTACATACGGTGTGTATTTATTAGAATCAAGTTGCTTCCGCTTTTATAAGGGATGTATCGAATAGACATGGAGTTGTATATATGACTGGAAAACAAAAAGAACAACCAGCAAAACTAGAGCTAGGACAAACATTCCCATTAACAATAAAACGGTTAGGTATAAATGGCGAAGGTGTGGGTTATTTCAAGAGACAAGTAGTATTCGTGCCAGGTGCACTTCCGGGAGAAGAAGTTGTTGTTGAAGCTACCAAGGTCAATCCAAGGTTCTCAGAGGGTAAAATTACAAAAATTCGCAAGAAGTCTGAACATCGAGTGCAGCCTCCTTGTCCCATTTATGAACAATGTGGGGGATGTCAACTTCAACATCTAGACTACAAGCAGCAGTTAAAAGAAAAACGAGATATCGTCGTTCAAGCCTTTGAGCGTTATAATAAAGAAGTTAGCGATAACAAGGTCATTAAAGAGACAATTGGAATGGAAGACCCTTGGAACTATCGTAACAAAAGTCAATTTCAAGTTGGCCTAAACAAACAAAAAGTGATTGCAGGACTGTATGGTCTAAATTCTCATCACTTAATTGATATTGCCGATTGTATGGTTCAACACCATGCCACAAACCGAGTAACACAAGTGGTTAAGACAATTTTACAAGATTTAAATATATCAATTTATAACGAAAGGTCAAAAAAAGGCATTGTTCGAACGATTGTAACAAGAGTTGGAATTGAGACAGGTGAGGTTCAACTTGTATTAATCACAGCAAAGAAAGAGCTACCACGTAAAGATCTTTTTATTAAGCAAGTAACAAATAAACTTCCTGAAGTAAAATCAATTGTTCAAAATATAAATGGAAGCAAAACATCACTTATCTTTGGTGATGAAACTAAAAGGATACATGGTAAAGAAGTCATACAAGAAACGTTAGGAGACTTGCAATTTGAACTTTCGGCTAGGGCTTTTTTTCAATTAAACCCTCACCAAACAGTCAAACTCTACGATGAAGTAAAAAAGGCAGCAAGCTTAACTGGAAAAGAAAAGCTAGTTGACGCGTATTGTGGGGTTGGAACAATTGGACTATGGCTTGCAAAGGAAGCAAGTGAACTTAGAGGAATGGACACAATTGCTGAGTCAATTAAAGACGCAAAAAAGAATGCGAAAAAACACGGCATTCCAAATGCATTATATGTAACTGGAAAAGCAGAACAATGGTTACCTAAATGGGTAAAAGAAGGCTTTAGCCCAGATGTTATCGTTGTCGATCCTCCACGGACAGGTTGTGATGAGCAACTATTACAAATGATTTTAAAAGTAAAACCGAAAAAGGTAGTTTACGTATCCTGTAACCCATCGACACTTGCCAAAGATGTCGCAGTACTATCAAAAGCATACAATGTAAATTACATTCAGCCAGTTGATATGTTTCCTCATACGGCGCATGTGGAGTGCGTAGCGTTGATAGAGTTAAAATAGCTTGGTATCAATAGGTTTGGGTTGAATGTTGAAGTGTGTTTTATGTTCCCTCGGACTAATCGTTCGGGGGATTTTTTGACCCCCGGGACTCCACATGTGCGGAGTGTATGTGACAACACATGAGGTGCTGGTGAGATTTATTTGATGTTAGATTTACAGTAAATGGTGTTAATTCATTAGCCACGATAAAGGTTGAAAAATCAAATTGTAAGACTGTTTTTCCCGCCTTAAAGTTTTTAACTTTATGTTTTCTAAGCGTGCCATTAGATGATGGTGTAAAAATGACATTAATACGAGTA
Organism: Cytobacillus sp. S13-E01; assembly: GCF_029193815.1. Classification (GTDB taxonomy): domain Bacteria; phylum Bacillota; class Bacilli; order Bacillales; family Bacillaceae_L; genus Bacillus_BV. The sequence goes on from NZ_JARFVC010000003.1 coordinate 140,407, forward strand.
GACGAGATACGGAATGAGGATCAGTATAATGGTTACCGAGTGTCAATAGAAGCTGTTATGGATAATGCAAAAGTTCCAATAAAGGTTGATATTACCACTGGTGATGAAATCACACCAAAGGAAGTCATTTATACATTTGATTTATTGCTTGAGGGTAGAAGTATTGATATCCTAGCATATAACATTGAAACAGTTATTGCTGAAAAATATGAAACTAGCTTGACAAGAGGCATCATCAATAAAAGAATGAGAGATTTTTACGATAATCTACATTCTTGTTCAGCTACAAGGACACCGAATCGAGAATGTTGTCTTAGGCGAAGCTGTTAGGAAAACTGCAGAAAAAAGAGGGTCGATTTCTGCTATATCTAGTGGACAAGCCATTCTTGATGAGGTAAGGTTTGATGATGGCTTAAAACGACACTGGTTAAATTATCAAAGGAAAAATAGTTATAGAAATAGCCCGTAAAACCACGTGGGCTTGCCCCGTGGAGTGAGTCAGGCTGATGATATTTTGTGGGAAGATATTAACGTTTCCCTTATTAGCTAATGGAATGTAATTGAGGAAAATCTAGAACGTTAGTAATTTAATGAAAAATTTTATAGATAATTTTGAAGGCTTGCTATCCGCAGGTTTTTTTATGCCCAAAAAAATAGGGGGGTGGAGTCGTGGATGCCCAAAAGGATAAAATCAGTACATTAGAAGCAACACTTAGTAGTGCAGCAGACTCTTTTGGAGAGAACGACAGAACAGAAACAGGTTACAGGAAATTTCCTAAAGAAGTCCCGAAAGATATAAAATTCAATTTCTTTATCTCCATTTCAATCTTTGGCATATTCAAAATATCTTGAGAATATAATCATAGCGGTAAGATTAAACGAAGGGAGGGTTGTTATGGGGTATATGGATAACTACGAAAGGGATGCCTATGGAATAGTAGCCTTTTGGTTACGAAGTAATTTAGACCATGGTCGATTTTTTGACAGGGAAATAAGCCATCATGAATTGGAATTAGCCCGTGCAAACCAAAGTATGGTTCAGGGGATGGGAGGGATATGGCAGAGGGCGGAGGCGAAACAGGGGGACCTTGGAGTTTTGATTAATGAATCCCAACAAGCTATAAGTGAATTTCGTAATTTCCTTATCCTTGGCATGAATAAGGCTTTACGGTGTGAAGTGATTGTTTCAACACCAGTAGCTCTTATGGACCATATGATACGAGAAGCCGAGGAGTCCCAAAAGGTACTTAATCTAATACAAAGTGGCGGTCAAGTTTTAGTAGCAGATGCGGTTATTCATGAAAGTACGTTTTGGTTGAGACAAATGGCTGACCATCTTGCTTTTTTACAGCATTATTTAGACCCATCAAATTATGAACTACAAGATAGGGTAAGAATAATGACACAAAAGTTTGAACGACTTTTTCTCCAATCAAATGCACTCAGAACAATAGTACGAAAACCACGGACGGAGTTGCTACCAGCTTTAAGCGCTTTTAGGCAAATGGTTATTTGTGAAGCTAAGGATTTAGAAGCATTTAAATTAGAATTAGATACTCTTATCAAGCAGTGTGCTGTTATTTCAACTGCACCGCCAGATTTATTAGAACATCTTGCCAGAGAAGCCCATCACCTATGGAGAAACTTAGAAGAGGGAATTATTACCTAACCCTAACACCAATTTGAAGATACTTAAAGTAATGGGTTGCTTTAATTAAATAAGACATGTAAAGTCAAAACACATGGATAATAAATAAAAACCATGCGTTCCAGTTTCCAGTGCAAACACTAATATTAAAGAAGATACAGAACGACTCGTACCATCTTGATAAAACCCAACTTCCTCTTTCAGTTCCTTAATAAAATTCTCAAAAGACACTTCATCAGTCGTTAAAAGTTCATTTTTAAAAGAAACTTTAAAGCCTTATTATTCTTTTTACTTAAGTCTTCAAATGCACCTTTGCTTTGCTGAACGACATTTTGAGGAAAAATGAAGGTAAATTAATTTTATAAATATTGTCTAGATGAGTTATTAAAATGATACATATTCTATTCGGTGCATCTCCTTCAAACAGTCTGAAAGTAGATCTAAAGGATTTAAAGGTTGATAAGGAAGAACAGGTCATTGCCTTTTTATATGGAAGTAGGCGTTTTTGTAAGGTTACACCATCAACTACTGTTCGATAAACCAACAGTTTCGGGAGGCAACTAAATAATAAAGGCTTGTAGAAAAACGGAGTATCTAGTTTTTCTACAAGCCAATTGTTATCCTATTTCTGTTTTTCTCTGTAAACCGACCCTTTTAGTGTGATAAATGGCTGGGTTGGTTTTTATTTGTATGATTATAAACAGGCATATGGTTATGATTCTCTTGTAAGGGGTTTTGACTACTGGTCTGTTCCATCGCTGTTGCATTTGGGTGACTCATCCACCCATTTTGTGTTGCTAACATGCCAATTTGATCCGCTATATGGGATTGTTGTAATGCCATTTCAATGTGAATTTTCTTTACTTGTGGATCTTTCATGTTTTGAGCAGAAGTAAAGTTTTCATTCGCCATTGCCGTTGCTGTAACATGAGCATCTGTTGCAATATCTGGATCTTCTAATCCAATTGGAGAATAATTGGCATGACTATGGCTTGCAACTTGCGGAATTGGTGGCAAAGTTACTTGGCTCTGTTGGGTATTGTTTAATAAATTATTCATCACATTCGTATGATTTTTCATAAGACCAGCTTGTTGCTCAAGTATCATAATAAGCTGCTGATTCTGCGTACCTGAAGCATAAAGCTCCAATTTTTTGATAATCGCATTGTGGACTGACAAATGATTTGCCATTAACCCTACATCTACTGTTTTTAACATTAAAATCGCTCCTTTTTTATTCTTTTCAAGAAAGATTGGGGACGTGCTTTTCTTAGGTTATGAAATCGAATTTCTTCTATTCATCATAAATAAGTTGAGTAATCATCCCTCCTGGGGCGTGTCCATTATTAGATTCATGGAAAGTCTTTGTTCCATTAATTGGCCACTTTCCTGGATTGTTCGCGAGTATCTCTACGTCTATCCGTTTTCCTGATGCTAAACTAATCGTGTCATCCATCATTCCTGTTCTTGGAAATCCATCGACTTCTACGATGTTAAAGTCATGACCATGGGTATGCATGGAATGACTAGAGCTTGATTTATTGATAAAACGAATACGGAGTCTTTCTCCAAATGTGGTGTGTAATGGAGTAGTTTCCGGATAACACTTCCCATTAATAGTAAAGAAATTCGGTTGGATTCCATATTTTATAGGTTTATAGGTCCCAGGGAATACTTTTCCTAATTCAGGTTGTTCAATTTGCCATTGCTGAACAATTAGCGTATAGTCACGATCTGGAAGCATTACTGGGTGCGTGTAGTTGTTATTCGGCAGTACAAGAAAGGCGCCAACTAAACCTAAATTTTCTTGAAAGTTTTCGGTAGAATGATAAAAAAAAGTCCCAACTTGCCATGCCTGGAATTTGTATGTGTATGATTCACCAGGCTTAATTTTAGGAGATGGCTCGATGGGTGTTCTACCATCTTGTGAATTGGGCTTTACTAAGCCATGGACGTGAAGTGTTGTCGGCTCTTCTGTACGGTTCTCTACTTCTATCGAAACCCATTCTCCTTGCTTTACAACAATCATAGGTCCTGGTGTACTTGCATTGTAACCAAGGGCGTCAATGGTAATTTCCGGCAAGATATTATGAGCAATTGGTTCAGCAATTAATTTAAACTTACGCAAATGATCTTCTTGATGATAGTTAGCAACTTGTCCATCAGGAATTATTAGTTTGCTTTCCCAGTCAGTCATCATTCTAACCTCCATTTCTAAAAACTTTTGGTAACATCAATTAACTACACTTATTTATGGCTTTCTATGTTTGTTGCGCACTCACATTGTAGTGCTTAATCATAATTTAAAGCCGTTTCCCATGACTTTTTCCAGCTGATCTTAAACAATAATAATCATTAATCATACACTTAAGATAAATGTAGTCATAGGTGTATGATAATTTGTATCAGCTGTTTTCCACTTCTTATAATATTTGTTATATCAAAAAAATTATTCAGCTAACTAAAAAAGGGTGACAAAAGGAACTAATCTATCTGTTAATAAAAATGATCATGTGATTAAGTAGCAATGGAAACAAGAAAAAGTAAAAATGGATTCAACCATGTTTCGTTTCAGCCCCAAAAAAAGCTAATAAAAAACTTTAAAAACGTCAGATGAGCATCCTCTAATGGTTGGCTATTATTATTTGCATTTGGTTTCAAGAAATTTAGACTCTTATAACCAAATAATCCCCATCCTTCATTGCCTTCGCGATATCTTGGGTCATCCGTTAATGCTGTTCCTCATCCTCAGCAAATAAGGATAGTTGGTTTCCACCAAAGATTCGTTCTTTTTGCATTGTAATCATTGTTAGTATTTAAATAGTATTTGATAGTTTGATCTTTCCCTTCCTTACCAATTTGATTACATTTTTACTTGATATTCGCAGCAACCATCGCCATTAACATTGCATTTTGTTTCCTTTGCTTTCACTCTCTTATTCAGTATCTTTGTAAAGGCTCCTTCTAAAATGGCACCCTCTAAATCACACACTAAGTGACCTTCCTTGTGAGGTAGTCCTTTACAGAAACAATCATCCACTTGGACAGTTACCTCATTGCTTTTTTTCTCTACAATTGATGGGATACCGATATTTAGTGTTTCAAATAATTTTAAAGCCTCATCAACAGATTTGACAGGAAGACTTCCTCCGATTTTCCTACCTATTGTTGCCGTTGTACTTTTGCCGTGCATAGGAAGTCCTTGATACATCCCTATTAATCTAATTGCTCGATAAAGCTCGAGTGGCACTGAGTTACTAAGCATTTTTCTATCAATACTCTTTAACTCTTCAAATGAAAAATCTTCCATCTTATTCCCTCCTAGTATCCTATTACAATTTGATTTTAAAAGTCGTAATAAATATGTTTCCCATTCAAATCAATTTTTTTGAACCAAACTCCAACTTTGATTGACTAGAGTTTAAATTTCATAGCAGCATCTTGTAGTTCTTGAGCCATTTTCGCTAATATTTGAGTAGCCGAGCTAATCTCCTCGATTGAGGCATTCTGTTCTTCTGTTGAAGCTGAAACTTCTTGGGTTGCGTTGTTAGTATCCTGGATGATTTGCTCTGTCTTTTTCATAGCTTGTACTAATGAATCAGTATTTAAGTGAATATCAATTAATTCATCATTTATTTCCCTAATATATTCAGTAATTTCTTCTACGGCGATAGCGATTTGTTCAAAGGATTCTCCTACTTCGCTAGTATATGAGGTCCCTTTCGCTACAGCGTTTTCACTATTTTTCATTGAATTTGCTGCTTCGATCGTACTTTTTTGCATTTCCTTTATTAATGTATCAATCTGTCTTGCCGATTGACTTGACTGTTCAGCCAATTTCTTTACCTCTTGTGCAACAACTGCGAACCCTTTTCCGTGTTCTCCAGCTCTAGCGGCCTCAATCGCAGCATTTAATGATAGAAGATTTGTTTGGTCTGATATTTCAGTAATAAGCGTAACAATTTGTCCAACCTTTGATGACTTATTTTGAAGATTAATAATTTGTTCACTCATATCCTTCGTTGACGTCTCAATATGCTCCATTTGAGTTATTACTTGTCTAATAACTCCTTGCCCGTTTTCTGTTTTTATATTAGCCAATTCTGCTGCTTTGTTTGCTTCATTTGTTCTTGTTGTGATATTCGTTATGCCATTTGAAATCTCATTCACTACCGTACGAGTCTTTGCGACATATTCTGTTTGATCATTGGCCCCGGTCGATACTTGTTCTATTGCAGTAACAATTTGTTCGGAAGCCTTAGCACTTTGATCAGCACTAGCATTTACTTCCTCAGAAGATGCTGCTAATGAATCAGAGGCTTCGGCTACTTTTGATAGTAGACTTTTAAGGTTATAAATCATTAAGTTAAAACTACTAGCTAGTTTACCAACTTCATCTTTTTGTTTTGTTTCAATTGCTTCGACAGTTAGGTCTCCTGAAGCTACTTTTTCCATTCGCTCAGAAGCGATAATAATCGGTTTCGTTAAACGTCCCGAAAAGAACCATATAATCAAACTCCCGAGCAACAAACTTATACCTAATGTAATCATATTTATATATAATACTTTGTTTGCGCTTTTGTTAAAATCCACCATATAAGTCCCAGCGCCAATTATCCAATTCCAGTTAGAATCAATTTTTGTGTAAGTCACTTTTGGAGCTATCGTATTTTCGTCATTGGGAAGAGGGTATTCATAGTAAGTGAACCCCCCACCATTAACCCCTTGCTTAACAAGTTCTTGACCATACATCATCCCGTTAGAGTCTTTCGAGTTCCAAAGATTAACTCCTTCACTTGTCGGGTGGGCGAGAAGATCCCCTGTATTATTCATAAAAAAAAAGTAGCCTAGTTCACCTATATTTACACTTTTATCTATGGATCTAGTTCCATCTTCGTTAATTTTTCCGACTATCATATCTTTAGCGTTTTGTTGAGCCTCTTCTAAAGTCAGTTCCCCTCTTTCCACACGTTCATTATATTCATTCACCATTTTAAGTGCCATTTCAACACTATTTTCTAAGTTGATTTCACCCATCTCGTTCATGCTGCTTTTACTGAAGATATAGCTAGAGATACCAATGGTTAAGGAAGGTACTGCAAGTAACAATAGACTGATAGTAACTAGTTTGGAGCGGATCGTTTGAAAATGAAATTTATAAAATAGCCGAAAGTTTGGTTTATTCATGATATTTCCCCTTTGTCATTTGATTGATTTGAAAGGAGCATCTTGAATTCACTGCTTGGTACAGGTCTACCCACATAATAGCCTTGAATTTCATCGCAACCTAATAGACGTAAGCACTCTAGTGATTCCTTTTCTTCTACTCCTTCAGCCACAACCTTTACTTTTAGTTCATGTGCCAAATAAATAATGGCTTTAACGATTGCAATATCCTGACTATTTCTGATCATTTCCTTAATAAAAGATTGGTCAATTTTAAGATGATTAATTGGGAAGTTCCTCAAATAAGTTAACGATGAATAACCTGTTCCGAAGTCATCAATTGATACACTTACCCCCGTTTCTCTTAGTCTTTTTATACACTCTACGCACTCTGCGGTATTCTCCAAAATACAAAACGGAAGATTTACACTTCCAGTACCACAAAAAGAGTTAGCTCCACTAATTGGAACGACACCTGAAACACTTAGTCGGAAATTTAAAGGGCTTGGTTCTAAAAAAATTATTCAAATGAAAGATCATAATGATATTCGTATCCTTAATTATATAAAACTTAAGGAACTCGCTGGTTTATAGTGCTTGCCTTCCTTAGCGATGAGTTTACAGTTCTAAATGTTCTCTTGCCTTGTATACATCTACGATTTAACCTCTACAATAATTCTTGCCTTAGCGCTTCGCCAGTCGGAGCAACTTATCCAGTACTCCCCCTAAATGAGACTTAACTAAAAGTATCTATTTTGTGAACAACAATGACATACTTCCTATAATAAAGTATAATGGCTAATGAATTGCCTTATGCATTTAAGAGGGGGGGATGCTAGATGAATAAAAGTGAGATTTCTATTACTATTGAACAAAATAGTACACCTACCTTACTTTTAGATCTACTATCACTTTTTAAAGGTCTTGTTTTAGTCTTTAACGTACTACCAGTATTGGCAGGATTTATGTTAGCACTTCACTTTACAAATGCTACACTGACGGAGAGTTGGGAACTTTTTTTGCTGACGATTATTGGAAGTACATTGGTGATGGGTGGAGCACTTGTCCTAAATAACTGGTATGATGTGGATATTGACAGTGTAATGGATCGAACGAAAAAACGCCCAACGGTTACAGGTCATATTCCTTTAAATGTTGTATTAATACTGGGGATTGCCTTATCTATATTTGGATTAATACTTTTACTTTTTACGACAGTTGAAGCGACTATCTATGCCCTTATAGGGTGGTTCACATATGTTGTTTTATATACGATGTGGTCAAAGCGAAGATATACCCTTAATACGGTAATTGGAAGTGTATCTGGTGCAGTAACACCTTTAATTGGTTGGACTGCAATAGATTCTGGCTTTCATCTTGTACCGATTGTGCTGTTTCTACTCTTATTTATCTGGCAAATGCCACATACTTTTGCAATCGCAATGAAGAAGTGTAACGAGTATAGTGCTGCCGGAGTAGCTATGCTTCCAGTTGTCCATGGCTTTGAAATGACGAAGCGACAAATGTTTGTTTATACTATTTGCTTACTTCCACTACCATTTTATTTAGCTTCACTAGGAACAGTATTTATTGTACTAGCGACATTGCTTAATATTGGTTGGGTAATCGTAAGTATCAGAGGCTTCTTTACGAAGAATGATCTTAAGTGGGCTCATGTTAATTTTCTTTATTCTGTAAACTATATAATGATAATATTCTTAATGATGGTAGTCGTTACATTGTAATTTTTAGGGCCTGACCACCAGTGTTTTACAACTGTAAAGCATTGGAGTCAGGCCCTTTTTTAAATTTTTGTAAAAGAAGACGTAACTAATTGAACGAGGTTTTCGAATTCCTTTTTTTCTGAAAATAATTGTTCCGCTTTCAAAGATAGTAGAGCACTTTCAATTAAAAATTTTCGAGGATTCTTAGAGTTTAATAATTCATCTTGGATAAAGTCCAACAACTGGTAATATTTCGTCCGTTCTGCTTGATCGTTTAGGTCTTTTTTTACCGCTAAGATAGTATGATCAAGCTTTTGCTGAAACGTTTGGTCCGCTTTCGTACAATCGGGCAACCAGCTTTCTAAAAACTCAGGTAGGATTAGTTGATTACCTGCTTCAGCAACCTCCACGACCATCTTCGCGATTCGTTCTACACTATAATGGACAACTTGATAGACACTAGCATTTGATCCATATGCTATAGCGTGAAATTTTAAATTATAGTGCAAAATGCCCTGAAACATAATGGCACAATCCAACAAATAAGGTTTCTTATTTTTGCCAAAGATATCGATGAACCGACGGTATAACCAACGAAGAACCCTTAATTGACCATCCTTTATATATTGTTTAAGGTCCTCGTCATTGGAAAAATGTACTTCTTCAAAAAGGGTAACTAACTTATTAGCTCTGTTGGTTTTCATTTGTAATTCAATTTGCTTTATAAAAATGTCAATATTTGATGGATCTTGGCCAATAAGTAATTCATTACGATCTTCTTCAAGTTTCTTGTAAATCGTTTTAAAAATGGCAATTAATAGTTCATTTTTAGAAGAAAAATAATTATAGAAGGTTCCTTTAGAAATTCCACTATAATCCAATATATCTTGAATGGACGTGGCTTGAAAGCCTTTGTCAATAAACAATTGGTGGGCCATTTTTATGACATGCTGTTTCCTATCATTCATATAATCACCTGTATTTTCAATTAGACTACCTGTATAGAATTGATAGTACATCATTTTTAACATGATTACAAACCTGTAAATAACAGGATATTTTTGAATTGCATTAATTGGACAGATGGTATATGATATGATTTATGTGAAATCGTAGTATAAATAAATGAACTGAAAGTATACAGGAGGATAAATAATGGAACATTCTATAAATAAGAATAATCGTCCACCATACGGAATCCTTGCAGTCCTGATTGTTGGAGCTTTTATTGCTTTTTTAAATAATACGCTTTTAAATATTGCACTACCTTCAATAATGGTCGATTTAAAAGTTGAACCACCTACCGTACAATGGTTGACAACGGGTTTTATGTTAGTAAATGGAATATTGATTCCAGCAACCGCATTTTTGATACAAAAATATTCAGTACGCCGCTTATTCATAGTGGCCATGGGGTTATTTACGTTCGGAACTATTATTGCAGGTATCGCCCAAGCATTTCCTGTTTTATTAACTGGTCGAATGGTTCAAGCTTCAGGGTCTGCGATTATGATGCCACTCTTGATGAATGTAATGCTAGTAAGCTTTCCAATCGAAAAAAGGGGAGCGGCAATGGGGATTTTCGGCTTGATTTTGATGGCTGCACCAGCAATTGGTCCTACCTTATCAGGCTGGATCATTGAAAATTATGATTGGAGAATGCTTTTCCACTTTGTTACGCCAATTGCAGTAGTTGTCTTATTACTTGGTATTTTCTTGCTTAAAGATAAAAAGGAAAAAGTAAATATTCGTCTCGATATAATTTCCCTTCTGTTATCAAGTGCTGGATTCGGCGGTATACTATACGGTTTTAGTTCTGCTGGTAATAAAGGCTGGGATAGCCCTCTAGTCTATGGAACGATAGGTATCGGGATTATTTCTTTGCTAACATTTATTTTGCGACAATTTAAATTAGAACGCCCGATGCTTAATTTCAGCATTTTTAAATATCCGATGTTTGCGTTATCTTCGACCATTTCTATGGTTGTTACGATGGCTATGTTTTCTGGTATGCTATTAGTTCCAATCTATGTTCAAACGATCCGCGGCATATCACCAATGGATGCGGGGTTAATGATGTTACCAGGAGCACTTTTGATGGCTATCATGTCACCAATCACAGGGAGATTATTTGATAAATTTGGAGGACGTATATTAGCACTTACCGGATTAACAATTATGACGGTGTCGACTTTTTATTTCAGCAGATTAACTTTTGACACTTCCTACAATTACTTAATGATGTTAAATGCTGTAAGGCTCTTTGGGATGTCAATGGTAATGATGCCGGTTTCCACAAATGGTTTAAATCAATTACCAGCTCGCTTCTATCCTCACGGTACTGCAATGAACAATACATTAAATCAGGTATCTGGTGCGATTGGTACAGCGTTGCTAGTCACAATCATGTCAACACGTCAGGAAAATCAAATCACTAAATTGACTGCGGAGGCTAAGAACAATATAGGTGGGCAAGCAACTGAAGCTGCACTTTCTGAAATGAAACAACAAATTGTCATGAAAGCAATGTTAGAAGGTATAAATTTTGCATTCTTGATTGCTTCTCTTATCGCTGTTGTCGCATTAATTCTTGCTTTCTTTATAAAACGAGTAACACAAGAGGAAGAAACAATAGCAGAGAAACCATCTGGTGAAAAAATAGTACCTAAATTGATAGAGAATTAACTTTAATGATCTGTAGGTACGATCACAACAAGGTAGAGGAGAAATCGTCATATGATGATTTCTCCTCTTTTTTTTGTAAAAAGAGGGATAAACTTTGTTATATAAACCGTTCATTGATTGACCACATCATTTAACAGCATTACTAATAGTTAGCAATGTTATTTGGACAGGATACATAATCATCTGGTTTAGGCGAAGTGAATTGGTAAATAAGTATGTTTAAAAAATATTAAAATCACACTTTTGTGTGATTAAGTTCACTACCCTGATAATTATTCTTAATTACAATAAAGGTATGAATTATATAAGGAGGTTGAACTTGATGGGAGTTGCAAAAGTTAACCAAGAAAAAAAGCATGTGGATGAAAAGTCTTCATTAAAAGGAACATTTATTTCAGTAGGAGTGGTTGGAGCAGTAATTTTCGGTATGTATTTATTATTATACGGGATATATATGGATAGAGTTTAGGGAGGGAAGGATATGAAAATGCATCGTTCTGAAAAAGTATGGCTAACTTTAAGTTTCGGTATGATAATTGGTTTTATGCTTATAACGGGTTATCAAGCATTTGCCTTAGAAATGGGACCGCCAAGTAACAGGGAGACAATTGATCCACAAAAAGTAGATCAAACAGCTCCATTTGATAATCCAGGTATCAAACAAATTGGTGAAAATGAATATGAAGTTGTTATGACTTTACAGATGTTTGGTTTTACTCCAAATAAGCTTGAAGTGCCAGCTGGATCAACCGTACATTTTACGCTGACATCAAAAGATGTTGTTCATGGGTTCCAAGTTGCAAATACGAACCTTAATGCAATGATAATGCCAGGTTATATTCAAAAAATAACACAGAAATTTGATAAACCAGGTGAATATCTAGTGCTGTGTAATGAATATTGTGGTGCTGGTCATCAATATATGAGTACAACAATTACGGTTAAATAAAGGGGGGATATCGGTGGAAACAGTAATAGGTCAAACACCTAGCAAAACACAATCATTTAAAGAAAAAACTAATAAAGTACTCGGTATAAGTCTTGAAGATGCTAGACTAACGAAATCATATTTATCTGTTGCCTTTATCGCATTACTTCTTGGCGGAATTTTAGGGTTATTACAAGGATTAAACCGTGCAGGCCTTCTAGTTTTACCAACATGGCTTAATTATTATCAAATACTTACAGCACATGGTGTATTACTAGTGCTTGTTTTAACAGCATTCTTTACGATTGGATATTTTTATGCGGGACTTTCACATACATTAGGAGGACTTCTTCCAAAAGTAAGAAAGATGGCTTGGGTTGGTTTTTGGATGAAGGTAGTCGGATTAGTAATTGCCGTAATCCCAATCTTACTGAATAAAGCATCTGTTTTATATACATTTTATCCGCCAATGGCAGCTTCACCTGACTTTTATATTGGTCTAGTATTTATCGTTTTGGGCGTTTGGATGTGTGCATTTGGAGCATTTATAAATATTGCTAATTGGAGAAAAAACAACAAAGGTAAACATCTTCCAATCTTTTCATTCTTCGCTACTGGTGTATTCGTACTCTTGTTTTTTGGTAGTATCCCTGTTGCTATAGAAGTGTTTACGATTATTCCTTGGGCTTTCGGATGGGTTGAGACAATAAACGTAATGGTTGCTCGTACACTATTTTGGGCCTTTGGACATACGTTAGTTAATATCTGGTATTTAACAGCCGTTTCTGCATGGTATGTAATTGTGCCAAAAATTATCGGTGGTAGACGATGGAGTGATACATTAACTCGTGTCGTTATTATTGCATTAGTAATTATGAACATTACCGGAGGTTTCCATCATCAAATCATTGATCCAGGAATTTCAGAATCAGTAAAATTTGTGCACGTGTTTATGAGTCTAGCAATTGGATTCCCTTCGCTAATGACCGCATATGCAATGTTTGCAGTATTTGAACGTACGGCAAGAAGAAAAGGCGGAAAAGGATTGGTTGGCTGGTACAAGAAACTTCCATGGGGAGATGTTCGCTTCTTAGCACCATTTATTGCAATGGCTGCCTTTATCCCAGCAGGAGCAGGAGGAATTGTTCAAAGTACGAACCAGTTAAACCAGGTCGTTCATAATACAATGTGGGTGGTTGGACATTTCCATTTAACATTAGGAATGTCTGTAGTTATGACGTTCTTTGGTATTAGTTACTGGTTAGTTCCATATGTATCTAAACGAGTTTTAACTCCAAAAATGAATAAATTAGGTATTATCCAGACAATTATTTGGACAATAGGTATGTTATTAATGTCAGTCGCAATGTCTTGGGTTGGACTTTTAGGTTCACCACGAAGAACCTCTTATACAACATATGGAGACAATGCAACAGCGTTAAGTTGGGATCCATATTTAATGTTCTTAGCTGTTGGGGGAACACTATTAATCATTGGAGTAATCATTCAAGTCTATGCAGTATTTAATATGATGTTCTTTGCACCAAAAGGCGAAACAGAATTCCCAATTGCTGAACCAGAAGATGATGCTTCTAAAACGCCTTATTGGACAGAACGTTGGGGACTTTGGATTGTGTTAATGATCCTATTTGTATCAATAGCATATGTTATCCCATTAGTTGAATTTATCGTTAATGCACCACCAGGTTCACCACCATATAAACCATGGTAATAGTAAGATAAGAGATTGCTTGGGTTTGCAGGGCTATAACAAAAAAGTAATCTGGATTTGGGATGTGATCTCTTTTAGAAACAACCTACATTATATGATTCTATAAATAAATAAATGATTGTTTAATGTGTCAGTTCCTCACAGTATAGTAGGTTCTGGCACATTTTTCTAGGCTTACCAGAAGCAAAATATTTTAAACAAACGTTTGATTAATCCTTGCCGTATTAGATATAGCAAGGGGTTGAAAAATTTAAACAAACGTTTGATTAGATCTAGTTAATAAAGCCTACTCTAGAAAATTGAATATAACTAGCATCCATTTTTGTCAAATTTATATCAAAAGGAAACTAGCAAATCTATTAATTTATAAAACAGTCTTTTGATAGTTAAATTTTCTAATTAAACTAGGAATAATAAGCTCTAATCTGAAATTATTTTTTTTCGCGTAAGAAAAGCGCAAGGCGCCACTTATCTTTAAGAAGGTGGTTTTTCCTGCTTATAATAAATGGCTTATACCATAGAACCGGGTGGCGCCTGTGAGCTAAATCCTAAAACCAAGTGCAAATTCCTATGCTTTCATATTTTAAAAGAACATAAGGACCGTTCTCTCTATTTATCCCAATAGTAGAAAGTATTTCTAGATTAGAAATCCATTTTTTTATAGGGTTTAGAGGGAGCTTGGTTATTTATCCTGTAGTTCCATTTGCATATATTTTCTTGTATTTGGTCCGTATACTCCATCATTTGCTAAGGCGGCATACATTGATTGGAAGCGACGAACGGCGTCTTCTGTTAGATTACCGTATTTACCATCAATATAGGTTGGGTCAAAATTAAGGTGTTTTAGTGCGCGCTGTATCATTTTTACTTCAACACCTTCAGAGCCATGTCTATAAACACCTTCGGGAAGAGGGAATGAAATTGTCGTTGTCGATTGATTTTGCATATTAACTTCCTGTAGTTTATTTATAGTATTTGTTCCCACAAGTCCATCAACTAATAGCCCATATCTTTTTTGAAACCTCATGACTGCACTTTCTGTTTCTGCTCCAAATTTACCATCTGCACCAAATCTCGGTAGTGAAAAACCAGCTTTAATCAAGCCTTGCTGTATTTCTCTCACAAACTGTCCACTGTCACCTTTTCTAAGAGGGAGGTGAGTAGAGATCCCTTTTACAGCAGGCTCACTAGGCTCTTTATCTGCTCCGCCTGAACCATTATTGCTACCATTAAAATCTTGACTTAACACACTTTGAACATCCTCTAAGAAGTCATTCCAAGAAACACCTCGAGGCAAAAGGGCGTTTTGTGGATCTGTTCTTCTTTCAGGATCAAGTCGACTGTGTGCGACAATATGTCTCATTGGATTTAAATTAAAACGATCGCATAAATAGGCGTGGTACCAAACATATCGTTTGTAAGCTTCTAGGAAATTAATTTTCCCGCCATAACAGAGTTCAACACCAATTGCAGCATCATTTGAGTCAGCACCGTATAATCGATTATCAGTGGGTTTATTATATTGGACATGCCAAGCTTTCTCATTTAATGGAATAATCTCTAATATATAATGATCATCGATGAATGTGTGAGCCGATGCAGAAGGTTGTTGACGATCAAAGTAGTTTCGGTTGGCATATGCTGTTGATCCTGGATTACCTGTATCGTGACTAACTATAAATATTACTTGTGAGATATTTTGTCCTGATCTTGCATTACCCATCTGGATATAATCTTGGATAATTTCGTATCTCAAATTGTACACCTCTTTCATTTACTTCAGACAAGGAAAGCCTGATGTTTATAGGGGATAGAAATTTTTCACAATAAAAAAATAGAAAATAACTTGTATCATTATAGTTAAAAGGCTTCTTCTATATTGAAATGGAGTCGTTTCATACTATGTAAGTTCTTATAATGTTGTTCCAAAAGTAGACCGGTAGTAGTAGGGGGATAGGAATATGAGGCTATGAACTAAACTATCAACAGAATTGTCCACATAATCCACATCACGATCAACCTTATCCACAGATTTTATCCACATCAACCACATACAAAAGCCTTGATACTAGTGTAATAGTTCTATATATACACATTATCCACAAAAATCAAAAGAAGTTGTACACAAAGATATGAAATTTATGTGAACAGTTGTGAAACGATTGTCAAGGTTATGTGAACTATAGTGCAAAGCTTTAGAAGGAGGTAAAACTAATGAGGAGTTTGACAAAGGGAAATTAGTGAAAAATGGTGCAAAATACCTAATCAGTTTGCTAGCTTGGGGGAAGTCCTTTTAGGTATTGCTTTAATCCTAGGTACAGCAACAACAATCCCAGCGCTCATAAAAAAGCGTATACTTCCTTAGTAGCTGGCCATGTTAAATGGTACTCAGGTCAGCTAAAAAACAAATTCGCTAGGGACACCAACAAAAGAGTGAACAGATAAACATTATAAAGACTAAAGCAAGGAAGGGCTTAACTATGGCCCTTCCTTCTCATTAACTAGCGTCTTTGTCTTGTATTTGCAGCATCTGCGCGGGCTTGTGCTTCTAAATCGTCTTGATCAGCTAACTCTCGTGAGAACTCCTCATAAATTCCATCAGACTTCATATTCTTTGGAACTTGAGATAGGTTTGCTTTATTCTTATCACGTGTTTTATGACCATGTGATCTTCCCATAACAAATACCCCCTGTCATGAAGTTAATGAAGAATGCAATATGCTATCCTTCAAGTAATAGGATGGCTTTTCACGCATTTTTCATAAGTGACATAATAAGGGAATATTAATGACGTGCTTTTTTCTCTGTATAACCGCCTGCTTGGTCAGCCATTTTAAAATCTCTAGAATAAGATAATTCCTGTGCACTACTTAATGTACTTTTTGTTCTCTCACGCTTTTTTTCTTTTGCCATGTTTAAGAACCCTCACTTTCCATTATTTACTCCTATTTTTCCCAACAAGGCTGTATTTAAAACAAAATAACCGATGTTTAAATAAATAAAAAACGCTTGGATAATTAAAAAATTATCCGAGCGTTTATAAGAAAAGCGCAGGACGCCCTGCGCTTAAGCCTCTTTAAGCTGTTGTTCTTCCTCAAATATAATACCAGTCCGTAAAGTATGAAGTGTATAGAGATCCTTTGAAATTTCATATAAATTATATATATCTTCACCAGCATTAATTTCATCTAAAAGGCTTTTTCTCGTCTCGTTGGCAATCGTTACGTATGGTAATTTCATGGCTGCATTATTAGAACGGCCGTTAACTTTTCGGATACGCATGAAGATTTTTACTATCGACATTTCGTAAAACAATTCTTCAAAGAACATATCTTTTGTAGGTTGGTTATAGCCCTTCCCGTGGAAAGGTTTACCTAACCAAGTTCCTAAAAAGCCTGCATGATCTTGAATATCGAATAAATTAATTGTCCCAATTGGAGAGCCCCATTCATCTAAAATGGTACGTGAAATCAATTCACCACGATCTTCCGCTTCTATCGTTTGCTTTGTTAAAAATAAAAATTCTTCATATGAATATGCCTTATGGCGCACGAAAGGGAAGACATCTGGGTGCACCATTAGTTCGTAAAGAGCTTGGCAATCCTGAAGATCACGTTTTTTAAGCATCCTTATCCCTCCAAAAGAGGACAGACTCGTATCACCCGATCCACCCTCGAAATTTTTGTGTTGAAAAAAATTTCGGGGTGGGAATCGAACCCACTAGAACCAGTGAAAACTGGTGGCGCACCATTTGCCTTCCCATAAATAATCTAGCTGATTATTTAAGTAAAAGTTTATTTAGTTTTTCATTATTTTCTACCAATTTTTTTATTCCCTAACGTATAATACTAAAATCTTTGTAAAAAAGATACTGTTTTTTTGTTGATTTCTAATGTAAATTTCTACTATTTTATTGGTTATTTCGACGACTTTGGTTTGATTGTGTCTTTTCCTGTCGTGTTCTGTTTTATTTTACGCTTTGGTGTACACTATTTGACAGGGCTTGATAGGTACTCCAACTTTTATTTTTTAATTCTATTTTAGATCGTCTTGTTAAAGTTGGACCAACTGAAACTTTTAAATCTCTGCCCTTAAGTTCATCAACAATTAAATGTCCTTCTGTGCAATGCTCTATTCTTAAATCTAGATTAAACTCGTCAGCAAAACGGATCGCAGACATGATATCGTCGGCTCGGTGTGCGTGGATCCGGACTGGAATCTCTCGTTTTAAAGCTTTTAGTATAGGTGTAACACGAAGGTCATTTTCACAATAATCGCCATTTTGAGCTTTATAAAATGCTTCACGTGCATTCCCATAATGCCCATTCTTGTTAGCGATTCTTTGTTACCATGACTGTGGATTCTTTTTGGGTTTTCCCCAAGTGCAACCTTAAGTCCAGCAAGTGGTTGAACTAGCATTTTCGTTATATTGCTTCCACTAGTTTTAATAACGGATGTTGTCCCACCAATTACATTAGAGCTACCCGGCATTATGTGAGCTGTTGTTATCCCATACCTTATTGCATCACCAAAGGCAGGATCAAGGGGATGAACACCATCCAAAGCACGTATATGTGGTGTGAGTGGTTCAATTGTTCAATTGTTTCATTAGCATCATTCCCTGCCCAACCGGTTCCTTCATCATATAATCCTAAATGGGTATGAACATCAATAAAACCAGGTAAAAGGTACTTTTCGTTACATTCGATTACGGATGTTTCAGGCTTTGGTCTTAAATTGTAACCAATTTCTTTGATTTTTCCATCTACAACAAGTAAGTCAGCATTCACTTTTTTTGAAGAGGTAATTGGATAAATAGTTGCATTTTTAAATAGTATCTCGGACATGATAGGCTCCATTCAATATTTAAACGCTATTAATTTAATACAATGGCGTCTTTTCTGACCACTTAAGTAAAGAGCCATTTTAAAAAAATAATACTATGATTTTAATATGTTTACTAGTGCTTCATCAAGGTTTTTATACAAAAATGAATAACCTTGCGACTGGAGCTTATGGGGTAATACCTTTTGTCCTTCTAGTACAAGTGTACTCATTTCGCCTAAGATTAATTGTAGTGCAAAGCTTGGTGCAGGAATCCAATGTGGTCTTTCTATAATCCGGCCAATTTGTCGTCCGAATTCCTTCATTCGCTTAGGTTCTGGCGCAGTTATATTGATAGGGCCATTAATTGACTGATTTGTAATTGCAAAATCAATCATTTTTACAACATCATCAATATGAACCCATGAAAGCCATTGATCCCCTGAGCCAACTGTACCTCCTATAAAAAACTTATAAGGTAGGACCATTTTAGGTAATGCCCCTTCCTGATCGCCTAAAATAATTCCAAAGCGTGCAAATACACTTCGAACACCAAAATCTTCAGCTTTTCTTGCATGTTCTTCCCAAGTCTTAACAGTAGTGGCTAAGAAATCAGAACCGTACTTTGTTGATTCTTCAGTAAAGGAGTCATCTAATGAGGTACCATAAATCCCGATGGCACTTGCATTGACTAATACTTCGGGTTTTCGGTTGAGCTTTGAAATAATATCTATAATAGCTTTAGTAGAACTAATTCTACTATTTAAAATGTCACTTTTTCTAGCTGCTGTCCATCTTCCACTGTTGATCGATTCTCCAGCGAGATTTACAATTGCGTCAATGTCTAATAGATATTTATCGGGCTTACTTTCTTTGTTCAGCCATTCTACGTAATGAAGATTATCGTGTGAGGTCTTCTTATTTGACGAGTCTCGAGTTAAAATAAAGATTGTATGGCCCTTTGTTAAAAGATGGTTAGTTAGGGCTGAACCCACAAACCCAGTTCCACCTGCAATAGCAATATTCATTAAATAACCTCCTAGATAGGAATTTTCAAATAATCACAAATTTCACATAAAGTATGAGGTGAGTTATGGCATATATTACAAAGGTTACCACACAACAGAAAAATACTGAACGGTACAATGTTTTTTTAGATTACGGTAAGGGTGAAGAATACGCTTTTAGTGTAGACCAAGATGTATTAGTAAAGTTTCAACTTAAGAAGGGGAAAGAACTAGATGAGTTGGATATTTCGGAAATCCAATTCGATGATGAAATTAAGAAGGCCTACAGTCTTGCGCTTACTTTTTTGTCATATCGTATGCGGTCGGAGAAGGAAATAGTCGCATATCTAAAGAAAAAGGAAGTGGCTGAACCAATTATCCCCAATATTATTAACAAATTAGTAACAAATAATTATGTTAATGATAAAGAGTTCGCAAATGCATATGTAAAAACACAAAAAAATACAACAACAAAAGGTCCAGGGGTAATAAAACAAGAGCTGCTTGAAAAAGGAATCAATCATAGTACCATTGAAGCCAGTTTAGAAGAATATGGTCAAGCATCACAAGTTGAAAGTGCAGTAAAGCTAGCTGAAAAAATGCTAAGACAATCCACGAAAATTTCCAAGCGGCAGCTTAAACAAAAAATAGAGGAAATGCTAATGCGTAAAGGATACCCAAGGGTGATCATTCAAATTGCACTTGAAGAAATAGTAAGTAATGAACCTGAAACTGAGGCAGAGGCAGAGGTAGACGAAGAATGGGAAGCACTTGAATACCAAGGACGAAAGGCTCATAATCGATTTAATAACTACAATGGCCGTGAATATGAACAAAAGATGAAACAAGCGTTATTTAGAAAAGGTTTTTCATTAGACCTGATTAGTAAATATATCGAGAAGGTCAGGGAAGAGGAGTAGGGGGCTACTTCTCTTGTTTATTCCAAATTATTTTTCATAGATAAAATGAAAAGGTAGATAAAACATAAATATCAATACAACATGAATCGAATTAAAACCTAGTAGTCACACTACGATTAAATAAATTTTAAATAAAGATTTCAGGCTGTCCGTGATATTCATTAATGATGACCGCTGCAATTTCTTCTGGCGATCGTAGTCTTGATTTTTCTTTAATATGTGTCTTGGCATTATCCCAAAAAGGAGTGTTCATCCCACCCATATAAACAGCTGTGACTGAAACAGTCGAGCCCTCGAGTTCTTTAACCAAGCTTTCTGTGAATCCTCTTATCGCAAACTTGCTTGCAACATATACAGATTCGTTTACTTTGCCTTTTAGTCCCGCGGTTGAAATGATATTCATGACCTTTGCATGTTTGAGCGTCAAGAGGTGTGGAAGAAGCGCCTTTGTCATACCAATTGTTCCTAAAATATTAGAACGTACCATTTCTTCTATGTGCAGATTTGATAATGAAGAAAGGCTACCAAAATGACCAACTCCGGCATTATTAATAAGGAAAGAAACCGAGTGTTTATTTAAGACGTTAGATATTACTTCTTCAACTTTAGTTATGTTGCTAACATCAACAGCATAACAGGTAGCATCACCACCACTCTTATTTATCATTTCGTTAACTTCAAGTAATTTATCACTAGATCGACCAACTAAAACTACTTTGTTTCCTACTGCGGCATATTGAAGTGCCAGCTCTTTTCCTAAGCCTGAACCTGCCCCGGTAATTAGGACTGTATCCAAATTAACCCCTCCCTTCTAAGATAAGGTCCCTTTGATTTATGTAGTATGTAATAATAAAGTTCTATACCAAAAAGCTTTATATAAAGTAAGTATAAACCTTCCTCAATAATTAGCATAGTAAACAGATATTCTTTATAATAGATTTTAGAAGATGACATCAAAAGATGTACTGGAGTGAAGAATAGGATGCAAGAAAAAAGGTATAGTCAAATGACGGAATTTGAGTTAAAGCAGGAAATTGCACTACTTACAGAAAAAGCACGCAAAGCAGAACAGTTAGGTATTGTGAATGAATATGCAGTATTAGAAAGAAAAGTAGTAATGGCTAAGGCCTATTTATTAAACCCAGACGACTTCAAACCAGGACAGTCTTATGAAATTGAGAGTGATCCAGGTAGTTACTTTTCAATTGTTTATTTAAATGGTGTATTTGCATGGGGGCATCGCAAGGGAAATGAGAAGGGTGAGGAAGAAGCATTACCTATATCGATGCTAGTGAAATAATACAGGGAAAAAGGATAAGCTAGGGAGCCTAGCTTATCCAATTACAGATTGACCAGATGTTTTAGTAACTAACTTGGGCGCAAGCGTCTTCTGGCCGATAAGTGGCGCCCTGCACATATCTTGTTAAGATCGTTTTCTTGTTTGGTTCTCAAGGATAATGAGGTTTTGAGTTTGTTTTGTTTCCCCATTTACTTGTGCCCAAGAGTGTTTTGGGTTTGCCCAGGCTTGCTGAAATGGATTTGAGTAAAGATTATCATAAAACTTCTTCTTCGTATGTTTACCCAATCGAAGCACCTCCTGATAATGTTAACCATTATTGGATGTTAAAGAAGTATCTTTATCTCTAATTACAAATGATCGTTACGCTGACCAGAGGCTCTCATTCGTTCCTGTGGATGAGTGTTGATCGTTCCATCTGCTCTTCTAGAAGCATACTCAGCTTTAGCTCGTGGTTCACCTTCAAATTTGTTATTGTTTTGATTAGGGAAACCTCTTTCTTTATTTCTAACCATAGAGTATTCCTCCTAAAACAAAAGTATCGTGTAAGAAAATAGGTTTTATTTTCAAACACGTAGTAATAGTATGGTTTTTTCTAGAGTCAATATGTATAGCTGTTAACGTGAAATATTCCCAAGTAGGAGGTGTTGAATAAAATGAATGATTATTATGAGCGTCTAACGTCCTATTTACTTGAAAAGAATGAAAGTTTATCTTATGCTCAAGCAAAAACGTGGGTTGAGGTATTGTGGGATGATTTTGAAACTTCTTATGCAAAAGCAGGGTATCAATATAAAGGAAAAGAAATGACTGAAAAAATCGTTACACAATGGATTGACCACTATGGGTCAAGGCTACACGAGTTTGTCACAAACAATCCAAAATATAAACATTTATTAAATCAAGATGATTATTTACAGCATTAAGGCGGTGGTTAAAACCATCGCCTTTTTAGAAAGATAAGAAAAATTTGTACCAAGTTTTAGTGTCTAGCTCCGGGCGCCCTGCGCTTTTGTTCGTAAGGTATTATCCAGGTATTAATTCCAACTTTTTCCGAAGTTTTTCTTCACTAAAAATCCATCCCGTATACGAGCTTAAGATAGCTAGATCTTGGTCAAGCTTTACTACAGCTACAAATGGGTAATGACCTTTACTGCGGTATCGTAAGTCAATAAACCTGACCTCATAGTGATCATCATATTCATCAACTTCCCACCTATATACAGGTGAAAAGGATAAGAAAGCTGCGACATTTTTATCCTTGACAGCTGCTTTGAAAACTGGAGTTTCTGGAAGAGCACAGTTACTAAATTTATCATGAATGATAATTTCGTTGTTTTTTGCTCTAGCGACATAAAAATATGAATCCGATTTAACAGCAATATGCCACTGATTAAATCTAAATGTTGGTGAGATGATAATTTCTTTCGTACCGGGAATTTTTTCTTTGACAGCATTCGTCACATTTCCTCTTAATTTAAAACGAATGATATAATAAATAAACAGAATGAAATAAATCGTAATAAACGTTAAGCCCGGATGAGCACCATTGCTCCATATAATGATACCAACGACATGCATGAAAAATATGAATGGATCAAATGTATTAATTACTCCTAATGCAACCCATTTTTTTGAGAAAGGCCTTAATGCTTGAGTGCCATAAGCGTTAAAAATGTCGACAAAAACATGAAGGATAACACCGATGAATGTCCAAATCCATAGGTGGAACAAATTTGCGGTTGGTACAAAATAATAAATCGCTCCTGTAATAAGTATCGACCATATTAAGATTGCTGGGATCGAATGGGTAATTCCACGATGATTCCGAATATATTGGGCATTATTTCGCAATTTTAGGATGGTATCTAAGTCTGGTGCTTGTGAGCCAATAATGGCACCAAACATCACAGCACTAGTGGTTGCAGGATCGGCTGTTACCACCGGATCGAGTGTAGCAATGCCACCAAGAGCAAGGCCCATGACAATATGAGTACCAGTGTCCAAGGAATCAACCTCCTTACTGAATCGTTTAGCGATTTCAACTTTTCTCATTTAATTTATCCAAGATTCATTTTTTTAAAAGGGGAGTAAGAAAATATGTCAAAGGAAATTCAAATTTTTATTGAATATAATATTAAAAGTTCTGTTCATTATGAGTATGAAAAGTTAATGCAAAATGTGATACCAATGCTTTCTGAGTTCGGTGCTGAGAAAATTGAATGGTATTTGGCATCGAAACAGAGGTATATTGAAATATTTAGAGTACCAACGGAAGCTCATTTTTACGCTCTAAAAAAATTACGTACTTCAAAACATCACACTATATTTAAGAACTTTGATGAATTGGTTGAAGGTGGGTCCGAAACCATTAAATATTGGGCGTTAAGGAACGTTTCTGCCATTTGACATTACACCTTGGAGGCTTTTCATATGAAACACAACACTACAGATAGACTAGTCAATTTTGATATACAAGCATTTCAAGCTGATCTAATCGACTGGTATGACAAAGAGCAACGTGATCTCCCTTGGAGAAAAGATAGGGATCCGTATAAAGTTTGGGTTTCTGAAATTATGCTACAACAAACACGTGTGGATACGGTTATTCCTTATTTTAACAGGTTCATAACGGAATTTCCAACATTAGAAAGCCTCGCCGATGCTGATGAAGAGAGAGTATTAAAAGCATGGGAGGGCCTTGGTTATTATTCTAGGGTGAGAAATTTACAGGCTGGGGTTAAAGAAGTAAAAGCGTCCTATCACAGTAAGGTTCCAAATACACCTGACGAAATATCAAAATTAAAAGGTGTTGGACCCTATACGACTGGTGCGATTTTGAGCATTGCATATGGGGTTCCAGAACCTGCTGTTGATGGAAATGTGATGAGGGTGCTATCAAGAATTTTATCGATTTGGAATGATATTGCAAAGGTTAAAACTAGACAGCTTTTTGAAGGTATCGTTCGAGAAATTATTTCTAAAGACAACCCTTCCCATTTTAACCAGGCACTGATGGAACTAGGTGCACTAATATGTGTTCCAGGAAAGCCTGCATGTCTGCTCTGTCCAGTTCAACAACACTGTAGGGCTTTCAGGGAAGGTGTCCAAGCGGAGCTTCCTGTAAAAAGTAAAAAGAAAGCACCAAGACCACTTTCGATGTCTGCAGCTGTAATACTTGATGATTCTGGTAAGATTTTAATTCACAAAAGACCAAGTAAAGGATTGCTAGCAAATTTGTGGGAGTTTCCCAATCATGAAAGTGTTGTAGAATTCAATACACAAAAGCAGCAATTGAGTGAATTTTTAAAAGAGGAACATAGCATAGACGTAAAACTATCAACTCAATTTACCACAATTCAGCATATTTTTTCCCATTTAGTCTGGAACATTTCAGTCTTTGAAGGGACTTTGATTGGTGGGTTTGAAGATCAAGAAGATTTTAAATTAGTGACACGCAGTGAGTTAGAGACTTATGCGTTTCCTGTATCACATCAAAAAATATTTAAGGACTTTCTTAAAGTAATGAATTGATATGGTATTCATCCCCCATGCCTAAATAGTAAATGGGGGATGAAAAGTGGAAGAACGGGTTCTATTTATTCCTTCGGGGACTAGGAAAATAAGCTAGAATAGGGCATGTAAGTGTCATACATCGTTTACAAGAGCGCCCCTATACTAGCGGATTAATCATAGGAAACTCTAGTGCCATGTGTATAATCTGCATCGTGTTGATTTAAGCCACCTCTTGCTTCAATTTCCTCAATAATCTCTCGGTGAAGTGATTGTCCTTCAGCATTTAAATATGGCACAACCTGCTGAAGTGAATGGTGATAAAACATTAGTTCACTATCTTTCCAGTCTGTCTTTGACATCATCGTCAATTCTGTCATATCACGACCTACATACATATAATAACCTCCTTACTACTATGTAACCATTAGTTTCTGATACAATAACAATGTCTATACTTAAAAATCAATTTAAACAATTGAAAAATGTAAATTAACTAAAGGAGAAATAAATATGACCACTAAAGTAGCTTTAGTAACAGGAAGTAGCAGAGGAATAGGAAAAGCTATTGCTTTACGTTTAGCTAGTACTGGCTATGATATTGTAATAAACTATGCAAGAAGTAAAACGGCGGCGTTAGAAACTGCAGCTGAAATTGAGGCGATAGGCCGTAAAGTGTTAGTAGTTAAAGCGAATGTAGGTAAGCCTGAAAAAATTAAAGAAATGTTTCACCGGATAGATGACACCTTTGGTCGATTAGACATTTTAGTTAGTAATGCGGCTTCTGGTGTTTTACGACCAGTAATGGAGCTAGAAGAATCACATTGGGATTGGACAATGGATATAAATAGTAAAGGGCTTTTATTTTGTGCGCAAGAGGCGGCAAGGAGAATGGAGAAAACAGGTGGAGGAAAAATTGTAAGCTTAAGTTCACTGGGGTCGATTCGATATTTGAAAAACTATACCACTGTTGGGGTATCAAAGGCAGCAATTGAATCATTAACTCGCTATTTAGCGGTAGAACTATCGGAAAAGAATATCGTAGTTAATGCTGTGTCGGGTGGAGCAGTTGATACAGATGCACTAAAGCACTTTCCAAATCGTGAAGAACTCCTAGAGGATGCAAGGCAGCAGACTCCAGCGGGGCGAATGGTTGAACCTGAGGATTTAGTTAATACAGTCATGTTTTTAGTGTCTGAGGAAGCAAGTATGATTAGAGGACAAACTATAATTGTTGATGGTGGAAGGTCACTGTTGGTTTAAAGTATTAAAAAAATAAATTATTTTTTACGGATAAAGTTATCACCTCTGGGACAAATTAATTTTCGTGGAGGTGATTACAATGGCAAACCAACAACAACCAAACAAATCTTCTGCTGGTACTAACATCCAGCAAGTAAGACAACAAAACGCTCAATCACAAGGTGGAGCTGGTCAATTCGGCACAGAATTCGCTAGTGAAACAAACGCTCAAGAAGTAAGACGTCAAAATGCTCAATCTGCACAGGGTGGAGCACAAGGCGGAGCACAAGGTGGAGCTGGTCAATTCGGAACAGAATTTGCTAGTGAAACGAATGCTCAAGAAGTAAGACGCCAAAACCAACAAAGCCAAAATAAAAAAGGCCAAAATTCATAATTTAGGCCTTACCCAAGGAAAGCACTTCTTATCTTATGATAAGGAGTGCTTTCTTGTTGTTTAGGAAATTATAAAATTTTAAGGTTGTGTATAACTTCGAGTCTTTGTCTATCTACGTCCAGCTCCAGGCGCCACCCGGCTCTATGGTATAAGCCAAGCCCTTCCCGAAGGCAAAAAACGCCTTCAGTCAGGGCTCGGCTTATGCTTGTCGCCGATAGGCGGACGCCCTGCGCTTTTCTTAAAAGATAAGAAAGTATAAAAATTTGTACCAAGTTTTAGTGTCTAGCTCCGGGCGCCATCGACTCTATGGTATAAGCCAATCCGTCCGGAAGGTAAAGAACAACCTTCCAGCCGGCTTGTCTTATGCTTGTCGCCGATAGGCGGGCGCCCTACGCTTTTCTTATTTTAAAAGAAGTATAAAACAATACTCGACAAAACCTCCTATGTTTTGGCAGGAAAAGTCAAAGGATTTATTACATATATAAAGAAAATAATGTATATGGAATTGAATAATGGTAGAGGCTTATAAAATTCACTCGATATTTTATACAGCATGAAAGGAGATTGCCAATGGATACATTTAATCAGCTTATAAATGAACAATTAAAAACGATGGATAAATTATTATTTCTTCAATCAGAGATCGAACGTTGTCAAGACATTGAAAGTGTTCTCATCGATTTAGAAGACAAGACTGAACTTACATCTATTCAAGAAGAAATCGATAAAATGAAGATAGAATTACGTCAAATACAAAGAACATTTGAATTGCAAACAGAGGAAGTAATCCGCACATATCAAGATAAAAAACAACCAATAGCTTAAAAGTTTTGAGTCATCATGAATTTCAGATGGCTCTTTTGTTTTAAATTAGCCAGTTAACCGTTATAATAGTAGAAAATGGTATAATCTTTGTTTACTAAATGCTGTTCAAATAGTAGCAAAGCGTCCAAGATGAAGGTAGGGGAAAGTGAATGGATGCTCCCATGGAAGGAGATAAAATACAAATACATAGTTATAAACATAATGGTCTAATCCATCGTGTTTGGGAAGAAACCACTATTTTAAAAGGAACGAAAAGCTTAGTAATAGGTGGTAATGACCGGACAATTGTTACAGAATCAGATGGTCGAACATGGATTACAAGAGAGCCTGCAATTTGCTATTTTCATGCAAAGTACTGGTTTAATATAATAGGTATGATTCGAGAGGATGGTATTTATTATTACTGTAATATAAGCTCACCTTTTATATGGGATAATGAGGCTTTAAAATATATTGACTATGATTTAGACATTAAGGTTTTTCCTGACATGACATATATTTTACTGGACGAAGATGAGTATGAACGCCATGGTAAAGAAATGAATTATCCAGAAGCTATTGATGGCATTTTAAGGAATAATGTAGACAAGCTGATTCGCTGGGTACGTGGGCGTAAAGGTCCGTTTGCACCTGATTTTATTGATACCTGGTATGAACGCTATTTAACATATCGTAGATAAAATTTATTGTACCGTTAAAGATTCATAGCTAAAAGCCTGTTGAGAGCGTACAACAGGTTTTTAAAAGTTATAGAAAATTCCGAGCTTATTTTTAATGACTAGCTCCGGGCGTAACTGCTCGAGGGCAAAAAAGCCGATTCATTCGAAAAAGGAAAGCAATGAGCGCTCTTTATCAGGTCTAGTCACTTGCTTAACGTCGACAAGATGTGCTATCGGGGTGGTGTTTGCCACAGGACTGGCCGGTATGGACGATGTTCCTTTATCATGGAACCCTGCGGATTTCGTATAGAGGAGTGTTTTTAGTGAGTAGTATTAAACGTTATATGCATTTTGTTAGACCTTACAGATGGCAAATTGTTGGAACGATCGTTATAGGAGTTATAAAGTTTTCCATTCCATTATTAATACCATTACTATTACAATATGTGGTTGATGATATTATAGGGTCGACTGATTTAACATCACTTGAAAAAACAAATCAACTGCTAAAAATAATGGGTATCATGTTAATTATATTTATTGGTGTACGGCCACCAATCGAATATTACCGACAATATTTCGCACAATGGGTCGCAAGTAAGATACTTTACGATATAAGGGACCAATTGTTTAGGCATATACAAAAGCTAAGTCTACGTTATTACTCAAATACAAGGATTGGCGAAGTCATTTCACGTGTAATTAACGATGTAGAACAGACAAAATCGTTTGTTGTTACCGGTTTAATGAATTTATGGCTTGATTTGTTCACAATTTTAATTGCAGTAGTAATAATGCTTACGATGGATCCTTTATTAACTGTTGTATCATTACTTCTGTTTCCATTTTATGGACTGTCAGTTAAGCACTTTTATGGAAAACTTAGAGTGCTAACAAGAGACCGTTCACAGGCATTAGCAGAGGTGCAGGGATATTTGCACGAGCGCGTACAAGGTATGCCGGTTATAAGAAGTTTTGCGATAGAAGATCAAGAACAAAAAAGATTTGATCAACAAAATAGTAATTTCTTAACTAAAGCCCTAAATCATACTAGTTGGAATGCGAAGACCTTTGCTGTAGTTAATACAATTACAGATATTGCCCCATTACTTGTTATTGGATTTGCTGGGTATCAGGTTATTAATGAAGATCTAACTGTTGGAACGATGGTTGCATTCATTGCTTTCATTGATCGTTTATATAATCCTTTGCGAAGATTGGTCAATTCTTCAACAACTTTAACCCAAGCGTTAGCTTCTATGGACCGAGTATTTGAATTTGCCGATGAAAAGTATGACATAGAAGACAAACCTAATGCAATAAATTGTCCAGATGTTAAAGGATATGTTAGATTTGAGAATGTTTCGTTTACATATAACGAGGAAGATTCAGACGTATTACATAATGTTTCGCTTGATGTAAACCAGGGGGAAACAGTAGCCCTCGTTGGAATGAGTGGAGGAGGAAAATCAACCTTAGTGGGGTTGATACCGCGTTTTTATGATGTAACAGAAGGCAGAATTCACCTTGATGGAATAGACATAAGAGATTTAAAGGTACGAAGTTTACGTGATAAAATCGGGATGGTTTTACAAGATACAATTTTATTTAGTGAATCAGTTAGAACAAATATCTTGTTGGGTAAGGAAGATGCAACGGAAGAAGATATTATTCTAGCAGCAAAGGCAGCCAATGCACATGAGTTTATTACAAACTTACCGCAGGGCTACGAAACAAAAATTGGCGAACGTGGTGTGAAACTATCAGGTGGTCAAAAACAAAGATTAGCAATAGCGAGAGTATTTTTGAAAAATCCACCATTATTAATATTAGATGAAGCTACATCCTCACTTGATTTAGAAAGTGAACATCTAATTCAAGAGGCACTAGAGAAGCTAGCGAAAAACCGAACAACATTTATTGTCGCTCACCGACTATCTACGATTACCCATGCAGATAAAATCGTCGTGATTGAACATGGAGAGATAGTCGAGGTTGGTAATCATTATGAACTAATGAAAGCAGAAGGGAATTACTATCGATTATTCCAAGTACAACAATTGGATAATTGACAGTTTTTACAATTATTGAAATGAATAAGAAATCTGTCCTTAAAAAAACATGGAACTCTCCATGTTTTTTTTAAAAAGGGAAGAAAGTATAAATTTTTACCTGGTTTTTATGTCTATCTCCATGCGCCCTGAGCTTTTCTTATACTATCAGACTTTATATGTTGATCCTTTTAGACTTTAAACAGCATAATAGATCAAAAATCCTGGAATAAGATACTTTGCTATCAGTGTGGAGTCGGGTATCAAAAAAAATAACTCCAAAAGAACACTCTGATGCCCGAAATCGCGAAAAAAATAGAAAACGGTAACCAAAAGGGCAATCTGATGCCCGAAATCGCAAAAAAAATAGAAAACGGTAACCAAAAGGGCAATCTGGTGCCCGAAATCGCAAAAAATATAAAAAACGGTAACTAAAAGGGCAATCTGATGCCCGAAATCGCGAAAAAAATAGAAAACGGTAACCAAAAGGGCAATCTGATGCCCGAAATCGCGAAAAAAATAAAAAACGGTAATCAAAAGGGCAATCTGATGCCCGAAATCGCAAAAAATATAAAAAACGGTAACTAAAAGGGCAATCTGATGCCCGAAATCGCGGGAAAAATAGAAAACGGTAACTAAAAGACGTTTTAATCGACATTCCTCAATAAGGGCGCCCTGCGCTTTACTTGAAAGATAAGAAAGTATAAAAGTTTGTACCTAGTTTTAGTGTCTAGCTCCAGGCGCCATCGGACCTGAGGTCATAAGTCAATCCGTTTGGAAGGTCAAAGAACAACCTTCCAGACAGCTCGTCTTATGCTTGACTGCACAGGATGTGTCAATGTCGATGTTCGCCACAGGACGTGGCGGGTTTTAATCGACGCGCCGATAAGCGGGCGCCCTGCGCTTTTGTTCAAAGATAAGAAAGTAAAAAAATTTGAAACTAGTTTTAGTGTCCAGCTCCAGGCGCCATCGGACCTGAGGTCATAAGCCAGTTCCTTTAAGAAGGAAAACCACCTTCTTAAAGGAACCGTCTTATGCTTGTCGCCGAAAAGGCGGGCGCCTTGCGCTTTTCTTATATCAAAATTTATATTTCTTATTAATTTCAATATTAAAATTTCGTCAAACAAGCTGATACTCTGCACGTATTTAATTAAATTAATCAAAGTTAAAAAAATTGTCGAAAAAATAATCTTAAATTTCGATAGATTTTTTGTTACAAAACTGTAATAATAGAAATATATTAATTCTATTTACTTAAAATATTGTAAATCTTCTAAATTAATTGTTGTTAGGGGTGTAAGTGTGAGCAAACCAGTTATAGAAGTTAAAGGGCTGCGAACATCCTTCTTTACAGACGATGGAGAAATACCAGCAGTAGATTCGATTGATTTTTACATAAATGAAGGCGAAATCCTTGGTATTGTGGGAGAGTCAGGCTGTGGAAAAAGTGTAACCTCACTTTCGATCATGGGACTAGTTCCTAATCCACCTGGAAAAATTACTGCTGGAGAAATCTTATTTAACGGAGAGAATTTAGTGAAAGCATCAGAAAGACGGATGAGGCAAATAAGAGGGAATGATATCGCGATGATCTTTCAAGAGCCGATGACATCATTAAATCCCTTATTCACCATTAATTCTCAGCTTACTGAAGCAATTAGGATACATAACAAATGGAGCAAGAAACAAGCAAGAATACGTGCTATTGAAATATTGAAACTTGTTGGACTCCCTCGAGCAGAGGAATTAATTGACGAGTACCCTCATCAACTTTCTGGTGGTATGAGACAAAGGGTCATGATTGCAATGGCAATGGCCTGTGATCCGAAAGTCCTCATTGCAGATGAACCTACTACTGCGCTAGATGTAACCATTCAATCTCAAATTCTAAAGTTGATGAAACAACTTAATAACAAGATGAATACGGCAATCATGCTAATTACTCATGACTTAGGGGTAGTAGCTGAAGTTTGTGAACGCATTGTTGTTATGTACGCAGGGAAAATAGTCGAAGAAGGTGATGTACGTACGATCTTTAAAGATCCGAAGCATCCTTACACAGTTGGCCTCATTCGATCTGTCCCTGATATGCGCGAGAAAAAAGAAAGACTTTACTCTATACCAGGAAATGTACCAAAGCCAGGTTCTATCAAACAAGGCTGCCGTTTTGCAGAACGATGTGAACATGCTTTTGATCGGTGTTTTTCAGAGACACCAGAGCTCTATAAAACAAAAGATGTAGGCCGTAGTGTAAGGTGCTTTTTACACGTAGGAGAGGAGGAATCCATAAGTGACAGAGCTATTACTACAAGTTGAAGACCTCAAAAAGCACTTTCCTATTAATGGTGGAGTATTTGGCAAAAGAGTTGGAGAAGTAAAGGCTGTTGATGGTGTTTCTTTCTATGTTAAAAAAGGTGAAACCCTTGGAATTGTTGGAGAATCAGGTTGCGGAAAATCAACAACCGGTCGCTTGTTACTGCGTCTACTTGAACCAACCGAAGGAAAAGTAATGTTTGATAATAAAGATGTTACAACCTTATCTAAGGAACAATTACGAAAACTTCGTCGGGAAATGCAAATGATTTTCCAGGATCCTTTTGCATCTCTAAACCCAAGACATACTGTTGAAAAAATACTAGAGGAACCTCTAATCGTGCACGGTATTGGAAACAAGGTAGAAAGAAAGAAGCGAGTTAGAGAGATGCTTGAGGTCGTTGGTCTAAGTAGTTACCACGCAAAGCGATATCCGCATCAATTCAGCGGGGGACAACGGCAAAGGATTGGGATTGCAAGGGCATTAATGACCAATCCAAAGCTTATTATTGCTGATGAACCTGTTTCTGCATTGGATGTTTCGATCCAATCACAGGTGTTGAATCTACTTGAGGATTTGCAAAAAGAATATGATTTAACGTATGTATTTATTGCGCATGACCTGGGGGTTGTACGGCATATAAGTGATAGAGTCGGGGTTATGTATTTAGGTAGATTAATAGAATTAACCGAAAGTGAAAAACTATATGAAAGACCTCTACATCCTTATACACAGGCACTTTTAAATGCCGTCCCGGTTCCAGATCCTGATTTTAAAAGGGAAGAAATTGAAATTAGTGGTGAGATTCCAAGCCCATCAAATCCACCAAAGGGTTGCGCCTTTCATACAAGATGTAATCAATGTATGGACATTTGTCAAACGACCCGACCAGAATTTAAAGAGGTTGAACCAGGTCATTTTGTTGCATGTCATCTTTACGAGTAAGTAAGGGTGATAACGACATTTGATACATATTTTTATCAAAACAAGGGGGAAAGTCATGATGAAGAAAAATTTATTTCTACTTGTTTTCATGGTGCTCATTTCTATCGTGCTAGCTGGCTGTAGTGGATCAAATGAAACGGGCACTGAAAACACAGAAGACACGAATAAGGAAGATCCTAAACAAACTGAAGAAAAGCCAGCAGAAGATGTACAAAAAGAACTTGTATTCGGTCGAGGTGGGGATTCGACTTCATTAGATCCGATTACAACTACTGAAGGTGAATCTTTTAAAGTAACAGTGAATATATTTGAAACACTGATCAACTATGGAGAACAAGATACTACTCTTCAACCTGGTTTAGCAACAGAGTGGAACGTTTCAGATGATGCTTTAGTGTTTACTTTAACCCTTCGTGAAGGTGTTAAGTTCCATGATGGTACTGACTTCAATGCTGATGCAGTTGTTAAAAACTTCGAGCGTTGGATGAATGGTGACTCTGATCAATTCCCGTACTACACAATGTTTGGTGGTTTTAAAGGGGACGAAGGACACGTAATTAAAGAGGTTAAAGCATTAGATGCAAAAACAGTGGAATTTACGTTAAATCGTCCACAAGCACCTTTCTTGAAAAACCTAGCAATGTCACCATTTGGAATTGCTAGCCCAGCTGCACTTGAACAATATGGTGATGATTTTAGTAAAAATCCGGTAGGTACTGGTCCATTTAAATTTGTAGAATGGAAAGAAAATGACAGAATCGTTCTAGAGAAAAACCAAGATTATTGGATGGAAGGCTATCCAAAGCTTGAAAAAGTAATTTTTAAGGCAATTCCTGAAAACTCAGCTCGTTTAAATGCTTTAATCACTGGTGAAATTGACTTAATGGATGGTGTGAATCCTTCTGACCTAACACAGATCGAAGGAAATGCAGATTTACAGACAATTGAGCGTCCTTCAATGAACGTAGGATACTTAGGATTTACAGTTAATAGACCACCATTTGATAATAAGCTAGTCCGTCAAGCATTAAACCATGCAATCGATAAGCAAGGTATTATTGACGCTTTCTATGGTGGACTTGCACAACCTGCCAAAAATCCACTGCCACCAGCATTGGAAGGATATAATGATGAGATTGAAGAATATCCATATGATCTTGAAAAGGCAAAAGCATTACTAGCAGAAGCTGGATTTGCAGATGGATTTGAAATGGAACTATGGGCAATGCCAGTACCTCGTCCATATATGCCAGATGGAATGAAGGTTGCTGAAGTCATTCAGTCAAGCTTTGCTGAACTTGGAATCAAGGCTGAAATCGTAACATATGACTGGGCTACTTATTTAGATAAAGCTAGTAAAGGTGAAGCAGATGCGTTTCTATTAGGTTGGACAGGTGACAACGGAGATGCTGATAACTTTCTCTACACATTACTTGATAAAGATAGCATTGGAAGTAATAACTACTCTTACTATAGCAATGATGAGCTTCATGATATTTTAATTGAAGCACAAACAAATGCTGATCAAGAAGTACGTAATGAGCTATACAAGCAAGCTCAAGAGATCATCCGTGAAGATGCTCCGTGGGTTCCGCTAGTTCACTCTACACCACTATTAGCTGGGAAGAGTAACCTTAAAGGATTACTTCCACATCCAACTGGTTCAGATATCTTAACAAAAGTAGAGTTCGAATAATTTCATCATGAAAATTTAAGAAGGGGAGTAACTATTTACTCCCCTTTATTAGTTCATAATATGTCTAGTTCCAACGCCTAGCCCCTCGGAGTCATAAGCCAAATCACTCCATAAATCAGGATTTCCTGCGTGATTCGTATTATGTCTGTCAGACTGGCACAGGATGTGCTGATGTCGATGTTTGTCACAGGACGTGGCGGCTTTTAATCGACGTTCATCTAAAGGCGTTTGCACTTTTCTAAAAAGAGGTGGTAACCTTGTTTGCGTATACAATTAGAAGAATTCTAATGGTGATTCCAGTTTTGATTGGGATGACAATTGTTGTCTTTTCAATCATACATGCCATTCCAGGTAATCCTGCACAAATTATGTTAGGGCAAAGAGCGACGAAAGAAGCAATTGAACAATTAACTATAAAGCTAGGACTTGATCAACCGCTGTATATTCAATATTTTGAGTATATAAAGGGGTTATTAACAGGAGATCTGGGTGAATCAATTAGGACAAAGACTCCAATTAGTGAGGAAATTTGGCCATTTTTAGCAGCAACAATTGAATTATCACTTGTTGCAATGATAATCGCAATTGTTATTGGTGTAAATGCAGGCATTATTAGTGCTTGGTTCCAAAACTCTTGGTTTGACTATACAGCAATGGTAATTGCATTAATCGGAGTTTCGATGCCTATTTTCTGGTTAGGTTTAATGGAGCAATGGGCATTTTCTATTAAACTAGATTTGTTGCCAACGACGGGAAGAGAAAATATTCGCGACCCTGTCGAAGCTATTACAAATTTATACTTAATAGATACTTTACTAAATGGACGAATGGATCAGTTCTGGGCAGTTGTTCGCCATTTGATTTTGCCGGGAATTGCACTTGCAACAATTCCAATGGCGATCATTGCTAGAATAACAAGATCTAGTATGCTAGAAGTAATGCGTTCCGATTTTATAAGAACAGCAAGAGCAAAGGGTTTAAGAATGTTTTGGGTTATCTATAAGCATTCGTTGAAAAATGCTGTTATTCCAGTTCTAACTGTGATTGGACTACAAACTGGACTTTTATTGGGTGGAGCTATTTTAACAGAGACAATTTTTGGTTGGCCAGGTATTGGTCGCTATATTTTTGATGCTATAAACTATCGTGATTATCCAGTCATACAATCTGGGATATTAGTAGTTGCAACATTTTTCGTATTTATAAATTTAATTGTCGATCTTCTATATGCTGTAATTGATCCACGAATTAAATATAACTAACTAGTTCAGGTATGTAGTAGGGGGGATAACATGACAGAATTAGCACGTAACAATCAGCCAATTACAATGAATGTAAAAGATGAAGAAGTTGTACCACCATGGAAGGAAGCATGGAAAAGCTTTCGTAAGAATAAACTAGCACTTGTTGGAACGACTATTGTTTTCTTATTTATAATCATGGCTATCTTTGCACCGCTCTTAGCCCCATCAGGGATTGATGACAAAGTGTTAGGTGATCGCCTGCAGGCCCCGTCAAGTGAACATTGGCTCGGAACCGATGATTTTGGACGAGATATCTTATCGCGCATCATCTATGGAGCAAGGATTTCTTTATGGGTTGGGTTCTTTTCGGTTTTAGGATCTTCCATTATTGGAAGTTTGCTAGGGATAATTGCAGGTTACTATGGCCGCCTGGCCGATACGATTATAAGTCGAACGTTTGATATAATGCTTGCTTTTCCTAGTATTCTATTAGCCATTGCAATAGTAGCGATCTTAGGACCTTCACTCCAAAATGCACTAATTGCTATAGCAATAATAAACATTCCGAATTTTGGTCGTCTCATACGATCTAGAGTATTAAGTGTAAAAGAAGAAGAATATATAACTGCAGCAAAGGCATTAGGTATGAAGGATGCACGTATTTTACTACATCATATCTTGCCCAATAGTATGACACCGATTATCGTGCAAGGATCTCTTGCCATTGCAACCGCAATTATCGAAGCTGCTGCACTTGGGTTTCTTGGTATGGGAGCACAACCACCAAATCCAGAGTGGGGAAAAATGCTTGCAGATTCAAAAAGTTATTTAATACAGGCACCTTGGACGATGATTTTTCCGGGCCTAGCGATTATGCTAACAGTTCTGGGATTCAATTTAATGGGTGATGGTTTAAGGGATGCACTTGATCCACGTATGAAAAATTAAAAATCAGCTAACACAATGTTAGCTGATTTTATTTTTGTTTAGGAATTTAAAAAATTGTAAGGTTGTGTAAAACTTCGTGTCTCTGTCTATCTACGTCTAGCTCCAGGCGCCATCGGACCTGAGGTCATAAGCCAATCCGTCCGGAAGGTTAAGAACAATCTTCCAGCCGGCTTGTCTTATGCTTGACTTGCACAGGATGTGCTGATGTCGATGTTCGCCGCAGGACGTGGCGGGTTTTAATCGATGCGCCGATAGGCGGGCGCGCCTTGCGCTTTTCTTAAAAGATAAGAAAGTATAAAAGTTTGTACCTAGTTTTAGTGTCTAGCTCCGGGCGCCATCGGCTCGAGGTCATAAGCCAAGCCCTTCCCGAAGGCAAAAAACGCCTTCAGTCAGGGCTCGTCTTATGCTTGTCGCCGAAAGGCGGCGCCCTGCGCTTTTCTTAATTGTCTTATTTTTCGTATAAGCTATTTGGGAGTTTAAAGGCTTTTTTCAAATTCATCATCTAATTTGTGATAGGTTTGATAGCGATCAATTAGTAAATCTAAATGCTCCATTTGATCACTGTAATCTACAATAGCGGAGATGAGAGGGAATAAATGATACCAATCCTTTTGTACACCTTCGTCTTGATGTTTATTATATTTTATAAATTTATCGATAACTGATATTTTGTTAAACTCTAACTCACCATGAATATCTTCAGGATGTGGTTTTGTTTTTCTAATAAACTTTAATAAAACTTGTTCATGGAAATAGAGAAGATCATTTAATTCCTCAATAATAAGCTGCTGGAGGTCTTCTGGCATATGGTTCAATTCATTTTCTAAACGATGTAATTTTTGTAAAGTATCTAGTGCTCTGTTGGTAGTTACAATCATTTGTCTATAAATAACAAGTTTACGTGCTTTACCATATTTATTCTTTTTAAGATAGTTTCGTTCTTCTTTGTAAAGCATATATAATTGATCTACCTTTTTCATGCCATCTTTAATTTCTTTAATATCAGCATTTAAAACCCCAAATTCTGATGCTTTCCTGGTATTCATCCGAATCCATTTTAATATCTCCTCAGTTTGGTCAACTAGCGTATAGTATAGTTTTTTCTCATGTTTTGGTGGAATAAATACTAAATTTACGATAAAAGCAGCGAAAATACCAAGCATAATCGTCGAAAAGCGGAGGAGAGCGAATGTGATAAAGTCTTCTCCGGGATTTTGCATAATTGCGATGACAGTAACAACTGCAACTGGAATCGTATTTTCTATTTTAAGCTTGATATTAATTCCAATTACGATAATTGCGGCAAGACCAATAATAAACGGGTCATTTCCAAATAAGAGCACTGAGAAAATTGCTAGAGCTGCTCCAATAAGATTAGCTTGGATTTGCTCAATAACCGATACGACCGAGCGATATATTGAGGGTTGAATCGCAAAAACCGCAGCAATTCCAGCAAATACTGGTGCAGATAAATTCATCCATTCAGCTAAAACTAATGCTAATGTGATGGCAATTCCCGTTTTAAAAATGCGGGCACCAAGTTTCATTGTAATCAATAACCTTCCTTTTCTATTGTTGATAACTTTTAGTAGGCGGTAGGGCACAAAAAAAATATAGTAATACTTTATAGACACTATTTAGCCTATTATAAAAGTGTCAAACAGTAAAGTGCTATTATGTTGTAAAAGTAAAACAATTAATAAATAAATTTGAGTTGATTAGTACGAAAGGCTCCCGTTTTTAATAAGTTTATGAGTAAAATCCTATAAAATGAAAGAGCGCTTGATAAATACCAAGCACTCTAAGAAAAATCATTCAGTTGAAACTGCTGGATCTGCTTGCTCTTTTGTTGGATTAATCTGGAAAAAGTGCTCAGTTGGGTTATCAAGTAATAATTTCAACTCATCAGCAGCTTCTTTTTGTCCTTGTTGTAGTAATCCATCAATGTATTTATTAAGGAGCTCAGCTACATCCTGTTGTCCTATTTCAGTTAATAAGCCGATTGAGACCTTTGCACCTTTTGCAATACGGCGTTCAATTGCAGCTTTTGTTAGTCCCATTTCAGGCTGGTGTCTTAAATAGACTACCCCACCTGTCATTCCTGCGCAAATCCATGGTCCTGGGTCACCAAGAACTAATCCACGTCCGTTTGTCATATATTCAAATGCAAAGCCTTTAATATTGGCATTCACTCCAACATTTCCATGTTCTTCTTTAGGGATTGGAGTGGTAACATTACCACCAATAATCATATCTGCTCCAGATAGACGAATACCAGCACGAGCGTCTGCATTGCCCTGAGCAAGTAGAAGTCCATGTTGCGCTCCGTAGCCGAATCCTTTACCTACAGAACCATTATAGAATTTCCCGTCTTTACCTTTGGATTTATATATTAGGATATTACCACCGAAGGCTGTTTTACCGATGCCGTCTTGGGCACCACCTTGTACATGAATATTAATTCCGCTACTATTATATGCGCCAAGACCGTTACCAGGAATTGAACCTTCATTATAGCGTAGGTCAACATCAGGAAGCTTTTTATAAGAGCCATCTAATCTTCCTCTTACCCGGTGACAAGAAACTCTGCTTCCTAGTACTCTTTGCTCTGATGTTACTGTTGTGAAGTCTCTAGAAGCATTTAAGTCTTCAATATTATTATCTAGATATTCTGCACCTACAGCCACTAAGAGTTTTGACTCTTCAACATTTACAGCTACTTCCTTTTGCGCAAACTGTTGTACTTCAAGTGGTTTTAAAAGGTTTGTTAAATCCATCTGGTCTAATCCTCTAACCTGTTCTAATAGATCGGACCTCCCTACAAGACTTTGTAAGTTATCATGACCTAAAGACGCCGTTAAGGCTTTTAATTCTTCTCCAAAAGCACCAAATAAATTTTCTAGACCCGTAACGGCTGATTCTAGTTGTCTTGGTACAAATCGGCGTAATCCATGTTCCTTTGCTTGTGACTCTGATTCTATTTGTGTCGCAATACCAACGTGACAGGTATCTAAGTGACAACCGCGACATGTTGTACATCCAATTGCTATCATTGATAATGTACCGAAGCCAATTCTATTTGCACCAAGTAACATGACCTTGATAACATCAAGAGCACTTTTGATTCCTCCATCAGCCCAGATCTCGACCTCATTGCGTAAGCCTGCTTCAAGTAGTGCATTGTGAGCTGCTTTAACACCAATTTCTACTGGAAGACCAACATATTGTAATGCGTGTATCCGCGCAGCGCCAGTACCACCATCAAAGCCACTTAAAGTGATGACGTCTGCACCAGCTTTAGCGATACCTACAGCAATTGTTCCAATGTTTGGTACAACAGGTACTTTAACGGCGACTTTTGCTTGATCATTGGCCGTTTTTAATTCTGCAATCATTTGCGCTAAGTCTTCAATTGAATAAATATCATGATTGTTTGATGGTGAAATCAAATCAGATCCAATTGTAGCGTTACGTGCTTCAGCAATTTTTGCGGTAACCTTGGAACCTGGTAAGTGTCCACCTTCACCAGGCTTAGCGCCTTGACCAATTTTAATCTCGAGTAAATTGGAGGAATTTAAAAGTTCTGCATTTACTCCAAATCGACCTGATGCTATTTGTTGTCCCCTGGTACGAGGATACTTTCCAAGCATATCTTTAATTTCTCCACCTTCACCATTTAGGCTGATCATATTAAGACGTTCAGCACCCTCAGCGTATGCACGGAATGCAATTTCATTTTGAGACCCAAAAGACATAGAAGAAATCACAAATGGTAAGCTATGTTCGCCGACACCAATATTTACTTTATCGGTTGGAAGGACTTTCTCGCTTTTCCGCAAAGATGTTAAATGACGAATCGTAGTAGGATTATTTTCTTCCTGCTCAGTTAGTTTGAGACGATAGTCATCATACTCTCCTGATTGAGCCACCTCACCAATTGATTTCCAAATCCTAGGGAACATATGGAATAATTTACCTGGTCTTGCTTTTTCGTTTTGATAGTCTTTTGCACGTTCGATCGAATCTGATTTTAGGGAATCATAACTATAGCTAAGTGATTTAGATCCTAAGAAATTTACAATATTCATAGCATCAGCAATGTCTTCGTGAAGCCCAACGCTTGAGAATAAACGGCCATACCCACGTAACTCATGGATACCGATTGTAGAAATAACCTTTTCTAGTCCTTTATTAAGCGCAGAAAATAAGTTAAGCGTTGGATCGATTGTTTCTTCTGAAACTGTCGCAAATAGTAGGTAGGGGCTAATAATAGTTGCACCTAAACCATATGCTACGATAATGTCATGTAATGAACGAATCGCACCTGAGCGAATTAAGATAGAGCAGTTTCTTCGTAATTGTTTACTTACTAGCGCCTGATCTACAACTGCTGTAATTAGATGTGGATCAATCCACAATTGATCTCGATGATGTGCATTAGCATCATCAATAATTAATAATGTCTTTCCATTTTCAACAGCATCTTCTGCTTCCCTTGCTAAACGTGCTAACGCCTCTTGTAGTGACTCGTCCTTTGCTAGTGTCGCAGATAGGTAATGTGTTAGTTTTTTCTCGGAAAAAGCATGGACTACTTGATCATAAGAAGGTTGACCATTCTTTAGTGAGCAATCAAAACCGCTAGTTCCTTCAATTAAAAGAGGTGATGAGAGTTCAAGTATGAAATCCTTATTAGCATTTTCTACAAGTGAAGGTCGTTTTCCAATAATTGTTCTAGTCGAAAAATGTTCTGTTTCACGATCTCTGTCAATCGCGGGGTTAGTAACAACGGCAACACTTTCTTTAATGAAATCGGCAATGTTCTTTCTACCGGGGTCGATAGCTGCTAATGGTGCATCATGACCAAGTGAACGGATCGGTTCAGCGCCCTTTTCAGCCATTTGTTCGATTAACTGGATATGTTCACGGTCCCATCCAAACGCAGCATATTGTCCATTATGGACTTTGGAGGTTTGCGATACAGAAACAGATTTTTGAAATACTGGTGGTACTAATTTATTTCTATAATCTGTTAGTTCAATTCTAGAAGATACTCGCTTGTAAACTTCCTCTTGGTACTGGGCATAGTGATAAACTTTAATGGTTTCGTTCTCATCCCATTTTAAACCAACCTTCTCACCTGGAGAAAGGGGTTTCGGTTCTGCAGTATACTCAGAGGAAGGAATGATCCCAGGCTCTGAAGCGAACAGATAGGTAGACTCTGTCTCAATCTTCCATAAAGGACGTAATCCAAGTGCATCTACACTGAAT
Organism: Cytobacillus sp. S13-E01; assembly: GCF_029193815.1. Classification (GTDB taxonomy): domain Bacteria; phylum Bacillota; class Bacilli; order Bacillales; family Bacillaceae_L; genus Bacillus_BV. The sequence goes on from NZ_JARFVC010000003.1 coordinate 183,437, forward strand.
ACTGCTTCATCATTATAGCGAGAAATAATCCCTGCTGGTCCCTGGGCGAAGTGACCCCAGGCTTCACGAGCATAAGTATAAAGATCCTGTAAGTGATGTGGATATGCTTTAATCTCGTTAATTATTGGTGGAAATAAGAAATCAACTGCTTCAAAAAGACTATATCCGTCCCTAGATATAAGAGTTTCAATTGTTCTGTTTAAATCCTGTGAGTCACTTCCACCATCTGTTAAAGGGACATGGATCATTCTTGCCTCGTCACGAAGCTTTGCGATCGTATTGATTTCACCATTATGACCCAATACACTGAAAGGTTGTACTCGAAAAAAGTTTGATAGAGTGTTAGTTGAATAGCGATTATGGCCTAAAGTCATAGTAGATGCTACAAGTGGATTTGCTAAGTCATGATAATATTTAGGTAAGATGTCGCCGGCGCCTAGAACCTTATAAACGGCATGGTGATTACTTAAGGAAGCCGCATGAACATTTCCACTTGCTTCAATTTCTGTAATTAATTCAAACAGACATTTAGAGAGATTGTTAGAATCATTTGAAACGAGTGCTACTTGCCAAAATACAGGCTCTTGTTGTGATGCAATTGGCCCTAAGGCACTTGAATTAGTTACTTTGTCCGTTTCAAAGATAAGAGATAATCTATTAACAGAGAAAAGCTTACGAATCGAAGCTGTGATTTGGCTTACATCAGAATCGTTCGTAATAAAAAAGTGACCTACAATAAAATCATCGCGGTCCACAAGACTAGAATCAATTCCTGCATTTGCAAGCTTTTCAATCCATAGTGCTTTTGGGATGTCGGTATGAATTCCTACCCCATCACCTTCACCATTGATAAAACCAGCCCGATGGTTCATGGTCACAAGTGCGTCAATGCAGGCATCAATATTTGCTTTAGTTGGGATTTTTTGTTTTTCAATTGCGGAGACAATTCCACAAGCGTCGTGCTCATGGTTATGAAATTCCTTAAATAAACTTGGACTCCAGTTCTTTTTCATTAATGCGGCTTTATGAGGAGGGGTGCACTATAGTAAAAAAATCTATTAACTTAAATTAAATTTTTACATTCCCCCTACTTACAGCCTTCACCTCCTGTAAGTTTTGTACAAATATTAGAAAAAATAAAAATTGAACACATTTTTAGTGTCTAGCTCATGGAGCGCTGCACTTTCCTTGAAAGATAAGAAAGTATAAAAATTTGAACCTAGTTTTAGTGTCTAGCTCCGGGCGCCATCGGACCTGAGGTCATAAGCCAATCCCTTCCCGAAGGCAAAAAACGCCTTCAGTCAGGGCTCGTCTTATGCTTGTCGCCGATAGGCGGGCGCCCTGCGCTTTTCTTGTGTCCTACTGTCAAACCATTAAGCTAAATACGATAGGGTTACTAACGTAATAGAAAGCAACGCTATCTCTTTATGTTTTAGAAAAGTAGCTTACATGATTACGATAAAAATAAATAAAATAAATTTTCAGAAAAGTATACTTTATCTTAACATAGCACAATAATAAAATCAAATGTTTATTCATATAGATGGATACTGTATTCAGTTTTGAAATAGTAGTCCTTAGCCAGACAACACATATGTAAACGTTTTCAAAAGAAAAAAGAAAAAGTTAGGAATTTATAATTCCCTAACTTTTTTGATTTTTGTATAATTATTCATTTGAAAGTATTTTAAATGAATTTTCGACAGCTGTAAGTGTAGCGTTAAGGTCTTCTTCGGTATGAGCAATTGTTAAAAACCAGGCCTCGTATTTTGAAGGAGCAAGATTCACACCTTGATGGAGCATTAATCTAAAAAATTTCGCAAACAATTGACCATTGGTTTTTTCTGCTTGCTCATAGTTAACCACTTTTTCATCTGTAAAATAAATCGTTAAAGCGCCTTTTAGACGATTGATTGTAATCGGGATGTTATAGGTTTTTGCATGTTCCATAATTCCTTTTTCAAGAATGGCGCCATACTTGTCTAGCTGTTCATAGATCCCTTCTTGTTTAAGAACTTCTAAGCATGCTATACCAGATAATATAGAGGCTGGGTTACCGGCCATCGTACCAGCCTGATAAGCAGGTCCGAGTGGTGCGACTTGTTCCATTATTTCTTTTTTTCCACCATAAGCTCCTATTGGTAACCCACCGCCAATAATCTTGCCTAACACAGTTAAATCCGGTTTCACACCGAGAAGATCTTGAGCTCCGCCATACATAAAACGAAATGCTGTGATAACCTCATCATAAATCACTAATGCGCCTGCTGCATGAGTAAGCTCATTGACTTGCTCTAGGAAACCTTCAAAGGGCTCAACAATTCCGAAGTTGCCTACGATTGGTTCGACTAAAACGGCAGCTATCTGATCTCCCCACTTATCAAGTGCTTCTTTTAGAGGTTCGATTTCATTAAATGGTACGGTTATCACTTCTTGAGCGATGCTTTTTGGAACACCAGCTGAATCAGGAGTACCTAGTGTTGAAGGTCCTGAGCCTGCAGCAACGAGCACTAAATCAGAGTGCCCATGGTAGCAACCAGCAAATTTAATAATTTTGTCACGACCTGTATAAGCTCGTGCAACACGGATAGTGGTCATTACAGCTTCTGTACCAGAGTTAACAAATCTAACCTTTTCTAATGAAGGAATTGCTTCTTTAATCATTTTTGCAAATCTCACCTCATGAGGTGTAGGTGTGCCATATAGAACCCCATTTTCTGCTGCCTCTTGGATGGCCTTTGTGATATGAGGATGGGCGTGGCCTGTAATAATGGGACCATAGGCTGCTAAATAATCGATATATTTGTTACCGTCCACATCCCAAAAATAAGCACCCTTCGCACGTTCCATCACAACTGGAGAACCACCACCAACTGCTTTATAGGAACGAGAGGGGCTATTTACTCCACCTACAATATGTTCAAGCGCTTCTTTATGTAACTCTTCAGATTTAGAGAAATTCATTCTTTTACCTCCAATTATCTATAAAATGTCCGTCCTTATTTTAGCATGAATTTTTATAAGACAAAAAGGTGTAGAATATATTTTTAAGCTTTCTATTTGTTTTTGGAATGATAAATTGTATACACTAGTCTTTATGGCTAGCTCTCTGTGTGAAACACATTTTTTAGTTGGAGGAAACTTTATGGTAAATATAATAGAAGTTAAAGATTTACGAAAGGAATTTAAGTCGTACTCAAGCCGTTCCGGTCTAAAAGGGGCTTTCCGAGATCTTTTCACTAGAAATTATAAAGTGCTCCGGGCTGTTGATGATATTTCTTTTACAGTGAAACAAGGAGAAATGGTTGGCTATATAGGGGAAAATGGTGCTGGTAAATCAACCTCGATAAAAATGCTTACTGGTATCTTGACACCTACCGCTGGTGTTGTAAGGGTAAATGGCATGAATCCCCATAAAGAAAGGGAGAAGTTTGTGAGTACGATCGGCGTAGTTTTTGGTCAGAGATCACAGTTGTGGTGGGATATTGCAGTTCAAGAATCCTTTCGACTTTTAAAAAAAGTCTATAAAGTTTCAGATGAAGATTATAACAATCATATGGAACATGTAATTGAGTCTCTTGATATTGGTCCTCTTTTAGATAAGCCTGTCAGAAAGCTTTCGTTAGGGCAAAGGATGAGGTGTGAACTGGCGGCAGCATTGTTACATAATCCGCCATTGTTGTTTTTAGATGAACCTACAATTGGATTAGACGTTTTAGTAAAGCTTAAGATCAGAAAGTTCCTGAAGGAAATTAATGAAAAATACAAGACTACGATCTTACTTACTACTCATGATTTAACAGATATTGAAGCCTTATGTGAACGAGTTGTAATGCTTGATGAAGGGAAAATCATATATGATGGGGGACTGCAGGATTTACGTTCAAACTGGGGTGAGGGGAAACAAATACAATTTCAATTTGTTCGAGAGGTAAATGCTTCTGAGCTTGATAATATTTCCGTTGGTTTAACGGTAGTTTGGCAGCAGGCTGAAAGAAAAAACGTCTGGTTTGCAAACGTTAGTGATGAAGAGGCAGTCATGTCTGATTTAATTGGAAGAGTGGTTGCTTCCTATAAAATAAAAGATATTAGCATTAATGAAATATCCACAGAGGAGATTATTCGCAACATATATGAAGAGGGTATTGCACATGGATAAATATCTCGAGATGATTCGCATCCGATTTTTAATGATGCTTGCGTATCGAACCAATTATTATAGCGGCATTTTAATTTATAGCATAAATATCGGAGCGTACTATTTTTTATGGACAGCCATATACGGAGGTAAAGAATCGATTCAAGGGCTATCTGTTCTTCAAATGACGACCTATATTGCAATTGCTTGGATGGCTCGGGCATTTTACTTTAATAATATTGATCGAGAAATAGCTACCGAGATTAAAGAGGGAAAAGTCGCAATTGAGTTAATTAGGCCCTATAACTATCTAGGTATGAAAACGATGCAAGGGCTAGGTGAGGGCATCTTTCGACTAGCGTTTTTCTCGGTACCTGGCATGGTTATTGTTGGCCTCATATTCCCACTAGAATTGTCGAGTAATCTTGTGACCTGGGGATATTTTGGTCTATCCATTGTGTTTAGTTTCATTATCAATTCGCAAATAAATCTCCTTACTGGGATGATGACTTTTTTCCTGTTTAATAATGACGGGCTGATTAGAGCCAAACGGGTTGTTATCGACCTTTTTTCTGGGTTGCTATTACCCATCAGTTTTTATCCAATATGGGCCCAGGATGTTATGGGCTACTTTCCCTTCCAAGCAATCAGTTATATACCAAGTATGATATTTACTGAAGGATTTACTGGTGGAGAAATTGTTCGAGCCATAATGTTCCAAGGCTTTTGGTCGGTGATTTTGCTTATCCCAATCCAGCTGTTGTGGAGTTTAGCTAAAAAACAGCTTATTGTTCAGGGAGGGTAAGTCATGTTTTATATTTCAATGTTTATTCAATATATAAGTCAGTATATAAAAACAAGATTGCAGTACCGGATTGATATGGTGATTGAAATTGTATCCGATTTATTATTCCAAGCTGTAAACCTTGTGTTTATATTAGTTGTGTTTGGGCATACCCAGTTTTTAAGTGGCTGGAGTAGAGAAGAAATCATCTTTATTTATGGTTTTTTTCTGGTTCCCTATGCATTATTTTCTGCGTTTTTTAACATTTGGGATTTTAATGATCGCTATATTGTAAAAGGTGAAATGGATCGCATTTTAACTCGTCCGATTCATAGTTTATTCCAAATTATCTTAGAAAGAATGGAACTTGAGTCCTTGTTCGGAGTCATAACAGGTTTAGCAGTCATGGTCTATGCTGGTGTAAAATTGCAACTAACCCTTGAATGGTACGATCCATTTGTGTTTGCAATCATGGTTATAGGCGGGGCGTTAGTGTATGCAGGCATTTTTATTTTATTAGCGAGCATTGGATTTTGGTCTGATGCAAGAACATCGATCATGCCTATGATGTACAATATCGGAAATTATGGAAGGTACCCGGTTAATATTTATAACAAAGTGATTCGTTTTATCTTAACGTGGGTGCTACCATTCGCATTCGTAGGAGTATATCCTGCAGCCTATTTTCTTGGTAGAACTGAGTGGTACTTTTACGCATTTTTAACGCCGGTTGTTGGCTTAGTGTTTATTATGATAGCCATCTTTGTATGGAATATCGGTGTGACAAAATATCGAGGAGCGGGCAACTAAATGAGGGTGATTCGACAAGTACGTGGTAGATGTCGAATGAGTTATGAAAGTTTTGGAATATGTAGGCCAGGCTCGTCGTATACATTAACGAACCTATGTTGATGAGGTGAGGAAGCTTGGTCCCTTTGTTTTTATTATCAATGGTTATTGTTGGGCTTGTAATGAGTGTTAAGTCACTTTTTACGATGAGCAGGAAGAAGAATCAATACATTTCATTGGAAAACATCATTTTTCTATGTCTTATATATGTTACTGTTTTGCTAGGGTTTGGTCTTATTTATACTGTGTTTGTAATGAAGGGAGTTCCTGTATTACTAGAGGGGGATAATCTTCTAGAAGGACACTTTATTGAAGCGATACAGGATGCTATGTATTTTAGCGCAATTACACTACTGTCTGTAGGTTATGGAGATATTACCCCTGTAGGTATTGGGCGGTGGCTGGCAATAGTCGAAGCTTTATTAGGGTATATTATGCCAACTGCTTTTGTTGTAAGGACAGTTATAAGTTATGAAAGAGATTAAAACTTGTTTTGATTCCTAAAACTCGGTAAATTGGGAGTAACCATCGATGAAAAGGAGGTTAGTATATGACTGTTGAGGTTGGACAAGTTGCACCTGATTTTGAGTTGACGTCTACAAATGGAGAAACAGTAAAATTATCTACGTTTAGAGGTAAGTATGTTGTTCTTTATTTTTATCCAAAGGATATGACACCAGGGTGTACAATGCAAGCATGTGATTTTCGTGACAGACATAAGGATTTCTCAGATTTAAATGCTGTAATTTTAGGTGTCAGTCCGGATTCCGCAGCAAAACACCAAAAGTTCACTGCGAAACATGATCTTCCGTTTCAGTTATTAGTTGACGATGAGCAGAAGGTTGCTAATTTATATGGTGTTTGGAAGCTCAAAAAAAACTTTGGGAAAGAATATATGGGAATAGAGAGATCTACTTTCCTTATAGATCCGGACGGTAAAATTAGTAAACAATGGCGTAAGGTAAAAGTAAAAGGGCATGTTGAGGAAGCGTTAAACTTGATAAAAGAACAATGATATCAGATTTTAGCGCCTATTTTTTAAAATACAGGCAAGTGTCTATACAGAACAAGCTTGTGTTGCGTATTTTATGAGTGTAGGGCATACCTCCTCAGATGTTAGTACGTGATTTAGTGCGAGAGATTAATCTCGCACTTTTTTTGATTGTTGGAAAATAACTAAGTAGTAAGCATAGGAATAAGTATTAAAATTTTTGCGTATTCACACAATTAAATTCCAAGATCTGATTTCTCTTGTTAAGATAGAAAATAGAGGAGGGCGAATCATGTTTATTTTATCAAGTTTATCGGTTAGTGAAGACCTGTTGTTTGAATTAACTAAGAAGTTTCCAAATGCGACCTTTTCATTTTCAGAAAGTATGGATGAAGCAAAGATTGAACTACATAAGGCGGAAATACTGATTACGTATGGTGAGGATTTAACAGAGGAACTGATAGAAGAAGCCACAAAATTAAAATGGATTATGGTCATGTCGGCAGGTATGGAAAGAATGCCTTTTGAAGCCATAAAGAAAAAGAGGATACTTGTTACAAATGCGAGAGGGATTCATAAAATTCCGATGGCAGAATACACCCTCGCTATGATGCTTCAATATTCACGTAAAACAAACATATTAAATGAGCAACAAACAGAGCGGATATGGGATAGAACTACAGTCCATACATTTGAACTATTTAATAAGTCAGTAGCAATATTGGGTGTCGGTGCGATTGGTGGGGAAATCGCAAGGTTATGTAAGGCATTTAATATGAGGGTAATTGGAGTGAATAGTACTGGAAATGAAGTGAGCTTTGTTGATCAGATGTATACATTAAAAGAACTGAACGATGTCGTGCATCAAGCTGATTTTATAGTTTCGGTTCTACCGAGTACGAATGAAACTAAATATTTATTAAAGAAACACCATTTCGAACAAATGAAAAACGGTGTTGTTTTGATAAATATCGGTCGAGGCGATTTAGTCGAAGAACAGATTTTAGTTGATGCGCTATTTGATGGACATGTAGCGCATGCTGTGCTGGATGTATTTGAAGAAGAGCCATTACCTGAGGAACATCAGTTTTGGAGGATGGAAAATGTGACAGTTACTCCTCATGTTTCGAGTTATACAAAGAATTACTTACCGAGGTGTTTTGTGATATTTCAACAAAATCTAATGGCGTATATAAAAGGTGGAGAAGAATTAATCAATAAAATAGATCTTGATAGGGGGTATTAATAATGAAAATTTATACAAAAACAGGTGATAAAGGTACAACATCATTGATTTATGGTGAGAGGGTCTCGAAAACAGATTTGCGAGTTGAGGCTTATGGAACATGTGATGAAGCGAACTCATTACTTGGTTTGGCCCTAACGCATTTACAAAAACTGACTTTTTCCGAAAGGGATGAAGCAATTAAGATTTTGCGCAAAATACAAACAACCTTATTTCATGTAGGAGCAGAATTAGCAACTCCAGCCGGGAAAGAGGTTAAGTGGAAGTTATCAGAGGGTGATATTAAGGAATTAGAAGATGTTATTGACAGTTGGGATCAGCAATTACCTCCTCTTACGAACTTCATACTTCCTGGTGGAGGAGAAGCGGGTGCAGTACTTCATCTTGCTCGTACTGTTGTGAGAAGAGCGGAGAGAAGAGCTGTTGCTATTGGGCAGGATGTAAATAAATTAGTTTGTTCATACTTAAATCGACTTTCTGATTTCCTATTTGTGGCCGCTAGGTTCATTAATCTAAAACAGGGTAAAGAGGAGCTGACATTACACCAGTAAAAGTGAACTTCCATACTTAAATTTTGGATGTTACTCATATAGTAAAGGTAGATATATTGACAAAAGTAAGAAATTCAATGTAAACTTATTATAAATATTATAAAGTAATAATGTCTATCTTACATTAATGATTTAACGATGAGCCGGGTAAAATCAGATCAATAATTTAATAGTAGTAAGGGGAAGAAATCCTACTGGGAAGTTTCCTTATATAGAAAAGAGGTGCATGGCGGTGTCAAACAATCAATTAAAAGAAGCGCTTGATACGTTGAAAGAAACGGGGGTACGAATTACTCCGCAACGTCATGCGATATTAGATTACCTTATAAACGCAATGAGTCATCCAACAGCAGATGATATATATAAAGCTTTAGAAGGGAAATTCCCGAACATGAGCGTAGCCACAGTCTATAACAATCTCCGAGTATTTCGTGAGGTAGGGTTAGTTAAGGAATTAACGTACGGCGATGCATCAAGTCGTTTTGATTATATTACTACAGATCATTATCATGTAATTTGTGATAGTTGTGGTAAAATTGTTGATTTTCATTATCCAGGCTTAGATGAGGTGGAAGCGTTAGCGGCACACGTTACAGGGTTTAAAGTAAGTCACCATCGTATGGAGATTTACGGTGTTTGTATGGATTGTCAAATGAAAGATGCACATTAAAAAGCTGACAGCGAATACTGTCAGCTTTTTTTGTTTAGAGTTTTATTGTTATATTTTTCGTCAAATTCTTCACCTTCAAGGTCGGGATCAAGTGTCAAAGATTCATTGCAGTACATACACATGTCGACTCTACCAAGCATCTTTGTCGGTTTATTACATGAAGGACATACAACTTGAATAGTTTTAGTTGATAGCATGCCAATCCAAAAGTAAACAACTGTACTAGCCACGATACACAGAAGACCCAAAATCATGAAAATCGTCATCGCCCATACAGAAGAACGGAAGAAAATGCCGCCATACATTACGATAAAACCTATAAAAATCAAACTTAATGCGAAAGATCTGATTTTATTAATTTTACTAGAATACTTCTTAGCCATTTTTGATAACCCTCCTAATTCATACTATATCATAATACATAAAGTCTATTAAAAGGGAAATTTTTTTGGAAGAAAAGAGAATCATTTTAAGAGGGTTTAAAGGCTCAGGCGTCGAAAGTAATAATCAACTATATAATTGGAGGACAAGAATATGGAAGATTTATTACGTCCGATATATCAAGAAAGAGCAAGCCATCCTAACACCTTAGGTATAATAATGATTGAAAAGGCAATGAACACAATCTCGGTTATAGATACGTTTGATACTGTGATCTTAGTAGTTGTTAAAGATTCAGAAGACACTATTTCCATAAAGCATTATGCATTTGAAAATCAAAAAGCCTCTTTACATATAATTGAAGAGAAAAAGCTCAAAGAATGGTTGTTATTTGGGTCTAATCGTAAAATTTCGGAATGGATTCTTAATGGAAAGATCTTATTTGACCGAAATGAATATATCACTAAATTAAAATTAGAATTTCAAGAGTTCCCATTTAATGATCGTCAAAAGAAAATAGGAATTGAATTCGCAAAATTAATACGACGTTATCAGGACGGTCGAGTATTCTTGGGGCAAAGAAATTATTTGGATGCTTATAACAATGTTGTCCATGCCCTTCATCATTTAGCGAGATTGGCAGTTATTGAAAATGGATTTCATCCAGAAGTGACGGTTTGGAATCAGGTAAGACAAATTGAACCTCAAATTCACAAATTATATGAGGAGCTAATTGAGAGTGAAGAATCGTTAGAAAAAAGGTTGGAATTATTATTTCTGGCTAGTGATTTTCTGATAAACTCTAAAGCAAGTGTTGGGGGGGATCACCTATTAACTGTGATGGCGTGTAGTAACGAATTGTGGTCTTTTGGTGAACTAGCAAAGCATCCAGAGTTAGAACTATACTCTGTAGATTTGGAGGTCTTGTTAGAATATTTAGTGGAAAAACAATTAATAGTAGTTAATAAAGTAGAGACTAAAGGTGTTGGTATTTTTCATAGAAAGTACGTGGTCTCAAATAAAAATAATATAGTAAGAATTTGATTTTTTAAATGAACTCCTGGTTTCCCCACTTAAACTTCTTCGAATACTCTAAGTTTTGAAGTGGGGGTCTTACTACCCGTTAATGTGGGATAAAACTTTTTTAGTAAAAGTTATTGACTTAAAAATTGTGACATGATATATTATATTTCGTCGCCGCGATACAACTTGCGGTGGTGAAACAGAGAAATAAAAACATCTTGACTTAGTCAAAACGAGATGTTATATTAATAAAGTCGCTTCAGGGCGATGATGATTGAAAAGTTCTTTGAAAACTGAACACAACACAAGCGTCAATGTTTGTTTTAAAAAAGTGAAGTAATGAACATCGATTAAGAACGTCACGTCCTGTGACAACATCGATGTCAGCACTTCCATGTGCTAGTTCAACTCTATTGGAGAGTTTGATCCTGGCTCAGGACGAACGCTGGCGGCGTGCCTAATACATGCAAGTCGAGCGGTTCTTAGGAAGCTTGCTTCCTAAGAATAGCGGCGGACGGGTGAGTAACACGTGGGCAACCTACCTATAAGACTGGGATAACTTCGGGAAACCGGAGCTAATACCGGATAATATAAGAGATTACATGATTTCTTATTGAAAGATGGCTCAGGCTATCACTTATAGATGGGCCCGCGGCGCATTAGCTAGTTGGTGAGGTAACGGCTCACCAAGGCGACGATGCGTAGCCGACCTGAGAGGGTGATCGGCCACACTGGGACTGAGACACGGCCCAGACTCCTACGGGAGGCAGCAGTAGGGAATCTTCCGCAATGGACGAAAGTCTGACG
>NZ_JARFVC010000030.1 GCF_029193815.1 Cytobacillus sp. S13-E01
TGGAGTTCCTTCTTTGGATGCTTGAACTAAACCGTTTACCATAATACCGCTTTTGAGGTATTGGCGGATAAGATGTAAAACACGCTTATCTTTTACCTTTTCCTCGATGTAGTACATGAGTTTATCGTGGTTCACTGTGTCAAAATAAGCTTTCATATCCATATCTACAACGTATCTGTACCCTTGCTCGTAGTACGACTTCGCTTGTATGATAGCCTGGTGTGCACTACGCTTCGGACGAAACCCAAAGCTATTATCGGAGAACGTAGGGTCAAATATTGGTTGTAAGACTTGATTGATTGCTTGCTGAATCATCCGGTCGATAACAGTTGGAATCCCTAATTTTCTTACACCACCGTTAGGTTTTGGAATTTCAACCCGCAACACGGGTTGTGGGCTATAAGTTCCGTCATGTAATTTCGTTAGTAACTCTTCCCTGTGCTCCTTCAAGTGCGGGAGTAACTGGTCGTAAGTCATACCGTCTACGCCTGCGGCTCCCTTATTTCTGACAACTTGGAGGTAGGCTTGATTGAGATTATTCCTTGTAAGAATTCTCTCATACAGATTTACACCATTTTGATTGTTCAGTTCACCATGGAAATTACTATGCACTCCGTTATACTCTTCATGTTCCACATTATCTCTCTGACGGTAGCCAGGTTTCCCTGTTTTCTGCGGTTGTCGCAATTTCCACACCTCCTTGTATCCTCAAAATTATTATTGTTCAGTCCTTCACGTCCTGTCAGCGAACGCTACTATGACCTCGGCTGACTTCTTACGATTCATCCTCATGTCACCATGAAGATTGCACTGGTTCGTTATCACTTAACTTGCACTGTGCCCTCGTAAGACCTCCCCTGGTAAGAGTGAATACTTTCCTCCCATGTAACTGCTAGATTTACTGTATAGGTTTCGAGCAGTATTGGACTTCAGTTTGTCTTGCAACCTTATCCGACCTAATTCAGCCTTATATCTAGTTTCTGTTCGTCAGTTCAGGAGTTTGCGTCCGACTTCCTTCAGCCACTACCTCACGATAGCCACCTTGTCTTTCGCTAACAGTTCCTACTGCCAAGCCTGTAGTGGACTTTCACCACCGAGTATTCACCCATGCAGGGCGCACCAGGAAATAAGCCTCTATCTGATGATAGAGGCTTATTTTTTCTATAAGGCTGTTCTCTACACAAATCACTACAATTGAACGTACATGTAATTCAAGGCAAAATAACTAGGTACAAACTTTTATGCTTTCTTGAATTTATAATAAACACCCCACTATCAAACGATAGCGAGGCCAAAGGAGGTTGGTCACGCATTAAACTCATGGGGTAAGCGAAATGCGTTGTACTATAACGTATTCATGTTTATAAACAATGAACTGTACAAGAGCCTCTTATCAAAAAAACTAGTAAACCTAATTTTCCGACACCCTCCTAGATTTTTCGACACCTTCCTAGAACATGTCGAATTTAGATTTTTTCGACACCCTCCTAGAACATGTCGAATTTTTAAAAACACAAAACGGGACCAGATGCTATCCCCTGGCCTGCAAAAATTAGTCGCTATTTTTAGTGTTATCAAGTAATTTATCAATATCTATTCTGCGGATAGTAGGATTTAGTTCGTTTACTTTAAAATCCGTATAAGTAGTTTCTAGAAGTTGATCAATGTCAATATGTACTAATTCCATATAAACCACCTCATTTACTGTAAAGCGCTCTTGTAATAGAAGAATACGCGTTTCTACTTGCTACTAAACATTTCGAAACTGTAATTTACAGTATGGGGGTGGTTTATGGTTTTTTTAATTATTTAATCCATCTTCAATATGCACATACCTCTGTTAAAGTTATAATTCCATGCACCGTGAGTAGAGACACCCTTTTATATTTTTCTCTCCATCGTTGTTGAAACATCCTTGAATCCGAGCTTTTTATACATTTTATGAGCTGGATTACCACTAAATACGTTTAATTGCACCTTGTTATAGCCCTTATTTCGTAATGTCGCTAAGGCATATTTCATTAATTCAACACCATAACCCTTTTTTCTATGTTTAGATAGAATATATAGCTCCAAAATGATGCCAGTTGGTTGGTTTTTAAAAGGATCAACCGTTTCACCAACTAATATCCATCCACATAGATTCCTCTTTTCAAGTAATACAAAATAATAACTAGGACCAACAAAATGTGAATCCATATTAGGGACATCATCAGTTTGTTTTAAATATCCTACTGTAGCTTCTTCCTGTACGATTTTTGCATAGCTACGTATTATTGAAACTTCATTATTGGTTGGAACTCTTATTAACAAAAAGCATCTCTCCCCTGTGATATAGCCTATGGTTACTATATTCAACAGTTGAGAGCAATGTTAGTGTGAGTTTAAAAAGCGTTAGAAAGTTATTTTTCGACACCTACCTAGAAGATGTCGAATTTTTTAAGACATAATTTTTCGACACCCTCGTAGAAGGTGTCGAATTTTTTTGTTATTATATTGTTCTCAACTTGATTCGTGAGACAGAGTGGTTTGTGCCTTTTTCAAGGATGAGATTCGCTCTTGAACGAGTTGGTAAGATATTCAGTCTTAAGTTTTTACCGTTTATGTTTGTCCAAACATCGGTTGCGAATTTGACCGCTTCTTCATCGGTTAAATGGGCATAGCGATGGAAGTATGATTCTGGGTTTCTAAAAGCAGTATTGCGAAGGATTTTAAAGCGATCAATGTACCACTCTAATAAATTGCTTTCCTCTGCATCAACATATATCGAGAAGTCAAAAAAGTCTGAAACAAATAGTTGAGAGCTTGATTTAGTTAGTTTTGTTTTACTTGATTGAACTTGCAACACATTAATTCCTTCGACTATTACAATGTCTGGTTCTGTAACGTGTTGGTACTCATTTTTTATCACATCATACTCAAGGTGAGAATAGATAGGTGCTAGAACTTCAGTTTTACCTGTTTTTAAGTCCGCTAAAAATTGAATGAGACGTCCAGTGTCATAGCTTTCAGGAAAGCCTTTTCGATTCAAAATCCCTTTTTCTTCTAAAATCCTGTTAGGATATAAAAACCCATCGGTTGTGACTAACTCCACGCTTGAGTGTTCTGTGTAGGTAGATAATAAGTGCTGAAGCAATCGTGCAGTTGTGCTTTTTCCAACTGCTACACTTCCTGCTATCCCAATAATAAAAGGAACTTTACGTATACGATTGTTAAGGAATGATGTTGTAATTTGGCGGCGTTCCTTTGTAGCGATTGCATATAAATGCAACAAACGTGTTAATGGACGATATATTTGGGCAACCTCGGCTGTTGAGATTTGACGATTAATCCCTTGTAGTTCTTCAATTTCATTTTCTGTAAGTTTCGTGTTGGATGTTGTGTCAAAACTAGCCCACTCTTCGCGTTCAAATGTTGTATATGGTAATATATAGCTTGTTTCTGTTGGCATATTTACACCTTTCTGTCTTGTAAGCATTTTGTCGTTTCTCTATTTATTTCGAGATAACAACCATTATCCCTTTTAATTTTTTGAAAGATTTTTTTATTTTTGATGCTGACATTTGTGAAACAACCTTTTAAAGCTAAATATTAGCAGTTTTTTTCTTTTTATTATAGTATTCATCAAAGGACAACCTTTAGGAGGAAAAGTAATGAATAATTTAACAAATTGGTTTGAGAAAGGCTTAACTGTTCATAAATATATTTCTAGTATGAATGTCCATCAGGATAATCTTTTAAAAGTATATAATAATGTTAGTTTTAGTAATGAGGAAGTAGAATATTTACAAAACTTTCAGCAGCACCAATTAAGAGCTGTTATTTTAACTGCTGATTGGTGTGGTGATGCAATGGTTAATTTACCAATATTCATGAGAATAGCCAACGAAGCGTTAATTGAAACTCGCTATTTAATTCGCGATCAAAATTTAGAGCTCATGGATCAGTATTTAACGAATGGAACTGCACGCTCTATTCCAATCATCATTCTACTTAATAAGGACGGTGAAGAAATTGCTAAATGGGGACCTAGGGCACCTTTCGTTCAATCTTTAGTGGACAAGTTGAAACAAGAGCTTCCACCAAAAGAATCCCCTGAGCATGAACAAGCATTTAAACAATTTATTTCTATTCTTACCGAGAAATTTACAGCTGATGAATCCCTTTGGAAGGAAGTAAAACAAGATTTCATTCAATTATTAAAAGCTAGAAATTTTATGACTTACGTATAAAATTGTCTGCCTTAGCATAATATATAATCAAGGCCGTCCACCTCTATCAAAATCGCCTCGTTGCGGGACTAACCAGAACGGTATGTGGACGGCCCCAAATTTTTCTTCTTCTCAATTAACCTCTCTTCCCCTTAGCAACAACTCACCCATCTATTTCGTCTTTAAGAACAAAAGCGCAGGGCGCCCGGAGCTGGACACTACACTATAACTTTCTTATCTTTTAAAAAATCACCCCTTCTTATTGAAATATTGAAGTCTTAACTGGTAAAGTAGTAGGATGAGATAATTTTTTGGAGGTTTATACTATGTCTACTTGTAATCTTGATCATTCAGAAAATGATGTACTCAAGAAACTATTGAGTCAAAAGGACTTTTTACCAGATTCATTGTACGAAGCAATACAGTTATTTTTGGTAGATAAAGTAGACCAAACTGTACTTAATGAGTTGTTTCATTTATTAAAGAAGTACGATTTGGTTTCTAAAGATGAACAGCAAAAAAGAAATGAAGAAATTGCAAGGCTTATTATTTAAGAAGGTTATTTTTTGTACACAGACATTCTTGTGTCTGTATTTTCTTGTGTTATTGTAATATTTGTAATACATTTAAGTGTCTGGATGCTTTTAGAACTCAGAGAATATGGTTAAAACAACTGCTCCGGTACTCCCTATCCCTGTCTACATTCGATGAAGGAAAGATCAGAGAGTATTATACAACCACTAAAACAGGTTCCAAGGCTAGAAATAAAGCTTATGAATTATAAAGAAGGTGGCAAAATGAAAAAAAATTGTAGTTTTAAGTCTCTTATTGAAATTCTTCTTGTGTCTACTAGACTTGGTTTGACATCGTTTGGGGGACCAATAGCTCACCTAGGTTACTTCCATGATGAATACATCCGAAGAAGAAAATGGATGGATGAAAAAAGCTATGCCGACTTGGTTGCTTTATGTCAGTTCTTGCCAGGTCCAGCAAGTAGTCAAGTAGGTATTGGAATAGGAGTTATGAGAGCAGGAGTCCTGGGCGGAATTGTATCCTTTATTGGATTTACACTTCCTTCTGTCATAGCACTTATCTTGTTTGCCCTCATTCTTCAAGGATTTGAAGTAGGAAATGCTGGATGGATACACGGATTAAAAATAGTAGCGGTAGCCGTCGTTGCCCATGCAATTGTAGGTATGGCACAAAAACTTACTCCAGATTTAAAGAGAAAAGCACTGGCATTGTTTGCTTTAGTTGGTACACTTTTGTGGCAAACAGCATTTATTCAGGTTGGAGTGATATTAATTTCCGCGATCCTTGGATATTTTCTATATAAACAACATCCTGAAAGTGATGAAGCTAAAATACAGTTCCCAATTTCTCGTGGCTTTGCAGTCATATGCTTATCCTTATTTTTTGGTTTACTGATTCTTTTACCATTTTTAAGAGAGGTAACTTCTTTAAACTGGATCGCAATGTTTGATAGCTTTTATCGCTCAGGTTCTTTAGTGTTTGGTGGTGGACATGTCGTTTTACCTTTACTTGAAAAAGAATTCGTACCAACTGGATGGGTTAGCGAAGAAGCATTTTTAGCTGGTTACGGTGCTACACAAGCAGTACCAGGTCCTTTATTTACATTTGCCGCATATCTAGGAGCAGTTATAAATGGTTGGCAAGGTGGAATACTAGCAACTATTGCTATTTTCCTACCTGCTTTCTTACTTGTCTTTGGAACGCTACCTTTTTGGGATTCAATGCGTCGCAATCCTAACATAAAAGGAGCATTAATGGGCGTGAATGCGGCGGTTGTTGGAATTTTAATTTCTGCATTTTATCATCCTATTTTTACTGGATCCATCATAGCACCCATTGATTTTGCTTTAGCGGCACTATTATTTAGCATGCTCGTATATTGGAAATTACCTCCATGGATTGTTGTTGTAGCTGGCGCAATTGGAGGTTCATTAATATCATTACTATAACTCGAGATTGTTTTTAGGGTACCTGGTGGGTACCCTCTTTATTTATAATGTAACGTTTTTATTTTTAATAGTGTTTCATTATCATACACTTTCCGATTTGTTTCAAACCATTCCCTTATTTCTCCTAAATGTTTTGCCTAATGTAATAGTAAGTATGCGTTTATCCATAATGAGGAACGGCTGATGACTTATTTTTCAAAAAATAGGTGCCAGCCCAGTCCATCTGGCCACATTACCCATAGACTGTAATTGTATAACACAGATGGAGGTGTTACGAAATGAGTGGAGTAGGTTATGGTAGTGGATTTGCTTTAATCGTTGTGTTGTTCATTTTGTTAATTATAATCGGAACAGCATATGTGTAAAAAATAAGTGATTTTTAGTTATATTAGATTAAAAATGTAAAAGGAGTGTTTTGTCAATGCATATGTATCATGGATATGACTGTGGGGGCTATGGTTATGCAGCACCTGCAGCAGGTGCTGGTGTTGGAGGATTTGCTTTAATCGTTGTGTTGTTTATCCTTCTTATCATTGTTGGAGCTGCTTGGGCTTAATTTAATCAAGAGATCCCATCAAGAGAGAGTTGATGGGATTTTTTTGTTGTTTAGGAATTTATAAAATTGTAAGGTTGTGTATAACTTCGTGTCTCTGTCTATCTACATCTAGCTCCAGGCGCAATCGGACCTGAGGTCATTAGCCATTTCCTTTAAGAAGGAAAAACCACCTTCTTGAATAAACCGTCTTATGCTTGACTTGCATAGGATGTGCTGATGTCGATGTTCGCCACAGGACGTGGCGAGTTTTAATCGATGCGCCGATAAGCGGGCGCGCCTTGCGCTTTTGTTCTTTAGAATCCTTAGTGTAAACCTTAACGTTTCAATGCCGGAACGGCTCTTTAACCAGTTTTTCAAAAAATAGGTAAGTGCCTATCCGGACAACCGCCCTCTTCCATAGTCTATAGTAAGTAACACATTGGAGGTGGCATAAATGAGTCATGGATTACAAGGTGGCTTTGCGCTAATTGTAGTGTTATTCATTTTACTAATAATTGTTGGAGCATCATTTTAGATAAATTAAATTCATAAAACTAAAGGGGGTTTTTTTATTATGCATATGTATAATAAACCGTGTGGAATAGAAACAGGAGCTACTCCGGTAGGCTACGGATATGGAGCACCAGTAGTACCAGCTACAGGTGGTGGTGTTGGTGGATTTACGTTAATCGTCGTTTTATTTATTCTTCTGATCATCGTTGGTGCTAGTTGGGCATAACGTATAATTAACAACCCCCACCATTTTTTGTAGCGGGTTTACTTCAGAGGTGCAAACATTATAAAACACAAAGCAAAACGCGCTTGAATCCACAATATACTTAAGTTTCGCACCCCTAAAAACGGGGTTTACAAGCTATACTTCTAGACAAATTCCCAGACTACTATAAGGTTTTGCCCCGATTCCAATTTCGATCGTTAAGCAGCTTTATCGTCTCCAAATAACTGATTCCCCAAAAACGAGACATCAAATAGTTCCTTAATATGTACATATTCGGGAGAAGTCTTAAAGGCTTGAATATCAACAGTTCCCGATTCAGTCAGTGCAGTAATGACAACGTCCAAAAGCTCTTCAAACAAGTCCCATAATCGTTCAGCGATATTCTTTTCCACCAGCTGATCTTTAATTTCTTCAAACAATCCACCCAACGTTTCATAGTCATTCATCCTACGAAAATAGACTAAAAAGGTATACAAAATATAGGTTGTTGTGACGTGGGCAATTTGTGCATCAAAGTTCTGAGGCTGACATTTTCCTAATCGGAGCAATTGCTTCGTTTCTTTGAAAAAAACCTCAATCGACCAGCGCACGGAATAGACCTCCAACATTTTAAGGAAGGTCAATGATTCGTCTGTAGAAAGAAATAGTTTCCACTTCTTTTGGTAGGGAAATCGACAAAAATATAACTTCACCGTTTCGCCGATGCCTGCATACTCGACAGTCACTTCAAAGTAGCGTGTATTCCTTTTACGACAACGCTTTTCTTTCCCTGCCGCTTGTAGGGTTTTTAGTAGTTCTTTGCCGTTCAGTTCTTGTCCGTTGTACGTATACTTTCTGAAGTCCTTTTTCATTGCACAAATAACGTGCAATGCGCCATTCTTGATCCCTCTAACGGTGGAGATAAAGCCTTTACTCGAGAACCAGCTATCCACTAAAACATAGTTCGCCCGGAATCCGTGCTTCCCTGCTCTTTTAAGCATTGCGAGCGCACTGGTAATTTTGTCCATATCGCACTCCTTCTTACGTTTGGCTCCATTGGATCGGGGGTCTCTTTTTTTAGTGTATTGTTCTTTCCGCTGCTTTTGTTTAAGTGGTTTTTCTGCATGTAGGCTAGGGGAAAAACTTGTCCCATCAAACAACCCCAACGTTAAGTTCTTAAACCCTAGTGTACTTTTCTTTCGACCTACAACGTGATCATGAACATAGGAAATCTTTTCGATCTTTCGACCCGTACGAATATCAATCGTGTCATCCAAAATAAAGGCTGCCTTTTCGGCAACTTCCTTGTCCGGATTCACTAATTTTTGAAATTGTTTTGCGATAGTTAAAAGCAGATTGCGCCAAGGCATACACTCATTATTTTTCAGTCGATAAAGGGTATCTTTTTTCATCCCTGACACATTTTGATAACTGCTTTTGGACAGAGCGTTAGCACTGGTAATTAGCATGAGTGGAAGCAGCAACAATAACGTCATAATATCAGTGACAGAATACCCTTGTTACTTTTTAAATCCTACCTGGTGACAAAGGGATCGGAATTTGAATTTCTTCATCACATTTTGTATAATAGAATCAATAGAAAAACCATGTGACTGAAATACATTTTCGATTTCTTTTACATTTTTCTGCATGAAAACACGTCCTTTTTGGTTGGTTTGGTATCGTAACTTAATTATACCAAAAAGCCAGTGCTCATGCGGGTTTTTCTGGCCTCTTTGTCTCTTTCAAAGAGGCTTTTTTTATTGAATTATCAAGGTACGAAACTTAAGAATATAATTCACAGTGCGTTTTTTATTGATTTATCAATATTTTGGGGAATTTTAATTGCATACCGTTTCCCTAATTCACATAGGAAATCACAGGGTATGAAATAATTATTGGAAGGTGTGTGAAGTTTTTGTGATTTAGTACGTGGATTATAATTGAGTAACCAGTGATATTTAAAATAAGCGGAGATTTTCCGATTAAGCAAAGCAAAGTTACCCATTTTTACGCTTTTTGAGTCAATAGTCGGAATTTTTCCGTCTATTTAAGCTATTTTCGGTGCTATTTCCTAATTAAGCGAAATTTCTCCGCTTATTTATCAAACTCGCATTAGCATCTAATGGACTTGTACAACTTACGGGTGGTTTCGTGAAAAAAAGGAAATTTTAAAAATAGCTTAGAGATATTTGCATCTCTAAGCCATTTTTACTGTGAATTATACTGTGAAGTTTATGTGATCTGCTATTTGATTCGGTCTCCGATTTACCGTTTTGCACCTCACAAGTAAACCCGTTACATTTTTTGGTGGGGGTTGTTTTCAGTTAAAAAATCAAGCGAATAATTTTGCTCCATCTACTCGAAAGTGCAACACCTGCTGATGGTTTTATCCTCCAAAGAAGAGGTCTAATATGTTCGATGCTGTAGAAGCATTCTTATTATAAAACTCGGAATACCCACATTTTTTACAATAAATAACGACAAATTGATTATTTTGGATATCAAACATTTTGGATAATCCTGTACCTGTCATCGCTACCTCTTTCTGTCCAACATCAGTTCCCCCACATTTAATACAACCATTATTACTCATTACTTAACCCTCCATCTCTCTTATTTCCCCTCTACTATTAGTACGATTTTAAAGCAAAAATGTTTCACAACAAGAAAAGCGCAGGGCGCCCGCCTTTCGGCGACAAGCATAAGACAAGCCGGCTGGAAGGTTGTTCTTTGACCTTCCAGAGACGGCTTGGCTTATACCATAGAGCCGATGGCGCCCGGAGCTAGACACTAAAACTAGGTACAAACTTTTATATTTTCTTATCTTTTTAAAAATTGATTGTGCGTTTTCATCATTTTTAAGAAAAAAGGCTTTTGCCCCATGCACAATTGACTTATAACCCATAGGCTACAGTGTACATTTCAAATAAGTTATTAAATCTCGAAAGGAGAATGAAATAATGAATCAACATTTTTATGGAGGACAAATCAATCCCTACGGAGGTCAAATGCGAGACGGCGGACAAATTATTGATGAGCGCTTTGGAATTGGCCCAGTAGGCGCAGGACTTCTAGGCGTTGGTTTAGGTGCTTTAGGTAGTGGATTAGCAGCCCCTGGATATGGTGGATATGGTGGATATGGTGGATATGGTGGCTTCGGTCATGGCTATGGTGGATTCGGTACTCCTGGTTACGGAATTGGCTATGGTGGATTTGGCCATGGTGGCCATGGTGGATATGGTGGATATGGTGGATTTGGCCATGGCGGATTTGGCGGGCACGGAAGACCTAGACCTGGCCACGGCTATGGTTATGGCCATGGCGGATTTGGAAGATAACAAGTTAAAAATGAGGCAACAGGCGTACTGTCTGCTGCCTTTTACATACTATTTGATTACTTCTGTTCGTTCATATCTCGAATCTAAATAATCAACAATATGAATAAGATAGCCTTCAACTGTCTTAGGAGCAATATTTGCACCCCATTCTAGTTTTCCATGATGACAAAGAATCGCATGCTGTAGACGATGGATGTCTTCTAGTGCCATTTTACAGTTTTTCGTTTCAATTATTTTTGCAACAAGCATAACACCATAAGGAATATGGCCAATTAAAACACCTAGATCATCCATTTTAATCCCGCTAGGCTTGCGACCTTGAAGTATAGATGTATCAGCAGTTGGATAGAGAAGTGAAAATTCGTCCGTTCCTTTTCCGGCATGATGATATTCTAATAGTTTACCAACATCGTGATAAAAAATCGCACACATTAACATGGAATAATTCACTTGTTCATCGCGATGTTTAGCCATGCCATAAAACATTGTGTATAAATGGTCGATTGAATCCTTCCACACTAGGTTACGCGAATTATTACCAGGAGCTTCTGAATGCAGGTCCTTCCACAACTCTTGTTTGTACACTTTTTCAACCTGATTGATTAGCTTAATGACAGCTTTATAATGGTCAATTTCATGTTTGAGAATATATCGTGCAATCCTCATCAATCCAACTGTATGTTTTAGCAAACCACCTAAATAAGCATGATGATGACCCATTGCGGCAGGGCGAATACTAAATTCTCTCCAAAAGCGCTTCATTGCAGCTAAGGCAATTCTCCGAAATGGTTCTTCTAATTCATTTAAATAATGATATAGTTCAACTGTAAAATCCTCTAACGATTGTTGGGTACATGCAATTAAACTAAATGGATCGATGTCATTATTGGATGGATTTAAATCATTTATTGTAATTGATTTGAAGCCCTTGTATTCTTCAACCCTACCTGTGACTTCAAAAACACTATATTCCTCGAGTAATGGAGTGTAACGCTCAATTGCCCCATTATTGTCCCACATTTTCGCACTATACGTTCCCAGGTTATTGGAAAGCTTCATTTTAAAATATGGTTTAGGACTTGCTCCTTGTGTTCGCTCTACTGAAAATTCATTAAGTAAGAATGTAACTCTATCTACATTCGTACCATGTGATTGATTTTCAATTGAAAACCCTTCAGAACTTACCGAAAAATGAGGTACTGGATATTCTGTTAATATATTTTCTCTTCGCTGATCATTTTCTGAATCGTGTGTGGGGACTATCCCATAAAAATATTCCAAGGCCGACATATTTTCACTCCTACTTTGGTAAACTTTCTGTTTTCTGGTTTTAGTTTATTTCATTCTCCGAGTGCATATTTGAATATGGAAGCTCAATAACCTTTTATTTCATTTCGTTCCATATTTTTATCCTTGTCCCTATCGTAGAAGGGTTATCGTTTATTTGTCAACCATAGCCTTTAATACATATCGCTATATTTCAAAATATGGGTACATAATTCATTTTAATCAACCTATACTACCAATGATACTATAAAATGGAGATGATTATGATGGGTAGAGTCAAACGAGGAAATCCAAACGCACAGCGTAATAACAACGTAAAAAAAGGTAACAGAATTAGTGAAGAGCTTGTTGAATTTGCTGCTTATACAGATGTAAAAGCGGAAAAACAAAATACTAATAAAGAAAAATAAAGTGAAACATCAATCAGTGGGGCTTTTCCCTCCCCACTGAGTTGAACTTATAACGGTAGAAGTTCGTTCGCACCTGTCTTTGCCTACCGACCTTAAGGGACAGTTTCAATTTTGCAATAATACCTGTAAAAACACCGATTACAAAATAAAGTAGAACAAAAATGACAATTGATGTAGTGGATTCATATTTCATCCTAAATATAGTAAATAGTCCCATTATGCCGAAAGTAAGTACCTATAACAAAGACAGATAATAAACTCAGTGCAATAATCACTATCGCTTTGTCCTTAAATCTTAATTTATGAGACATTTCATTGCCCTCTATAGACATACATCGGATTATTTTTCCACCTTCAAAACGGTTTATAGAACACTCACTGCTCACACCTGCCAACTACTTCTAAAAAATGAGATAAAATCCTTGCAGTCAACCCCCAAATTACATAGTCTTCATAAAAATAAAAATACTCATCTAAATGGCGAGTTTGCCAGTCATAGTTTTGTCCCCCTTCAATTAATTCATAGGGGAAGTTAGGTTCTGGATTGATTTTAAAGTTTATTTTATATCGATCTGGTTTGGCTTTTTGAAAGTAGGTAATCGGGACTGTAAAAATTTCTGCTACCTCTGATTGGTTTGGCTTTATTTTATCAGGCTCAGAGATTACTCCAACATACGGATAAATGACAGAACCAAACGGTGATACCATATAGTCAAGTGGAAAAACATTTGTAATCAAGTCGTTTGATATCCCTAATTCCTCTGTTGTCTCTCGTATTGCTGTAAATTGCTCATTTTTATCATTCTTATCGATTTTCCCACCTGGAAAGCAAATCTCCCCGGGCTGTCTTCTTAAATGATGGGCTCTTACTTCAAATAGGATATGAAGATCATCGTCTTTTTGGAGCAAGGGTAAAAGGACCGAGAACTTGGAGAAGTTTTCACTTCCTAAAATATTTCTATCCCTGTTTTGTAATTGAGACATTATTTTTTCCAGGTCCATTTTTCCACCTCATTTCTAATTAATCATTACCGCTTTTTCTCCGACACTAAAAGCAGAACCGCCAACGTATACTGTATGTATATGCCCATTTAATTCCTGTAATGTGACAGTTATTTCTGAAGGCTTATTCATACAATAGCCTTGCTCAATAACAAAACTGGTGTCTGATTTTTTTAATTTTTTATGTTTGTGAAGATAACTTAGAAGGGCAGCATTTGCGGTACCGGTTGCACTTTCCTCCGGGATACCATATAAGGGTGCAAAGTTTCTACAATGAGCAGTAGATTGTGGATTCAATGTTTCTTGACAAAACGCATGGATACCAATCGTATCGTATTTTTTACTAATAGCTTTAACCTGCTCGAAATCTGGTTCTAATCGCAGAAGTGTCGTTAAATTCTTAATCGGAACAATGATGTCCGGTAGACCTGTTGACACCACCTCAGTTGGTAAATCACCTAAAGAAGCTAATGGAATGGAGAGAGCATTTGCTACATCCTCCTTTACAACTTCTTGACAAAAGGTCGGTAATTTTTGCTGTAAAAAAATCGTACTTTCTTCTACTCTTACCTCAAGTTTGCCTGCTTTTGTTTCTAGTTTATACATACCCCTTACAACAAAACCTTTTTGCTGGAGACAATAAAAGGCAGCAATTGTTGCATGTCCACATAAATCAACTTCTCCTTTTGGTGTGAAAAAGCGGACTCTAAATTCGTCTTCTGAAGAAGGTAGCACGAACGCAGTTTCAGAAAACCCCAATATGCTTGCTATATGTTGCATCTGATCGGCTGTTAAAGTTTCTTCAAATAAAACTACACCTGCTAAGTTGCCACCCTTATTATTTTTTGAAAACGCAGAGATTTCAAAACACTTTATTTTCCTCATACGGACTCCATTCTTTAGTGAAAACTGCGATGTAATGTAGAATTTCGCTTGTCTCCTTTGTAATCTCCTAGAAACCGTCAAATAAGTTACCAATTGTTCTTCCTAATAATCGGATTAGTAACCAAAGGATACGAAATGGAAGAAAAATTAGGTCTGGTATAAAAAACAAGATATCAGATGACAGATCCCCAAAGTTGAATTTTCCACTTTGCTTTTTCTAAAGCACGCTTCTCTTTCCTCTTATTCGATAAGAACATATAGCTTTAAACCTCTAATAGGTATTCTTATGATTTTTCCTAGCACCTATGCCCATTTTACTACTAAATTTAGAAAATTCTAATAAAAATAATTGGACAACTCTCTTTTATTATAACTACATTTCGAATGTTATAATACGAATTGTTTTTTTGCGAGGTGAAAATAAATGTTGCTAAATTCTATTTGTATATCAATTCTAAATGACCTATATAAAAAGCATATTAATCCGAAATGGAAACCATCTATTGATAATTATGGACTTATAGAAACATTGCAAACTCCCAAGGTACAAGAGACCATGTCTTATATTTATGAGTTAGAAAAATTAGGGTTGGTTCAATTTGAAAGAACACCATGCCAGCAGTGTGATACTATTCATCCTCTTTTTAAAAATAGCTGTATTGCAATTTGGTGGGAAGAAATTAGGATTACTTATAAAGGTATTGAGTTATTAAAATAGATGATTGGTTTGTTATGACTAAAAGAGCAGAATATGGTAATAAATGTTACACAGGATCAAAAGGTTGACCTATTAATTAATCAACCTTTCAATCGCTTTTTTTATTTCTATAATCGTAATTCAATAGGTTGTAAGTTTTTGAAATGGAAAATATCTGAACATAACCTGCCCTACAATATTTTCTACAGGTACTGGTCCTATTTCTCTACTATCACTACTATAGTTTCGATTATCTCCCATGACAAAGACATGATTTTTTGGGACTACAATGGAATCAAATTGGGGATTCATCTCTTCCTTTATATAATCCTCCACAACTAAAACACCGTTACGGTATAACTGCTGGCCTTGAAACTCTAATAAGTCTCCTTCAATTCCTATTACTCTTTTAATCCAAAGATTTCTTTCATAGTTCTTCTGCTGCGTGATAATTCCAACAATGGGGCTTTCTGTAAAATCATCCTTAATAGTTCGTTCTCTATCAATTCGACTGTCAATTATCACCATATCACCACGCTCAGGTTCATTACCTAAAGTATAAGAGCTTTTAAAAATCAACAAGCGGTCTCCTACTTTTGCTTCGTCAAATTGATCTTCACCCTGTAGGGTTGGTTCCATTGAACTACCACTAACTTTAAATGGCTGAAATAAAAACACGTTTATAATAATGGAAACAAGCATAGCCAAAATAATCGTTTTTGTCCAAACAAATACTTCATTTAGTAGCTTACCAGTCATTTAAAAATCACCCTTTACATTAAATCAGTTACAAATCATACCTTGATTATAATTTTTGAAGAATTAAACAAATCGTGAGCTTTTTTACATTTATACGGTTTTAATAAGGTTAAAATGTAAAATAACCCTCATCACTACTTTAAAAGAGGTAACCAAACAAGTAAAGGAGAAATTATGATAAGAAACCGGGGCAGAGCGCCCGCTCCGGAGACCTAACTTTGTTATCGTTTCAAAATTATAGTTGATCATACAGACTTTCCCCATTTATAACCCAATGTTCATTTAAGCTTTCCCGCTCTAATAAAAAATGAATTGTCTTGACCTCTTTCCCTTTTCCCTTTCTATACATTTTCAATTTAACAGATACCTCGAGAAATAGTAAAGATTCTAGCTCCTGATTGGATAGTTCTTCAGTGAGAGTAGCATTTACTTGTTCAATGTCTTCGATTCTTTGTTGAAGTTTTTTAAAGCTTTCCACTGAAACCGTAAGTCCAAGTATCCTTGGGTCATTCTGATTAATTCCCTCAGTAAAAATATGAATCAATTCATAAGGATTAGCCTGATGAACGTATTTTTCAAGTTGGCCAGCCGCTTTTACTATCATAAGCTTGTGTGCTCGGTTTGCATTTTTCGATTTATGGGTTGTACTATCTAAAAAATGAACACAAAAGTGACCTGGAAAGCTATTACGCAACGCCCCTGCACCATGTGGCATTCCATGCATCGAGGCCGCAATCATATTATCTTCTGAAAGTACAATGATGGCCCTTCTTTTCCAGCTCCACTTGTCATCATATATTTTCTTCATAATCATAGTATCTTTTCTTGTTAATGGCTGTACATCCGCGTGACTTTGACCCGCTCTTCGTTGTACCTGAAACTGCATACCTGTTTCAATATCTATAATCGTAAATATCGTTTTTCTTGGAATCAGTTTATCAACAATCTCCCAAGGCAGGATCTCAAGCGTAAAGCTTATTGGATTATCTTGTTTTACAACTTCAATTGCTTGGGTTAAGTCACTATTCGAAAATAAAACTAAGCAACTCAGCAGCACAATTACTATTTTTCGTAACATTAGCTATTACCTCTTTGTTTTTTACTTATTTTTCGATAAAAAGGACAATTCATGATTTGAAAATAGTGGAAACTGTTAACCACTAACATGAAAATTGATCTTCCTTCTAATACTAAGTTTGGAGGTGTTAAAAATTTATGAGAATATTATGGTTTGCTACCTTATTAGTTTTTGTTCAACCAATTAATGCTGAGGAAAATCTGAAAATAACACATGAAGGTGAGATTATATCTTCAGTAAATAGGGCCGAGTTTACAATACCTCTACTTGGTGTTCCAGTTTTGAATGATCATACATACAATCAGTTTATTGATGATCTTGACCATCAACTTTATGAAAAACCTATAAATGCAACAATTAATGTTAAGGAAGAGATAGTTCAAGAGCAGGTAGGCTACAAATTAAATCGTTTAAAATTCAACAATTTATTTTATAACTACTTATTTAATAATGGTTCTTCCACAATTGAAGCACCTTTGGAATACATTTATCCAAGGGTCGATAGTGAATTACTTGTTTCAATTCGCACAAAGAAGATTGGCCAGTATGTCACCTACTTCAACTCGTCAAACAAGCAACGTTCTCATAATATATCACTTGCTACAGCAGCAATTAACAACCATGTAGTGTTCCCAGGCGAAACTTTCTCATTTAATAAGGTCGTTGGTAAAAGAACTGCAGAAAAAGGCTATTTACCTGCCCCAATCATTATTAAAGGTGAATTATCTGAAGGCATTGGGGGCGGAATTTGTCAAGTTTCCTCAACATTATTTAATGCTATCGATCACGCTGGTGCTGCTATCGTAAAGCGGTACTCCCATAGTAAAAAGGTACCATACGTTCCTCCTGGACGGGATGCAACCGTCAGCTGGTATGGGCCCGATTTTCAATTTAAAAACATTTATAACCAACCAATTTTAATTCGAGCAAACACATATGGTGGAAGTGTTGTTATTTCAATTTATTCATCGGACGTTGTTAACAATACCAGTTTTCGATTTTCTAATAATCCTATCGCTTGGATCCGTAGTGGGAGCAGATAATGCCGTAATATAGGTCATATCAATACAGCTGTTGCTATTGTCGGAATCGCAGTGTTACAGTGGTTGTTTGCAAAGTGGACGATAAAAAAACGATGATTTAGACGGTTAATCACCTTTTAACCGACAATAGTAATTCTGGTTAGGTAATGATTGATTTAAAGAGTTTAATTAGTTTATTTGTGAACTCTTGAAAGTCAAACGAGCTACTGTTTGCTTGGTTAAACCATTTTCTCACAGTCTCAATGATCCATAATGGGATAACCTTTCTGTCAATAAGATGGTAATATTCAACATAACCCTTTTTTAAATATTCCCAGCGTCTGTCATCTCCAGGTTTGAGATATTCCGATATATCAAGTAACTTAGCTCGACCTTCATGTAGCAAAATATTTTTCAAATGAATATCCCTTGGATTCAAACCTTTTGAAAACGCATATGTTCTAGCCGCTTCTATATCTACCAAAACTTGGGGTGGAATGTGAATGCCAGTTAAAAGACAATCATATAAGGTAACCCCAGGTTCAAAGCTTAAAACGAGATAATTACTTCCTGTTCCATAAAAGATAGGAAAAAACTCTGCATTCCCTAGCTTTTCATATACCTCTTGCTCAACTTTCATTTTACTCAATTTATCATCTGCAAATACTTTAAAGGCAAAGCTTGGTTCTGCTATATGTTGAAAGACAGCAGCGTCTGTTCCGATACCTAAACATCTCAATTGTTCAGAATGCCGAGTGACACTAATCAGATCATTGTCCTTTGTTGATTTAATTTTAACTTTACGTAACGCATCATCAGCAACCATCCACTTGTTCTCCATCCGGATCACAATCCTTTGGTGTGTATTATTTCATTGTATTCTTCCTATAACTACAATATGTTTTTAAAGAGACTCCCAAGAAGCTAATTTCTACTGTTTGTACTTTTTTTATTGTAGCATAGAAACACATTTGTATTTCGAAAAAGAACCAAAGATGCGTTTTTCCACTTTATTAGTCATCGTATCCTTTATGAAACCAATCGGATTAGTTGCTCCATCTCATACAGGTGTTCGGGGTATACCACGATATTTATAGCAAGTATAAAAAGAAACACAAGGATGTATACCCGAATAAACCTAGGACGAATGAGGTGTTTGAACCGTTCTAAGTAGTGGTTCCAACTCCCTACAAGCCCGGCAATTGGAAAGGTAAAAAGTAGAGAAAATAAGATAATGTTGTTCATCCACACAGTGCGAATTTCAGAAATCTTGTACTGCATCTTCCATAGTGTTTTTACGTTTTCATCCGTAATAGAAAAAGTGTATTGCTCTTTTGTAAATCCGAACAAATTTGTTTCATTAATTGTCAAAACGTTATCATTAAGCTGAGTTTTATATCCATTAGGATAGAAATCAAAGGTATCAACAAACAAAAACATGATGACTATTATTAAAACATAGATTGAACTAAAGATTGATACATGCGTAAACGCACTCACTTTTTTATCTTCCATTATACCCCAACTTCCTAAAAGTAGGTTAAGGGAAATCTCAATTGTATTGTATTATTTTATTCTTTAATAGGTTGTTCCCATATCAACATTTCTTCTATCACTCATTATTGTCACGGCATTTGAGATATATTCTAAAAAAGGTAAATCACTTTGTTCCTTTTTAGAACTGGCTTATGCCATTGTACCGATTGCGACTTCGAGTTAGGCACCAAATACTGCACAAATTTTTTAAAACAATCTTTTTAAAATTAGGCATATACCCTTACCAATACACCACAACTTCCATAGGATAAAGTATATAACACAAATGGAGGTGTTATTTAAATGAGTACTGTAGGTTATGGTGGTGGATTTGCACTTATCGTAGTGCTTTTCATCTTGTTAATTATCGTTGGCGCAGCTTGGTTATAATATAATGAAACTAAAAAAGAATTCTATCCCTTCAGATAGAATTCTTTTTTTGTGAACCTTTTTCATCCTTCTTGCTTATTTTCACTGACAAATAAAGAAGGATGATGAATATGTTAAAAAGGAATTTTTGTTTTTTTTGGATTTTAAGATTAGTTGGATCCACAGCCTTTATTCCATATCAATATTCAATGCTCCAAAACTAGGTAATTTTTATTGTTAAAAATAAGTGGTACCACCTAGTTTAGGTAGCACCTCTTTTTCGTCTAACGTTTGTAAACACTTGAACTTACAATAAGCCCCAGCAATAGTCCAAATAATGGAGAGTTATTGGCACTTAGTAGTGGAATCGCTAAAAATTCAGGTAACGGAAATAAATAGAAGTGCAAAGTCGTATAATTCATTAAATAAAGGCAAGGGATGCCTAAGCCTAGTAAATATAAATACTGTACGGCCCATTTTCCTTGTTTATTTTTTTGACTTAAAAATTGAAATAAACCTAATACCACTCCGGCTGGAAAATATAAGAGGCCAACAAATAAGATAGAAGGATAGGACCTATATGTTTCCATCTGTATGAGGCTTAATTGATGGTGTATAACTGCGGCTAGTAAAAGAAGCATGAAGAAAGATAGAATTACAACTATCGTACTTTTTCTAGATAGCTCCATTTGCTATTTAACCTCTCCTTTTAGCTTACCTTTTTAGTTTTAAGATTTCATTCCTCCAGAAAACTAATTCGTTTTTACATTGAGTAAAATAA
This sequence comes from Cytobacillus sp. S13-E01, assembly GCF_029193815.1. Taxonomy (GTDB): domain Bacteria; phylum Bacillota; class Bacilli; order Bacillales; family Bacillaceae_L; genus Bacillus_BV. The sequence goes on from NZ_JARFVC010000030.1 coordinate 20,614, forward strand.
GGGTGTAGATATTCGATCCTTGTAATGGCATTCTCCGTCATTTACTCGATTAAGTTTTCCTGTTAAATGAGGTACTTCCGGGTATGGTATTTAGGAATTCTCATAAGTGTCTTAAAGTGTAATGATAATCGGTTCTTTTTTTGTAACGATAATGGTATGTTCAATCTGGGCAACAAAGCTTTTTTCTTTTGGAACATATGTCCAGCCATCTTCTAATTGAACAATGTGCTCAGAGTTTGTTGAAATAAATGGTTCAAAAGCAAGAACTGTCCCATCTTGTAACAATTCATTGTCCCAAGGGTCAAAATAATTTAGGATATGGTTAGGAGGCTCATGTAATGCACGGCCAACACCATGACCTGTTAAATCTTTAATAACAGTAAACCCATTTAGTTTAGCCACGTTATGAACTGCTTTTCCAATTCCATTTAATTTTGAACCAGCTTTACACTTTTTCACACCAACATCAAACGCCTTTTTTGCTACTTCACATATTTTATGAAGCTCACTATTCCCATTTCCAACTACAAAAGAAAGACCTGTATCTGCGAAATAACCATTTTTCGATCCAGAGACATCAATGTTGACCAAATCTCCATCTTTTATCACACGAGATCCAGGAATGCCATGAGCGATTTCTTCATTTACACTAATACATGTATAACCAGGAAAGTCATATTCTCCTTTTGGTCCAGAAATAGCATCGAATTTCTCAAATAGAACTTTTGCATGCTCATCTAATTCTTTCGTTGTAACTCCAGGCTTTGTTCTTTCAATCATTTCATCGCGAATCGTTGCAACAATCTTCCCAATTTCTTTCAGTGCTTGTAATTCTTGTTCATTTTTTACAATCATATTCTCTTTCCTCTCTTTTTATCTATCTATTACTATAACCTATCCAACTCCCTTTTTACATTAACATGTTCCGAAAATGTAAGAAATCACTTCCTACATTAGTCTTACGAAACGACTATTGAAAGGGTTCCAATATCACAAAAAATCCTCTATACAAAATATAGAGGATTTTTTATTAGTTTGAATTGTTCCTGTTTAGGCAGTAAGACCCCTCCACATAATTTCGAGAAAATTCGAGGAAGATTATGTGTGGGATACTGCCCCTAAAGGTCCGACGACGCACAGGACGTGCAAGTAAGTCGTTGTGCACAGAACCTGCACTCTACTAGCGTTATAAGTTCAATTAACAATCAGTGGTGCTTGAAGAAAATCCCTACTGATTGAAGTTTCACTTTATCAAATTTATGCTGTACTTGGTTTAGAATCAATGCACCTATTGCTTGAATGATGGTTTTTACAATAACCTGGCCGAGTATAGCAAAGGGAATCGCTTCCCATGGTAAGAAGTTCGCACCAAGTGGACTTAATCCGATCACTACGAAAACGACTGAATCTAAAAATCCACCTACTAAACCACTGTAAAATACTCTCCAGCCCATTGGCAGTTTTAAGCGTGTATAAATTTCAGTATCAGTTGTTTCCGCAATCGCAAAGGAAAGGGCCGATGCCAATACGATTATTAGTGTATCTCCTAAAAAGTAAGAAACTAGTCCTGATAAAATTAAGGCCGCTCCAATAAACATATACGTCTTTTTACGACCATATTTATTTTGAACAAGGTCGCGGAAGATAAAAGTAGCACCAATTAACAAGGTACCCATTGGAACGATAAATGCACCAATATGCAACGGAGCAAATGCAGCCGTACTAACGTTCGCTGCAATTATTGAAACTAAATACAAAAATATTCTCATTTTCTTTCCTCCAAATAAAGAAAACAGTACACCAAAAGGAGTACTGTTTCCTCTTAGTTTTTTTGAGAGGGTAGCTAATAACCTCTACCGCAAAAGCGGATTTTTAATTTTATTAATTGTATCATAAAAAACACCAATAGGACGTTTTCAAAATATTTTATCTATTAGTACAAACTTGCTTAAGCCCTATGGATTCATCAAAAAGAAGCGTACACCCTTTGGAATGTGGATGACTGCATTATTACGGAGTCTTTTATCAAAATCTTCTAGTATGTTTTCCAATTCTTCTCGTATTATAAAATCTTCAGTCGTCTCAGGCTCTATTTGATGAAACCATTCTCTTAATACTTTTCCCGTTTCTACTTCTGATTTGCGACCGTCCAGGTCATAAGAATTTGAATTCATATTTTTATAACCTATATATTTTCCTGGTCCAAACAAATGTAAATCCGGGATATAGTACCAATGTTTAAATTGAGATAAGTGGTGGACAATGTCTAAATCATCCCGTAAATCTTTATTAAACTGTTTTATATTAATTAATACATCTTTATAATCACTTACTAAGTTATCTGTTACAGACATGCGCTTCCTCCACTAGAACGAATATGTTAACTTATAATCTATTTTAACAAGAAATGAGAATTTTCTCTATGTAAAAGATTGTTACTATAAAAAACAAAGCGATGCACCTCGATTTTGTTTGCATCTATGATGTTGAAATGCAAAAATGCGGGGAAATCAAGAAGTCTATCGATCTCTCATTACAGTACGCTGTTAGGGGTCATCACAGGGTAATTAGGTATCATAGTTTTAGAATCACTAGCATTAATCTCCTAAAATGAAAAGGTCCACTGGCAATGGATGCCCGTGAAACATAATAAAACATGTCCCGGGCATCCGAGAGAACAGTTTTAATGGTTAATACCTTTCATTTTGCTCTGCACCTATAAAGTCTCTTTGTACTTGGTCGATTCCTTCCGGTTCAGAATATTGCTGTGTATTTTCTACAGGTTCAGATACTACCTGTTCCATTTGTTGTGTTCCTTGATTCTGCTGCGCTGGCTCCATTTGTTGCATTCGTTGATTCTGCTGCCCTGTCTCCATTTGTTGCATTCCTTGATTCTGCTGCCCTGTCTCCATTTGTTGCATTCCTTGGTTCTGCTGCCCTGGCTCCATTTGTTGCATTCCTTGGTTCGGGAGTACAGGCATCGTTTGCTTAGTTTGTTGAGTTCCCTGGAAATTTTGATTTTGTACTGGAAGTTGGTTTTGACCAATTTGTTGGTTTCCTTGTACAGGATTAGTTTGCTGCATTCCTTGATTTAGTCCAAAGCCATTTTGTACGTTTTGAGTATTACCTTGTCGTCTAATCGTAAAATATCCTCTACCCTGTTCTGGATTAGATATTACTCCAAGTGTGGCAAGTATACCAAGTATAGCTGTTACATATGTTTCCCACTGAGTTAAGTCAATTTGCATGCCCATATCACGTAATACCATATAAATAACAGATGCCATGGATACCCATAATCCGTAATTTCTCCATTTCATATTAGGAAATCACCCTTTTGAAAGATTGTTTTGTTGCATTATACGCTTCTATTATGGTTTCCGTGAGGACATCTGTGGCAGCTACGAATAAATGGAGCTTTTGTACTAATAAGAGAAAAAGCAGCGCCTGGATCTAGACAAATTTTAGATTATGATCGATTTACTTCTAATACGATTTTTAAAAATTACACATCATTAATCCTTCATTTTGTGATATTCTATTAAATAGTCAAGTTATCGATTTCGACCTACATATGGTAAACTAAAACAACCAAAACACATATAAAAAGGAGTAATATCTATGGAAAAAACACTAATTTTTGGTCATAAAAACCCAGACACTGATACTATTTGCTCTGCAATTGCTTATGCTGATTTAAAAACAAAGCTAGGTATGGTTGTTGAGCCAGTCCGTTTAGGTGAACTGAACGGTGAAACACAATTCGCCTTAGATACTTTCAAAGTTGCTATACCACGTTTAGTGAATACTGTTGCATCTGAAGTTAAAAATGTTATCCTTGTTGACCACAATGAACGTCAACAAAGTGCTGAAGACATTGATCAAGTTCGTGTAGTAGAAGTAATTGACCATCACCGAATTGCTAACTTTGAAACGAGCGATCCTTTATATTACCGTTGTGAGCCAGTTGGTTGTACTGCAACAATCTTAAATAAATTATACAAAGAAAATAGTGTTGCAATTGAAAAAAATATTGCTGGGTTAATGTTATCGGCAATCATTTCTGACTCTCTATTATTCAAATCACCAACATGCACAGATCAAGATGTGGCAGCAGCTCGTGAATTAGCTGAAATTGCAGGTGTTGATGCTGATAGCTATGGACTAGAGATGCTTAAGGCTGGTGCAGATTTAAGCGATAAAACAATTGCACAATTGATTTCCCTAGATGCTAAGGAATTTCAAATGGGGAACTATAAAGTGGAAGTTGCTCAAGTAAATGCAGTTGATACAAATGATGTACTAGCCCGTCAAACTGAGATTGAAGCAGCTCTTTCTAGCGTAATCGCTTCTAAAAACCTAGATTTATTCTTATTTGTTGTAACAGATATCTTAAATAACGATTCAGTGGGGTTAGCATTAGGTAAACAGGCTAACGCTGTTGAGGAAGCATATAATGTAAAATTAGATAACAACACTGTCGTATTAAAGGGTGTTGTATCTCGTAAGAAACAAATTGTTCCAGTATTAACTGAAACATTATCAAAACGATAAAGATGTAAAGCTGACACTCAGTCACGGAATGGTGACTTTTAGTGTCAGCTTTTTTGATTTACCTAATTGAAAAAAAGTTTAATTAATACAACTTGCCTTGATGATATAAAACTGTCGATAACCTGATAACAGAGTGAATGTAACAATTTTGTCTCAAGGGAAATGGATCTCCGACAAATTGACCAGTACCCGATTTAGTATGGTTTAAACCTTATGATTTAATTTATTTGTTTTATAATTTGGGCCAGTATGAATGATTTTGGGTAATATTAGTTTGATTTAGGAAAATGCACTCTATGATTGGTTTTATGGAAAATAACTAGCAATACTCTTTTCTATCTATTAACTTCTCATATATAAGCACATTATCTCACTCTGGGTAACGTCTTTTTCTGTAAATATTTTCTATTAATCTTTTAAATTCTGTATAATGAAAGTAGCTTATTAAAAGGAGAGGATTTAATGTTCCGGGTGGACATCTTGAAGCTGGAGAAACCCCTGAACAGGCTATGCATAGGGAAGCTTATGAAGAAGGATACGTAAAAGGGAATATTCGGTATATTGGAATGATTGAAGTTAGTCATGAGGAAAATTCATTATTTGACCCTAATGGGAAATATCCTAAAATAGGTTATCAACTATTCTACCTAATGGATATTACAGAATGTCACCCCTTTAAACGTAAGAATGAATCGACTGCAAGAATATGGGTGGAACCAGTAGAAGTCCCTTACATTATCGATGATCATCAACTAACTTTTCTCATCTTAAAAGAGGCAATAAAAAAAGGATTTTAATAATTACAATCAACAGCTAGGGAGATGTTATTTTGAGTCAACTCACAGCAAATACTTCTAAAAAGAATTCAGTCTTTCTATTAGTTGGGATAGGTACATCTTCTTTTGGTGACTTTATCTATCTTGTTGCCATCAATATTCTTGTCCTACAACTTACAAATTCGGCTGCAGCAGTTGCTGGGTTATGGATTATGGGACCAATCGCTTCAATCTTGACGAAGTTTTGGTCAGGAAGTTTAATTGATCGAATGAATAAACGAAATTTAATGATTGCAGCTGATATATTTCGGGCCCTGTTGGTAGCGGTTATTCCTTTTTTAACTTCTATTTGGTTAATCTATTTCTGCTTATTTTTCCTATCCGTTGCTAAAGCATTCTTTGAGCCAACTTCGATGACTTACATAACTAAGCTCATTCCACAGGACCAAAGGAAAAAATTCAACTCATTCCGAAGTCTTGTTACCTCAGGAGCATTCTTGGTTGGCCCCGCTATTGCAGGTGTACTACTTATCATTAGTTCCGCCAATGTTGCGATATGGATAAACGCTTTCACTTTTACCATTTCAGCTATTATTCTGCTATTACTTCCTAATTTAGAAAAAAATGAAAATATTGCACACTCAAAAATGATGAGCCTAACTACCCTTAAACTTGATTGGAAATATGTCATCTCGTTTAGTAAAAAGAACAACTATATCGTAGCTGTTTACGCGATTGCTCAATTTATCATGATTATTGCTCTTGGTATGGACGCCCAAGAAGTTGTCTTTACACAAAAAGTGTTAGGGCTTTCTGAAGCTGATTTTGGATACTTAATGAGTATCACTGGAATAGGACATATCGCCGGTTCATTGACTGTATCGATTTTTTCAAAAAAAATATCAATTCAACAACTAATGGGAATTGGATATATCATGGTCGCGGTCGGCTACTTAATCTATGCTTTCTCGTTCTCATTCCTATCAGTAGCAGTAGGATTTATTCTTTTAGGTTACTTTAATGCATTTTGTGGGACTGGATTCATGACATTTGTACAAAATAACGTTCCAACAGATATGATGGGACGTATTTTAAGTGTATTTGGTACTTTTCAAAGCGTATTCCAAATCGGATTTATATTGCTGATCGGATTTACAGGTGAATTCTTACCTCTTCGCTATAGCATCATTATCGCTTCTATTTTAAATATGGGGGTAAGTCTAGCACTGATTTTTCTTGTATTTAGACCTTCTAGGAAAATATATTTTAGTGAAAATACTCTGAAGGTGTAAAAGCTTAGTTATTAGTTTTGATATTTTTGTAACGTGATATAATGTGTCCACTTATTGGGTATAAACGTAAGATAAAGGTCAAAAACCCAGATTAATAGGCAAATCAAAAAAGAGCGTGGAAAATGTTTCAAGAAACGTTCCAAGCTCTTTTAGCATCCATAAATAAAGTAATTTATATTTCAATTTGTTTAATTACTTTTGCAGGATTTCCACCTACAACAACATTATCTGATACATCCTTTGTCACCACTGCCCCTGAAGCAATAACTACATTGTTACCTATGTTAACCCCAGGATTAATCACAGCTCGACCGCCAATCCATACATTATTACCAATAGTAACTGGTTTGCCATATTCCTCACCAGAAATGCGTTCAAATGGATCTAAAGGATGCGTCGCTGTATAGATATGGACACCTGGAGCGATAAAACAGTTATCACCAATTCGCACTTCACAAACGTCTAAGATGACGCAATTAAAATTAGCATAAAAATTTTCCCCTACATGTATGTTGTAACCATAATCACAACGGAATGTTGGCTCCACAAATAAGCTTTCTCCAGTTGAACCGAAAAGCTCCTTTAACATTACAGTTCGATTGTCAACATCAGTCTCCAAGGTTTGGTTGTATAATCTAGTGTTTCTTCTCGCTTTTTCACGGTCTTTAACTAGTTTCTGGTCAGCAGGATTATACAGTTCCCCATTCAACATTTTTTCTTTTTCTGTTTTCATAGGTATTCCTTTCATTAAAAAATAGTGTTAATTACATTGGTTAATGGATAGTGAATTAGCACTATTCAATATAGTTTACATTATTGTCTCGACACCATTCAATCGCAATTTCTTTTAAACGTTCGTCACGAAATAAATACCATTGATCCTCAATTTCAAAATCTATTATTTTGTCCTTAAATCTTCGAAAAGCACCTTTCCCCCTAATTACCCCTAGCAAGGTCTCTTGCTTTCGTTCATTGCTAACATTGAAGCAAAAGTCTTCCATGATTTCATATTCATTTACATCAAATTTAGTTGGTAACTCTATGTAATTCTCAAAGTTTTCAACAACATCAATAGCTACCATTCTATTTTCTTGTTCCCAATCAAGTAAGTCATCGAATGGTATTCCGTCTTCTGCAGCTAGTAAATCATCCGATGTTACTACAACTATTTCACCGGTTTTACTATTTAAGTATGTATGAGACTCTTCAAACTGTATTTCCATTTCTGCAATTATATCTTTGAGCTTTACTTTTACACTCATGATAACGCATCACCTTCCATACCTTATTTGTTCCCGATTATAAGAAAAAACTACCAAAGAGTCAATTCTTATGATAGTATTCTTACTTTTTAATTTGATGATGCCTGAGTTAGTTTTAAACTGCTTTTGTGTAAAACTCTCAATTTTTATCCTCGGCCAAAGCGACACGGTCGTCTGCTGTTGGTGGTTGTTCCATCCAGCTGTTGTTAATCATGATGTTTCCGCCATCCTCACCATATTGCTCCATTTCTGCTAAAAGACGAGTGTATTGTGCTCCTAAATCACGTCTCATGCTTACTGCCATGGCCGCCCCGTAAAATGCTACTGATGCTTGAGTTAATAGTGCTGTATGGAACATAATTAGTTTGTCTGAAAATGGTGAAACAGTTGCGTTTGTAACTTCCGATTCAAAAGTCGGTGGGCAGGGAAGATTGTCTTCATGAAGGATCGAACTAAAAACTTCAACATGTTTGGAAGAAACCTGATTCCCCCTCATCAAATATTCACGAACCTCCTTGTGTTTGGCTACTTGACTGAATCCAAGTAGCAATGCCTTACCCATTACTGTTTTATTCATATTAAAGGTGATATTACTAATTTCAATCCCATTTAACGGACGGCGATTACCAAACCAACCTGTTAGAAAGTTTTGTTTTTGGACATACTGAGCCTGCTCAGGTGGATAAAGATATGGGGGTCTAGTATAGACTCCTTTAGCCAACATTAAATCTAAGGTTATGTTATATAGCTTCATTGCTTCATTATTACATCTAGTATAATACTCACGTAAATCTGCCCGAATAGCAGTAGTTAAGGAAACAGCATAACCTGTTAAGCCATGCGCTGCCATAATGTGCAGATATTTCAGAAGAAATGTATCTGAAAATAACCTTGGCGCTTTAATATTTACGTCCTCTTCCGTAAAACCATAAGGAATTGGATAATTTTCTTTATCAAAAAAACTTTTTATCGCTTTAACATGCTTTTTTGATAAATCGATAGCAAATTCTAATATTGATCTAATATCACTATTCTCAACCTTTTCAAGCATATAGCTAATAACACAAATAGACATACTATCGCTCATATATTGCGTCCACAGACTTGTAATTTCCGTGGAACATAATTTAGTTTCGTGACTTGTTTCCATAGATAGATTCACTCCTACTGCGGACCGAGTTGTTTATAAATAATTTTGCTGACTCTTGTTATTAATCCCTTTTAGTATAAATTAAATACCTTCATTCTCTAAATTACGTGCAAAATTTAATTATTTTAGATTAGAAAAATATATATGACAGTATTTGTTTGTTTTTGAGTAAAAATAGTTGCTTTCATCTTTATAAACTGTCAAGCTTAAGTAGATAATAGACTTCATAGAAATGAATTAGTAGGTGATGAATATGATTGAAATAAAGACATCTGAAATTAGTGATGGAGAATTCAATAGAGGAGTATTTGCGACGCGTGATATAGCAAAGGGTGAGCTCCTCCATGAAGCCCCGGTCATTGCTTATCCGAATGAAGAGCATGAACACATCGAAAAAACCACACTTGCAGATTATGCGTTCGAATATGGTATCAACCACACTGCAATACTTCTAGGATATGGTATGCTGTTTAACCATTCATACGAACCAAATGCACAATATGAAATTAACTTTGATAACCATTCCTTTGACTTTTATGCTTTCACAGACATAAAAGCAGGTGAAGAGATCCTAATCAACTATAATGGTGATGTCGATATCGATGATCCGCTTTGGTTTAATATGGAGGAAGATAACAAAGAATAATCTGATTGATTTCTGAACCGAACATCATTCAGACACGTAAGAGGCAATTATCCCAAAAGGATTATTACCTCTTTTTCTTATTTAAGTTTATAGTAAGTCAACCCAAGCGCAAATGCCAATACCGTTCCTTTAACAATGTCCATCGCATAATATGGGACAGACATCATCACTAAACCGTTTTGTAAAATCCCTATTAAAACTGCACCGACGAATGTTCCGAATGCATTCGGCTTACCTGCACCTAGAACGGAAAAGCCGATAAATGCCGCCGCAACAGAATCCATTAAGTACGGGGCACCTGCACTTATTTCAGCTGTCATCACCCTTGAAGCCAGTACAATTCCACCAATAGAAGCAAAAAGTGCTGACAATAAATAGGCCACTACTTTATAGTTGTTAACCGGAATACCTGAAAGTCTTGCTGCTTCGATATTTCCACCAATCACGTACATGTATCTTCCGTGCTTTGTATACGTTAAAAAGATGTGAACTAAGACAACAACTACGACCATGATCATAATAATCCATGGGACTTGGCCGATTTTTGCGAAAAACGGGCTAATCAAGCCTTCAGAAAATGAACCATCAGGCATAACCATGTTTTGAGAAATCGTTGCTCCCTTGGTGTAGGTCAACGCAATTCCCTGAATAATAAACATCATCGCTAATGTTAACAGCATATCTGGGATTTTCATTTTTACAATTAGAAAAGAATTTAGTGCGCCAACTAGTAACGAAGCAGCAATAGCCGCTAGAATAGCGATGAATGTATTTTGCGAAAACCAGACAAACATCGAGATTACTACCGCATTTGATAAAGAAGCGACTGATCCAACCGATAAATCAAAACCATTTACAGAAAGTGAAATCGTGATTCCAATTGCGATAATAGTCACAATCGAGATGGATCTCAAGATATTTATGATATTGTTTCCTTGTATAAATGAAGGATTGGCAGCCGCAAAAACAATGATCAATACAAAAATAGTTAGGATTGTACCATATTTATAAAAAAACGAGAATAAATCAAAGGATTTTTTCGTGGAGTTCGTACTTGTTGCTAGCGTTCCCTTCATGCTTATTACCTCCTGCTGAGTAAAATAAAATTTCTTCTTCATTTGTGGTAGATGTTACGAGCTCTTTAACGACTTGACCATCATATAAAACGTACAAACGGTTCGTAATACCAATGATTTCTGATGTTTCTGAGGAAGCATAGATAATGACTTTACCGTTCTCTGCTAATCCAGTTATTAAATTAAAAATGTCCTTTTTCGCACCTACGTCAACACCCTTTGTAGGTTCGTCAAAAATATAAACATCTGCATCTGTGATTAACCATTTCCCAATGGCTATCTTTTGTTGGTTTCCACCAGAGAGATTTTGAACCAAAGTATTTTCATGTGGCGTCTTAATCCCAAGGCTCTTTATTAGTTCAACCGATTGAATCTTTTCCGCTTTTCTATTTAAAAAGCTAAAAAGGTTGGTGAATTTACTTAAATTGGCAGAAGTAAGATTCGTTGCGACCGACTCCGTTACAAGAATCCCTTCTTTTCTTCTTTCCTCCGGAACTAATGCGATACCTTGCTTCACTGCGAGATGAGGATTTGTAAGCTTTAGCTTTTTTCCCTTTAGCAAAACGTGACCAGATGTAATCTTTGAGCAGCCAAATAACGTTTTACAAAGTTCTGTTTTCCCTGCACCTACTAAACCAGCTATCCCAACAATTTCACCTTCTGAAGCATACATGGAAAGGTTTTTTATTTTAGCAGGTTCATTTAGGTCTTTGACTTCAAATATTTTTTCACCGATCGTTGCCATATGTTCCGGAAACTGTTCCTCTAACTTTTTTCCTAACATTTGCTCTACTACCCTATTTTGAGTAGTAGTAGATACGGATTCTTTCCCAACAAATTCGCCATTTCTAAGCACCGTAATCTCATCACATATCTCAAAAATCTCTGGTAGCCGATGTGAGATGAAAATAATCCCAACGTTTCTATTCTTTAAATCGTTTACAATTCGAAAAAGTTCTTTTGTTTCGGTTTGGCTTAAAGGTGCCGTTGGTTCATCTAGAATCAGGAATTTACACTCTGTTGTAACTGCTCTTGCAATCAAGACCATTTGTTTTTCAGCAAGCGTTAATTCATTAACAAGTTTTTTAGATGATACGTTAATTTTCATACTTGATAAAATTTCGGAAGCTTTCTTATGGAGCTCTTTCCAATTCACTAGCTGTCTTTTACCCATTCCACCGACAGTGTGATTTAACATAATGTTTTCACCAACTGTTAAATAAGGAATTAGCGCTGTATCTACTTCCTGATAGACAATTTGTATGCCATGATCTTGAGCCTCTTTTGGAGAACGAATGGAGAGTAGTTGACCACCGAGGGTGATTTCACCAGTGTAGTGACGATATGCTCCTGATAAAACCTTCATTAACGTTGACTTTCCAGCTCCATTTGCACCAATGAGAGCATGAACCGAACCCGTTTCGGTTGTAAAATGAACATCTGTCAATGCTTTCACACCTGGAAATTCAATGGAGATGTTATTCATCTGAAGTAATGCTGTCATTCTTGCTACCTCCTCCCAAGTAACATAAGCGAACACTCTCTTCTATGGTAAAGAGAGTGTTCCCCCATGGGTGATTACTTTTTATAATGATCCTTTAACACTTTCATCCAGTCTTCTTCAAAAGCAGTTGTTGTTCCCCAGCCTTCGATTATGTCAGCTAGGTTTACCATGTTAACTGCTTCTTTTGACGTACGAAGCTCAGCTTGTGAAATGAGGGAAGCTTCTAAGTCATAGTTTTGAGGTGTCTCTTCACCTGCAAGCTTTTTAGCTAAAAGTCTCATGTTTACAGCACCAATTAATTTAGGATCAACTGCTGCTGTATACTTCCATGGGCTACCATCTGTTTGGATTTCTTGAAGGTCTGCATTGGATACATCGATACCGTAGATTTTAATTTCATCTCTTCCTGCTTCTTTAATCGCCCGAGCTGCACCAATTGCAAATGCATCCCATGTTGCAAAGATCGCATCAATTTCACCTTTTGGATACTTGTTTAACATCGCTGCCACTGCGTTTTGCGTTTGTACAGATGTGTCTGCTGCAGCAACTCCGAAGCGTTCAATCTCTTTAATTCCCGGGTTACTTTCAAGCGTTTGCTTATATACATTGTTTCTTCTTACCATTGGTGGGAACCCATCAACCCAAAGGTATACGATGTTCGCTTCACCATTGCTGTCTTTCACTAATTGATCAAGTGCCAACGTCGCTAATGCTTCATCATCTTGTGAAGTTAGAGTAACACCGTTAACAGATGCAATATCAGGATTAGAGTCAAATGTTACAACGCTCTTTCCACTTTCAGTTAGCTTCTTAACGCCATCTACAGTTGCTGCGTCATCACCATGTGAAATAATAAATCCATCATAATCTTGAGTTAACGCTTGCTCAATTGCGTCATGGAATTTAGCTGAATCTCCATTTGCTGTGAACACATCAACATCAAAGCCCAAGGACTCTCCCTCTTCTTTCGCACCCGCTAAAAATTGCGCAGTATGATCGTCTCCACCGATTTTACGGATAACTTTTATTTTTGCGCCTTCTCCATTTGCAAATCTTTCAGGTACATTTTCAAATGTTATTTTTTCATTGCTGCTGGCCTTATTTGCTGAATTTTCAGCTGATGCACACCCTGTTAAAAGGACTGAAAAAGCTAGTGAAGTGAATGCTGTTTTTAATATTGATTTTCTCATGTTGGTAATACTCCCCTTTTGGTCATTTTCTTAATACATCTCTAAATAAAAAGTACTCCTAACTAGTAATCTTTTCTTTTAGAGGATGGGTATGTAGGCATTAACAAAAGCGCAAGCGCCCCGTTTAGCGACGTATGGACTGGACTGAGCCGCATGAGATAAAGGAAACACGAAGAGCGAAAGCGATTCGATGTTGACTTATCGTAAGGAGGTAAGGGAAGTCCACTAGTCGTTGGGGCTCTGGAGCTAGACGTAGATAGACAGAGACACGAAGTTATACACAACCTTACAATTTTATAAATTCCTTAACATTAAAAAAACCTCTCTAGAAAAGAGAGGTTAGCGGCTATATCCGGTCATCCTCTCTCATCTTCCAAAACAAATAATTAAAATATTTGTTTTGCTGGATTTAGCACCAATTCCATAATGGAACGGTTGCCGGGCATCGTAGGGCCAGTCCCTCCGCCACTCTTGATAAGAGATCACGTATTAAGTTTGTGATTATTTTGATAGTTACTACTTTAACGGGGTAGTGAAACAATGTCAATACTATTTTAAATATTTTTTTATTAACTAACTTGTATATAGTAGTTTGCTATATTTCTTGGCGAAAATGGAAACATATTGCCTGAATTGAGCAAGCTCCTTCCCGCCCCATCTCAGAATAACGGGTGTTTCTTTTGCTAAAGGGTTCCGTTTTGAGGTGCAAAACGGAAAATTGACATTAGAAATGGCATACGAATCGACGTATGCCATTTTCCTTTTATATAGGGATTTATAATACCTCTTATAGTAGAATAAAACCACTAATGACAAAATAAATTTAAAGGACAATGCTTTTTGGACACTCAAAATTAAATGTCAATTGGGATGTCAATTCTTACACATTTCCATATACAACAGAAGTAAACTCCTAAATTTAGTAACCAGTGATAGTTAAAATAAGAGGAGATTTTCCGGTTAAACTGCGTAATAAGGCTTGGTTCGGGGTATATAAGCGGAGGTTTTCCGCTTAAGCAATGCAAAATGATCCATTTTGACGTTTTTTGTGTAAATAGTCGGAGTTCTTCCGTCTATTTAAGCTATTTTAAGTGCTATTTCGTAATTAAGAGAAATTTCTCCGCTTATTTATTAAACCATGCTGATTCCCTCATCTTTTATAATAGTCTGTAACTGCTAGCACTTTCATAGTATGTTATTATCGCTTATTATGATTATAAACTTATGATACTTACCTTTTTTGGATAGAATGGTAGTAGCCATTCGAAAGGGGGGCAAAACGATGGGTCGTTTGGTACTATTGTTCGCTTTTTTATTGTTTTTGTTTTCAGCTTGGACTACTTTTGAAAAATGGGTAGAGAAAAGTGATTATGCTACCACTCTTGAAAACATTAAATCAGATATAGATGAAATTAGAGAAAAGCCTGAATACATCGCCGCAATTGGTACTATTCAGCAAGGCATTATTCAACTGATGGATCAATTAGATAATCTTAAAAAATCACCACAACAATCTGAGGATAACGTTGAGAGTACTACAGTAGATAAACCACCTTTATCAATACCAACTGAACAAACCTTCTCAGTTTATAATGTTCAACTTGGCGATTCAAGAGAATATGTTGAACAGTTTCTCGGGAAACCAAAACGTTCTTCCTACAATGAGTATGGAGTACAATGGAGTGCTTACCATGAAAACTATCAAAATTTTATAATGGTTTCATATGATGAAAACAACAATGTAGTCGGATTATTTACATCGCAAGATTTAATTGCCTCAAATAAAGGGATCAAAAAAGGTAGTTCAAAAGAGTCGGTTCTTGACGTTCTCGGCAAACCGTTAACCGAAATAAGAAAAGGTATGACATATTATCAATTTGAACCAGATCGAAATTATGATGTATTTTTAGTTGATGAAAGCTATATCACAGTTTTTTATGATAAACATCAAGAAAATACGGTAACATCTATTCAGATTGTTAGTGAAGCTCTCGAAAATAGTAAGAAGGACTTCTTCACAGTTTCAAATGAGAACCTGATAGAAGGGTTCGAGTACCAGTTGTTTGATTTAACTAATGCAACTAGAGTAAATCATGGCCTACAGATACTTACGTGGGATGATCAGGTAAGAGAGACAGCCCGAAAACACAGCTTGGATATGGCAGAGAACAATTACTTTAACCATACGAACTTACAAGGACAATCACCTTTTGATCGTATGCTAGCAGATGATATCATTTTTACACTTGCAGGCGAAAACCTCGCCTACGGACAATTAAGTAGCATTTTTGCTCATGAAGGGTTAATGAATTCATTGGGTCACAGAGAAATAATCCTTAAGCCAGATTTTAAAAACTTAGGCGTTGGCGTTGCGTTTAATACGGAATATCAGCCTTATTATACGGAGAAATTTTATACGAAGTAGTTAAGAGGATGTGTTTTCGCACATCTTCTTTACTATTAAAATTCATTTACTTTTAACGGTTTTATCTGTTTCTTTAAACCCATATTAACTAAAATATTTTAAAAGTTACAAGATTTCCTTCATATATTCCTACTTATCACAATAAATAATAGATAGATGGACAAAAACAAAATGCAAGCCGACTTTCTCATTTATTTCCAAAGCCGTTGATATCTAATCTCGTAACCTATTATGCTAAACCTGTATCTAACCTTTTTTATAGCTAGAAACTTATTTATAATACCTTTTTATTTATAATAATTATAAAAAAGTATTGATTTTATTATGATAAGTGTTATCATTAGAAATGTAAATAAAACATATGAGGTGATTCTAGTAATGAATAAAAACAATCTTACTACTAGTTGGGGCGCTCCTGTTGGGGACAACCAAAACTCGATCACAGCCGGTTCTCGTGGTCCTACGTTAATTCAAGATGTTCATCTTCTTGAAAAGCTAGCGCATTTTAACAGAGAACGTGTTCCAGAACGTGTGGTTCATGCAAAAGGTACTGGTGCACATGGTTATTTTGAAGTAACAAACGATTTAACGAAGTATACTAAAGCTAATTTCCTATCAGAAGTTGGAAAACGTACTCCTTTATTTGTTCGTTTTTCTACTGTAGCTGGTGAGAATGGTTCTGCTGATACAGTTCGTGATCCACGCGGATTTTCTGTTAAATTTTACACAGAAGAAGGAAACTATGATTTAGTTGGTAACAACACTCCTGTTTTCTTCATTAGAGATGCAATTAAGTTTCCTGACTTTATCCATACACAAAAGCGTCATCCACAAACGCATTTAAAAAATCCTAATGCAATTTGGGATTTCTGGTCATTATCACCTGAGTCTCTTCATCAAGTTACTTGGTTAATGGGTGATCGTGGTATCCCTGCTACACTTCGTCACATGCATGGTTTTGGTAGCCACACATTTAAATGGACAAATGCTGATGGTGATGGAGTATGGGTGAAATATCACTTTAAAACAGAACAAGGCGTTAAATGCCTAACAAATGAAGTAGCTGCACAAATTGCTGGTGAAAACCCTGATTATCATACAGAGGATTTATTCAATGCAATCGAAAATGGTGATTTCCCTGCTTGGAAACTTTATGTACAAATCATGCCTTTAGAGGATGCGAATACGTATCGTTTTGATCCATTCGATGTAACAAAGGTTTGGTCTCACAAAGACTATCCACTTATCGAAGTAGGTCGTATGGTATTAGATCGTAACCCTGAAAACTATTTTGCTGAAGTTGAACAAGCTACATTCTCACCTGGAACATTAGTACCTGGTATTGATGTCTCTCCAGATAAAATGCTACAAGGTCGTTTATTTGCATACCATGATGCACATCGCTATCGTGTAGGTGCTAACCATCAAGCATTGCCAATCAATCGTCCACGTAATGAAGTGAATAACTATCAACGTGATGGCCAAATGCGCTTTGATAATAATGGTGGAAAATCAGTATATTACGAGCCTAATAGCTTAGGTGGTCCGACAGAATTTCATGAAAATAAACAAGCCGCATACCCTGTAAGTGGTGTTGCTGAGAGTATTGCATATGACCATAACGATCACTACACTCAAGCTGGTGACCTATACCGTCTACAGAGTGAAGAAGAACGTGCTCGACTGGTTAACACAATTGTTGGTGCAATGAAGCCTGTTGAAAGTAATGAAATCAAACTTCGTCAAATCGGACACTTCTACAAAGCAGATCCTGAATTCGGAACTCGTATTGCTGAAGGTCTTGGGTTAGCTGTGCCAGAAGAAGTTAAGATAGATTAATAGAAGTTTTTTATGCCCACTCTTTAGGTATCCGTACTCATAACGGATACCTATTCTTACAATAAAAATAAAAAGAGGATGTTTACCGTGGAAGAAGATCAATATAAAGAACTAATTCCTTATTTAAAAGAGCGTGGCTTACGCATAACACCTCAAAGGCTACTCATTTTAAAAACAATCATTTCATTAAATGGTCATCCAACGGTTGATGATATTCATAGTCATATCCCCTATATAAGTGTTGCGACAATTTACAATAACATCAAATTATTTGTTAAGTTACAAATATTAAAGGAACTTCCGTATGGTAATGGTTTAAGTAAATATGAATTATACAAATCTAATCATTATCATGTGATATGTGAAAGATGTGGAGGAATTATCGACTTTAAATATCCAAATCTTGAAGAAGTCGAACAGGTTGCCTTGAAGCTTACAAATTTTAAAGTCCATTCCCATCACTTTGAAATATATGGGGAATGTGCTACATGCCAAGATTCCAATCAATAATTTTATAGAGGCATTCGTTCCTATTTACCCTTTGTTCCAACTATAGAATGATATGAAAGGTTGAAAATAATGCATACAAAAAAGAGCGTTTGCCCTAAATGTCAAACAGAAGTTAAAACCCTCAAGCACAGTCTTTTGTGTGAATGTGGAATAAAAATAAAAACAATAAAACGTTAAATTACTCAAGTTTCTAACAGGCGATATCGGGTAAGATAATCACCTGTTTTTTGTTTTGCCTCGAATTATGAATGTTCAAGAATTCCAGTCAAGTCGCTATAAATAAAATTTGGAGCTACACCTAAATTATCCATTACATCATTTTTTCGATTGATCCATGCTGTGTAAAAACCAAAACTAGTCGCACCTGCGATGTCCCATGTATTTGAGGACATAAACAGTACTTCATTTCGTTTTACTCCTAAACGCTCTATTATTATTTGATATGACATAGGTGTTGGCTTGTATTCTTTAACTTCATCGACACTGATGACATCATCAAGAAATTCCTCTAACCATGAGTTATTTACTAAAGGTAAGAGCATATCATAAGATCCATTTGAAAAGATTATCCTATTTCGCTCTTTTATTGCTTTTAACACCTCTTTTACTTCTGGAAAAGATTTTAAATGTAAATATTTATCTAAGAGGAAAATTTCTTTTTCTTCAGTTAAAACTACACCTTCCCTTGCACAAGCATACTGCAGGGCATCTCGAGTAATAGCCGAAAAAGGGATGTACCGGCCCATAAGTTGTCGTAAAAAACTATACTCAAGCTGTTTTTCACGCCACACTTTACAGATCTTAGAACCGTTTTGAGGAAACAGTTCTTCACATGCCTTTGCAACAGAATTCACATCAAACAATGTTCCATAAGCGTCAAATACAAATGCTTTGATAGTGTTCATACAACGTCTCCTTTTCCAATCTTTGCCTTTATATAGTGTATATCATTCAAAGCGTGATTTTTGTCGAATCTCCCCCAGGTGACAAACAACTCGCAGATTGGAAGCCATATGATACGAATGATATCGCAGTTGATTTTTCATAACTGCGATTTCTCTTCTAGAATATTTAATCTATGTTCAAGCTTTACTTTAAGCTTTTAAACTATCACTCTCCAAAGAAATACCATTTCTGCGGATATGAAGCTGAATAAATCCAAATAGAGATGAAAATAGCAATAAGCATCCCGATAATATATAAACAAGTCGAACTCCTATTAGATCGGGGCTCAGGCACCGAAGTTACGTTCTTACTTGGTAGTTGAATTACAAAAGAGATAATGGATGATTCAACAAATGAATATATTATATTCATTTTTCAAATGATAAGGAAAATAGGTGAGGTGTCCTCGCGTTGTGATATGGAGGCTGCCAATATTCTTGCACTAAATTTAATGAATGATATTGTTACAGGTAAGTTAACCGTTGAAAAGGCTCGTGATGTTTATTGTGAAGTAACCTCCGCTTTTATGATGAATCGACCAGCAGCTTATGCAGAGAAATTACAATTTACTGTTTCAAAGGAGGCTAACTACGACACTGATATTGTTATGATTGCCGATGAAATGGTTGAACAAGCCATAGAAAAAGTTAACGATATAGTTGATGAAAGTATGGGCAATGGGAGATTGCATTAACAATTTGCCTAAATAAGAAAAACATTTGAAGTAACACACCATTTAGTAGTATGAACAACGTCGGGATACATTCACATACCAACAAATAGTAGAGGGTGAAACCATTGCGTTTCACCCTCTACATGTATTTTTATTTATATTGTTTACCCTTATCAGTTCAGGTTATTTATTTATTTTAGCGTTATAGTTAATACTTCTGTTTCCGCTATTTTTGCAGCTACACCAACATTTTTTTCAAGGTTTCCAACAACTTCATCAGTATTTGTAATGATCATTGGGGTGATTGTGCTTGCTGCCTTTTCTCTAATGAATTCTAAATCAAAGCTGATTAACTTATCTCCACGTTTAACTTTGTCACCTGCTTGGACAAAACTTTCAAAGCCCTCACCATTTAATGCAACCGTTTCTAAGCCAATATGGATTAAAATTTCTAACCCAGATTTTGTTTTAAGTCCAACCGCATGTTTTGTAGGAAACACTTGGACAACTTCCCCATCGATAGGACTAACTACTTGTCCATCAGTTGGATCAATTGCAATTCCCTCACCCATCATTTTCTGAGAGAATACTGGATCTGGGACCTCTGTAATATCTAGAACCTTCCCATTGATTGGTGCTGTAATTTGTTCAACTGCATTTTCTTTTTTACCAAATAATTTTTTTAGCATCATAGTACTCCTCTGCATAATTAATGGTTTCTCCTAGCAAAATCAACAAAGCGAAATTTGTCAGGCCTATGTCTAGATTCCGTATATTGGAATTGTCTAGCGTCATCTAAATAAACATAGTTTTTAATGACGACTACATTATGGAAGCCTTCAAGATCTAGTAGTTCCCGATCTTCATCTGTCGGTTCTACAACAACAATTTCTTTTCTAGCAAAGCTAATTGTCAGATTAAGTTCATTTTCCACATAGTTATAAATGGAATCTCCACATATTTCTCTTGTTAAGGACGGAACAAAATCCTCAATTAGAAAATCTTTATCTAAAATAACCTTCGTTCCATCAATTTCCCTAGTTCTTACCACTTTCCAAACGTGTTGATTGCTTGAAATATTCAATTGCTGTTTTATATACTGATCTGGTTTTGTTAATGATAATTCATTTACAATCGTTCTTGTTTTGTTAGCCATTTTCTGTGCTAATTCCTTAAAGCTAACAAGCCCTGAAACAGGAAAATCAAACTTGTTAATATCAATTACTAGTGAACCTTTACCTCTTACTTTTTGAATATAACCGTTTTGGGATAAAAGGTTTAGCGCCTTGCGAATTGTTTCTCTTGATGTACCATGAAGATCTGTTAATTCATTTTCAGACGGTAGAAGTGTGCCTGGCGCCATCTCTCCGATTTTAATTTGCGTCGCAATCTTATTGTAAATCGATAAATATTTATTTTTCATACTATATCCCCATTTATTTTTTGAAGCGATAGACAATTGATTCATAAGGTCGTAACATCATCTGCTGTATGTCTTCTGAAGAATCATCATAGTTTGATAATAATATTTCGCTTTTGTATTCAACCAAATTCAAACTCTCAGGTATGACAAAGAATGTTTCTTTCCCATAAAAATTATTGATAACAAGTAGTTTCTCTTTGTCAGTACTTCGTATATAAGCAAATATATCATCATGATCCTCTAAAACTAACTGATAATCACCCTCTGTGATGATATCGTATTTTTTTCTTAGATCAATTAGCTTTTGATAATGATAAAAGATCGAATTCTTATTAGTTAGTGCTTGTTCAGCATTAATTTCTTTATAATTGTTTGCTGTAGTAATCCAAGGCGTTCCTGTTGTGAATCCGGCGTTCACACTTGCATTCCACTGGACAGGTGTTCTTGAATTATCTCTTGATTTTTGCTTAAGGATCTCAATGATTTCTTGCTCTGACATCCCTTCTTGCTTTTTAATTTTGAAGATGTTTAATGATTCGACATCACGGTAATCATCAATGTGGCCGAATTTAGGATTGGTCATCCCAAACTCTTCTCCCTGATAAATGTAAGGGGTCCCCTGCATCATATGAATGGTGGTTGCAAGCATTTTGGCAGATTTGTTATGATACTTTTCATCATCACCAAATCTTGATACTACTCTTGGCTGATCATGGTTGCACCAGAAAAGGGCATTCCACCCAGACCCTTTATTCATCTCAACCTGCCAAGTAGATAAAATCTTCTTTAGTTCATGGAAATTAAAGTCGGCTTTCGTCCATTTCTCACCATCTGGATAATCGACCTTGAGGTGATGAAAGTTAAACGTCATATTGAGTTCGTTTCTTGTTGGATCTGTATATTTAATACAATTTTCAATCGTTGTCGACGACATTTCGCCAACAGTCATAATGTCATAGTTTGAAAACACTTCTTTATTCATTTCTCGAAAAAATTCATGTACGCGTGGGCCGTCTGTGTAAAATTTTCGTCCATCTCCTGGATGAACTGAGCCGTCATCATTCGGAAAGTCTTGGTCCTTTGATATCAGGTTGATTACGTCAAGCCGAAAACCATCGACTCCTTTTTTAAGCCAATAGTTCATCATCTCATATAAAGTGTTTCGAACCTCTTCGTTTTCCCAGTTCAAATCGGCCTGTGTCACATCAAATAAATGCAAATAATACTGCCCAGTATTTTCATCATACTGCCATGCAGAGCCACCGAATTTCGAAGCCCAATTCGTTGGTGGCTCCCCGTTAACTCCATCTTTCCATATGTAATAATCGCGATATTGGTTATCTTTTGAAGACATGGATTTGTTAAACCATTCATGTTCTGTAGAGGTATGATTTATGACGATATCCATGATAATTTTCAAATCGCGCCTATGTGCTTCATTTAACAAGCGCTCAAAGTCTTCCATCGTTCCATATTGATTGTAAATATTGTAGTAGTCACTAATGTCATACCCATTATCCCGTTGTGGGGATTCATATATAGGAGTTAACCAAAGAACATCCACACCTAGTTCTTTCAAATAATCTAATTTCTCAATTATCCCTTGAAGATCTCCCACACCATTTCCTATTGTATCATTAAAGCTCTTTGGATAAATTTGATAGACAACGGCTTTTTTCCACCATGGTTGAGTCAATTAGAGCACCTACCTGTTTTAGTTTTAGAAAGGGGAATAGCAACCAATTTTAGGTTGCTATTCTTTTTATATTGAAGTCTTTATGTTTTACAAGACGGTTATAATGATTAACTTCTAACTTTTCCAAGACGTTGGTAAGCATTCACACCCATTTTTGTTTTTGATAAAACAATTGTTAATAAGAATGGGATAACGATTGCGACTAGCATTGCAATTGCGAAGGTAAGCATATCTTGTACTTGAATTGATAGGATCCCAGGGATACCACCAACACCGATAGAGTTTGCCATTACTCCACTAGCTACTGATATAACTGCCGCCACCGCTGAACCAATCATCGCTGCTAGGAAAGGGAATAAATATTTTAAATTAATACCAAACATCGCGGGTTCAGTAACACCTAAATAACAAGAAATTGCAGCTGGAACGGAAACTTGCTGCTCTTTTTCATCTTTTCGATTTAAGAAAATCATCGCAACCACCGCTGAACCTTGCGCAATATTCGATAATGCAATCATTGGCCATAGATTTGTTCCACCGAACTCACTCATCAATTGTAGATCAATAGCATTGGACATGTGATGGAGACCAGTTATAACGAGTGGTGCATAAGCAAATCCAAATACAGCTGCAAATAACCAGCCAAATGCAGATGTTAATCCTGTGTACACAACATCAGAAATCCATGAACCGATTGTCCAACCAATTGGTCCTAATACAACATGTGCAATTAACACTGCTGGAATTAAAGCAAAGAATGGAACAAAAATCATCGATATAACATTAGGAATGACTTTACGCAACCCTAATTCAAGATATGCAAGTACAAATCCGGCAAGAATGGCTGGAATAACTTGGGCCTGATACCCGATCATTTGCACTTGTGCAAAACCAAAGTCCCATACAGGTATTTCTTGCGCACCTGCAACACCATAAGCGTTGAGGAGCTGAGGAGAAACTAAAGTAATACCTAAAACAATTCCAAGTATTTGGGTCGTTCCCATCTTTCTTGAAATCGCCCATGTAATCCCGACCGGCAAAAAGTGGAATATCGCTTCACCAATTAACCACAAGAACGCATGGACACCAGCCCAGAATTGTGATATTTCAACTAATGTTTTGGTTCCATCATCAATCATCTTTATTTCGCCAATAACATTTCTAAAACCTAGAATAAGACCACCAACAACTAGTGCTGGAATTAATGGTGTAAAAATGTCAGCAAGATGGGCAATCATACGCTGTAACACATTCATATTCTGTTTAGCTGCAACTTTCGCATCGTCTTTCGATGCTGTATCACCTACACCTGAAACCTTTGAAAATTCATTATAAAAGGTTGATACTTCATTACCAATAATAACTTGAAACTGTCCAGCTTGTGTAAAGGTCCCTTTAACAATATCGATTTCTTCTACCTTTTTCACATCTGCCTGTTTTGGATCTTTTAAAACGAAACGCATTCTAGTAGCACAGTGTGTAACAACAGAAATATTGTCACTTCCCCCTACATGCTCAAGCAAATCCTTTGCTGAGTCAGTATATTTACTCATGTAGTTTAACCCCCTCATCATTTATAAAACATATACTTGTTTGCGGTTACAAAAATTTGTATATACAAGTCATTGATTGCGTTTTCATTCTATCTTGTATATACAAGTATGTCAACAAAATTACCTCATTTTACTTTTCACAATCTGCTATTTTATTATTCAAAAGAAAAACGGGGCGCCTGGAGCTAGACATTTTAACACAAAGTACTATCTTTTAAAAACATAAAAAGGGCGAAATCGTTTAAGATTTCGCCCCGATATTTTCTTCTAATTATAATGGTTGCACCTTAATTCGTTATTATTGTAAGTAAGCTCACTTTTAGTAATTGTCTAATTCCATTGATTCAATTGCTGGTTCTTTAAAATGGCCCATTGCAATCCACATGTATACTAATGCAATAGCATAATAAATAAGATTGTGTAAATCTGTTTGGAATATTTGTAGCAGAATATCTAGTAAAATTGGTATAGTAAGTGCATAGATACTTAAGCTGTATAGCCTACCGAATGAAAGTTTCGTCTTTCTAATTGCGGCAATGATTAAACCAAGAAGTGATAGTAGTAAAGCACTAAATAACTTTCCAATGAAAAATCCAATCCAAACAAAAAATGCCGCAATGGCGCTAAACCACTTTAGTAGGGGTAACTTGTTAATTACATCATCTTGGTCAAATGTAATTCCTGTAAAATCACTAAAGGAGTATTCCTCAGAGCTAAAGCCGTTTTCTTTCGTAATTACACGGTCTTCTAGTATCAATGTTGCTGATTCATATTGGTCTAGAACACCAGGCGTTGTTTGACCATCTGTATCAATGATAAGGGTACTTCCATCAATATTATCATAAACAATTGGCATTGGTTCTTTCACATCAAGCAATCCACCAGAAAATGTGAATTCTGGTATATTTCCACTAACCTCGGTTACAAACTTACCAATATCTCTATTTATTTGATACCCAATAATGATGCTGTTTAAAGTTCCAAATAGTAGAGTAAACAGGAACAAATATAAAAACGCTTTCCCTATTCCTTGTTTAACCATATCAGGATATTTATCAAATTTCACCATACTATACATTAGTTTGTTAAAAAAGCTCATAGCACATCCTCCTTGTAAGGTCTATTAACTTCATTTAATTAAATGGACCTAAGTGAAAGCAAACCTAACTGTTGTTTTTTTCCTTCCGGACGGATTGGCTTATACCATAGAGTCGATGACGCCCGGGGCTAAATTAATATCATTTCCAAAATAGAACTACAATATTCAATAAACGAAATACCTTTTTCATTGTAGATGGTGGCTTGCGAAGCCCGCTTATTTTAAAAAGAGCTACTAAAACCTTTTAACTTTAGTCAAAACTGTTAGTCAGGTTTGTAGCTCTCCTAAATTATTCTATTTCTTGTTCTATGTGCGCTTTTCGGGCTCTTAGCAGTCTAGCGGCGTTAAGTACAATTGTCTTTAGTACCGCATAGGTTGGGACTGCAAGGATCATTCCCAGTACCCCTGCTAAATTACCTGCAACTAGTAATAGGATAATGATCGTCGCAGGATGGGTATCTAATCGTTTACCTAGAATTAATGGTGAGAGAAGATTTCCCTCTACCTGTTGGGCTATTAAAATGACGACGACAACTAATAATCCAGTAGTTGGTGACTCAAACAAACCTATTATTACTGCTGGTGCCCCCCCAAGAAATGGGCCAACATAGGGAATGATATTTGTTACTGCTACAATCATTGCCATAACTAAAGCATATGGTAAATCGATGATTAAGTAGCCTATAAAAGCTAATGTGCCAACAAACAATGCAACTAAAACCTGTCCTTGAATATAGGCTGCTAATGTATTTCCAGTATCTTTTAAAGTTTCAATTCCCTCTTTTCTATATGCCACCGGGAAAAACTTTGTAAGGGCAATTGGAAACCTATGACCATCCTTGAACATATAAAATAATAGAAATGGAACCGTGACGATGGTGATTGTGACATTGGCAATTAACCCAAGAAGGTTGGAAATCGCTTGTGACGCTAAATCAGGGAGCGTGTTAGCAAATCGAATAAGCTCATTTTCAACTTCGGTAATTGGAACATAGGATTGAGTCATGACCCATTTGAATTGTGGGGAAGTCGACAACCCATTTATTAGAAGTTTCGTTTGTTCTGCATACAGTGGTAAATTATTAAACAACTCTGTTATTTGCCTTGATATCAATGGGGCCAAGCTCCCTATTACAACACCTACTAATCCAATAAAAACAACATACATAATGGCAATTGCCAATATTCTTGGCACCCTCCATTTTTGCAGTATTTTAACTAAAGGATTTAATAAAAAATATAAAAATCCTGATATTATGATTGGAAAGAATAGTGTTGTAAAGAAAACGACAACTGGTTCAAACAAAAATGTAATTTTTGAAGATAGATACAATATGGTTACAATAATTAATAGTTGAAGAGACCAAAAATGAAATTTATTTTTAAACAATTTACTCTACCTCATTTGCTTTTTAACTTCTTAGATCCGAAGACTTAACCAAGTATACATCAACTACTATTATAATGGAACATTCTGGATTTGTACATTTTAGATGGTTTAGCGGACTCAGAATACATTAAGCATAAATTCCTAAAAATGAGGTATTGTTGACAAATAAGGAACGAGAGTCCCCTACATATAATTCTCTAGATCTTTTTGAACTTTTTTCCATTTAATGCAACAAAGAGGTCAAACTATACATAGTTGACCTTTGGTTTCGATATTATTCTTTCAAATGACCAGAGCGGACAACCTTTGTGTTCAAATACTTCTCATTAAATTCGGTGGTATCACCCCAAAGTGGGGTCCGACCTGTAACATCCATTCCAGAATTTTGTAAGGCATCTAATTTTTTGGGATTGTTTGTAAGTAACGTAACTGCTTTTTTTCGTAAAGTTTTCAACACTCGAATGGCATCATCATAGTTCCTAGCATCGTCAACAAAACCAAGCTTTAAATTAGCTTCGACTGTATCATACCCGTTTTCTTGTAAAACATATGCCATTGCTTTACTGAACAAGCCGATACCTCTTCCCTCGTGGTTTGCTAGGTAAAACAGAGCTCCTGTCCCGTGTTCTGTGATCATTTTCATTGATTGCTCTAATTGGAATCCACAGTCACAACGTTTACTACCAAAAATATCACCTGTGTGACAGATTGAGTGCATACGAATCAGTGCATCTTCATTATTTTCAAAATCACCATAAACGAGTGCACTGGACTGTTGAAGCTCAGCTAAGTTTACAGACGATAATTTTTCTACAATTCGTTGGTAGTCTTCTGTAACTTCTTCACATTGCAACCAGCAATACCACTGAAAAATTTCGGTTTTATCACCTAATGTAACTGGTAAACGGATAGGACCAACTAAATAGATTGCACCTTTATCTGTTTTTATTAACTGTATTTTCTTTTCCAACAAGGCAAGAACTTTATGATCAAGTGTCATGGTGTTCATTTGTTAAACCCCTTTATTTCATAATTTAACTTACTTTCTGTAATAAACTTTATATTTGTAATGAAACGATGTCAAGTAATCTTTTTACCATAAATAAACTTGTATTTAAAAGTTAGTTTACGCTACAATAAAAAAAATGAGGTGATATAAATGAATCCATCCTTATTATGTCCAAGATTTGAAAAGGCCATGACATTAATAAGCAAGCGCTGGACTGGACTTATTGTTTTTCAACTTCTATCTGGCCCACATCGGTTTGGCACCCTGGAATCATCCCTCCCCATCAGTGGTAGACTTTTGTCTGAAAGGCTAAAGGAATTAGAAAAAGAGGACATCGTCAGTCGCAAAGTATTTCCTGAAACCCCTGTGCGCATTGAATATTCCTTAACTACAAAAGGACTTGCACTTGAACCTATAATCAAAGAAATTCAAAATTGGTCTCAAGACTGGATTAAAATTGAAGATAACTAAAACGATTCGACAAGTACCAGGTACTTGTCGAATCGTTTTAATTTCAAATTTTTTACAACTTAAGATAAAACCGATAAAGCGCTCTTAATATGGTATTATAGTTACGTTAGTTAAAGTAATAATAGGAGGAACATCTGATTTGTTAAAACGCAGTATTCATTTATTTTTAGTTATAATAATTTTGACATTATCCTATTTACCCACTCTTGCACTAGCGCATAATGGTGGGAGAGATGAATTAGGTGGCCACTTCAGACGAGCTGATTGTGTCTATATCCTTCATGAACCAACACCCATTGCTAAATCTGCTGCAAACCTCACAGAGTTAATTGGACTGATTAAAAAAAATAATAGTAATTCTAGTTGTGCAGAAAAATTAAGCCCAAGTACTGTTGAGTTAGAAGGATATACTTTTACAGGAAGTCAATCAACCTCTCCACAAACTGGATCAACACCACCACAAGTAAAAGAAACAGTGCCTGACACAGAGACACAATTACAGATTGGCCAAAAATACACGGCAACTCTAGAAAAATGTACAGACGGAGATACAGCTAATTTCAATATTAATGGAACCATTTATAAAACTCGTTTTCTTTATATTGATACACCTGAAAGTACAAACCAAATTGAACCCTTTGGAAAAGAAGCTAGTGATTATACATGTTCTTTTTTGAAACAGGGTGAAATTACAATTGAAACAGATGGGAAAGATCTTTTTGATAAGTATGAACGTCTACTTGCATGGGTATGGGTTGATGCGAAACTCCATCAAGAAGAAATCACAAAGGCTGGGCTAGTTGAGGATTTTTATGATTATGGTACCTATAAATATGAAGATCGTATCATTTCAGCTATGGAAAATGCCAAAACAAACTATACTGGCATGTTTGCTTCTTTAAAACCAGACGATTCAACAAAACCAACAGATAATCGTTCGACAAGTGAGAGTACGGATAAAGACGATAGTTCTACTGAAAGTGAAAAAGTAGCCCCTAATTCTAAAGAAAACCAATCCGAGCCTGCTACAAAAGAAAAAGAGGCTATTGAAAATGAAGTTGAGTCATCAATAGACGAAGAAAAAAATGGACCAATCTATACAGCAATCATCATTATTATCCTCATTCTGTTTTTTGTTTTTTATAAAGCAAAATAAGAAAAGCGAAAGGCGCGCCCGTCTTTCGGCGACAAGCATAAGACGGTTTATTCAAGAAGGTGGTTTTTCCTTCTTAAAGGAAATGGCTTATGACCTCAGGTCCGATGGCGCCTGGAGCTAGACATAGATAGACAAAGACTCGAAGTTATACACAACCTTACAATTTTATAAATTCCTCACTAGCATTGCATTAAATAAAAATCAATTTGTCAAGACTAATTCAACATAAATTTATATTGATTTTTTTGTAATAATTGGTAATTTTTAGTTCAAATAGATACAAAAAAACCTTATAATTAGGTGGAAGGTAGGTTGTCCTGTCCAAATCCCAATTATAAGGAGAAATCTATGGACAAGAATACCATAAA
>NZ_JARFVC010000031.1 GCF_029193815.1 Cytobacillus sp. S13-E01
TATTGAAATTTGAAATACTGAGAAAAACAGAGAAAACAAGAGAAAAACCTTACTTTAATGAGGGAGTATAAAAATTTGTACCAAGTTTTAGTGTCAAGCTCCGGGCGCCATCGACTCTATGGTATAAGCGTGTCAAGCTCCAGCGCCTAGAAACGAGGGGAAACTTCAACTCCTCCTGCAGAAGCAAAGAACGCTTCTTTCGTCGGAGTCTCCGAAGCACACGATGTGCAAGTGTCGACAATGCCACAGGACGTGGCGTTCTTGTCGACCAGTTTTCTCGTTTCTACCAAGGCGCTTACGCACTTCGAACAATCCGTTCGGAAGGTAAAGAACAACCTTCCAGCCGGCTCGTCTTATGCTTGTCGCCGATAGGCGCGCGCCCTGCGCTTTTCTTATGATTCCCCCGCGGAGCGAAAAGGAGCGGTTCAAAGTTAAAAACAACAACCTTTTAGAAAAGATCCTAAAAAAATGCTCTATGAATTTTTTCAACTTGTTTCATTTGTCAAATTATTATTGAAAACAATTATTATTGTCATTATAATTGTTTATATTGAGAATTATTATCGGTACGTATTCTAGTAATCTTATATCAAAAAACTAATTGACATCCTTAAAAAAATACATTAAAGTGATAATGAAAATCGTTATCAGTTTGATGTTAATGAAGTATACAATCGACTGATAGATAAAATAATTATAGATAGGTAGGGCTCAAATATGAAAAACACAAAATCATTTCTACTAGTGCTAACGTTAATGATTATTGCTACATTAACATTAGTAGGCTGTTCTAGCCTGTCTTCAACAGATGAAGCAGAAAAAACAAAGTCAGCAACTACAACTGAAACAGAATCATCAACTGCAACTGCAACTGAAACAGATTCACAATATCCAATTACGATTAAACATGCTCTAGGTGATACTGTTATTGAAAGCAAACCTGAACGCGTTGCTACTATTTCATGGGCAAACCATGACGTTGTTCTTGCTCTTGATGTTGTGCCTGTTGGTTTCTCAGCTGCAAACTACGGTATTCTAGATGATAGCGGAATGTTACCTTGGACTGCCGATAAATTAAAAGAACTTGGTGAAGAAAACCCAAATATCTTTCAAGATACTGACGGTTTAGATTTTGAAGCAATAGCTGATGCTGATCCAGATGTAATTCTTGCAGCTTACTCAGGTATTACTCAAGAAGAATATGACACATTAAGTGAAATCGCTCCAGTTATTGCATATCAAACTAGCCCATGGGTAGCTTCATGGCGTGAGCAAGTTTTATACAATTCAATGGGTATGGGTATGGAAGAAAAAGGTAAACAACTTATTGCAGATACAGAGAAATTAATTGAAGAGAAAGCAAGTGCACACTCTGAAATTAAAGGTAAAAAAGCTGCATTCGTAAGTCTTAACGCTGCTGATTTATCTAAGTTCTACATCTATTCACCAACAGATCCACGTGGTGCATTCCTTACTGAGTTAGGGATGGAATACCCTGAAAGTATTACAAGTCAAATTACTGATGGTAGTTTCTATATTGAAGTAAGTGCTGAAAATGCAGATATGCTTAATGATGTTGATATTTTCGTATCATATGGTAATGATGATACACTTGCAGCT
Organism: Cytobacillus sp. S13-E01; assembly: GCF_029193815.1. Taxonomy (GTDB): domain Bacteria; phylum Bacillota; class Bacilli; order Bacillales; family Bacillaceae_L; genus Bacillus_BV. The sequence continues at coordinate 1,621 of NZ_JARFVC010000031.1, forward strand.
CTACAAGCTGATCCAATCCTTGGCAAAATTCCAGCGGTAGAGAGAGGTTCAGTTGTGATTATTGGAGATAATACTCCACTTGCAGCAGCAGGAAATCCAAACCCACTTTCAATTGCATACTCAATTGACGAATACTTAACTCTACTCTCAGAAGCTGTAAGCAAAGTTAAATAAATGAATACTACATCCGTTACAGAGAATAAGCAGTTACTTATACCGAAAAACTTCATAAAAATATTCATACTTTCTATTGTCTTACTTGGTATAAGTATATTGGCTTCTCTTGCTTTTGGGTCTCGTACAGTTGGATGGAATGAACTAATGAATGGTTTATTCCATCCTGAAGTACAGTCCCATGGAGCAAATGTTGTTCGCCAAAGGATTCCTAGAACTGTATTTAGTATTATGTGTGGTATAGCATTAGGAGTTTCTGGGGCTCTAATGCAATCAGTCACTCGCAATCCTATTGCAGACCCTAGCATATTAGGAGTTAACACAGGGGCTGCACTATTCGTCGTCTATGGAATTTCCTTTTTAAATATTGGTACTGCAAGTCAATACATTTGGTTTGCATTAGCAGGAGCGACCATAACAGCCATTTTTGTTTACGGAATTGGTTCGATGGGGAGTGGTGGTGCCACGCCCCTCAAACTCGTTTTAGCGGGTGCTGCTACAAGTGCTGCGTTATCCTCTCTCGTAATGGCCATCATGATTCCCCGCTCAAATGTTATGGATCAATTTAGATTTTGGCAGGTAGGTAGTGTTGGAGCAGGAAACTGGGAGTCTATCACGATTTTTATTCCTTTTCTTACGGTTGGAATACTAATTGCCCTGTTCTCTGCTCCAGCTCTAAATGCAATAGCATTAGGTGATGAATTAGCTACAGGATTAGGTGTACGTACAGGCACACTAAGACTTTTTGCTGCATTGGGAGGAGTGCTGTTATCCGGTGTAGCAACAGCTCTCGCAGGTCCTATTGGCTTTATAGGTTTAATAGCAACACACATGGTTCGACTCATTATTGGTCCTGATATACGATACATTATCCCGATGTCAGCGATATCAGGTGCAATTATATTAACTATATCAGATGTATTTGGTCGGGTTTTAGGAAGTCCTGGTGAGCTTGAAGTTGGTGTTGTTACAGCATTTATTGGAGCTCCTATCTTAATCTTAATAACTATGAAAGCGAAAATGCGTGCGTTATGATGAATAAATCAATGAATCTTATTATAGTAGGCATAACAAAGAGACGTCGTCGATATAAACTTGTGACTTCCTTACTTGCAATCATTTCATTTGCACTTTGCGTCACGATGCTTATGCTAGGGAACACGATCTATCCCGTTCAAGATGTAATACGTGTTCTACTTGGTGAAGACGTAAAAGGGGCATCATTTGCAGTGGGTACAATACGTTTTCCGAGAATGATGGCAGGTGTTTTTGCAGGATTTGCTTTCGGAGTTGTTGGTCATGTTTTTCAGACAATGTTACGCAATCCTTTAGCAAATCCAAATGTCATCGGAATAACAGCTGGTTCAAGTGCAGCCGCTGTCTTTTGTATCATTGTTCTTCAAGCAAGTAACATGGTTGTTTCTATTGCTTCTGTTGTGGGTGGGCTTGCAACAGTATTAGTTATCTTTCTATTATCAAAAGGAACCTCATTTTCTATTGGTAGATTAATATTAATAGGCATTGGAATTCAAGCCATGCTAAACGCTATCATTTCCTATTTATTACTTATTGGTCAACAACACGATGTTCCTACCGCAATGAGGTGGCTTAGTGGTAGTCTAAATGGTTCTAAAATGGAGAATATTTATCCTCTTATCATTACCGTTCTCATCTTTACACCAATTATCATCGCACTTGGAAAACGATTAGATATGTTGGAACTTGGAGAGCAAGCCGCAACAACGCTCGGAGTCAATACTGATAAGACAAGACTTATACTTATTATCAGTTCTGTACTTATCATTGCGTTAGCTACCGCTACAACAGGACCAATCGCATTTGTCGCATTCCTTTCCGGACCAATCGCAAAAAGACTAGTTGGTGTTGGATTTTCGACCATCATTCCAGCAGGTCTTGTTGGGATCATTTTAGTTTTAGCATCAGATCTTATTGGACAATTCGCTTTCGTGGCTAGATACCCTGTTGGTGTAATTACAGGCATCCTTGGTGCGCCTTACTTGATCTACTTGCTAATCCGAATGAATCGAAAGGGTGATTTATAATGAAACCAACACATACTTTTCAATCTGAAGGTATCACAGCAGGATATAATAATCGAACAATTCTACATGATGTGAGTGTTTCAATTCCAAGTAATAAAATAAGCATTATTATTGGAGCTAATGGTTGTGGTAAATCCACACTACTTAAAACGATGGCTAGGCTTATCAAACAGACTGCTGGTCAAGTTACCTTGGACGGAAAATCTATCCTTAAAATTCCACCAAAACAGTTGGCTCGTTTGTTGGGGCTTTTGCCTCAATCACCCATTGTGCCTGAGGGAATAACGGTTGCTGATTTAGTTGGGCGGGGAAGATTTCCACATCAAACATTTCTAAAAGGTTGGACTAAAAAGGATTATGAAGCTGTTGCTGAGGCAATGGACATGATGAATATCACTGAATTTGCCGATCAAAACATAGATGAGCTTTCAGGTGGTCAAAGACAGCGTGTATGGATTGCGATGGCTCTGGCACAACAAACAGACATATTGTTTCTTGATGAACCGACAACTTATTTAGATATTACCTATCAAGTTGAAATTCTTGACCTGCTGACAGATCTTAACCGAAAACACGGAACAACGATTGTCATGGTTCTTCATGATATCAACTTATCTGCACGTTATGCAGACCATATTTTTGCTCTTCATGAAGGAAAGCTGGTCGCAGAGGGTGAACCATCAAAGATTATTACAAGCAAATTGATTGAAGACATTTTTGGTCTCAATTGCACTGTAATAAAAGATCCAGTTTCAGGTTCTCCTACTGTGATACCAATTGGACGATATCATAATAATATGAGAATGTACTCTTTAAAATAAAGACAGAACCCCCTGCGAAGCAATCTTCCCCATGGGGCGTGGACAAATCCCTTCTCGATGAGGAGGGTTTTTTATAAGTAAGTGAGGTTTGTAGCCAAATGCCTCTCCTTAAGTTGGGGAGGCTAGATTATAATAAGTTTTCCTAACGGAAACATGGTATTGTCAAAATATAGAGAAAATAGATTGACAATTTTAATAATTCTATTAAACTAAGAATAGCTTTATCCTCAAATTCTTCCTTAATTATTCTATATTAGCTACCCTGCAAGTCTTTATTTGCCTTTTAATTTCTCCAATTTAATGCACATTCAACTTCTTTTTTTATCTCACATTACCACTCATTAATTTTAAAAATCTTTCCGAAGTTCAATTGAATATACGATGAAGATGATTCATTCGTGGCATCGAATATGTTTGCAGATTAAATGCCGATGTTGTGGATCTTTCTTATGAAAACGGAGTACATACCAACTTTATGCCAACCGACCAGAAAATTTTCAATTATCATTGAAGAGTATCAGGAAAAGCTGTGCCTGAATAGGACTTTATTGTTCCGATTCACTGAAGATAACATCAAAATTTGATAATAGAAATTATTGAGAAAGAAGTCATTTAGGCTAATTGCAGTTTTCCCACTAAGTTTGTTTAAATGATTATTTGGTAATAGTATATTAAGGGTCCTGTAAAAGACATGTCCATTGGTTAGGAGGAGAGATACTATGGGATTTGAAGAAGAATACCAGACCTTTTTAAATGCTCACTTGCAGGCAAGAACCGGCGAACGGTTGCGGCGCTTACAGGAAGGTCATAAACATGCTGAAATGTTGTTTTTGAAGCAAGTTTGGTGGCCCTTATTTCACCATTTTCGGTATCTGCATCCAGAATATGAGGTCAATGATTTCAAGGATGGCAAAAGGTACTTGGACTTTGCTTATATTCGTCCCACCATCCAGATTAGCCTTGAGATTGACGGGTACGGCCCTCACTTACAGAAAATAAGCAGATGGCAATTCTCCGACAGCCTGGAACGTCAAAACCAGTTGGTGATTGACGGATGGACCGTAATCCGCTTTTCATATGACCAAGTTAAAGAGAAGCCTCGTCGATGCCAACAAATTATTCAGCAAGTGAATGGCCGATGGCTGGGGGATGATCTGGATCAGACCACTCTGTCCTTAGTCGAAAAGGAAGTACTTCGGCTAGCGATCCGAAGCGGAGAAGCCATATCCCCTATAGAAGTCGAGAAGTATTTGAAGCTAAGTGGCAAGACGGTTAGAAAAGTACTTTCTCAACTAGTCGATAAAAAGATGTTGATTCCCGCATCTGGGACAGTAAGAGTTCGCTCTTATCGGTTAGGGGATCAGATTAGGCACTTTGATCTGATAAATAGAGGGAAAAATTACCCTTAATTAGCAAATGGCACTGAAAATAGCATAATATAGAGGGAGAGATTCCGCTTATTTGACTCGAAAAATGTGAAAATAGGTAATTTTTCTTTGTATAGGCGGAAAAACTCCCCCTATTTACCCCAAAACGAGTTCTAATCTGCATTTAACGGAAAAATCTCCGCTTATTTACCCCTAAACGAGCATTATTCTCCATCTAACCGGAAAATCTCCGCTTATTTTTACTATCGCTAGTTATTCAATTAAGGACAAGACTTCTTATTTAAAGGAAGTGAGATGAAAATGGGTTTTATAAAAAAGGATGCATTGGTGTAGCAATTTTTGTCATTCCAAAAAACTCCAATAGAACCTTATTTGGATACATTACGGTGAACTGCACCATAACAAAATGAGGTTTTTTAAAGCATAAAAAATAACAAGCCAAAATACCAAGTCGTGTACTAATTAGGTTTTTTATCATCTCCAATATTATCATAGTTAGTACAATAAGTATGAAATTTCAAAATTATATAATTTGTGCAGTTCTTGTTAAAGTACCCTACATCTTCACTACCATAATAAGGCATTCGCTTATGTCGAATTCATTCTTTTTATTTAGGCTGTTTTCGCATACTTTGTTATTATTAAATAGTTTTTCGTGAGTAATTAGTTCGTTCCATTTCGCTTCAGACACTTGCTTTTTCGCGGGGAGGAAAGCGAGCCTCCTCGGCTTCGGCTGTGGGGTCTCGACCTTTCCTCTATTTCCCTCAGGATTCAAGTGTCTTCCGCTCCATTTCACTAAAGTCAAAAGCAACAATCTTTAAGAAAACAGTCTATATTTAAAAGTGATATACTATTGATAATAGAATTAGGAGGTGTTACAGGTGAAATGGGAACAAATTCGTGAACAATACCCTGAGCAATGGGTACTAGTCGAAGCTATTTCCGCCTACTCAAAAAATTCAATACGTTATTTTAATGAGTTATCAGTCATTTTTTACTTCCCCGATTCAACTCAAGCATGGAAGGAATATAAAAAACTACATTTAGCTGAGCCTACCCGTGAATACTACATTTTTCATACTGATCACAAAACAATTGAGGTGAAAGAGCAAAAATTTATTGGAGTAAGGAGACGACTTCAATGAAGATTGAAATGTGTGATGGGCTACCTCTAGTCTCCGTTTTTCTCTCTTATAATGGAAAGACAATGCAATTAAATGATGTTCTTTTGGATACTGGATGTTTCACAACTATCTTCGATACCGATGAAGTAGAGGAAATTGGACTTATTATTGATCGTACTAATGGCAGACCAAGAAGAATGTATGGTGTTGGTGGGGAAAGCGAACTCTGCTATGAACAAATTGTATCTGATATAAAAATCAATAGCCATTTGTTCGACTCCTTTCAATTACAGCTAGGAATCACTAAAGAAACCTATGGATTTAACGGCATTCTTGGAATAGATTTTATGATTGGATCTGGTGCGTTAATAGATTTAAGGGAAATGTTAGTGAAATGAATATTTATATCAGCAAAAATAAAACCTTATTTGGATACATCACGGTGAACCTTATCAGACATAATGCTAAAGCAGAGAGCTAAGGAACTCTGCATAATAAAGTGTTAATAAGGTTAATTAAAATTGAAGGAGACGGTGCATGTTATTTAGACGGCCACCTTTTGATATTCTTAAACTTGTACTTCACTCATCAAATCCCCTCGTCCCGGTCCATCAAAAAAAGCGATTTACCTTCGTACAAAAGGCAAATCGCTTTTCTATTAAAATTCTTCTTTATCAATGGGATGAGTAGCTTCATAAACGAGCTGCTCAAGTTCCTTTTTATATTCTACTTCCTGCTCATCAGACCAGTTAAACTCTTTTTTCATAAACTGAGTTACTGTTTCTTTATGCTCCCGTACCCAGTTAATATCAAAGAAGATAGCTCCTGTACGTCTAATGAAGAAGTCTACTGGTTTATAAGCAAGCTCATGATCAATTGCATATCGTAAACTAGCATAAACGACTGGATTAAGGTTTGCTGCTTTAGCCTTTTCTTTTTCATCTCTGTAATTGTTAAAGACAATATCTACATTTGAGCCATAACGATAAATAAGCTGCTTAGTGGTTTCTTCTGATAAGCCAATTGCTTTACCAGCGTTCATTTTATTAATCACAAACGTTTTAAAACCTTCGGAGCCACCAACATCTCCACCAGAGATGCGCAAGTCCTTTGTATCGATCTTAGGAAAACTTTTTCCTTCTTCTTCATGAAGCTGCTTAGTTACTATATCAACTATACTTTCAGCCATTTTTCGATAACCTGTTAATTTACCACCAGCAATGGAAATAAACCCTGAATCTGAAACAAATATTTCATCCTTACGAGAAATTTCAGATGGTGACTTTCCTTCCTCATGGATCAAAGGTCTAAGTCCAGCCCAGCTTGACTCGACATCCTCTGCTGTAATTTTAACTTCTGGGAACATAAAGTCTATTGCACTTAGGACATAGTCACGATCCCAAGCAGTCATTTTAGGGTGTGCAATGTCACCTTTGTAGACTGTGTCGGTCGTACCTACGTAAGTTTTGCCCTCCCTTGGAATCGCAAATACCATACGTCGATCAGGAGTGTCGAAATAAATAGCCTGTTTTAAAGGGAATCGTTTTCCATCAAATACTAAATGGATTCCTTTCGTTAATTTCAATGTTTTTCCTTTTTTAGATTTGTCAATTTCCCTTAGTGTATCAACCCATGGACCGGCAGCATTAACAATTTTCTTAGCTCTTATTTCTTGCATAGAGCCATCTACTAAGTCTTCTGCTTTCACTCCTACCACTTTGCTGTTTTCATACACTAGATCCATAACCTTCATATAGTTAAGAGCATATGCACCTTTCTCTACAGCCTTTTTCATGACTTCAAGTGTTAGGCGCGCATCATCTGTTTTATATTCGACATAATAACCTGCACCTTTTATTCCATCACGTTTTAGTAATGGCTCACGCTTGATCGCCACTTCAGGTTTAAACATCTTTCTTCTTTCACTTTTTTTAACCCCAGCAAGGAAGTCATATACCTTTAACCCAATATTTGTTGTCAAAGGACCAAATGTTCCTCCTTTATAGAATGGAAGCATCATCCATTCGGGAGTTGTAACATGTGGGCCATTTTCATATACAATTGCACGTTCTTTCCCGACTTCTGCTACAACTCCGATATGAAATTGCTTTAAATAACGTAATCCGCCATGCACAAGCTTTGTTGATCTGCTAGATGTACCAGCAGCAATGTCCTGCATTTCGACAACAGCCACTTTTAATCCCCGTGAAATGGCATCTAACGCAATACCCGCACCTGTAATACCCCCACCTATAACAAGGAGGTCCAATGATTCCTTTTGAATGGTTTCCTTAATGTCCGATCTTACTAAGTTTGTAAATTGCATACCAACCGATCCCTTCATAATGACAATATTTAAATGTTTTTCTTTTTATCTCAAGATCACTGTCAGAAAAACAAAAAAAGAGACCACAAATCAACTCTAATTTCCAATACTGAAAAATAGTAGAGTGATGTGGTCTCTCAAAGTCTCCATCCACAATATTAACTTGTTTATAGTATAACACGATACAAATATCATTCAAAGTCTTTTACTTAAGAAAAGCGCAGGGCGCCCGCCTATCGGCGACAAGCATAAGACGAGCCGGCTGGAAGGTTGTTCTTTACCTTCCGGACGGATTGGCTTATGACCTCGAGTCGATGGTGCCCGGAGCTAGACACTAAAACTTAGTACAAATTTTTATACTTTCTTATCTTTTAAGAAAAGCGCAGGGCGCCCGCCTATCGGCGACAAGCATAAGACGAGCCGGCTGGAAGGTTGTTCTTTACCTTCCGGACGGATTGGCTTATGACTGGGACTCCCCTTGTCTCTTGATTTGCTAAATATTTAATATTTCCCTGATTTCTTGTTCAGTTATTGTTGATATTACTTGGTCTCCTGGTTGGACGACTGTTTCGATTAGTTCTTTTTTGTTTTGCTGAAGCTCATAAATTTTTTCTTCAATCGTACCTTGTGTGATTAATCGGATGACTTGTACGACATTTTTTTGGCCAATGCGGTGGGCTCTTCCTGCTGCTTGCTCCTCAACTGCTGGATTCCACCAAAGATCATATAAGATGACCGTATCCGCTCCTGTTAAGTTGAGTCCAGTATTTCCAGCTTTTAAAGAAATTAGAAAAATATCAGCATCCCCTTGATTAAACTGATCAACCATTTTGACCCGTTCTTTTGGAGCTGTTTGACCGTCCAAATAGAAGAAATTCAAACCAGAATTCGTTAATTGATCGCGAATAATCGAAAGCATACTCGTAAATTGTGAAAAGATCAACATCCGTCTACCATTCTCTAAGGCATTATTGACAATTTCCATTAATTGCTGAAACTTTCCTGAATCCCCTTTGTAATTTTCCAAAAACAAGGAAGGATGGCAGCACAACTGGCGGAGTCTCGTCAAACCAGCCAAGATTTTAATACGACTTTTTTGAAAGCCTTCCCCTTGAAGCGATTCTTTTGATTCCTTTTGGATTTTCCCCAAATAGGCCAAGTATAGGTCTTTTTGTTGGTTTGTAAGCTCTGAATAGTTGACTGTTTCAATTTTGTCAGGCAATTCCTTTAATACGTCCTTCTTAAGCCTACGCAATAAAAACGGGCGAATCATTCTTGCCACCTTTTCCGGCTCAAGCTGGCGAAACGCCTTCTGATTAGGAAAGAAGTCTGGCATAACTGTTTGGAAAATGGACCAAAGCTCATCAATCGAATTTTCTATCGGTGTCCCACTAAGGGCAAAGCGTGTTTCTGTTTGAATATCCCTTACCGCCTTCGCAGTTTTTGTTGTATGATTTTTAATCGCCTGAGCTTCATCCAAAATAAGTGTGCTAAATTCAAGCTGGTTATAGGAATCAATATCCTGTCTTAATGTCGGATAGGATGTAATCCACACATCCGGCAATATATCACTTTGCAGCCTTTCAATCCGTTCTTCCGGCTTCCCAATAATTACTTCAGCTGTTAATGAGGGAGCAAATTTTTGAAATTCATTCTTCCAGTTATAGACGAGTGATGCAGGTGCTACAATCAATGCTGGCTTAGCGTCTTTGTTCAAATTTCTCTCTGATAGTATAAATGCAATACTTTGCAACGTTTTCCCTAGCCCCATATCGTCTGCCAGGATGCCTCCGAGATGGTAAAACTTTAGAGTTTTAAGCCATTGGAAGCCGTAGTTCTGATAGTCTCTTAATTCAGCCTGTAGCAAATCAGGCAAATCGAATTCAAGCTCTTCTGGGTTTTTCAAACGGTTTAACAGCCTGCGAAACTGCTTTCCGTACTTGGCATTGCTGCCTTTTTCCTTATCTACCATTTCATCAAGCTGCATCCCTCTGTATATCGGAAGCTGAATCGTTTCCTTTTGCAGTTGCGATGATTTAATCTTAAACTCTTGAACCATGTTCTGAATGGCTTGGAACTCTTCAGATTCCAGTGATACGAATGCACCGCTTGGAAGCCGGTAATATTTTTTCTTTTCAACAACAGATTGAAGGATATTCCTGATCCCTTCCCGATCAATCCCTGCCATATCAAAGCTTACCTCCAGCCAATTGCCCGAAGAATCTACATCAATATTTGTAACTGGGGCATGATTGCCTGGTATAACTAATGACTTAACGGCATTCGTCAAGAGAATTTCCGCTTTATCTTCAAGTCGAGGGAGAATTTCATATAAAAACTCGAAAATATCATCTTCACCTTCTACATAAAGTCCTTTTCCATTCAACCTTAGAGAAGTGTCTTCAATCACATCCATTATTGCCTGTTCTTTCTCTGCATCCCTCATTAAAATAGGACCGCCTTTGTTAAGAGCTGTCTGTTCAAAGGGATTTATCTTTTCTTCACCGTAATGGAATTCCAATGAAACATGGAGAAGATCATCAACACGGTCGACATAAAGCCTTGCCAGCAGAGGATACTTTACAATTTTGTTTGAAACGTTATCACTAATCTCCAATTTACCGACCTTACCAATTCTCGGCACAACATGAGAGATAAACGATTCAATTTGATCCTTAGCGATTGGCAGTACAGGGTTGTTTGACTGGTCAATTAATTTCTTCAGTTCCTTAATAAGTAATTGCTGTTCATCTGAAATTTTGTAAAAGTTATTGTCTAAAATGATATATCCGTATAAGTCCAAATATTTAAAAGTAAGCAGTCCTGATAAGTCCAATTGAAACTCGTCTACTTTTCCTTTATCTAATTGAATAGAAAAGGGAAGTTCAGATTGATAGATTTTGATTTCATTAAAAGCTTCAGTTCCTATCTCAAAGCGAACCGAGCTGTTTTCAAGCTTTGTAAGAAGTTCATCTATAATCATCGGGGGTATACTAAGTGCTCGTTCATCCGATGATCCTGAGCCTCGATAAAAAGAAGCTTGGAATTCCTGGTAGATTTCCTCATATTTTATTGCATCCTGCAATAGATTGATAATCTCTTGATCATCCTGAGTAAACTCCTGATCTGTCGGATCATAGGTAAAGCTTTTTGTAAAAGGGTACTGCACCTGAATTTTAATCGCCTTAAGAAATTCCTTTATTCTCTTTACAACATAGGTTCGCTTTTGGCCTACCTTTATTTCCAATGATAACAACTGTTTTGATGAGTAGTAAGGCTTATGTAATTTAATAATCCATTCTACTAATAGAGGAGACTTTGAGATCCCTGTCTTCTGTTCCATTCTCCCCTGTGAAAAACTAGAAAAGGTTTGAATAAACTGATTAGTTAGCTGCTTTACATAGATGGCTTGTCTTTCTACCCTTTGCCTTTCTAGTTCCTGTTGTCGCAATTGCAAATCTTCCTGCTGTTTTTGTTTCCTATCAAGTAAACTCTGGTTAAATGTTTGAGAAGAACTGGATATTATAGATCTCCCCTGGGTACTTTCATGGATTTTAAGCATTACCGCGGCGATATGTTTGCAAGGTTCCCAGTATTTATCATATGCAGGACAGTTGCACTCTGAAGAAATTCCGATCCCATCGTCCTCAATTGTCACATGATAGGACTTTGACCCTTTTACTTTTGCACCCCAAATATTTCTAACGGGATCATGATATAATTCTCTAACACGGCCTTCACGATAGTAACCAAGCCCGCGGCGATAGACAGCATTTGTGAATATATCTTTTATGTCATCTTTTGTTAATTGATCGATCATAGGATTACCTCCATTAAAACATAAAATGAAATACTATTACTTTCATACTTTCCAATTATCTATAAATTTAGACTGTAATACTAGATTCGAAACTAAAATTAATGTAAGTAACAATAAGGAAAAACACGGGGACGGTCCTCGTGTTTCTATAATAAAAGTTCGGAGAAATCTTTGTCAACCTCTCAATAAGCCATACTTTTTCGAGTGTCTTTGACGATTACCATAAGAATTAGCAAAAATAGGTTTATAATAACCAGACATAAGTATAAAATGAGAATAACAGTAAATAAATCTAAGTGGTGGTAAACTTGAAGGAATCAAATATTAATGGATTAAGCAAAAGTAATTTTTACAAGATTATTAAAATATTTGAAAAATATTCAGACATTATTGAGGCAGTTCTGTTATTCGGATCAAGAGCAAGAGGTGATTTTAAATCAACCTCTGACATTGATCTAGCAATCAAATTTAGAAAAGACAATAATCAGCTTTACAAAATTAGCGATTCTCTTTCTGAAGAAAACATTATTTATACATTTGATATAATAGACTACGAAAAAATCAGTAATGAAAAATTAAAGGATTATATTGATAAGGAAGGAAAAATAATCTTCTTAACTTCCCCTACAGGACAGGTGATGGATAATATGAATAAAGTAAAAGATAAACTAGCCGATTTACAAAGGGCCTACAATAAACTTCATGAATGCCTTGAAAGAGATGCAAGCAAGGATGACCTTGTAATTGATGCAACGATTCAGCGCTTTGAATTTACCTATGAATTGTCATGGAAACTTATGAAGACTTACTTAGAATATAATGGCAACCTAGAAGTAACCAGTCCTAGGCGTACAATAAGAGAAGCATTCAAAGATGGAATTCTCTCAGATGGCGAGAAGTGGCTTAAAATGCTCGAAGATCGAAATAGAACTTCCCATACGTATAACGAAGACATTGCCCTAGAAATTTACAAGAATATTAAAGAAGACTATATAACGCTTTTTGATGCTTTGTTGAGTGAAATGAAAGTTCGTATTATTTAGGGTTTCCACCCGGTTAATCATGCTCAACAACAATGATTTCAAAAGAGGTAACAGCCCCTATTTTCTTTTGGGGTTGTTATCTCTTGTATTATCTCGTTTATTTTAGGGTGAGGTCCAGGGGGACAGGTTCACTGTCCCACCATTTTTAGTGGGACGCGGTACCTGTGATGATCGCTAAAGTAACTTGAAACTGAATAGAATAAGTACACATGAGTTAATGTTCTCTAACCTTTTGAGAGTTACATCATCTCACTGTCCCCGTTCCATCAACATTCTTTTCCAAAGTTATCAAGCAATGCACGCACTTCATCTGTTGATTTCGTGTTCATCAATTGATTTCTTAAGTCACCAGCACCACGTAATCCTTTGACATAAATTTTGAAAAAGCGATGAAGCCCTGTGATTGAACGTGGTAGTGCTTCCGCATATTGATCTTGAAGATCAAGCTGCAGTCTTAAAAGATCAAGGTATTCTTTACTGCTATGTTCTTTTGGCTCTTTTTCAAAAGCAAAAGGATTTTTAAAAATACCTCGCCCGATCATAACGCCATCAATACCATATTGCTCAGCAAGCTGCACCCAGTTTGACGGTCAGGAATGTCTCCATTGATTGTAAGTATTTGGTGCGATACGGTCACGTAATTTTTTGATTTCCGGAATTAGCTCCCAATGCGCATCTACTTGGCTCATTTCCTTTCTTGTAGGTAAATGAATAGAAAGGTTCGCAATATCCTTTTTAAAAATATGCGTTAGCCACTCCTCCCACTCATTTACATCCTCATAGCCAAGTCGTGTTTTCACGCTGACAGGCAGCCCATATTAATATCGATGCCTTTAAATCCTAGTTCTGCCATGCCAATACTCATTTGACGGAAATATTCGGGATTATCCCCCCAAATATGTGCCACAATTGGCTGTTCATCTTCTGTAAAAATCGACTGGTATTTTTATAAACAAAAAAGCAGATGGTATAGATTTTTTCTATATCAACTGCTTTTCTATTAAAGGGACAGAGGGACATACTGTGTCCCGAAAAGGTCTAACCCTTCGGTGAATAAACGTGACCGTGGAACAGGTTCCTTGTCCAGCTTGTCTATCAATTTTTATCATTCAATAACTATAGAAAAAACGTCAATCGTTGTTAAAAACTATAAAATCTATCTAAATTATTGTTGCGCGAAACTTTTTTCATCCGGAAATTTTATGGGGTAATATTTCTTTACTAAAAGTAACCCCTAACTTTAAATCTTAGGTGGTCACCTATTTTCCGTTTTTTTAAATTTAAATTTTAATTGTAAAAATGTTTTGGGACTAGCAACCTCGTCCCTTTAGGCGTTTTTTGGTGAAAGTACTTACTATAAAAAAACAGCTTTATACCCCTAGAAAATTAAATCCATCCAAACTACTTTTCACCAATACTCTTCTTCACCATACTGATCAGGTGCTTTCCCTTTACTTTCTTTCACATATGGTTGAAATGGCTCTGAAACCGTCTCGCGAATGCTGTCCATTTCGACTATAAACGACCACTCATCTCCAAAATCATACAAATACAAGAAACGCTGGCCTGATACCAATCCTAACCCACCAATCTGAACCTTATTTGACTTAGGATGCTCATCAAAGTCATGTGGCGAAGTAATGCAGTCATTTGACCACTTTTTACCGTCCATGAAAAAAGAATAAAGATGATCATCATCAAAATCAAAGGAATTTATGATCATATAGTGTAAGTGTTCCATTGTATGTTTGCCAGATAAGACTACTTTTCTCCAAACTCCACTCGATAATGAAACTCTAAAAGTATAGATACCTTCGATAAATTTCCTCCTATTTCTCGGCAGAGTTCTATGTAAGCTTTCATTGGGATAAAGACTCTTAAACGGCAAAAAAAACGGCTGTGAGCTTTGATCCACTTCCATCCTCTCGAATATTGCATTAACCACCATATCTGGTATTTCTCCATACATCATATCTTCTAATTCAGCACCTGGAATTGGATTAACCTCTCCACTTACTCTTCTTTCAGGAATATTCCAAATTTGTAAATTTCGATCAAGGAGTAAAATTGGAATTACTTTTGACCCAAAATCTGTTAACATAATTGACTTAGCGAAATATTGATTCTTTCTATAATATGTGTCTACATGCTCCTGATCAATTTCGCACTCCCAAAAACCGAACCATTCAAAGTAAAGTAAAAAATATCCCCATTTATCAAGGCGATCTGCTAATATCCTCTCCTTCAAGTTTCCACTTTCTTGAAGAAATATTTTGTACCCTTCCTTTTCTTCGCTAAGCATGAAAAATATTTCCTGTAGTGAAAATGTAAGAGAATTGTATCTTTCATTCAGAAGCCTTGCCCAGTTTACATCAACCCATAATATTTCCAGTAAAAAGAAATATTTTTCTATATCCGTTAATTCCTTGTACAACTGGAGTCTATCTGCTTGCTCTAATGTAAATTTCCCTCCTTTCCCAGACTCCTTTTTCAGCAATTGGCCACTTAGACCAAGAAAATAGAATAAATGTATATATGGATAGTATTCTTGCTCCGTATGACTTGTTGCTGCTTCATTTCTAACAGTCATCCTATTGTTAATCTCCGGCAAATGCCTCCTAGAAATGTATTCCATCGTCTTCGTTAAATGTATTGGATGATTTTCGACATAGCTGATAAATTGCTCGAAATCCCTCACCAGAGTTATAGGAAAAGGTTCCTTTTTAAAAAAGTTATCCGTTTCTAATTCGATCTCCTTTTTTCCATTCTCATACTTCTTTCCAATATCCTCAGACACATCCCAAAGCTCATCAAATGATAGCTGTCCATTATTTTTACTCTTCGAATTTAGCCCATTATTATTTTTCATTTCATTATGGTCTTTTGTCATATTGATTTCCCCTCAAGTAATTTCTTCTTAGTCCGCAAATAGACTAATTTTTGCATAGAAAACAAGTATAGAACTTGCTCGGTCCTCCCCCAACTGCAGGACAGAGGGACAAACCTATCCGCTCGTCCCTTAATTCCCTATGTTCTCATTTCATCCACTCTTCTTTTCTCATCACTCTTCCTTTGTCTGAAGAAATACGCGCTAATTCGATAAACCGTGTCACTTTAAGTGCTTCTTCCAACGAGACAACTGGCTCCCTTTTCGCTAAGCCATCTGCTAGCAATGAAAAGAAGTGGTCGTATCCTCCAGACTCTATCATAACCTCTTTTGTTTCTTCTATATAGATTGTTCCAACCTCTTTTTCTTTCCCTTGATAAAAAGTACCATCTATTAGTTGAGGTTCTTGTTTGTCTAGTCCATATTTCACGAAACTACCTTTTACTCCATGCATTTCAAAACGAGGGTAGGTTGAATTAATAAAGGAACCAGAGCGTAAATAGACTCGTTTTTCCCCATAATGGAGCACGACGAAAAAGCCATCATCCGTTTGACCGTTCTCTCGTTGCGTCATTACTTCTGCATAAATTGCATCTGGTTCACCAAATAAAACAAGCGCCTGGTCGATTAAGTGGGATCCTAAATCGTATAAGATACCAGAGCCTATCCCTGGTTGTTCTCTCCAACGATCACGTGTAACTGGTCGGAATCGATCAAACCGTGATTCAAGGACCTTCCAGTCTCCTAACGTTTCTTCTTGTAGCATTTGTTGTATCGTTAAAAAATCCCCATCCCAGCGACGGTTTTGGTGTACAGACACAACAGAATCGCTCTTTTGGGTAAGCTGAATTAATTCATTTCCTTCTTCAACTGTTAAAAACGCTGGCTTTTCGACCAGCACATCTTTTCCAGTAAGAATACATTGTTTTAGCATGTCATAGTGCATATCAGATGGCGTTGTAATGATATACAACGTTGCATCACTTTCTGAAAGTGCCTCATCTAACGTTCTATACACCGGCACATGACTTACATCACCATATTCCTTGGATGCTCCTGACCTTGAAACAACTCCCACCACTTCATATTTATCAGAATGAACTAAGTGCGGTAAGTGAAACACCTTTGCAGCAAAACCAAACCCAACAAGTATCGTTTTTATCACGAAAAAACCTCCCCAAATCTATTTATTCCATGCCCATGTAATATCTAACTTTTTAAATGTATCAAGTATACCAGCTAGCATACCTATCATTCCCCTATGTTTCTATATACCTCATCCCTCATATGAAACCCATCCGCAATAATGGTTTCATCCATATTATTTTTATCTACTGCAATTGGCCGAAGGAGGAGAGATGGTATTTCTAGTTTTCCGTTGTTAACTTTTCTATCGGTTGGAATGGTTTCTCCTTTCGCCATTTTGATAGCTACTTTTGCTGCTTCATACGCTAATGCCTTAATAGGTTTATAGATGGTCATAGTTTGTGTGCCTTCAACAATACGCTGGGCTGCAGCTAAATCTGCATCTTGGCCTGCAACCGGAACTTTTCCCGCAAGGCCTTGTGCTGCAAGTGCTTCAATGACCCCGCCCGCTGTTGCGTCATTTGCAGCGATAACTGCATCAATCTCATTTTCATTTATTTTCAAGGCAGCTTCCATGTAGGCACGCGCATTTTCAGGATCCCAATTTTCAGTCCATTGATCATATACAATCTGTATGTCCCCACTATCTATAAACGGCTGGAGGACATTAAACACTCCTTTTTTAAGTAAATGTGCATTGTTGTCTGTATTTGCCCCACCGATATATACATACTTTCCTCCCGGCACTAACTTTGTAATCGCCTGAGCTTGTAGTTCCCCTACTAACTCATTGTCAAAAGAAATGTATAAATCGACAGATGAGTTTTTCACTAAGCGGTCATAAGATATAACTTTAACGCCAGCAGAATGGGCTTTGTTGACGATGGTTGCTACAGCCTCTGCGTTATGTGGGACGATAACAAGTAAGTCAATGCCTTCGCTTATTAACGTTTCGGCCTGAACGATTTGTAAGGCATCATCACCTTTTGCTTCCCGTATCACGACTTCCGCTCCTAATGCTTCCACCGCTTCTTTAAATAGATCTCTATCCCTTGGCCAGCGTTCCTCTTCTAACGTGTCCATCGAAAATCCGATTTTAATCCTTTCTTCTACAGGTTTAATATTTTCTTTCTCGGGTTGTTTACTCTCTATCTGTTTTGGAGCAACATTCGCTTCACAAGCTACCAAAAATAGGAAGAGGAAGATAAAGTTTATTAACGCTATTGTCCTTAGCTTTCTTACCATCGTTTTCCCCTCCCTTCGTCTACTGAACTTCTATTTAACTTTGACTCTTTTTAAAATTATTGTTTTGAACTTTGAACCATGATCGTTCCTTTCCGCGGTGAGGAAATCGAGCCTCCTCGCCGTTCCACCTGCGGGGTCTTTACCTTTCCTCTCCTACTGAGCAGGAGTGAAGTGCCTTCCGCTCCAATCCACTTAGCGTTTTAAAGGTTGTTATTTAGACAACACTCTTTGCGAAAAGGTTCCCAATAGATTGAGGGTTTTTATAAAAAAATCTAATCTTTTATCCCAAGCAAAGTCTTACGATATTCTCTCGGTGTTACATTACACATTTTTTTAAATACTTTGCTAAAATAATTTGGTTCATGATAGCCAACTTCTAATGTAATTTCCTTAATACTCTTTTCTGGATCCGCTAGCATTTTCTTCGCCTTTTCAATACGGCACTCTGTTAAAAAATCAATGTAGTTAATGCCTAGTTTTTCTTTAAACATTTTACTAATATAAATTGGACTTAACCCTACTTTAGTACTAAGTGTTTCTAGTGAAATATTCTGCTCAGAGTTTTCCATGATATATTGTTTAATTTGATGGATTGTATTCGCTTCCAAGTTTTTATAATGTTTATCATAAGAACCTTTTATATCCAGCAGTAGATTGGCAGTTTCAGAACGTAATTGACGGTAGTTTGGTGCTTGATAATTGTAGATGGGGGTTGTTGTCTCAATTCCCATTTCACTCATAATCGACCAGATTGACCACAGTGCTTCTAACACTAATTGTTGTACTTGTTGCATTTCTACGCCTTCCATCTCGTACGCTTGGATAAGATGGCTGATGTTCGATTTAATTTGGTCCCACTGTCCAAGCCGTACCCGGTCGGAAAAATCTTTCTTTAAATACTTCGCCTGTTTCAGACTTTCTGTTTCATTCAAAACAGGAACATCATGATAAAATCGGTATTTTACAGGAAGTGTAGTATTGCTAGAAGCAATGATTGCCTCCTGATATGATTGACGGATTTCCTCTAAGGATTTGCACTCATTACCTATACCAACGAACCAACCAGCTATCTGTTCCGTGTTTCCTACTGATAAAATGTCTCTTGCTAGTGAAATCGCTTGAGAGCGATAAGATTGGCCCTCGTCTCGAAATATAATAATTGGAAGCTGTCCATTGTAAAGGGCACCCATCCATCCGCTTCTCGTTTTCCTAACTTTCCCTTTAATCCGAGAGTAGTGATGTTCCATTCCTTCTGGTACAATCACGTTCATGACAAATACTTCACTCGCCCGGCGAATATCGAGCATCTCCATTAGCATATTTAAGTGAACTTCATGGACATGATCAAATAATAGTTGCGTGACAACATCTGTTTCAACGAGAGCTAACGTTCTTTGAAGCATTTCTCGTTGCATGTTACTTTCTGCTTGCAACTCCCTTTCGTCTTCTATATCCTTTAAAACCTTTCCAACCGTTGTTCTAATTTCACTCACCTTACTTGGTTTTAAAATATAATCTTTTGCCCCAAGTTTTAAGGCTGACTGCACATAATTAAACGTATCAAATGCTGTTACCATAATGAATTTAATATGAGGAAAATCTACTAGAATCTGCTCTACCGCTTCCAAGCCATTCATTCCAGGCATTTGTATGTCCATTAACACTAAATCTGGTCTAAAGCTTGCTGCTAATTCTACCGCCTTATTCCCGTTATTCGCTTGTTCGATGATTAGATCCGGGAATGCTCTATCGAAAATGGCTTTCATCCCTTCCCGTTCTATTTGTTCATCATCCACAATTAAGAGCTTAATCATGTTTCTCGCCTCTTTGTTTTGGAATTTTTAATAGGACGGCCGTGCCGCTACCTATTGTACTTTCAATCGAAATGACGTCTTCCCTCTCATAAAAAAGACGCAAACGCTTTACAACGTTACTAAAACCTATACCTGTTGAATGTCCTTCTGTTTGTACTTGACGTTCCATTAAAATCTGGGTAATCTTCTCCTCAGACATGCCATTTCCGTCATCTTTAATTAGAATCCTCACATATTCATTCATATCTATCACTCGGATAGTAATGACACCCCCATCAACATTAGGCTCTACTGCATGAATGACAGCATTCTCAATAATTGGCTGTAGGGTGAGCGCAGGAATAGCCACGTCTATACATGATTCATCAATATCTAACTGTAATTGAAGTCTATCCGTAAAACGTGCCTTTTGAATCTCCATATATTGATTCACAATCATTAATTCCTCCCGTAATGTAACGGAACGGTCAATTTGCTTTAAATTGTAACGCAAAAGGTCTGCCACACTAACGAGCAAATCACTAATTTCTTCCGACCCTTCTAAATATGCTTTTTTCGACAGTGTATTTAGTGTATTAAACAAGAAATGCGGGTTAATTTGACTTTGGAGACTGCGAAAATGACTTTCCTGCAGCAAAATTTTATTCTGCTGCAGCTCGTTTTCTAGCTTTGCCTTTTCCTTTGTTTGCTGAAATAAGTTATTAATATTTGTCCGCATATGATCAAACGTTTTAGCAAGAAAGGCAATTTCATCATTCGTTTTGACCGTTATTTCTTTATCAAATCTACCTTTCGATAATTCACTAGCAGCCTCTGTTAATTGCTGGACTGGCCTTGTGATGCTTAATGAGAACCAATAAGAAGCTAACAATAGTAATAAAGATGTTAATAGAATCATCCATATAGCAAGCTTCACTAATTCAATCGATTGCTCCATAATGCCACGATAGAATGGCTCATGTGTTTTAAGCTCCATATCGATTAACGTGAGCGTCATATCCGAAATATAGTTACTAATACGAGTTGTTTCCGCAAGGTCTTTTACCGCTGCCTCTGAATCTCGTTCAAGTCCTATTAATCGGTCAGTTGTTTCGATTAAACTATCCATTAAATTAATGTAATTTGTTAATGTAAAATTATTTTCTTCATTTCTTACATTAAACACTTCATATCTAGCAGACTCCATCATCTTTTTGCTATTCTCTAATCTCTGTAAGTTTTCTGGTGTAGACTGGATCATATAGTTATTTAAGTCTGTGATTACTTGATTACTAGACCTTGAAACATCATTTAATACTAAGTAACGGTTTAAAATGTCATTGTATTTTACTTGTGATTTATAATTGTAAAAGGTCAGCGTAAGCCAAATAATGGACATAATGACGATGACAACGGTTGTAAGCGTTAATATTTTTCTTTGAATACTAATCATTGCTGCTCGTCCTTCAATATACGAATATTGGTGAAGTAACCGTTAATATCAAGCGGCACTGTCTCCCCGTTTAGCCATTTAATAAGTTGTTGGACACTGACTTCGCCCATCTTTTCTGGGTCTTGCTCGATGACACCGTCAATTTTTCCTTCTTCTAAAAGCGGTAACGATTCTGGTCCATCATCAAAGGAATAAATAAAATAAGGATCAACCTGAGACCTTTTCCCTATTTCCTGAACCATTGGACCAACCATATTCGCATTTACGGCGATAAATGCATTCACATCTGGCATTTGATTTAACATATCTCTCATCGTAGAGATGACTTGATCTCTTGACTCAGATGTTTCCGCATATAGCGTCTTAATATCTGGGTATCTGTTTAATATGGCATTGATTCCCTTTAATCTCTCACTCTGGTAATATTCTTGCTGTTTGTCATAAATGAGCACCACATTCCCTTTTTCCCCCATATCATCCAACAACTGCCTTGCAATTAATTCACCAGCACGAAATTGATTGGAACCAACATATGTTCTTCTTAAACTTTCCTTCATTGGCACATCATTTGCTACCGTAATAATCGGGATACCATTAAACGAGGCCTTTACTTTTGTCAGCTCTTTAAACTCATCTGTACCTAGTCCTTGTACGATAATTCCATCCACTTTTGAATGGATAGCTAGTTCTAATTTTTTTAGAAATTCTTCTGAATTATTACTGTAGCTACCCCATATTTCGAGACTAGCTCCTTCTATTTCTGCCTGTCTCAATGCTCCACTACCAACCTTATTCCAAAACGTAGTGTCCATGTCTCTTGTGATGAAGACTAACCGGTATTGAGAGTCTGTTTGCTTTTTTGCTTTAGGTAAGGCTAAGTCGTTGCTAAAGACAATGTTGGCTGAGACAAAAATGAGATAACAAAGGGAGACAAATACGATTCCTAGTACGATATACATATATTTTTTCATGTACGCTTTCTCCCCCTTCTCTCTTAAACATTATTATATGTTCATTCACTTTGATTCTATCAGCCCAGCAACTAAACTGCATTATAATAATATAGGTAATTATGCAAAAAGGCTTTCCCAATTTTCTTGGTGAAAGCCCGCTTGCTGCCATACATAAGGATATAAGTGATCGTTAGTTTCCTTTTCTTCTTGTCATAACATCGAAGATTACGGCTAAGGCTAATACGCCACCTTTAATCATATATTGATAGGAAATTCCTACACCTAGTAAGTTCATCCCACTCGTTAAGGATGCCATTACGATGGCTCCGATGATGGCTCCTGTTACTTTACCTACCCCACCTGCTGCAGATACACCGCCAACGTACGCAGCTGCAATTGCATCAAGCTCGAATAGTGTACCAGCTGTTGTCGTTGCTGCTTGAAGACGAGAGGTAAATAGAATACCTGATAAAGCAGATAGTAAGCCCATTGAACCGAATACAATATACGTAATCTTGTTCACGTTAATCCCACTTAAATGTGCAGCTTCTGGATTACTACCGACTGCATAAATATGCCTTCCCAGTACTGTCTTCGTTGTGAAAAAATGATAGACAAGGACAACTAATAAGATAATAATCACTGTCCAAGAAAAACCGTTATAGCCAGCTAAAATCCACGTGATTGCAGCGATGATAGCCGACACGAACACAAGCTGTAAAATAAAAATCTGCTTTGAAACGACTTCGAAATTATACTTAATTTTATTTCGACGAGTAGAAACTGCACTATAATTGTAAAAAAGTATTCCAAGTCCACCAATTAATAAAGATAGTAAGTGTAATCCACTGATTTGCATAATAGAAGGAATGAATCCATTTCCAATTGCATTAAATGCATCATTTTCGACGATGATTGTCCCAGACTTTTCTGTTACTTGTAGAATCGCACCACGATAAATTAACCAACCAGCAAGTGTTGCAACAAAGGCAGGAATACCTACTTTTGCAACAAGTAAGCCTGTGAATAAACCAGCAATTGTTCCAAGTACTAAAATAATGGGAATTACGATATAAACAGGTAGCCCATACTGCATTAAAAGAATTGCTGCAATCGCCCCAAGGAACCCTGCTAAAAATCCGATCGATAAGTCAATATGTCGAATGACAATGACAAGCATAACACCGACAGCAAGAACCGCAATATAACCAGCAGAATCTAGTAAGTTACTAATATTACGAGAGGAAATAAATAAGCCATCTGTTAAAATAGTAAAGATTAGAAAGATGACAAATAAGGCAATGTACATCCCGTAATCACGAATATTTTTACTAATTAACGTTTTCACGTCATTAATTAAAGTCATTGGTTTAGCCTCCTATTGTGTTGCAAGTTGCATTATTTTTTCTTGATCGGCTTCTTCTATTGGTAATTCGCCTTTGATTTCACCTTCGGCCATGACATACACTCTGTCACTCATTCCCAATACTTCACCAAGCTCAGAAGAAATCATAATAATACTCATTCCCTCTTCAATCAGCTTGTTCATTACCGTATAAATTTCAAATTTTGCGCCCACATCAATACCACGAGTAGGTTCATCTAATATAAGGAGTTTAGGGCCGACAAACAGCCACTTACCTAGCGAAACTTTTTGTTGGTTACCGCCGCTTAATTTGCCAACAAGCTGTTCTAAAGATGCAGCTTTGATGTGTAATGAAGTTTTATATCCATCTGCTACTTTAATCTCTTCGTTGTCGTTGATTACTCCATTGATAGCAATTCCATGTAAATTGGCGGCAGAAATATTGCTTTTAATATCTTGCGTTAAAAACAACCCATCCCCCTTACGATCTTCCGTAACGTACGCGATACCAGCTTTAATTGCATCACTTGTATGTTTCAATACCTTTGGCATTCCATCCATCAGTAAGTCACCTTGCAATTTATACGATTTCGCATTACCAAAGATACTAAGGGCAAGTTCCGTTCGGCCAGAGCCCATTAAGCCTGCCAAACCAATAATTTCACCTTTTCTAACGTGTAGATTTGCATTTTTCACAACATGTCTACCAAGTTTTTGGTCGTAAGCAGACCAATTCTTTAACTCTAAGACCTTTTCTTCTGATATATTTTTAGCGCGTTTCGGATAAATATCTTGAATTTCGCGTCCAACCATATTTTTAATTATCGTATTTTCTGTTATTTCACCTTTTGCGGCATCCAGTGTTCCGATCGTTTGCCCATCACGAATTACGGTTGCATTATTAGATATCTTAATAACTTCCTTCAATTTATGAGAAATCATAATACAGGTAATCCCTTGTTTTCTGAGACCACCTAGTAAGTTTAATAAATTTTCACTGTCGTCCTCATTTAAAGCTGCAGTCGGTTCATCGAGAATGAGAAGCTTTACGTCTTTACTTAACGCTTTGGCAATTTCAATTAACTGACGTTTCCCTACTCCTAAGTCTTTAACGAGTGTCTCCGGGTTTACATCGAGGTTTACTTTTTCTAGAAGTTTTTTTGCTTCAACAATCGTTTCGTTCCAGTCAATTAAAGCTCCTTGCTTAATTTCATTGCCAGCAAATATATTTTCATAGACTGTGAGATCAGGAAACAAAGCTAACTCCTGGTAAATGATAACGATACCTGAATTCACACTATCGTTAATTTTATTAAATTGTTGTACCTTACCTTCGTAAACAATATCCCCTTCATAAGTTCCATAAGGATACACACCACTAAGTACTTTCATTAGAGTCGACTTTCCAGCCCCGTTCTCTCCAACTAGACAGTGAATTTCACCCTTCTTTACTTTAAAATTGACATTGTCGAGCGCCTTAACTCCTGTAAACTCCTTTGTAATCTGCTTCATCTCTAGAATATATTCGCTCATCCTGATTCCCTCCAAACAAAACAGCTATAATAATTGCGTGATAGTAATCTAAGTTGATTACTACCACGCAGCATTTATTTCTATTTTTATAGTCCAGTAAACTCACTAGCTTCATAGTATTTTGAATCAATTAGTTCTTGCTTAACGTTCTCTTGGTCTACAACAATTACGTCTGTTTGTTTTGCTTTTACATCCACTTTTCCATTGTTGTAAGTACCAGTTGTTTCAGGTGTTTTACCATCTAAAACCTCGATTGCCATACCAATTGCATCTGCAACTAGTGTACGAACATCTTTAAATACTGTCATAGATTGCTTGCCGTCAATGATGTATTGAATAGAAGCTTTCTCAGCATCTTGACCTGTTACTACGAAACTAGAAATGTCGGAATCACTTCCGAAAACATCTGCAATAGAACGAGCTGTTCCATCGTTTGGAGCTAAAATCGCTATATCACCTTTTAAGTCAGCACCTGCTGCTGTTAAGTGGGTTTGCGCTTTGTTAATCGCTTCGCTTGGATCCCAGTTAGTTGTAACCTGACCTAGAATTTTCCCTAACTCATCACGAGTAAGATCTTGCTTATCTTTTAATGCTTCTGCTTCACTAGAGTTAGCGATTACAAAAGTACCATCCGCAATTTTCGGTTGAAGAACTTTCCAAGCACCTTCAAAGAATAAATATGCGTTGTTATCAGAAGAAGCACCTGCATATAGGTATAAAGGAACGTTTGTACCTTGTGCACTATCAACTAAATATTGAGCTTGAGCAGCACCTACTGCTAAACTATCGAACGTTACATAATAATCAACTGCATCTGTTTCAGTAATTAAACGGTCATAAGAAATAACTGTTACTCCTTCTTTTTTCGCTGCTTCAACTGCAGAACCAGCTGCTGCACCATCGTGAGGAGCAATAATTAATACTTCAATTCCTTTATTAAGTAACGTTTCTACGTTTTCTTTTTCTTTCGCAGAAGAACCTTGGCTGAATAAAATTTCAGTCGTGTAATCAGACTCAGAGATTGCATCTTTAAAGCGTTGCTCATCTTGCACCCATCTTGGCTCATCTTTCGTTGGTAGAACAATACCTACACTCACTTTACTACTCCCACCAGTTGTACCACTACATGCTGCTAATATACCAATTAACACTGTAGCTAAGATTAAAACGGAAAATAATCTCCATACCTTTTTCACTAAATTTTCCCCCTTTGAATATGAAACTAATTTCTACATTTCCATCATATCGCTGTTTATTCATTTTGAAAGCGCTAACATAGGGTAATCTTTTACTATCTTCTATACTTTTTTTGCTTTTGTGAAAAAAAGTACTAGTCCAACCATCTCTAAAAGAATAAAGAATAAATGGTGTGGCGTACTTTGAACATTGTCCGTTCCTTTCCGCTGGAGTCAAGTGGCTTCCGCTACAAGTCACACTTTATATACACAAAAAGTAACAACCTTTTCTTAATGAGCCTTCTAGAGAAACAAAAAAAGCATGAGCTAGGTGAAATACCATGCTCATGCCTTTTATACCGCTTATAATATTCGTTGGAGATTCAACTAAGCCTGCCACCATTGTTGCTTCTTTTAACGTTCGTATAATTCCAAAGGTAGTCCATCTGGATCTGCAAAGAATGTAAATTTCTTTCCAGTCAATTCATCTATACGGATGGGTTCAACCTTGATACCTTGTTCCTCCAATTCCTTCACAGCCTCTTCAACATCTTTCACCTTGAAGGCTAAATGACGTAAGCCTTGTGCTTCTGGGAAACTTGGGCGAATTGGTGCGTTAGGGAAGGTAAACAGTTCAATCTGTATTCCTCCGGGGACTTGTAAGTCTAGTTTATAAGAATTGCGTTCCGCTCTATATGTTTCTTGTATTATCTTGAATCCTAGAATTTCTGTGTAAAAATGTTTTGATGTTTCGTAGTTAGAGCAGATGATTGCTATGTGGTGTATTCCTTCGATGTTCATTTACTTTTCTCCTTCTCTACTAGTCTATGAATGGAAGCAGGTAACCCTTATTGGGTGCCTGCTTCTTCTTTTAATGCTAACTACGTCACACACTCCACATGTCTAGAGTGTATTTGGCAACACATGGGTGCTGGTGAGTTAGGTTACCGAATACAACTTTACCTATGGAAGGTTTACTAAATACACAGAAAATAAATAAGTAAATATGTATAGTTGTACCATAACATTCAATACTGACCATTTAATATCAAATTAAGTCTATTAAATTGTTGAATAATTTGATTTAATAGAATTATAAACTGCCATGTTCATACTGTTTATGTTTATATAAATGGGGGAATTAATTTGGAAGAATTAAATCTATCAAATGAAGAAGCATATTCTTTAATTAAAATTCTAAAGGTATTTTTAAAAAAATATAACATTGATCTGCGACCTGGTAATAAAGGAATTTTAAATCTACAGTCATCAAATGGCGAATGGGAGTTTCTATTAGATTATTTTACCCCTTCCCATAGAGATGATAAGATTTCTATTCATCTTAGAGAAAAGGAAAACAATCTTTCTTTATTAAGAGTCAATATTGATCCAGTTGGCTTCCATAATAATGCCAACAATAAAATCTGCGGAAATCGTATGCTAATCTTTTCAAGTGATGAATGGTTAGAAAAAAATGATGGTAGTACTTATGTAAAAGCATTTACCCTACCCTCAGAGTTTTCTAACCCAGATAATATTGAGCAGGTATTTTTAGACTTTTTATTGTATATAAATGTTAAGAAGGAAAACAAAATTAACTTTCCATCATTATTTTGATAAAGGCGGTGAGAACCATGGCTTTAGATACAATTAAAGATTCTTACTTAAATTGGATAAAAAACAATACTACTTTTACTGAAGTCTTAAACAATTCAGTTGAATTATCATCTCCATATGTAGATTCTTTAAATGAAAATATTAAATTATATATTGAACCAAGCCAATCTAAATTCAAGATCACAGATGATGGTTACACTTTATGGAGTTTAGAAACAGCTGGTACTGCTATCAGGAAAGGTTCTTACCGCGAGAAAATGCTTTATAATGTTATAGATAGACATTGCATCTCTATCAATCCTTCAACAAATGAACTCTTTATATATTCTGATAAAGATTCTTTAGGTAGCTCTATTCACTCTTTAATCCAAGCTACCCTTACTATTTCAGATTTTTTAAAGCTAAATAAAAAAAGTATAAAAAACTTATTTATGGAAGAGGTAAGTAAGTTTTTTAGTGAAAATGAGGAAATTTTCGATCCTTTTCCTGATATAGAAATACAAGGAAAATCAAAATTATTGCATCGTTTTGACTATTTAATGACTGTTAAGAACAAACATAAAAAGTTAGTAAAATTGGTCAATCATTTAGACCAAGTCCAGTTAGAACGAATCTTATTAAGTTGGCAAGATACGAGTCAGCAAAGAACCACTAAATATAAGGAAAACTTAGGTATGGTTGCTCTAATAAATGATTCCCAAAAACCAATAGCTAGCAAGTTTGAAGAAGCTTTTTTACAGTATGGGATAGAAGCTATAGGCTTTACTAACAAAACAGAAGTTAAACGATCACTTTCATTAGTTGGATAAAAAACAACTCTAACGGGACAGATCAACAGGTTTTCTGTCCCCAGTTCCAATCACTTAACGATCCACTTTCCCTTAAAAGCTGGGACAAGGTCCAATGTCATCAATCTAAAATGTAAAAATATGCAAAATAATCAAAGAGTCATAAAATTGTTATAAAAAACCTCGAAAACCACTTGACTTTTAAAAAAGACCCCAATAATCGACTTGAATACCGGTTTTTGGTATATCTCGTACGAAGTGGGGTTTTTTTGTTGGAAAAAAGTAAGTTTCTAGGGGCGATTGAAGTATGCAGAAAAGTATTGTACGATTTCCATTTCATGTGCGATTCCCGCACGAAAGCAACCTACTTTACGCGTGAAGGGGGTAAACTGACTTTCCCAGAAATCATATTGTTTGTGCTAAATCTTGTATCGAAAAGTTTGCAGATTGAGTTGAATGACTTTTTTGTCCTTATTAAGAAAGAGGGGGAATCTATAAGTAAACAGGGATTTTCACAAGCGAGGAAAAAAATAAAACCAGAAGCGTTTAAGGAGTTATTTGACACCATTACGAAGTGGTTTTATCAGGCAAATAACTCCTATAATTTCATGGGCTTTCGGTTGTATGCTATTGATGCGTCTATCATATAAATAGCCAATTCCCAAAGACTGAGAGACACCTTCGGCGCATCAAAGGGCAATGGCAAAGAACTTGCCAGAGCTATGGTATCCACTATCTATGATATCGGAAATGATCTATTTGTAAAGGGGATAATTACAAAGTGCACAGATAGCGAGCGTACAGTAGCTATGGAATTAATTAATAGTTTCCTAGAACTGCGTTCTAACAATGATCTTTTTCTCTTTGACCGTGGGTATCCAGCAAAATATTTCTTTCACTATCTCTTGGAGAATAAATTGAATTTCGTTGTTAGAACGCCAGTTAACTTTTACCGTTCCATTATAAAAGAAAAGGTTTCGGATCAGATTTTTGAACTCGTTTATAAAGGCAAGGTAATGCATTTACGTGCGGTCCGCATCCCAATAGGATCTGGTGAAGAAGAACTACTTATCACGAATATATTTGACGAATCATTTGATATACCAACCTTTAAAGTGTTGTACTTCAAGCGCTGGTCCATTGAAATCAAATACGATGTGTTAAAAAACAAAATACAGATTGAAAAGTTCTCGGGGGCTACAAAACAGACGATTGAACAGGAATTTTATGCGGCTTTATTTATGACAAACATGGCTTCCTTACTCAAGAGTGAATCGGATGCGGTCATTGCCAAAGAACAGAAAGACAAAGTCTTAAAATACGAATACAAGACCAACAATAATATTTTAGTTGGTGTGCTAAAGGATAAACTTATTTCTTTAATCTTTGAACCAAGTCCAAGACGGAGAAAAAAGTTATATAAAGCCCTACTGAACGAAGTTCAGCGAAATCGAGTCCCGATAAGACCTGGAAGGCAATTTAAACGTTCCAGAGGGTTGAATGCGAATAAACACGGATTTGGACAACGATCAGCAATCTGACAAAGTGGAAAAATAAGACAGTAAGGGAAATGCCAAAAAAAATTAAAAGGCACTTCCTGGACATCCTATGGACTTTTTTAGTTATCTGAATATTTAAAATGGTGATTCCGACAATTTATGGTAATTACTGGATTATTAACTTAATGACATTGGGGCAAATCCCCCTTAAATTACTTGAAGCCACGCTTCCGCATTTATCACAAATATACAACTCTTCTGGCTTTAATACTTGCCACTTTTTATAATTAAGTTTTAATACCGTTCCTTCTCTTGGAAGAGGAGTTTCAGTAATATAGTCTTCTTTTGCCCAGAATGCTCTAAATAGTCTTCCAGCAAGAAGTTCTTTTAGTAAACTTCTAGCTCTAATAGAAGCATCTTCCTTTGAAAATCCTTTTGCTTTATATAGCTTTTGAATATAATCGAGTCTTCTATTGTTGAAATTCTCCTTCGGCAACCAACCTAAAATAGTATTGTTTAATGCACTTTTTTCAGATTCTAATTTAAAATATACTTCCTTATTTCTTGGTGCAAAGGTTGGATCATCTATTGAAACTAAATCTGGAAACGTAATCGCATTCATATCTCTCAAGGAATTCAACAATATTTTATATAGCTCCCATAACTCATCATTAGTTAAATCTATATCTGAATCAATTCCAAGAGCACTTATTTTCAGTTTTGACCAGTTATCTGGTTTAACAGGAACAAAAGAAATTAGACCCAATCCTTCTAGTCCAATTTGCCGCTCTGTGTTCATGAACTCCTTAATTAACACGGTTTGTATCTGTTTCTGTTTCTCAATATCATCTATTCCGGGTTCAAAGAGATTTTTGTGTTTTCCGTATTTCACAACAGCATTAACCAAACTATCTATTCGAATATCATCGTATGCTTGTAAATTCCCAAGTTGGTGAATTATTGCATTCCTCCATAGTATGTTGTTATATTTTGACTGTAAATATGATGCAAAAAAAGCAGCCTCTTGTCGGCTATCAGAAAAAACTAACAACTTCCTCCCTAATAATTCTTCATCTATTTCTTCGCTATCACCAAATAAATCATCTTCAATTACCTTTTGTTTATTTGGAGGAATACATTGATATAAAGACCTCGTTAATACTTCAGTTGCTGGGTCATCAGCAGTTCTAAATTGCTTAACAATGTTGTTTGAATGGTTCCCACACTTTATACATGTATTAACTGAGTACTCAGGCATCTTTATTTTAAGTACTCTTATATATTTTTCACTTGGATAATCACAACAATTAGTACTTCTCTTCTTACCTTCTGGTTCAATACGTCCACAAGCTGTACATAGGATATATTCATCACTATCTATTGAAATATCCACACCTTCAACAGTCGATTCATCACCATCTATCAAAGAGATATCTATATCATCTTCTGCTGAACTAAGCATATGGGAAACACGGGGACGGTCCTAGTGTTTGCTTCGTTTAGCGAAACGAAAGAAACATGAGGACCGTCCCCATGTTTAATGTTTAATATTTAGTTTTTAGAAGCAATAAATAGGGGCGGTTTTGTGCTTCATTAGCACAAAAACCGCCCCTTAGTTACTTTATGGAATCTGTAATTGTTGCCCCACCCATATATATTGAGTTGGGTCTAGGTTATTCTTCTCGATGATTGACTGTACGCTTATATTGAACTGGTTGGCAATTTTCCATAGTGTGTCGCCTGACTGTATCTTATAGGTTTGTCCTGCTTGGTCTGGGATTATTAATCGCTGTCCAACCAATATATAAGAACCTGGATCAAGCTTGTTTTCTTCTATAATTGATTGAACAGTTACTTTGTGTTGGCTAGCAATTTTCCATAAAGTATCTCCAGATTGCACCACATATGCTTGTTGTGGTTTTGGAACATTTATATTTTGCCCGACCCATAAATAACCATTTGGATTTAAATTGTTTAGTTCGACGATTTTTTGTACTGTCGTTTTAAACTCCATCGCAACTTTCCAAAGTGTATCACCTGGTTTCACGACATAAATCATTTGTTCCTCTTGAGGATCTGGATCTGGAGCTTGTGGTTGTTCAGGTTCAATTCCACCATCAGGTTCTGTATACTGTTCATCAGCTGGTGGTGCAAATACAAAGATTTTTTCCCAGTTTGCAGCTAGTAAATATTTATCTGTGATAAGAATGGGTTCTAATTTATAGACTCCATATTCTAGCGTGTGCTCGTGGTTACCAGTTTGAGAATTAAAAAATTTTAGCTTCCCTTCATTTTCGAGGACCAGTTGATTATTTGTTACCAGAATGGGACCCCTTGAGAATTTACTACCGTATTTATTATCCATAAAACTGGTTTTAAAATGAAAATTCCCCGTGTTTGGATCTATACCAACTATATTTCCTTCATCAGTCCGAGCAAAAACACTTTCATTATTTGCACTTAAGGTGTCATTTCTGATCGTGATAAAATACTCAGTCTCACTTATCGTTTTGTTAAATGCGTAAGCTCCATTGGTAGTGTGGAACGCTGCGATTTTATTTTGATACGCCAAATAAACCTTTTCATTTAAAATCATTGGGTCCCCAGTAATCGGGGTGTTTGTAGTCCATTGTATCTGTCCATTTTGTTTATTAAGCTTAAATAGATTATTCTCTCCTTGAGTACGGTTATGGGTTAAGAAAAATAATCCGTTAGGAGAGTTCGATAAGGCGCTTGATACTTCTGTTCCATTTGGTAAATTGTAAGACCATAAACTCTTCCCTGACTGGATATCAACCGCATGAATGGACGTTACAGTAGCTAAGTAAATAGTTGAATCATCAAAATTGACATAGTTGCCCCAAGAGTCGCTCTCCCATAAAATTGTTTTATCAAATCCATCATCTTTAAGGAGATAGGTTTTTCCGTATGTGACAACAGCTAAATTCCCATTCACAATAGCAATTGTACGGATATCCTTACCGTTTGGTGGGGTGAATTCCCATTTAACCGCCTTCGTATCAAGAGATACTGCTGTTACTTTCGAAGATGATTTTACCATAAACAGTGAATCTCCATTAACCAAAGGCCGCCCATAATTAGTTTTGTCAATTTCGTGTTTTAGAAAGAGCTCATTGGACATGTTGATTGGATTGAAGTTTGATAAAGAAGCTGCCCCTTGTCTGAGTGCCCAAGTATCATTCGCATGTGTAATACTTGAGGAAAAAAGGAGCATAAGTACGCTCACAATCATAACTAAAGTAGTCTTTTTAAACATTCTCTTTCCTCCTATATTTGTTCTACAATACTAGGATGAATTAAAATGCTTAGAAAATGTAAAAAGAACCAATTCCAAATAACACAAGGGATGCAAGGGGACGGGTTGCTGTCCCAGTTCCAATCACTTAACGATCCACTTTTACCTTAATAGGTGGGACAAGGTCGCTATCCCCTCGTCCAATATATAAAAACCAATAATCTTCACGAAAAGCGCTCTAGAAAAGCAAAAAAGCATAAGCCTGGTAATTTACCGTGCTCATGCTATGGATACAACTTATACTATTATTAGGGGGCAACTGAGCCTTGCACTAGTGTTGCTTCTTTTAACTCTTATACAATTCCAAAGGTAGTCCATCTGGATCTGAAAAGAAGGTAAATTTCTTCCCAGTCAATTCATCTATACGAATTGGTTCAACCTTGATACCTTGTTCCTCTAATTTCTTCACAGCCTCTTCTACATTTTTTACCTTGAAAGCTAAATGACGTAAGCCTTGTGCTTCCGGGCAACTTGGGCGAATTGGTGCGTAAGGGAAGGTAAACAGTTCAATCTGTATTCCTCCAGGAACTTGCAAATCTAGTTTATAAGAATTACGTTCTGCTCTATACGTTTCTTCTATTATCTTAAATCCTAAAATTTCTGTGTAAAAATGCTTTGATGTCTCGTAGTCAGAGCAAATGATTGCTATGTGGTGTACTCCCTCGATATTCATCTACTTCCCCCATTCCTGGCTCCTCTAATGAATAGAAGCAGGTAATCCTTTATTGGGTGCTTGTTTTTTCTTTTAATAATAAAACAGCGCCACGCAAAACACGTGTCCAGAGTGTACGTGGCAACACATTGGGTGCTGGTGGGTATAACTTATTTTATTTTTCCTAATTCGTCTATAAATGCCGGTCTTTTTTTATATAAGGCCAATAGTTCATCTATCAATTCCATTTGTTCTCGCTTACCTGCAATCTTTTTATATCTTGTTAATTTATGACATACACCTTGATAGTCCCTTCGATTGGATGAACTGCTTGCTGTAGATTTTATATATTTCTTATATATATTTATAACGTCCTCTTTAACATGTTTGGCTAGCTTCTCGGCGTAATCTTCTATATATCTAGGATTGTCCCTGACAAATTCCAACATTTCTTCTAGATCATTTTCTTCCTCTATCAACTTGAGGAATATACGACTGGTATGCCATCCTTTCCCTGTTTTTAGTTCTTGTTTTAGGTTTGTATATAATACCTCTTGATTTTCTGATGCTAATTCTTTTAGAACGTGATAATAAGTAAAGTCCCCATCAAATAATAATTCCTTTGCTAAGTTTCTTTGTTCTTCATTTAATTGAAGGTATTTGTAAGCTTCATGTCGGAATTTTTTCCATTTGGATATTAAACCTGGATATTGTTGATCCTGCTTTTCTCCTTCTTTAGCTAATTCTAAGACATTGTGGTAGTTTTTCTCTTGAAGGTACTTATTCAGTAACTTCTCTCTAAAGGATGAAAACTGAAGATGCTGGTGAATAAAATGTTCCGCTTCCTCTTGTGTACCATATTGCTCAATCAACCGAAACAATAGTTGAAGCATCCTTTCATTCCCATAGTGTGTATATCGATCGTTTGATTTTTTATCATACATGGACTCGATTTTAACCCTTAACTGTTCTCTAAGCGTTTCATCATCTGCAAATTCAAAACAAATATTTAGCAAATCAATCTTGTAATCCAACCAACCATCGAATACCTCGTTATCGATCTGATCTAATAGTTTCTCAAACATTGCTTTTCTTTGATGACCTATCTCTTTACACTTAATGGCAATTTCTCCTATTAATTCTAGTGTTTCGGTAACAAGGGAACCAATGTCTCCACCAGAATCATCTGCATATTGGAATGCATCCATTGCTTCCTCAAGTAATAGCAGTGCTATATCCAATGCTAAAAGTACATTTTCAGTACTTTTTGCCTTTTCGACTACATCTTCCAGCTCAATTACAAAATCCCTCGTATTTCGATACTTAATAAAGCCTTCTCTGCCTGTATATTTTCTAACAATCGAATTGATTAACTCTTGACATGCCTCAAGCTCCTGCTGATTGTCTCCTTTTGAGAATTTAACCATGAGGCTGTTTTCTAACGTAGCATTATTATGCGTGATATTTATGATAATATTTATCAATTCTTCTTTTGAAAGATTGTTTAAGACCTCTTGAATCGTCGATTGCTTATAAGTCTTGTTTCCTACCTTGTTGTCATTTACGGTAACTTGATTCAATATTTCATATAGTTGAAAATATGCTGCCACCTCGTGTTTACATACAGGTCCAAAATCATAGGGACAATCACACTCGGAATATAAAATGTCTCCATTATCCCTGATCTCAACCAACACTTCGTAGTCATCGGTTCCTTCAATATGAAAAAGATATTCGTTTTCGCCCTGTTTATAAGCTTTTACAACATTTCCTTCAATGTAGTAGATGTAGCCCCTGTCTAATATCGTTTTGTCTATATATCTTTTAAAATTAGTAATGTTCATTTCTAGTCCCTCACAATTAAGAAATTAATAATTTAGAAAAAAAAACAGGAACATGATCCTGTTTTAAATAGTACGAAATTAAATTACCTCTCTATGCACAAAGGAAGTCACTCCAAATGGTAAATTCCCCTCAGCAATTTGATCCAAATGCCACCACCACTCTTCTCGTGGATTTTTTGATGTAGTGAAATCATATACCTCGTTCATATGTTTCACCATCTTTTGTGCATTTTGAATTAATTGCAAGTCATACCTAGCCAACTCCAATTTTTCTTGAAAGGTTAATTCATCAAAAATCTTATGCAATTCACTTCTATCATGCAGCATTCGGATGCTTTCGAAAGGACTAGCTTCAAAATCATTTACATCTTGCCCATAATTTTCAACTTCCTGTTTATATCGGCTCATTCAAAAACCTCCCTCACCTTTCCTAAATAATTGTATCCATCTTCACTTTTTAGATAACTACTGGTGTTTTTTCTGAACATACAAGTTTCCATCACTTTGTCTTTACCAACGATGACCATCCATTTTCCATCATCAAAAACAATGTATTCCTGCATAAAGCCAATCAAATAGTAAAGATGAATTTCATTTTCTAGATTATTCATTATTTTTAATATTAGATTATCATAATCCCTTAGATCCCAATCTTCAGGTATTTCATTTCTTCTTTTGCGTTTTACCAAATGGTATTCACCGCTATGGAACGAATCGTTACTTTTCCAAACAGGTCCAGTCACATTATAAGAGTCAATAATTCTTCTAATTTCTTTCTTTGTCAAAGAATCCAATTCTACTCCCCCTTATTTTACTCCAACTCCTTTTAAAATCATAATCATAAAATTATTTATTGGAGTAAAGGCAAATATCAACTCGAAATTTACCTGCGATAAAAGATATCACAAAAAATGGTTCTATAAATTACTCAAAATTCCTTCCCAAGGATAGAAAAAGACATCGAATTTTCAATAATCGATGTCATAAAAAAATCATGTCTCATTACTCAACTTTCGCAGAGTGAAATTGGCAAATAAGCCTTGATATAACTAGGAAGGCCCTCAATCCATTGCTGAAGTTACTCCGGACAAGGTACCTGTCCCCTCGTCCCTGCATTTTGCACTCCAAAAGAGTACCGGTTACTCCTGAAGAATGGCCCCCGTTTCAAGCAAGGTATGTGTAATTTTATTCTTCCAATCCAAACGGTAAAGCACCGTCCACAAAATAGTTCCCAAAAACATTATCATTTGGAGAATGATTTGTTCCTTTACGGTGTAACTCTTTTCCAACTGTATCAATATGTGCGATCAGTTTCTCATTGTTTATTTCTTCATAGTGCAGGATATCAAAAAAGTAAGGAAGTGGATATTCCTCATTTAATAATTCATCCAACAGCACTCGCAAACGCAACAGGACATGGGAAGGATTTTGAAGCAATAAAAGGCAGCTCTTTAAGTAAGTAGTTCAAAAATTTAAGCGGACAGGCGTTCCGTTATTGGTCATTCAACTTTTTAAATAGTACTTTAACAAATAAGTGTATAAATACAGAAAATACCCAGAGTTCTCTGAGTAATTTTTTGATTACTATTTTTTACACTTAGAATCACTAATTATTAACAGCCATTCGTCCGAGGGCACCGTTTTCGTCAATTATATCTTGAATATCATATACCGATATTGGAAACATCGGAAAACCAAAAACATATGGAGTGATTTCATATAGTTGAAAATAGATAACAAGAGTTTTATCTGCGATGTAAAAATCTTGATCAGGACGAATGGTAGTAAACTCATCTAGCGTCTGGATATTCCGTTTTTTCATTTGCATTTTAATCAAGTCTGAAAGTCTTTTAATATAATCACTGCCAGGCTTAAACAAGTATTTAAGGGTACAAAGCTTTCCTTTCTTGAGGTCAAACGTTAAAGATTTTATAACCGTCATACCATGAGCTGCTTGATAGTGATACGTATAATTGGATTGTGATAAGCTTAAAACTTCCCGTTGATTATTTTTAATTTCATAGTATCCAATTATTTCCTCAACACTTGAGGGCATACTTCCAATTTGTTCATTTATGAGCTGCTGGGTTTGTTCAACGATCGTATAATTTATAAAAGATTCTAATGGTTGATTCTGCATGCCGAAAACTTGCGGATAAAAGACAGTTTTTTTCGGTCCACTACTAATTTTTGCCGTTTTAATACTTACCGGTAACGAAATGGGCATAGAATTCATCCTCACTCATTGAGTTTTTACTCATTGTATTCTTGAGGATGCAAAAGTGACAATGCAAAAGAAACACCGGGATGAATAGCCTCCTTTTAGTAGTGTATTTAGTTATTGAAATGAATGGTTTATAGATTAGACTGGAGAATAGAAAAGTGGTGAGTTAAGTAATGGTCTTGAAGAAAAGAAGAATTTGCGGTTCTTTAATTGATATTCAACAACTGGTTCTAAATACCTTCTAGGTTTTCCAGAAAAAAGAGAAAATACTTTGTAAATTGGGAAAATGGGAATAATTAGGTAAATGCGAGGACCATCCCCGTGTTTCTTTATTATCTTCTATACTTTTTTTGCTTTTGTGAAAAGAAGTACTGATCTAACGTTTTGATATTAAAGTCTGAATACTCGTTTAAGAATATAACATCAAAATTGTTCCTACCAAGTAAACATGATCTCAGCTGCTTCTCCTTGCTTTGCTACAATCTTATCTATTGTACTTAATTAATATCATAAAAAGATAAAGGAATTTACTCAAAAGATGTCGAAAATAAGAAGTCATCCATTAAATTACAAAGGAGCTAAAATATTGAAATCAAAAGTTATAGCTTATAAAGTCTCTTTAAATAGCGATAATATTTTTATATTAAGAAAGAATCCAGAACTCTTAAAAGAGACTGTATATAATAATATAAAAAAAGTTCACACCGTTGTTTATCCACAAAGAACATGTTCATTTGCTCTACAAATAATCGAAGAATTCCCTCAAAAAACTACCAATATTCTCTTAGGAAGGATGGTGAAGTATAGAAAGATACATGAGGTAGAAAAGTGTGATGAGGTTAATCAAAATATAAAAGTAGTTGATGAAGAAAACAACATCTTAGAGAAAGTATATTTTTATTACGAGCCATCGGACAAAAATCCCTAACCCTTGGTATTATTAACCTAATTTAATGGTTAACCAAGATTGTGTTCCCGCAGCTACTGCTTGGAACGAATCCAATGTGATTTGTCAAATTCCATTTTGGACTAAATAAGCCCAAAATCGAGCATTTTGCAATATATACACCCTAATTTTTCACAGGGTTTTTGTGGAAAATAGAATCATTGCCCGTTTGGGCAAAAATAAAAGCCATAATGAGTTTCCTCTGGTAAAATAGAAGTAACGAATCAACTATCCCGAAAGGAGTTCATTATGGCTACCTCTATTATACCAAAATCTTATTCTAATGTAATCTACCTTCAACCATCATTTTCAATTATGCAAGAAGACTTTTCCTCTTTGCGCCACCTCCCTTATGTAAAACTGGCGCTCGACTTCCCTTGGGAGAAGGTTTTCGCTCCCATTGAACAAGAATATGTTAGGGCTCGATTTGAGCGCTATCGGAACAAGAAAAATCAAAAGAGTTTATACAACAACCAGGAAGAATTATTTTCCGATCTACCACAAAATATGAGTATTCAACCTGAGAAATCTTCTAAAGGACGAAAAGGCATTAACTTTTATGCTCTATTCAAATCGTTCCTTTTAGCTCCTCTTCTCTATGTTGAAGTTATGGTCTCAAGTGTTCATCTTCAAGTTGCCGGAAACTCGGATTTTCGAACTGTTTGTGGTTTTACACAGGTTCCATCCCTCAAAACTTTTGAGCGATTTGATCAAATTATGATTGAAAACGGACTATGGGAAAATGCCCGACAACTGATGGTTCAGTTTAATATCGAACAAGGAATTATTGAGAAAGAAGAACAATTGGCAGTTGATACGACACATGTCGAAGCTGAAGCTACTCTTCACGCCCATCGTAAGTGCGGCCACTCCGAGCCATGCGACTGTCCAAAAATCCCTACAGATGACAATGTCGGACTCATGAGAAAAAGCAACACCGTTACATATATCGCCCACAAAGTAGCACTAGTGTGTGGTGTAAAATCAGAACTACCTTTATCTAGAAGCATTTTTAAAGGTGGCGAGCATGATGGTACAACTCTTAAGACCACTTTAGAAAAAGTAACGCAAGATCTTCCGGAAGAATGGTTGAAAAATGTTCAATACGTGAGTGCAGATGGAATCTATCAAAATAAAGACAATCAAGAACATACAAAAGGGATTCTTCAGGCTAAACTGCTATCTCCTATAAATCCAAGAAAAATTAAGGACCAGGAACTGAATTCTCCTGGAATGACTAAGCTTGATAAGTATGGTGTTCCGCACTGCATAAGCGGCCACCGATTAAAACTAAAAGGATTGGATGCAACAAAACAACAATACATTTGGACATGCCCAGTATTTGATCCCAAGTATAAGCAAGAAGGACTTTCTTGTACAAAGGCTTTTCATATTCAATGTTGTAATGGAGCTAAAACAGGAAGAACGGTGCGCATACAACAATCATTAGCTCCACAAATTGATTCAGAATATCCACAGCACCTTCAATCTTTTAAAACCAAATATGCGGAGAGAACTGCCATTGAACGGGTAAACGCACAGGCCAAAGAAGGCCTTAGTATGCGAAGAGTTCATAAACGGGGCCGAGTAGCAGTCGAAGCACATGTAGATCGATGCATCTTAACTGCACATACCTTGGCTTATATGTCTGTTCAAGAAACAGGGCAGCTATACCGTGGTTGGACAAAATTATCTGCGTAAAATTACCAGTTTTTTGTAAATTCAAAACTGATGACAGGATAAGTCTGCCCTTTTTTAGGTTCATTTCCATAGAAGGGAAAAATTAAACCGAAGGTTTGACCAAATCAGCTTTCAAGCCCCTTCTTCATTCCATAATTTCAAATTATTTCATTCGAATTTTAATTTTGTCCTGTGGCTCTACGATAAAACTACGGAATATTTAATTTTTGAAGAAAGAAGTCAACTAGATATAGAAACCTTTATTAAGGCATTTCAATACATCATTAACTTCAATAACTATGAGATTCAAATAGATATAAATCCAATTCTTCACACGAAGAAATTAATAGAAAGAATCAACAGATTAAGAAAAATAACATGGGCACACTTTGAGGTAATACCAAACAATCCAGATCAGCGTATTTGGAGTATGTTTGAATCGATAAATGAAGATTTAGCCTCAACTAGCTCTGAATATGACTTTAAAAATCCTGAAGGACTAAGTAGAGAGGGTTCATTGACCGAATTAGTAGACGATGTTAACTCTGGAAAAAGTAGAAGGTATATTATTGGTGGTTATACAAGGAATAATATATATGATGAAGTTAGGTCACACGAACATATTAAAAGGCACTATGTGAAAATTGAGCCTTCAGATGAAGGGAGAAAAAAGGGATTGTGGATGATAACAAAGGAACTATTAGACCTATAAAAAATAAAGAGCTTAATTTTATTTCCCTTTTAA
The DNA here is from genome assembly GCF_029193815.1 of Cytobacillus sp. S13-E01. Classification (GTDB taxonomy): domain Bacteria; phylum Bacillota; class Bacilli; order Bacillales; family Bacillaceae_L; genus Bacillus_BV. The sequence continues at coordinate 43,182 of NZ_JARFVC010000031.1, forward strand.
AGTCCTATACTCAAGAACAGGAACTATTTTCTTTTTTTAGTTTTATTTTGTCGCTTTTACTTTCTCTTGTTGTTGTATTAATGTTCCATCATTTTAATTCCTTAGATCTGACACATAAAATTGTGAATAATATATTTATTGCTTCTTCAGCAATATTTGGAATAATTATTGCCTCTTTTGGTTTATTCGCTGCTATTACTGATAAAAGCTTCCTGAAATTAATTAATAATCTAGGACAGATAACAAATGTATTATTTCCATTCTGGTTTTGTTCTTTATTATGGAGCATTCTTTTATCTTATTGCTTAGTAACTAGCGTTTTAGAACTTGATACTGAAAATTACAGATACCTAATATTTCAATTATTCTTTGTACTATTCTTATTTTTTCTATCTATTGGTTATACTTTATCTTTAATTGGTGATATTCTTAAACTTACGATACATAAAGCTAATTTAATCGATGTAAACATATCTACTATTGATGCTAAAAAATGGAATACACAAATAAACATTAATAAGTCTTATCTTATATATTTACGTTTCATTTGTGTTATTGGGTTTTTATTAATTACCTATGACCTTTTTTGGTTAAAATTTCTTAAAGAATTTATAGTTTTAACTTTAGTCACTGGTGCCTTCAATCTTTCTTACATATATCTCTACTACAAATTTATAAATAGTTTAAAGAAAGAAAAACAAATTGCTCTAAAAGTACATGCTAAAGATATAGTTAAACTTCAATTACTCTATATTGTAGTTCTTACTCTTCTTAGTATATAATTTCAAAATTTTTAGGGGCAGTGTAAGGAACAAGCAGGGGAGAGCGCTAAGCTGCATCGTAGCGGTCAGGGGTTCAAGCCCCCAATGACTGAGAAATGGGTTCTTAAAACATGGTGACGGTTCTGGTGTTTAGAAACACTAGAACCGTCACCATGTTTCCTTAGCGAAACGAAAGAAACATGACCACCGTCCCCATGTTTTTTTACAAGGAGAAGGGGCAAAGTATGTTTATATGCGATTGCGGAGGAGTCATGGTGGTAGTTGCTATTGAAGAACCACCTGATCACTTGTCAGAAAAAAAGAAATTAGTTTATAATCGAGTTTGTGATGTTGAATCCCAAAAATGCGGCAAGGTTGTCTATTCTCAAGCATATGATGATGGTTCGACAATAAATGAAGTAAAGAATTCAAAACCCTTATAAACTTAATCTGTTATTATCAAATCGATTTTAACGATACAATACGAATAGTTAAAGACAAATAAAAGTAATTCAACGACTTAGTCAGCGTTAATCAAGCATAAGAGGAGTGAATAAAATGCTTTATTATACGGGAATTGAAGAAGTTATTTTTTCAAAACATGAAATACTTCCAGAAGAACCAGATGAACTAATAATTATTAGTGGTTATCTAGGTCCTGCCCCAATTAAACGTTTATCGGAATTGAAAAATATGAAAATCACTGTGATAGGCGGAATGTATCCTTCAGGTATAGATGCTAGATTGTTAGATTCATTAGAGCGAATAAAGGAATCTAACGACTCATTAACCATCAAGTTTGCTGAACAAGAAATACATTCAAAAATTTACATATGGAAACATAAAGGGAAAATTTTATCTGCACTTATCGGTTCTGCAAATTTCTCGTCTAATGGGTTACGCACTGACTATAGAGAATCTCTTGCTGATGCTACACGAGATACTTTTAGTCCGTTAGAATTATATTATCAATTTATACTTGAACATTCATCCGAAATTCCAACTGTTAGGTCTAAGCAGAAAATTATTGATTTTACAACTCCAATAGTTGCTGAAACTAAAGAATCATATAATATAAAATATAGTCTTGATATTCCACTATTCAGCTTAACAGGAGGAGAAAAACAAGTCCCTCTTTCTAGTGGGCTAAATTGGGGAAGAGCCCGTTTAACAAGCAATGCCCATGTCGCTGCTGGCGATGCGTATATTAGATTACCTAAAGATATATTAAAAAGTAATCAGTCTTTATTAAATCCTTTTGATCCAGAATTCACCACACCGGATGGGAAAAGAAAACGAAATTCAGATCCTATCGAATTAATTTGGGATGACGGAACCATTATGGAGGCCTCCCTAGAGGGAGTACAAAAATTTAAAGGTAAAAAATATCCCAAACAATTAGCTTCATTTTCATCAAAACAACCGATTTTAAATGGACAACGTATTTCTAAAAAAAGTATTCTTGGGCGATACTTACGAAGCCGCCTAAACATAGAAATTGATGAAGCCATTACTATGGAAATACTCAGGAATTACGGAAGAGATACAATAACCATCTCTTTAATTGAAGGTGGTATATATTACGCTGATTTTTCAGTGTAAAAAAGACAAACAAGAACGTGCTTAAATTGCAAGTTCTTGTTTGTCTTTTTCTACTTGTTCTATCATTTTAAATAAGATTGGCATAAGTTCACCTAACTTTTTAGCAAATAACGGTGGGACCGCATTACCAATCATCTCAAAGTTTGAAACCTGAGATTCATTGAATTCATACTCATCATCGAAAGTCTGTAACCGTGCAGCCTCACGAACAGTGATAGAACGCATCTGTTCTGGGTCAGGATGTATATGACGTAATCCATCTTTTTTTAGATGAGCCGGAATAGTATTACTCGGTTCATCCCAACGAAGAACATGATACTTATGAACGTTCGTTCTTCTTCCAGTCTTTTGATAATATAATTCGATTAGTGCGTCAGCAGAATTATACTGAAAACATCCATCTTTAATATCTTTTGCAAGGCTGTAAAATATTTCTTGATCTCTTTTGCTATGAAAACGTGAAGTGTGTCCATTAATCTCACACTTATTATCATAAGCCTGCCGATTAATAGGATTTTCCAATGGATAAATGGGTGGTAAATCAAAAATAGCATCCCGAACTGTACGCTTCTTGGCTACCTTTTTTGTCGATAGCATTTCCAAATAGAAATTCTGTAGTACTTCTTGATAGTCTACTTCTGTTGAATCACGGCGAATACCAACAATAATAACCCTTTTCCTTCTTTGAGGTACTCCAAATTCAGTCAAATCAAGCAAGGCATATTTCCGTAAATCATTTATAATTTCATACCCTGCTTCATTAAATGCTTTTTTAATCAAATCTGTAATCTTTTCCCCTGTCGGAATGGCGGACAATATCCCTTCAACATTTTCAAATACGACAAGTTTAGGTTTATAGTGGTTAACTATTTTTATATATGATTCAAATAGAAAGTTCCTATAATCATCTTTCATGCCATTTTCATCACGTATACGTCCAGCTAAAGAATAGGCTTGGCATGGTGGTCCGCCGGAAATTAGATCTACACTTTGTCCCTCTGTAAGTGAATCAAGCCCCACTCCCTTGCCAAACTCAGTATCATCCCAACCATATAACAATTCATCTGTACGCTGTATATCAAAGTTTAGCACTTTGTCTACCGCATATTCATCATTGTATTTCATTTCTAATCTTTTTACCAAAGTACGAACTTGTGGCTTTAACCATTCGACTGCCGAGAGAAGATTAAAATTATCTGTTTGTTCAAACCCATCCAATAAGCCACCTGCTCCAGCAAATAACTCAATATTATTTAATTTTCTCATTAGCTTCCTCCACCAAAATTTTAGTACTAGTATTTAAATGCTTTTTCATCTTCTCTCCAATTACTTGAGCTAACAAAGGAGGGACAGCATTACCAACCTGTCTATTCTGCTGTGTTTTTGTTCCCAAAAACTCAAATGTATCCGGAAAGGATTGTAATCTAGCATTCTCTCTAACTGTCGGTACACGATTCCATTTATAGTGAAAATGATTACGGTGACCTGTGTCAATTGTTTTTGAAGGTTTTTGACTATGGTAACGAGTCCATGCCTCATTAAATTTTCGAGATTCACCTACCCCTGGAGGTAAATCTTTATGGTTTCCACCTTCAGGCACTTGACTGATTACCCGCTTTACCTCGTCGGTATGCTTTGTTCCCAGATGATTGTATATAACATTAGAATTTTTACGCATCATTTCTTGATAACTACTTTTTGGCTGACAAGTGTATGACATCACATTTTCCCCAAGCGTATCAACTAAGGATGGTAAATCTGATATAGCCTCAGATGTACTTACATAATGATTAGAATCTAGAATAGGTTTTGGAAAAACAAAATAGTCATATCCCAAATCTTTTCGATATCCAACAAAAAACATTCTTTTTCTTTTTTGCGGTACACCATAATCTGCCGCTAGTAAGGGAGAATCCGTCACACTCACAGCATAACCCATATCTTCAAAAGTATTAATAATCTGCTGTTTCACAGTCCCTTTATATAATGTCGCCATTCCTGGCACATTTTCAATCAAAAAGACTTTAGGCTGAAAATGTTTAACAGCATGAACTACAGCAACATAAAGTTTGTTTCGTGAATCATTAAGGTCTCTGGCCCCGGTTAAGCTAAATCCTTGACAAGGGGGACCTGCTATAATAACATCAACCTTTCGATTTCCAATAGCCTTTTCTATACTATTGATAGATTTCTCTTCATCAAACAAATCTTCTTTTAAGGCTATAGCGCCTTTAATATTATGAGCATATGTGCGCAAAGCAGCTTCATCAAAATCTATTCCAGCTAATATATCATATCCTGCTTGCACAAACCCCTGACTAAGCCCCCCAGCTCCCGAAAATAAATCAATTACTGTATATTTCTTAGTCATCTATAATCACCTTGTTTTCTATAAATTCAACAATATCACCTATTTCACAATCCAACGCTCGGCAAATACGCTCTAAGGCTTCAAGTGAAACACCTTGGTTTTTACTTAATCTAGCTAGGGTAGCGGATGTAATTCCGGAGCAATCTCTCAGTTGCGTTTTATTTAACTTTTTGTCTATGGCCAACTTCCAAAGCTTGTCATACGAAATAGACATATCAAAACCCCTTCTATATTTGTAGACTAAAATTCTACATATATGTAATTTCACTAGAGTGATTTTAACATATCCCCTTTATTTCGTAAACAACATTCATGTTTTTTCTTAGTACAACTCTTTATCGTCCAATTTTCAATCAAAAAAAATGCAAATACATTCGTTGTAGGTGCTCATTTATCACTTATACTATTTTTTTGTCAAACCGTTCTCCCTTTTGCCAAACGGTTAAACCCCTTCCGCAAAACTGCACCTCGTTTTTCTACTTCTCCTTCACTCACAAAGCCATAATCCCCTAAAGACACATCTAACATTCTGCCTACATCTCTATTCCTAACATAAAAACAACCCTCGAAAATGGCCTCAATAAGCCATTTCCGAGATTATCTATTCTGTTATGGATTCTCATCCCCTTATAGAGCCTTAGTATCAGTTTTCTGTACGTCGAGCCAAGATTTTATTCCACGCTTCCTCCAGCCCTTACCTCACGCTAAGTACCTTGCGCTTCCTTAGTGGTTGGTGATGTGTACCCCCACAGTGGACTTTCACCACCTAGATAGTTGCCATGCCTGCCACACACAATAAAGGGCTTGCTACTCAGGCAAGCCTCTTCAGGGACGATATCTAATATTAATGAGGCAAAAAAAACCTCATTTATTTATGATAATGTTCACCTTACTATAAATAGCTTTTCCACAATCTGGCCCAATTGCTTCAAGACAGCTATCCTAAATCGAGTAGAGTGAACGAATCAGAAGATTGATTCGTTCGACCCTCTCACACCACCGTACGTACGGACCCGTATACGGCGGTTCAATAATTTGAGTGTACAAACTGGTATTTTGCGGATATATCCATATATCCGAGTTGTACCAGTTTTCTATCTGTTAAAGACCTATGAAGGATATAACTGGCAGAAATCCTCCAGTAACCCTTTCGGGTATTTGACCATTCATAGGCTTTTTGCTTTTCGATACCTAGTTGAATGAGATTCCTACGTTTGGTTCGTGGGTTTTTCCACTGTTTCCAAATGTATTGTCTGATTCGTCGTTTCAACCAACCATTCAAATCATTCATAAAGCTTTTCATTTCACCAATGCCGTAGTAGTTTATCCACCCTGTCATTAGCTGCTTGATTTGTTTGAAGAGGACTTCAATGCTCTTCCCTCTGCTCCGCTTTGTTATTTTCTTCAACTTTTGCTTCACGGTAGACTTAGCCTTATGATGTGGTCGGATTTTGACACCGTTTCTAGTTGCCAGTAGGCAAAAACCCAGGAACTTTCGTTTCAGTGGACTTCCTACCGCACTTTTCTCACGATTCACGGTTAATTTCAGTTCACCCTCTAGGAAATTGATTGAGTTCTCCATCACTCGATAACCTGCCCGTCTACTTTTGACGTAAATATTGCA
>NZ_JARFVC010000032.1 GCF_029193815.1 Cytobacillus sp. S13-E01
TGCAATATTTACGTCAAAAGTAGACGGGCAGGTTATCGAGTGATGGAGAACTCAATCAATTTCCTAGAGGGTGAACTGAAATTAACCGTGAATCGTGAGAAAAGTGCGGTAGGAAGTCCACTGAAACGAAAGTTCCTGGGTTTTTGCCTACTGGCAACTAGAAACGGTGTCAAAATCCGACCACATCATAAGGCTAAGTCTACCGTGAAGCAAAAGTTGAAGAAAATAACAAAGCGGAGCAGAGGGAAGAGCATTGAAGTCCTCTTCAAACAAATCAAGCAGCTAATGACAGGGTGGATAAACTACTACGGCATTGGTGAAATGAAAAGCTTTATGAATGATTTGAATGGTTGGTTGAAACGACGAATCAGACAATACATTTGGAAACAGTGGAAAAACCCACGAACCAAACGTAGGAATCTCATTCAACTAGGTATCGAAAAGCAAAAAGCCTATGAATGGTCAAATACCCGAAAGGGTTACTGGAGGATTTCTGCCAGTTATATCCTTCATAGGTCTTTAACAGATAGAAAACTGGTACAACTCGGATATATGGATATATCCGCAAAATACCAGTTTGTACACTCAAATTATTGAACCGCCGTATACGGGTCCGTACGTACGGTGGTGTGAGAGGGTCGAACGAATCAATCTTCTGATTCGTTCACTCTACTCGATTTAAGTAGGCTACCCTGAAAATAGGGGTGAACTTCGCACGAGAACACTTGCTTTCCACCCGCGAAAAGCGAGCAACTGTAGCGGAAATCAACAGCAAAGTTTAACAGAGTGTTCAAGTAAGAATTTTTTTAAAATAAAAAGTGAGCGAAAAGTACAATAATTGGTAAAGTAATAATGGTACGTTGCAAGAAGATGATCACTAAGTCTAAGAAGCTAACTGGTAGTTTTGATCCTAATAATAGTCCTCCTACTTCAGACATATAAATCAATTGGGTTACAGAAACTCCAGCTATAACAAATCTTGTTAGCTCACTTTCTACGCCACTCCCAATAATGGCAGGAAGGAACATATCAGCAAAGCCGATAACCATTGTTTGGGCAGCTTCACCAGCCTCTGGTACCTGGAGTAAAGTAAGTAAAGGAACAAATGGTGCACCGAGGTATTTGAACACTGGTGTAAATTCAGCAATGACAAGAGCGATTGTGCCAATAGCCATTACAATAGGGATTACACCCATCCACATATCAAGAACATTTTGTAGGCCTCCCTTTAGAACAGACGAATAATTGTTGTTCTTCTTCGCCTGAGTAACAGCTTGTAAAAGTCCCCACCTGAGAGGCTTTACGTTTGCGGGGATAATCTCGTCTATCTTTTTACCTGCATGTTCATAATATGAATCTGGCTTTCTTGATAATGGTGGAATTCTAGGACAAATAAAAGCTGCCGCTAAGCCGGCTATGACAATTGTAAGATAGAATGGTCCAAACATATGTTCAAGCTTCATATAAGAGATAACTACGATAGTAAACGTGATTGATACTACAGAGAAAGTAGTGCCAATTACGGCGGCTTCACGTTTTGTATAGAACCCATCTTCATATTGTTTGTTTGTTAATAAAACACCAATCGTTCCATCGCCTAACCATGAAGCAATACAATCAATTGATGAACGACCTGGTAATGTAAATAAAGGTCGCATAATTTTTGTTAGTAATGCACCACATAGCTCCAATAACCCAAAATCTAATAATAGAGGCAGAAATAACCCAGCAAATAAGAAAACTGTAAATAATACCGGGATTAAATCATATAGTAATAGTCCGCCAGTATTTTCGGACCAAATAAATGACGGACCAACCTCAAATATCACCATTATCGAGAAAACCATACCTAATAATCTTGCAATAAGCCAAATTGGTGAAACGTGAAAAAGCTTATTTAAAAAAGGAGAATCGATAATAATAGCTGGCTTTGATAAACTAGTTATGAGTGATATAAGTCCCGTAAGCGCAACAACAACAGTTGCAATAGATGGAAGGGAATCAGCTAAACCTGTTTGCATCCATTTTGCCATTATAGCAACTGGGATTGTAATGCCTTCAGCAAGTGGAAATGGTATAACAAATAAAACAATACCTATTAACGATGGTATAAGAAATTGTAACAATTCATTTGTGCTGATTGATCGGATACTTTGTGTTTGATTTTGTTCTTGTTTTTTAGTTTGAATAGGTTGACTTTCCATATTTCACCTCGGGAATTTTAAATTTTGTCAATTTAACATAATTTATAATGAGTATTTTTAAATAGTTTACAATTTTGAGTTAAAATATAACTTTTTCTAGTCGTTTCACCTCCACCTGAATTAGAGTGAGCAATTCCTAATCACCCTTAATTGTCAAAGTGCTGACAACGAAAATCGAAAAACAGTAAAGAAGGTCACCTCGCTTGAAATTAATTGTAAGCGGTTACCAAAAAAATACGTATGCACTTTGGCCTATTAATTAAACACCTCTCCTTCATGTGGAATACTATTTAAATTTTCTAACAGATTTTAAAAAACGTAGCCATTTCTCCTTCTAGTACATTAAAATAGCTGTAGTAGAAATAAGTATGCAAGATTCATGCCAATAAACCGAACTCGCGACTGCTCTAACCTTGTACATTTTGTAAACGTCAATTTCCATTAAAGAGCAAAATTCTTTTGCATGAAGTGCAAAGAAAAGTAAGTTTTTTAAATAAACAATGTGGACAAAGTGATATAATTATCATGTGACATGACATTTAAAATACCGTTTACTAGGAGTTGCGATGAAAACGAAAGAATTCGACTCTGCTGAAATCATTGCGATGTTTTATGGTGACCATGGCGACTTCCCAGGCACAATATTAATATACAAATGCATGGTCTAATTCCATGTCTTTAAAGGTTTAAATGTCCTTGTCCATGCTAAAATCGGGATGAAAGTATGAACGGTTTACAAGAAAATATTTAACAATTAATCTACTTGTTAAACCGGGATTTAATCGACATAAGAAAAGCGCAGGGCGCCCACCTATCGGCGACAAGCATAAGACGGATTGGCTTATACCATAGAGCCGAGGGCGCCCGGAGCTATACACTAAAACTATGTACAAACTTTTATCTTTCTTATCTTTTGAAAAAAAGCACATTCTTCCTTTTTGGCGCGGAGATAAGGTATAGTAGATATGGACATTATTCCTAATATTTGAGCGTTGGAAAAGGAGTCATTATCATGATTTTAAAACTAATCCTTGCATTAATTCTGCCCTGTTTACTTGTTATTTTGTTTACAAGGGTAACATATAACCATTATGTCGGAACACTACTCGCGATATCGCTTCTAGTAGCAGCTGTCTATCAGGGGTACACTGACACTATTATAATTGGAGTAATAGATGTAATTTCTTTAACAGGAGGCTTCCTTTACTCTAAGAATATGATGTTCAAAATGAGAACAAAGGCATAAAGGAAACTTCCCTCGGGATAAAAAAGCAGTAAATTCTATGGTGAGAATTTACTGCTTTTCTTTTCTGTCAAAATATAGGCAAAGCTCTTTTAAAATAAATTAATCGAATATAAGTTCGTATTTTTAGTGATTTTTAGCTAAGATGTGGTACAATAATTTTACAACTGGATAATAACTACTAATGTATTTAAAATAGATATGTTTAAACATTTTTCGAATGGAGGCTTTTTTTGTGAATGATCGTTTTGAGTTAGTCTCAAAGTATTCACCACAGGGCGACCAGCCAAAAGCAATTGAGAAGATTGTAGCAGGTATTAATGAAGGCAAAAAACATCAAACCTTACTGGGTGCTACTGGAACAGGGAAAACGTTTACCATCTCAAATGTAATCAAAGAGGTAAACAGACCAACGTTGATTATTGCACATAATAAAACGTTGGCGGGTCAGCTTTATAGTGAATTTAAAGACTTTTTTCCAAACAACGCTGTTGAGTATTTTGTTAGTTATTATGACTATTATCAACCAGAGGCATATGTGCCATCATCAGATACATTTATTGAAAAAGATTCGAGTGTAAATGATGAAATAGATAAATTACGACATTCAGCAACATCATCGCTATTTGAACGTCGAGATGTGATTATTATTGCGAGTGTATCGTGTATTTACGGTTTAGGGTCGCCAGAGGAATATAAAGAATTAGTTGTTTCTCTAAGAGTTGGAATGGAACTAGAACGGAATCAGCTTTTACATAAACTTGTCGATGTTCAATATGCGAGAAATGATATTGACTTCAAACGTGGAACATTCAGAGTTCGTGGAGATGTAGTTGAGATTTTCCCAGCATCACGAGACGAGCATTGTATTCGTATCGAATTTTTCGGGGATGAAATAGATAGAATTCGTGAGGTTGATGCTTTGACGGGAGAGATTTTGGGAGATAGAGATCATGTTGCTATTTTCCCAGCATCCCACTTTGTAACCCGTGAAGAAAAAATGGAGATTGCAATAAAAAATATCGAAGCGGAACTTGAAGAACGACTGAAAGATTTACATGAAAACGGCAATCTTCTTCAGGCGCAGCGTTTAGAACAACGGACGAAATATGATTTAGAAATGATGCGTGAAATGGGCTTTTGCTCTGGGATCGAAAACTACTCACGTCATTTAACACTACGTCCACCAGGTTCTACACCCTATACATTAATGGATTTCTTTCCGGAGGATTTACTAATTGTTATTGATGAGTCACATGTTACACTCCCGCAAATTAGAGGAATGTTCAATGGTGACCAAGCACGCAAACAAGTGCTTGTTGATCATGGCTTCCGTTTACCATCTGCAATGGATAATCGGCCATTACGATTCAATGAATTTGAGGAACATATCAATCAAATTATTTATGTTTCTGCAACACCAGGACCCTATGAGCTTGAACATGCACCAGATGTAATACAGCAAATTATTCGCCCAACTGGCTTACTTGACCCAACGATCGATATTAGACCGATCCATGGCCAAATCGATGATTTACTTGGTGAAATTAACACCAGGGTTGAGCGAAATGAGCGAGTGTTAATTACAACATTAACGAAAAAAATGTCTGAGGACTTAACTAATTACTTAAAAGATGTTGGGATAAAGGTTAACTATTTACATTCAGAAATAAAAACCCTAGAACGTATTGAAATTATCCGAGATCTTCGTCTAGGAAAATACGATGTCCTCGTTGGGATCAACCTTTTACGTGAAGGCTTAGATATCCCAGAGGTTTCGCTTGTTGCGATTTTGGATGCGGATAAAGAAGGCTTTCTTCGTTCTGAACGGTCGCTGATTCAAACAATGGGGCGGGCTGCAAGGAATGAAAAGGGGCATGTGATTATGTATGCTGACAAAATTACCAACTCGATGGAGGTTGCGATTCGAGAAACGCAACGTCGTCGTGAAACCCAAGAAGAGTATAACAAAAAGCACGGTATTACTCCGCAAACCATTAAAAAGGATATCCGTGACTTGATAAAAGCAACACATGCAGCTGAAGGTACAGAAGAATACGATGCAGCACCAAAGCTTGCAAACTTAACAAAAAAAGAACGCAAAAAAGTGATCGCGGATTTAGAAGCAGAAATGAAAGAAGCCGCAAAAGCGCTTGATTTTGAACGTGCTGCCGAGCTTCGCGACCTGGTATTAGAGTTAAAGGCGGAAGGGTGACCAGTCATGGTAATGGATAAAATAATTGTTAAAGGAGCAAGGGCTCACAATCTGAAAAATATCGATGTTACGATTCCAAGAGATAAACTTGTCGTATTAACTGGTCTTTCAGGGTCAGGGAAATCATCGTTAGCATTTGATACAATCTATGCCGAAGGACAACGACGTTATGTTGAATCATTGTCAGCGTATGCTCGTCAATTTTTGGGACAAATGGATAAACCAGATGTAGATGTAATTGAGGGACTTTCTCCAGCCATTTCAATCGACCAAAAAACAACAAGTCGTAATCCGCGGTCAACGGTAGGTACTGTAACAGAGATTTATGACTATTTACGGTTGTTGTTTGCGCGTGTTGGACGACCAACATGCCCAAAGCATCATATCGAAATCTCATCACAAACGATTGAACAAATGGTCGATCGAATCATGGAATACCCAGAAAGAACAAAGCTTCAAGTGCTAGGACCAGTTGTATCAGGGCGTAAAGGAACACATGTTAAAGTATTTGAAGATATAAAAAAACAAGGCTATGTACGTGTTCGCGTTGATGGGGAAATGCTAGAACTGTCTGAAGAAATCGAATTAGAAAAGAATAAAAAGCATTCGATTGAAGTCGTTATTGACCGCATTGTTGTTAAAGAAGGTGTTGAATCCCGTCTTGCAGATTCTCTTGAAGCAGCCCTTAAACTAGGTGAAGGCAGAGTTGTCATTGATGTAATGGGCGAGGAAGAACTATTATTTAGTGAGCTTCATGCTTGTCCGTATTGTGGTTTTTCAATTGGTGAATTAGAACCGAGAATGTTTTCCTTTAATAGCCCGTTCGGAGCATGTCCTGATTGTGATGGATTAGGTTCCAAATTAGAAGTAGATGTCGACCTAGTCATTCCAAATTGGGACTTAACACTTCGGGAACATGCAATTGCACCATGGGAGCCGACAAGTTCTCAGTATTATCCACAGCTTTTAGAATCAATATGTAATCATTTTGGAATTGAAATGGATATCCCAGTTAAGGACATCCCGAAACATTTAATGGATAAGATTTTACATGGTAGTGATGGGGAAGAAATCTACTTCCGTTATGAAAATGATTTTGGACAAGTGCGTGAAAATTACGTTGCATTTGAAGGAATTCTTCGAAATGTAGAACGAAGATACCGCGATACAAGTTCTGATTATATACGTGAACAGATGGAAAAGTATATGGCTGAGCAGCCATGTCCTGGTTGCAAAGGCTATAGGTTGAAAAAAGAAAGTCTTTCTGTTCTTATTTCGGGTCAGCACATTAGCGAAATTACTTCTTACCCTATCAATAAGGTTCATGAATTCTTCACAACTATTGAGTTAACTGAGAAGGAAATGGCAATCGCGAAAATGATTTTTCATGAAATTGTTGAACGAATAGGTTTCTTAATAAATGTTGGCCTGGATTACTTAACGTTAAGTCGCTCTGCAGGTACACTTTCAGGTGGGGAGGCGCAGCGTATTCGTCTGGCGACTCAGATTGGATCACGTTTAACAGGTGTGTTATATATCTTAGATGAACCTTCAATTGGATTACATCAACGCGACAATAACAGGTTAATATCAACATTGCAAAACATGCGTGACATTGGGAACACGCTTATTGTCGTGGAGCATGATGAAGACACGATGCTTGCTGCTGATTACCTAATTGATATTGGTCCAGGAGCGGGTATTCATGGAGGTGAAATCGTCTCTGCTGGAACACCACAAGAAGTAATGAATGATCCTAATTCCTTAACAGGTCAGTACCTTTTAGGTAAAAAGTTCATTCCTTTACCATCTGAACGCCGTAAACCCGATGATCGCTTTATTGAGATTAAAGGAGCAACAGAAAATAATTTAAAGAATGTCAATGTTCGTTTTCCTTTAGGGATGTTTATTGCAGTAACAGGTGTATCAGGCTCTGGAAAAAGTACATTGATTAATGAAATTCTACATAAATCTTTAGCTCAAAGGCTGTACAAGGCAAAAAGTAAACCTGGAGAACACAAAGAGGTAAATGGGATCGAGCATCTTGAGAAAGTTATCGATATTGATCAATCTCCAATCGGGCGAACACCTAGGTCAAATCCTGCAACCTATACAGGTATGTTTGATGATGTGCGTGACGTTTTTGCCTCAACGAATGAAGCGAAAGTACGAGGCTATAAAAAAGGGCGTTTTAGTTTCAATGTAAAAGGTGGTAGATGTGAAGCTTGTCGTGGGGATGGTATCATTAAAATTGAAATGCATTTCCTTCCAGATGTCTACGTTCCGTGTGAAGTCTGCCATGGTAAGCGGTACAATCGTGAAACCCTAGAGGTTAAATACAAGGATAAGAATATATCTGATATTTTAAATATGACGGTTGAGGATGCCCTGTCATTTTTTGAAAACCTTCCCAAAATAAGAAGAAAGCTACAAACAATTTATGATGTAGGCTTAGGTTATATCACATTAGGTCAGCCTGCTACCACTCTATCTGGGGGGGAAGCACAGCGAGTTAAACTAGCATCTGAATTACATCGCCGTTCTACTGGTAAGTCATTCTATATTTTAGACGAACCAACGACTGGTCTTCATGTAGATGATATTGCCCGCTTACTGAAGGTACTCCAACGCCTTGTCCTAAATGGTGAAACTGTTCTTGTCATTGAACACAATCTTGATGTGATAAAGGCGGCAGACTATTTAGTGGATCTTGGACCAGAAGGTGGAGATAAAGGTGGACAAATCGTAGGAACTGGAACACCTGAAGAACTTATTGAAATAGCAGAATCCCACACGGGTTACTATTTAAAGCCAGTTTTGGAACGTGACCGCAAGCGTATGAAAGAGCTCATACAAGAAAAGGAAGCAGTAATAAAGTAATGGAAACAGGACCAATTGACATTTGTTGATTGGTCCTGTTAGTTATAGGAAATAATATTAAGTTGTTAATAAATCCCAATTTAGTTGTATAATAAAGGAAGGAGCTAGCATTTTTACCATATTAATTTTTAAACAAACGTTTGATTAATGAGGATGAGGCCTTATGGCTGAAGTGGTTGAAAAATTTAAACAATCGTTTGGTTGAAAGTATCCATTCTTTTTCAGACTTTAAAATTTTGAAACTATTTAATGCCAGTTCCGTATATGTATGTATAAGGAGATGATGGACATGGATTCAAATAAAATAATTTCGTCATTATGTTACTTCAGTATCTTTTTTGCGGGCTTTATTTTTCCGATAGCTGTGTACTTTATTGTTAGCGACCCTGAGGTAAAGGGACATGCGAAAAAAGCATTGTTCTCACACGTAGTTCCTTTCCTAACCATGGTTTTCTTCATCGTTCCATTCATTTTTACAGGCGGGGTGGAAGCTGCAGCAGCAGGGATGTTCATTATCTTTGGTTTATTTAGTTTAATTAGCTTAATTGTTGTTATTTGGAACGTTGTTAAAGGAATTAAAGTATTAACAATTTAATCAAAAATAAGAACGTATGGGATTAATGAATCCTAAACGCTGACTATAAACTTGCACTGGGGGGTTGAAAATGGTTGAAGACCGTAAACGAATCTTAAAGCTGATTGAAGATGGTAAAATAACTGCGGAAGAAGCGATTATTTTACTAGAAAAACTTGAAAAGGTGGAGATTTCGCCTTCTGAAAAGTATCAAAAGTCAGAGCAGGAAGAGATTGTTCAAGAGCTGTCTACCGTGGTAGATTTTGAGAATCACCAAAACCATAAAAGGGAACAGAAGTCGCAAAAGCAAGCCTCGGCCAAAACAAAGTTTATCGATTTTATTGACAGTGCCTTAAAAAAAATTAAAGATCTTGATCTCGATTTTAATTTTGGCAATGCTACCGAAGTTCACCATATCTTTTTCCATTCAAACGTAGATATTAACCAAATTGAGCTAGATGTTGCAAATGGTAGTATTAAGCTTGTTCCCTGGGATGAAAAAGATGTGCGGATAGAATGTGATGGTAAAGTATATAAAGTAGAATCCCAAGACGAAGCTCGTAACACATTCCTACAGGATGTATTATTTTCGATCGAGGGTGGCAAGCTTACCTTCAGTGTTCAGAAAAAACAAATGAAAGTAAACTCCATCCTATATATACCACAAACTGAATACGAGAAAGTAAAGGTGCGTACGTTTAATGGGCCAATTTCTGGAGAAAAATTGCATGTAACGGAATTTAAAGCTAAGACTGCTAATGGGTCTATTGATATAAATCAATTCCGTTCAACTGAAATTGAGCTTGAAACGGCAAACGGACATATTAAAGCAAAAGATTGTCGTAGCACTGCACTTGATGCCGAAACGATTAACGGTACGCTTGATGTTCGGGGAAGCTTCGGTAAGGTAGACTTACAGAGCTTTAATGGCAATGTAATTTGCTCACTTGCGGACTATTTATCCCATACTGCTCATATAAAAACAACAACAGGTAATATTGACCTTTATGTGTCTGGAATTCTGGCAATAGATGGTGAACTTAAATCAAATCTTGGTGGATTTAAATGCGAGGTTCCAAACATGGATATTGTTGAAGAAAAAAGTGAGGTTGTTCAAAAATTGTTACGCTTCAAAGCGAACAGTGATCAATCAAATCGACTGCATATTTTTGCTGAAACAAAAACGGGCTCTATATTAGTAAAACCAGAAGGGGGTGTGAATAATTGAAAAAACTATATCGATCACGTTCAAATAGAATGCTAGGCGGAGTTTTAGGAGGCCTTGCAGAGTATACAGGAATGGATACATCTCTCCTTCGAATATTATTTGTTTTAGCGTTAATATTAGGGGCAGGCACCCTTGGTTTAGTCTATTTAATCTGGATCTTTGTCGTACCAAATAGAGAGGATGTTATCTAGAAATGAAGTGGCTTGCTAGTATTTTAGGTTCAGTTACGTAAAAATAAAGGGGTAAGCCATAACCGGCTTGCCCCTTCTACTATTTAATAGCTACAATTCGACACCTTCCATGAACGTGTCGAAATCAGTGTTTCGACACTTTCATGGAAGGTGTCGAATTCTATGAAGGGTGTCGAATTTTAAAATTGTACATATTTCTATTATTTGTTTTTTGTTACTAGAAGAAAAGTGCTAAAATGATATTAATGTCTACCTAGTGAAAGGGGAAATGATTGTGCCCAAAGTTCGCACAAAGGATATTATTGAGAAATTCAAGCTTGAGCTAGTAAGTGGGGAGGAGGGAATTAACCGTCCTATCACAACTAGTGATATATCGAGGCCAGGTCTTGAAATGGCTGGATATTTTACATATTACCCAGCTGAGAGAATTCAACTTTTAGGTAAGACTGAGCTTACATTTTATGAACGATTAAGTTCTGAGGAAAAAGTGATTAGAATGGAAAAGCTTTGTACAGATATAACGCCTGGTATTCTAGTTTCACGTGGTATTGACATACCTAAGGAGCTTATTGAAGCGTCTGAGCGTGAATCAGTTCCTGTGATGAGAACTGATTTGAAAACAACAAAACTCTCTAGTAGATTAACGAACTTTTTAGAAAGTAAATTGGCACCTACAACTGCTGTTCACGGGGTACTTGTCGACATTTATGGTGTCGGAGTTTTACTAACGGGTAAGAGTGGTGTTGGAAAGAGTGAAACCGCTTTGGAGCTTGTAAAACGAGGGCACCGTCTTGTTGCAGATGACTGTGTTGAAATTCGTCAAGAAGACCAAGATACATTGGTAGGGACAGCACCAGATTTAATTGAACATCTATTAGAAATACGTGGACTAGGGATAATTAATGTGATGACATTATTTGGTGCAGGAGCTGTGCGTAGTTTTAAGAGAATAACATTGGTTATTAACTTAGAGCTTTGGGATCAAAATAAGCAATATGATCGTCTCGGGCTTGAAGAAGAAAAAATGAAGATTATTGATACCGATATAACGAAGCTAACTGTTCCGGTTCGACCTGGCCGCAACTTAGCTGTTATTATAGAAGTAGCGGCTATGAACTTCCGTTTAAAACGAATGGGAATGAATGCTGCAGAACAATTCTCAAATCGTCTAACAGATGTTATTGAAGATGGTGATCATGAGGAAATCTAAATTTTTATTAGTAGGGATTAGTAGACAGGTGCTTATGGCACCATTAACATTTTAGGAGTTGAGAAAAAATGGAGAGAGATAATATTCAGCCTTTAAATCCAATAGTTTTGGATTTAGGACCCCTTCAAATTTATTGGTATGGTCTTATTATTGGATTAGGTGCAATGCTTGCACTTATTTTTGCCGTTAGGGAATCAGAGAGGCGCGGCTTACATAAAGATACTTTTGTAGACCTCGTTTTGTGGGCTATTCCGATTGCGATTTTATCAGCACGAGCTTATTACGTCATTTTTAAATGGGATTATTATTCACAGAATCCAGACCAAATCATTAAAATTTGGGAAGGTGGATTAGCAATCCACGGTGGTCTAATTGGAGCAGTTATAACGGGAATTATATTTGCAAAGATAAAAGGACTTTCGTTTTGGAAAATAGCAGATATTGGAGCACCAAGTATTTTACTAGGTCAAGCAATTGGTCGTTGGGGAAATTTCATGAACCAAGAAGCACATGGTGGTCCAATACCTGAAGAAAGTATTCAAACGTTTTATAATGTATTACCTGATTTTATTATGGATCAAATGTATATTGATGGAATTTATTACATCCCTACATTTTTATATGAATCAATCTGGAATTTTGTTGGAGTAGTTATCCTAATTCTGCTCAGAAGAGTAAATCTACGTCGTGGCGAGCTATTCTTAAGCTATGTGATTTGGTATTCAGTTGGTCGTTTTTATATTGAAGGATTAAGAACTGACAGCTTAATGCTAACTGAAACATTACGTATTGCTCAAGTAATCTCACTTGTATTAATTGCACTTGCTGTGGGACTTATCATCTATAGAAGAGTTAGTGGTAAAGCAAAAGAAAAATATTTAGATAGATAGGCGGATAGGAGAGAGCAACTTTGGTTGGCACACTAAAGCGGGGATTTGCTGTAGGGCTTCAAACAACATGGACACTTGGTAAAGTTATTTTTCCTGTTACATTGATTGTTACATTATTACGTTATACACCACTATTAGATTGGCTCATTCAAGTTATTACACCTTTGATGGGCTTGATGGGATTGTCTGGAGAAGCGGCAATTCCACTTGTCATCGGTAACTTTTTAAACCTTTATGCCGCAATTGGGGCAATTTTAACACTCGATTTAACAGTAAAGGAAGTATTTATACTAGCGGTTATGCTGTCTTTTTCGCATAATTTGATTATTGAATCAACAGTTGCTGCAAAGGTTGGCATTAAAATCTGGATTGTTGTTACTGTACGTTTATTTTTAGCTTTTTTATCAGCATTCATCATTAATCTTGTTTGGAACGGTGGAGGAGAGCTTGCGCAATATGGCCTTATCACAAAGACTGACGAACCGGTTACAGGCTGGTTTAACATTCTAGTAGAAGCGATTGAAAAAGCCTCACTTGGAATTGTGCAGCTAGTGATTATTGTCATTCCACTGATGATTGCCATTCAAGTGTTAAAGGACTTACAATGGCTTTCTGTCTTTTCAAAATGGATGGCCCCTATCACAAGATTGTTAGGTATGAAAGAAAATACCTCTACAACGCTTGCAGCAGGAATCCTATTTGGATTAGCTTACGGGGCAGGTGTTATGATACAAGCGGTGAAAGAGGATAATGTTAGTAAAAAGGATTTAACGCTAGCCTTTATTTTTCTTGTATCCTGCCATGCGGTTATAGAGGATACACTCATCTTTCTTCCGCTTGGAATCCCAGTTTTACCGTTACTACTCATTCGGTTAGTTGTAGCAATATTATTAACGATTGCGGTAGCATTTATTTGGAAAAGAGCCCAACATACAAGTAGAAAGGAAGCTAGCTATGAAAATTAATACTCTTCTTTTTGATTTAGACGGAACCTTAATTGATACAAATGAGCTTATTATTTCTTCGTTTCTACACACATTCGAAACATATTACCCAGGTCAATATAAAAGGGAAGATGTTTTAAAATATATGGGACCTACCTTGACTGAGACATTTGAGTCAGTTGATAGGACACGCTCTCAAGAGATGATTGATACTTATCGTGCTTACAACATAGGAAATCATGATCTACTAGTGACAGAGTTTGAAGGTGTGTTTGAAACAATCAAAGCATTATATGAAAAGGGATATAAGTTAGGAATTGTAACAACTAAGATGCGAAACGTGGTTGATATGGGGTTGAAGTTAACAAAACTAGATCAATTTTTTGAGGTCGTAGTTGCGCTCGATGATGTTCAACATGCAAAACCAGATCCAGAACCGGTTAATTTAGCATTAATCAAGCTAAATGCAAAAGCAGACGAAGCGATTATGGTAGGTGATAATTTTCATGATATTCTATCTGGAAAAAATGCAGGTACGAAAACAGCTGGGGTTGCATGGACAGCCAAAGGTAAAGACTACTTAGCGACCTTTGAACCAGACTTTATGCTAGAGCATATGGATGATTTACTGAAAATCATTGGAGCCAAATAACCGTGAGAAATACGACAAGATATCCTGTCTCTGGAGCAAACTCCCTTTGGCACATCTATAAAACGGTGCCATTTCTAAAGGTTGTTAAAAATTTTATCGTTATTCAATTGGCTAGATATACTCCAGTCTTATCCGTTAAAAATTGGCTATATCGAAATTTATTACGAATGAAGATTGGCGATCAAACGTCCTTTGCATTAATGGTCATGCTAGATATTATGTTTCCAGAAAAAATCAGTGTCGGCAAAAATACCGTGATTGGCTATAACACAACGATATTAGCACATGAGTATTTAATCAAGGAATATCGTCTTGGTGATGTTATTATTGGTGATGAAGTGTTGATCGGGGCTAATTCAACCCTGTTACCTGGGATTACAATAGGAGATCGAGCGGTTATTTCGGCAGGAACGCTAGTCCATAAGGATGTACCTGCTGGCGTATTTGTTGGCGGCAACCCGATGCGTGTAATTTATACAAAAGAAGAAATGGAACAACGATTAACGGATGATGCAATCTACAATCAGTTATAATACTGGTTGTGGATTTTTTTATGGATTTGGACAGGAAAGATAACCCTTATATTTTAAACAAACGTTTGGTTAATGCCCCTCAGGCTAGTCATATCAAGGGGTTAAAAAAATTAAACAAACGTTTGATTGACAAACAGAGCAATCGAAACAAGAGAGAACAAACGGCTTACTTTGTTCTCTTGTTATCAACATTTACACTCACTCTCTTTGGCTATACAGTACCTGTACTAGGTTCAGGCCATTCCTTAATTCAATTGTTTTTGTTTCTAGATAATTGATCGTTGGTTATTGACTGATCAGTCATCATTTAGATTAACAAAACTTATTATAACTTTGTATGACTGGTCGGTCAAAACTGATGAAAAGATATTAAAAACGTTCATTTAAAAAAATGAACGCTTCATCTAATGATATGGCTGTTTTACGTTATTACTTTAGAAGTACCAGTTCTATCAATTAGAAAGGAGTATAGTGCTAGTACTTCCCTAATCATAACAACACTTCTCAATATACTTGTAAAATAGAAAAGAGTCTTATTGTTTTATATTGTAAAAGGCAGCAATGCTTTTTGTGTATTTTTCAAAACCTGGTACATTATAAAAATTGGATAACATGCCTTGGATGACCGGGATTCTAGGGTTATCTGTGCCTATCTCATTTTCTAAAACCTCTAAAGATATGACCAAATCATCGTTATCCTCTAATAAATGTACTGCATTTTTCAGCTGCACAATAATATCCTTGATTTGGTTTGGATTTTTCATAAAAAATGCTTTTGAGCGAGTGATTAAATCTTCCATCTTGTCTTTTGAAAGAATTGGTTTTTCGTTTTCTAATCCTAGGATAATACTATCCATTCTTCGTAATATATACTGAACAAGTTTCTCTAAATTAGGTATTCCTTCTTTATCAAATAATAAAACCTTAATATATGATTGGAACATACCTTCTAATTGGAACGATAGATCCCACACATGTTGTTCTATCTTATTTCCATATATCGATAATAGACCTTCATTATAAAATCGATGAGTTTCACTGTGCATTTTAAAAATCAACTCTTTCGTTGAGTCATTTAAAGGGATGGCTTGCTCTCTTGATTGCATAACAATAAACTCTTTATGAGCTATTAAGGTCTCAAATAAAGTAGTCAGCTGTTTTATGAACTTTTCTCTAGGAGGTAAATTCAAATTGTCAAATGCTGCAACGTTTTTTTGTAATCGATCGAAATAATGGTTGAGAATGGCTAAAAGTAGGGAATCTTTAGATTTAAAATGCAAATAAAAGGCACCTTTAGAAATACCACTTTCGGTAGCGATTTCCTGAATTGATGTTGAGTTAAAACCTTTTTGTGCGAACAGCTTTATAGCCGACTCTATAATAATTGTATCCTTTGATTTCAAGTGGTGCACCTCCTATACTTAGAGTATATCGAAAAAAAATTAAATGTTATATGTTTTTGTATTGAATTATCTTCTTGTTGACTTATGACTGACTAGTCATATATAGTGTAGAGTGTCATGACTTGATAGTCAATTGTTAATTATGATTTTTAAATCAAGGGAGAGGAAAAATGAAAAACATCATCCGATTTTCATTAAAAAATAAACTAGCAGTTTGGTTACTTACCATTATTGTAACAGTGAGTGGATTATATTCAGGTTTAAACATGAAACTAGAGACCATTCCAAATATTACTACACCACTGGTTACCGTAATGACAATTTATCCAGGGGCGACGCCTGAAGAAGTGGCAGATAAAGTGACCGTTCCTATCGAGAAGCGAGTGAAAAACTTAGATGGCGTCGATATTGTTAGTTCATCATCGTTTCAAAATGCTTCATCAATACAAATTCAATACAACTTTGATAAAGATATGGACAAAGCGCAAGAAGAAGCAAAGGAAGCGATAAGTGGTGTAGTGTTTCCTGAAGGTGTTCAAGCACCTGATGTTTCACGTTTAAGTCTTAATGCATTTCCCGTTATGTCGTTAAGCATTGCCAATAATGAACAAACATTACCGGAATTAACGAAAATAACGGAAGAAACAATTGTACCTGAATTAGAGGGTGTAGAAGGTGTAGCTTCTATTCAAATTTCAGGTCAACAAGTCGAGGAAGTAGTACTTGCATTTAATAAGGAAAAAATGGCTCAATATGGTTTAAGTGAAAGTACAGTTATGAATGTTATTAAAGGATCCAACCTAACATTCCCATTAGGACTATTTACTTTAGGAGATACTGAGAAATCAGTTGTAATCGATGGTGATATTGCTACTGTTGAAGATCTTAAGGCTATTAAAATTCCTGTAATGGCTTCAACAAATGAGCAAATGGTTCCTGATGGTCAACGACCGACTGGTGCACAACCTACGGTGATTCCGACAGTCACATTAGGAGAAATTGCAACACTTACTGGCGAAGGAAAAGCTGAATCGATTTCACGAACAAATGGTGACACATCGATTGGTGTTCAAATTGTGAAATCTGCAGATGCCAATACGGTGGATGTTGTAAATGCAGTAAAGGTGAAACTTAATGAACTAGAATCAAATATTTCTGGGTTAACCGTGACACCAATGTTTGATCAAGGGGCACCAATTGAAGAATCAGTGCAAACGATGTTAAGTAAAGCAATATTTGGTGCGATCTTTGCGATGCTTATTATTTTACTGTTCCTACGAAATGTAAGGACGACAATTATTTCAGTTATTTCGATTCCTCTATCCCTATTAATTGCGATTTTGTTATTAAACCAGTTGGATATCTCCCTCAATATGATGACACTTGGTGCGATGACAGTAGCAATAGGACGAGTAGTTGATGACTCAATCGTAGTTATTGAAAACATTTTTAGACGTATGTCATCAAATGATGAAACAATAAGGGGAAAACAACTTATTGTCGAAGCTACAAAAGAGATGTTTATGCCAATCTTTTCTTCAACGATTGTAACCATTGCTGTATTTTTACCATTAGGATTAGTGGGCGGAATGATTGGTGAACTCTTTTTACCTTTCGCCTTAACAATTGTATTTGCGCTACTTGCTTCATTATTAGTGGCAATTACTATTGTTCCGATGATGGCACATTCTTTATTTAAACAAGGCGTTGCTACAAAGCACGCACATGATGAAAATAAGCAAGGAAAACTAGCAAATGGTTATAAAATAGTACTCAATTGGACGTTAAATCATAAGTGGATTACTTCTGGAATTGCTGTGTTAATGCTAGCAGGTAGTTTATTCCTTGTACCAATAATAGGAGTTAGTTTCTTACCGGCAGACGAACAGAAAATGGTGATCGCAACATTTAAGCCTGAACCTGGGCAAACATTAGATGAGGTAATTGATATTGCAACAGAGGCAGAACAATTTTTCACTGCTCGAAATGATGTAAAGACGGTTCAGTTTTCTGTTGGCGGCGAAAACCCGATGAATCCAGGTCAATCCAATTCTGCATTATTCTATGTGGAATATGAGGCAGACACAGAGAATTTTGATCGTGAGAAAGAAGAAGTCATAAATGAATTAAAAGCAATGACAGGAAAAGGTGAATGGGGAAGTCAAGATTTTTCAGGAATGGGTTCAAGTAATGCTATTTCTATACAGGTGTATGGAGACGACATGAAGGACATAGAACCTGTTATTAATGAAATCGAGAAAATTTTTAAAAGCAATAATTCACTTGCAAATGTAAAAACGAGTGTTTCAGACACGTATGAAGAATATACTCTGGTAGCTGATCAAGAAAAATTGAGTCAGTTGGGCTTATCGGCAGCACAAATTGGTATGGAACTTTCTCAGTTTGGTGCACGTGAATTAGTAACAACGGTTGTTCAAGAAGATAAAGAGTTGAATGTTTATTTAGAGGTTGAAGAAAATAATTATCAAGATATTGAAGACCTTACCAATAAAACAATTACTTCACCACTTGGCGTAGAAGTTGTAATTAAGGATGTAGTAGAGATCATAAAGGGAAGTACTTCAGACACAATTTCAAGACGAGATGGTCGAATATTTGCAGATGTTTCAGGGGAAATCACCACAAAGGATGTAGCGAAAGTATCAGCAGATATCCAACAAGGAGTAGATGAGTTGGATACCCCAGCTAATGTCGATATAACAATGGGTGGTGTTACAGAGGATATCGCTGAATCATTTACACAACTTGGATTAGCAATGTTGGCAGCGATAGCGATTGTGTATTTCATTCTAGTTATCACATTTGGTGGAGGTCTAGCGCCATTTGCGATTCTATTCTCTCTACCGTTTACAATTATTGGTGGATTAGTAGGGTTATTAATTGCAGGTGAAACATTAAGTGTTTCTGCGATGATTGGCGCCCTTATGTTAATTGGTATAGTTGTAACAAATGCCATCGTTCTGATTGACCGAGTCATTCATAAGGAGAATGAAGGTTTATCAACGAGGGATGCCTTACTAGAAGCAGGAGCAACACGTCTTCGTCCGATCCTAATGACAGCCCTCGCTACCATTGGTGCACTTGCACCACTTGCAATTGGTCTTGAAGGAAGTGGACTAATTTCAAAAGGATTGGGTGTAACCGTAATTGGTGGACTAACTAGTTCAACACTATTAACCCTAGTTATTGTTCCGATTGTGTACGAAGGCTTAATGAAAGTGAAAAATCGCAGAAAAGGAAAAGCAGAAAAGTCTGCGTAAATTAATTATGGTAAGAATAGCTCATATCTGAGAGCTATTCTTTTTTTAAAGGGTAAGAAAGTATAATTTTTTTACCTGGTATTTGTGGCTAACTTCGATTGTCGCTACCTGACGTGGCGGGTTTTAATCGACGCGCCGATGGGTGGGCGCGCATTGCGCTTTTCTTCCCTAGTTTTGGTGGTGTCTAGCTCTAAGCGCCCTTGCGCTTTTCGTATACTATCAGACTTAATATGTTGATCATTTTAGACTTTAAACGGCATAGATCAAAAATCCTGGCACAAGATACCTTGGTATCGGTGATTTCTAAATGGAGTCGGGTATAAAAAATATAACTCCGCAAAAAATAAAAAACGGTAACCAAAAGGGCAGTCTGATGCCCGAAATCTTGAAAAAAATAAAAAACGGTAACCAAAAGGGCAGTCTGATGCCCGAAATCTTGAAAAAAATAAAAAACGGTAACCAAAAGGGCAGTCTGATGCCCGAAATCTCGAAAAAAATAGAAAACGGTAATCAAAAGGGCAGTCTGATGCCCGAAATCTCGAAAAAAATAGAAAACGGTAATCAAAAGAGCAATCTGATGCCCGAAATCGCGAAAAAAATAAAAAACGGTAACCAAAAGGGCAGTCTGATGCCCGAAATCGCGAAAAAAATAAAAAACGGTAACCAAAAGGGCAGTCTGATGCCCGAAATCTTGAAAAAAATAAAAAACGGTAACCAAAAGGGCAGTCTGATGCCCGAAATCTCGAAAGAAATAAAAAACGGTAATCAAAAGGGCAGTCTGATGCCCGAAATCTTGAAAAAAATAAAAAACGGTAATCAAAAGGGCAATCTGATGCCCGAAATCTTGAAAAAAATAAAAAACGGTAATCAAAAGGGCAGTCTGATGCCCGAAATCTTGAAAAAAATAAAAAACGGTAATCAAAAGACGTTTTAATCGACGTTCCTCAATACGGGCGCGCCTTGCGCTTTTCTTAGTTAATTAGAATTTATATCCATAAATTCTAAAAAGCATAAGTGCAACTACGCCTCTATATTCGCCCTTCAGGCTCGCCACTCGGCGAGTTTTCTTTATAATGAATCAATTAGGGGAGTGTACAATTGGAAATAATTATCGACCCGTTTGTTTACCGTTTAAGGGTTGACGCATACTGATAAGGGGTGTAAACTACAAATAACTTCACCTTATTAGCATATTAGCGAACTAAAGGATGGTTGAAATTTAATAAAACAAAGAGTGTCAGCCACGTCGCTGATACGACCACTATATATTGTTAACGTCAATTAAAAGGAAGTGTAAAGAGTGTCCAAGTTGTTTATGTTTGAAAAGCCGTTAGGTATGCGGGATACTTTACCTGCATTATATGAAACAAAAAAAGAGATACGAGCAAGAATGAGTGATGAAATCGAGAGGTGGGGCTATCAGTTTATAGAAACGCCGACGTTGGAATATTATGAAACAATCGGAAGTGCTTCAGCAATCCTTGATCAACAGTTATTCAAATTACTTGACCAACAAGGTCATTCATTAGTACTGCGCCCGGATATGACAGCACCAATTGCGAGGGTGGCAGCATCAAGACTTTACCAAGAAGGTTATCCTCTACGTCTTGCGTATGCGGCAAATGTTTTTCGTGCACAGCAACGAGAAGGCGGTAGACCTGCAGAATTTGATCAAATTGGGATTGAGTGTATTGGTGATGGTACGATTAGTGCAGACGCTGAAGTGATCGCGCTTATGATTGCTTCTTTGAAAAAAGCAGGGCTAAAGCAATTTACTGTTGCTATCGGACATATTGGCTATGTGAATGCCTTATTTCTTGAGATTGTTGGTAATGAAGAAAGAGCGAATATCCTACGACGATATCTATATGAAAAAAACTATGTAGGATATCGTGAGCATGTAAAAAGCCTACCGTTGTCATCAATCGATAAACAACGTTTATTACAGTTACTTCAATTGCGAGGAGACGAAACGAAAATTTCTGCTGCTAAAGATTTAGTAGAGAGTGAAAATGGACGTGAAATGGTTGATGAAGTAGAAATACTATGGAAAAACTTGGAGGCTTTTGGGGTTACCGAGCACATCAAGATTGATTTTAATCTAGTCAGTCACATGAGCTACTACACGGGCATTATGTTTGAGGTTTATGCGGAGAACGTTGGGTTTCTACTTGGAAATGGCGGACGTTACGATCAACTATTTGAAAAGTTTGAACGCAAAGCGACTCAAGCAACCGGCTTTGGTATTCACATTGACAGATTAATTGAAGCGCTAGACTCGGTAGAGACGAAAAGTGACATTCATTGTGTTATTTTTAGTGCCGAGCAACGTCTAGACGCAATTCGATATGCGCAAGAAATAAGAGAACAAGGACAAAGGGTTATTTTACAAGATATCTCAGGATTGAAGGATGTCGATGCGTGCACAAATGCATTTTCTGATATTACTTATTTTATTGGGAATAGGCAAAAAAGGGAGGAAGTGTAATGGAAGACTTTCTAACAATTGCAATGCCAAAGGGGAGAATATTTGAAGAAGCAGTGGAGCTTTTACGCAAAGCAAATTACAAGCTTCCACCCGAATTTGACGGCTCTCGTAAACTGATTATTGATGTCCCAGAGGAGAATATTCGCTTTATTTTAGCTAAACCAATGGATGTGACTACATATGTCGAGCATGGTGTTGCAGACCTTGGCATTGCTGGAAAGGACGTCATGCTAGAGGAAGAACGAGATGTGTATGAGGTTCTTGATTTGAAAATTAGTCATTGTTATCTTGCGGTTGCTGGTTTACCGGGAGCGAAAATTCGGGATGTCGCTCCAAAGGTTGCAACAAAGTACCCCAATGTAGCTTCTAGTTATTTCCGCGAGCAAGGTGAGCAAGTTGAAATCATAAAGCTCAATGGTTCTATCGAATTAGCGCCATTAATCGGTCTCGCTGATCGAATTGTCGATATCGTTTCAACAGGCCGCACGTTAAAGGAAAATGGTCTAGTCGAATTAGAGCATATTGCTGATATAACTTCACGTGTGATTGTAAATCCTGTGAGCTACCGAATGAAGGATCAGCGTATTGATGATCTAGTAGAACGACTTTCCAATGTGGTAGATATAATAGAATAAGTTCCTTTTAAAATAGAAAGGATTGAGATAGATGAGAATCCAACGAGTTGCTGGTTCCGTATCTTTAAAACGCTCGTTAGATAGCGGTACGGAAGAACAACGAAAGACAGTGCTGTCGATTATTGAGGATGTTAAGAAAAACGGTGATCAGGCCCTTTTAGACTATACTGAAAAATTTGATGGTGTAAAAGTATCACATATAAAAGTATCGGAAATTGAGATTACTGACGCATATGAAAAAACTGGTACTGAGATTATAAGTGTAATCCATGAAGCAGCCCAAAACATTCGAGATTTTCATAACCGTCAAGTACGAGAATCATGGATGACGATGAAGGAAGATGGAACGATACTAGGACAAAAAATTACTCCACTAGATTCAGTAGGGGTTTATGTGCCTGGTGGCAAAGCGGCCTATCCTTCTTCTGTTTTGATGAATGTTATTCCAGCACAAGTAGCGGGTGTCAAACGAATTGTGATGACATCACCACCTGGTAAAGATGGAACAATTCCTGCGGGTGTACTGGTTGCCGCCAATGAGTTAGGTATAAAAGAAATCTACAAGGTTGGAGGGGCTCAGGCTATAGCTGCACTAGCTTATGGTACAGAAACGATCCAACCAGTGGATAAAATTACTGGACCTGGAAATATCTATGTAGCTTTAGCGAAGAGAGAAGTCTTTGGTGATGTAGCGATTGATATGATCGCCGGTCCAAGTGAAATAGTAGTTCTAGCGGATGATACGGCACTTGCAAATGAAGTAGCAGCAGATCTGCTATCGCAAGCTGAACATGATGAACGAGCATCTAGTATTCTTGTCACAGCATCAATGGAGCTTGCAGAGAAAGTAGCCGTTGAAGTAAAAAAACAATTAGCTACTCTTCCACGAACTGAGATTGCCAAAGCATCGATTGAAGATTTTGGAGCTATATATGTTACTGAAGATTTAGAGGAAGCTATAAAAGTGGTTAATGAACTAGCTCCAGAGCACTTAGAAATTATCACAAAAGATGCAATAGAACTCGTCGGTAAAATTAGACATGCTGGAGCGATCTTTGTCGGTCGTTATAGTTCTGAGCCTGTAGGCGATTACTTTGCAGGACCGAATCATGTCCTCCCAACAAATGGGACAGCACGTTTTTCAAGCCCATTAAACATTGACGACTTCGTCAAAAAATCTAGCATCATAGCATATTCTGAAAAAGCAATCAAACAAAACGGCCCCAAAATCGCTGCCTTCGCAAGACTTGAAGGCCTAGAGGCACACGCACGAGCCGTGGAGGAAAGACTAAAATAAGATTCGACATCTTCGTGGAAGGTGTCGAAAGGTGTCGAAAAAATTTATGGAGGTACGAGATGATACGCCAAGCAGCAATCAAACGAAAAACAAATGAAACAGATATAGAGTTGGAGTTTTCGATAGATGGGGAGGGACACTCGGAGTTAGAGACGGGTGTGCCGTTTTTGACGCATATGCTCGATCTTTTCACGAAACACGGTCAGTTTAATTTAAAGGTGAATGCGAATGGTGATATAGAGGTTGATGGTCACCATACGACTGAAGATATTGGGATTTGCATCGGTCAAGCCTTAAGAGAAGCGCTTGGTGATAAAAAGGGAATCAAGCGCTATGGAAATGCGTTTGTGCCGATGGATGAGGCGTTAGCTCAAGTGGTCATTGATTTAAGCAATCGTCCACATTTTGAGTTGAAGGGGGAGTTTCCAAGCTCACAGGTGGGTACGTTTGACGTAGAACTTGTACATGAATTCCTTTGGAAGGTTGCGCTCGAGGCAAGGATGAACCTGCACGTCATTGTTCACTATGGTCATAACACACATCATATGATTGAGGCGGTTTTTAAAGCATTAGGGCGTGCCCTTGATGAAGCAACAATGATTGACCCGCGCATCAAGGGGGTTCCATCAACGAAAGGAATGTTATAAATGATTGGCATTATTGATTATGGGATGGGGAATTTGTATAGTGTTAGCAAGGCGTTAGAGCGAATGAATTATGAGTATGTCATTTCAGACAAGCCTGAGATTTTAAGACAAGCAAAAGGCTTAATCCTCCCTGGTGTCGGTTCTTTTAAAGACGCAATGGCTATTTTAACTGAAACGGGATTAGCCAGTTTTATAAAAGAGATAACCAATGAAGGTAAACCACTGCTTGGTATTTGTCTTGGGATGCAATTGCTTTTTGAAGAAAGTGAAGAAAATGGAATAACAAAGGGACTCGGACTTTTATCAGGTCGTGTTACACGCTTTCCTGGTACCGCTGCTAATGGGGACACCTATAAAGTACCACATATGGGCTGGAATGATTTAACCTTCCATCACAAATCACCATTATTAGAAGGTGTAGAACAAGGTCACGTGTATTTTGTACATTCCTACTATGTTGATACAACTGATAAAGAAGTTGTTTTAGCAAGCAGTTCGTATGATGTGGATGTACCTGCTGTTGTCGGAAAAGGTAATGTATTAGGAACGCAATTTCATCCAGAAAAAAGCAGTGAAATTGGTTTAGCAATTCTACAAAATTATGCTGACATTGTTGAAGGGAGGATAGCCACATGAGTTCATTTTCAATCTATCCGGCAATTGATATGAGAGGTGGAAAATGCGTACGTCTGATTCAAGGTGATTATAGTAAGGAAACGGTTTATGGAGATTCACCTTTTGATATGGCGAAGCTTTTTACAGATGAAGGTGCCCGGTGGATTCACATGGTTGATCTTGATGGTGCCAAGGAAGGAAAGCGTGTGAATGACCATTTTGTTGTAGAGGTTGCTAGGCAACTTAATGCAAAGGTACAAATAGGTGGAGGTATTCGAACCGAGGAAGATGTCGCTTATTATATTGAAAACGGCATTGATCGGGTTATTTTAGGAAGTGCGGCGATCTCAAACCCTGAATTTGTAAAGGATATGTTAAAAAAATACGGTGGAAAAATCGCGATTGGAATTGATGCAAAGGATGGGTATGTAGCAACTGAAGGTTGGTTAAATACTTCTTCAGTAAAAGCGACAGAGCTTGGTACTGAATTAGCTGAAGCGGGAGCTGAAGTATTTATTTTTACAGACATCGCAACAGATGGCATGCTATCTGGACCGAATGTTGAGGCTGTTACAACATTAGCGAAGATAACTGGAAAACAGGTTATCGCATCTGGGGGAGTTAGTTCGATCGACGACATAAAGGTACTTTCACAGTTCGCAGGTTCTGGTGTCATTGGAGCAATTGTTGGAAAGGCCCTCTACACAAAGCAATTTACAGTCGCTGAAGCAATTCGAGAGGTGGGGACTGAATGATTACGAAACGAATTATACCCTGCTTAGATGTAAAAGATGGTCGCGTTGTGAAAGGCATTCAATTTGTAGGACTTCGTGATGCCGGGGATCCAGTGGAGCTTGCGAAATTTTATGATCAAGAAAAAGCTGATGAATTGGTATTTCTCGATATTTCAGCTTCACATGAAGGTCGAAAAACAATGGTCGAAGTTGTAGAACAGGTTGCTGCAGAGCTAGCGATTCCTTTTACAGTGGGTGGAGGAATTAACTCATTAGACGATATGAAGCGCATTCTTCGGGCAGGAGCAGATAAAGTTTCCCTAAATACCGCTGCTGTTTTAAATCCTGATTTAATTACAGAAGGCGCTGATTTCTTTGGTTCGCAATGTATTGTTGTAGCTATTGACGCGAAATACGATGAAGCGTTAGGGTCATGGCGTGTGTATACACATGGTGGACGAAATGAAACGGAGTGGGAAGTTGTAGCATGGGCGCAGGAAGTTGTTAAGCGTGGCGCTGGTGAAATCCTATTAACAAGTATGGATTGTGATGGTGCCAAAGACGGCTTTAATTTACCATTAACAGTTGCAGTTAGTTCGGCCGTTTCGGTCCCAGTAATCGCATCAGGTGGAGCGGGTAACCCTGAGCATTTTACTGAAGCCTTTACAAAAGGAAAAGCAGATGCGGCATTAGCAGCAAGTATTTTCCACTATAAAGAAACGTCTGTTATTGAAGTCAAGGATTATTTAAAAAAGCAAGGAGTGAGTGTACGATGAATCTAGCCTCTGTCAAGTTTGATGAAAAAGGTCTTGTTCCAGCAATCGTCCAAGATGCAGTAAGTAAAGAGGTTTTAACACTAGCCTATATGAACAAAGAGTCTTTAAAAAAATCTGTAGAATCGAAAGAAACATGGTTTTATAGCCGTTCAAGGCAGGAGTTGTGGCATAAGGGTGAAACATCTGGGAACACTCAGACGATCGTAGATATGCGTTACGATTGTGATCAAGATGCAATATTGGTCCTTGTAAAACCAGCGGGACCTGCATGTCATAAAGGGGAATATTCGTGTTTTCATGAATCATTGTTAGGAGCTGAAAAAAGGGAAGTGTCAACTGATCGTTTTGCAATCCTAAATGAACTTGAAACCATTATTGCACAGCGTGAAACAGAGCTTCCAGAAGGTTCCTATACAACCTACCTATTTGAAGAAGGCGTAGATAAGATTTTGAAAAAGGTAGGTGAAGAAGCTGCTGAAGTAATCATTGCTGCTAAAAATCGTGATGGTGAAGAGTTAAAATGGGAAGCAGCTGATTTACTGTACCATCTACTTGTATTACTTCGAGAGCAAAAACTCCCACTTGATGAAGTGCTAACTGCATTACAGAAACGCAGGTAAATAATTAAAGGCCGTTTTGGTCTTTTTGAAAGATAAGAAAGTATAAAAGTTTGTACCTAGTTTTAGTGTCTAGCTCCGTGCGCCACCCGGCTCTATGGTATAAGCCAAGCCCTTCCCGAAGGCAAAGAACGCCTTCAGTCAGGGCTCGTCTTATGCTTGTCGCCGATAGGCGGGCGCCCTGCGCTTTT
Organism: Cytobacillus sp. S13-E01; assembly: GCF_029193815.1. Classification (GTDB taxonomy): domain Bacteria; phylum Bacillota; class Bacilli; order Bacillales; family Bacillaceae_L; genus Bacillus_BV. Next base: position 27,449 of record NZ_JARFVC010000032.1, read on the forward strand.
CTTATTTGAACTAGCATTATTATCTGGTATAAAAAAGTGGCCGATATTTTAGTCAGGTTAACCATAAGTCCAGTTCTAAATGTTCCGATAGTCGTCAAATTTATCGCCTACCTAGCCAAAAATCCCAGATGAAATTGGCGCCATTCCCGTAAGCATCAGGCGGAGTCCCGGAAAAATCGACCGAATTACGGTTTAATTCGGCCAAGTCCGGATTGGGACAATAAACCGAACAATAATGACGTAAGTAGAACGATACTCCAAATGGGATTATTAATAAAAAAACCTCGTTAATTTAAAGTAATTCTTGTCTTACCCCTATTTATCATCTTTAAAGATATGATATACTACCATCGGTGAGATATTAGAAACTGGAGGATTAAATGGGAAAACAAACATACAATGAAATACAACAGACTGCCCAAATATTGCCATTCGTTCAAACAGGTGAATATTATTTAAAAAAAGGTTTAAAAGCTTATCATAAGCGTGATTTATATAATGCTAAAAAATATTTACAACGAGCAATCCAACTAGAGCCAAGAGACCCATTGATCCTTTTTCAATTGGCAGTAGTTCTTACCGAGATGGGGAAATATCAACAATCCAACAAACTTCATACAACAATTATTGAAGATATAGATACTGATATGACAGAGTGCTTTTACTTTTTAGCAAATAACTTTGCACATTTAGGATTGTTCCAAGAAGCACATAAATATGCAACTATTTATTTAAAAAAAGACCCAGACGGAGAGTTTGCGGAGGACACTGAGGACTTACTTGAATTGCTTACTATCGAAAGTTCAGGTGATGATATAGATTTTGATGTTGAAGACGATTTGATATTAAAACAAGAAAAAGCGCGCGAACTTCTTGAGGAAGGTAACTTGCAAGAGGCAATTTCATTGCTAAATGAAATTACCGAAGAGTACCCAGAGTTTTGGTCTGCTTACAATAATCTCGCCCTTGCTCACTTTTATACTGGTGAGGTTGATATTGCATCAAAGTTGTTAGAAGAGGTATTAGCGAAGAATCCAGGTAATCTTCATGCTTTATGTAATATGCTTGTCTTTCTTTATTATCAAAGAAAGAACCGAAAAGTAAAGGAGCTCATCAGAAAGCTTGAATGTATTTATCCAATATTAACGGAGCATCGCTATAAACTTGGTGCGACATTTGGACTTGTAGGACGTTACGATTTATCATTTAAATGGTTACGTAAGCTTCAACGTCAAGGCTTTGAAGGCGATGAAACGTTCTATTATTGGCTTTCCTACGCTGCTTATTTTACGGGTCACATCCAGTTATCTGAAAATGCCTGGAAAAGGGTAATTGAAGAAAATCCAGATAAAAAGGGTTCTGAGCCTTGGTCAGGTGATCGACCAAACTCACTATTTACCATTAGTCATCCACATGATAAATGGCTTGAAGGAGATTTCATTGAAGAACGTTTATATGGCTTATTCCTTGCTAGTAAGTCGAATAGCCCTGTTTCATGCATTGACTTAAAGGAAAATGGTCTTCATTCAACATTAGAAAAAGAGTTTGCTGAATATGTGGCAAATCTTTTTAAGAAAAAGACAAAATATAAAGCACCACTATATATCCAAGAAGGCTATACAGTATGTGAAATTATCTATACTAGAAACTTATCAGATGAAACCGCAACTGAAGAACTGTATTTGACGTGGTTTATGCTTTATGATCAAATGATTAATGATTCATGCGATCTTACCAATACAACAGCTTGGGCGGCAGCAACTGAATATGTTTGGCGCAAGCGTCAAAATGAACAAATCACTCAAAAACGAATTAGTGAAAAATATGAAATCTCTATTTCTACATTAGGTAAGTATGTAAAATATGTAAACCAGTTATTCGTATAAATGAAAGTTCAAAAAGGCACAGTGACTTTTTGAACTTTTTTTATAAAGATACGAAAGTAAAAGTTTGTACCTAGTTTTGGTGTCTAGCTCCGGGCGCCATCGGACCTGAGGTCATAAGCCAAGCCCTTCCCGAAGGCAAAAAACGCCTTCAGTCAGGGCTTGTCTTATGCTTGACTTGCACAGGATGTGCTGATGTCGATGTTCGCCACAGGACGTGGCGGGTTTTAATCGACGCGCCTTTCGCTTTTCTTATGAGCAGATTAATGGACGTTTTATTTGTAGATTTTATAGGATAGTAATAGGCAATACTAAATACGTCAATAAATGGTATAGCATATTACCTAAATGGTGATTTTGTAATTAAAGGAGTGTCAGTACATGTCAGAAGAAAAAATTTATGATTGTTTAATTGCTGGTGCTGGACCGGCTGGTATGACGGCAGCTGTTTATACATCACGTGCTAATTTGTCTACACTTATGCTTGAACGAGGAATACCAGGTGGGCAAATGGCTAATACGGAAGACGTAGAAAATTATCCAGGATTTGACCACATCTTAGGTCCGGATTTATCAACAAAGATGTTTGATCATGCAAAAAAATTCGGGGCTGAGTATGCGTATGGTGATATAAAAGAAGTAATTGATGGCGAAGAATATAAAACTGTCATTGCTGGAAATAAACAATATAAAGCACGTGCGATTATTATTTCTGCAGGTGCTGAGTATAAAAAATTAGGGGTACCAGGTGAGAAAGAGCTTGGTGGACGTGGTGTTTCATATTGTGCCGTTTGTGATGGTGCATTCTTCAAAGGAAAAGAATTAGTAGTTGTTGGTGGAGGAGACTCTGCAGTTGAGGAAGGGGTCTATTTAACTCGTTTCGCAACTAAGGTTACAATTGTTCATCGACGTGAAGAACTTCGTGCTCAAAAAATACTTCAACAACGTGCTTTTAATAATGACAAAGTAGATTTTATCTGGAATCACACAGTAAAAGAAATTAAAGATAAAGATGGAAAAGTCGGCGGCGTGATTCTTAAAGATACTCAAACAGGCGAGGAACAAGAGTTTAGGACAGATGGCGTATTTATCTATGTAGGGATGGTCCCCCTTTCAAAGCCATTTGCGAGCTTAGGAATTACAAATGCAAACGGTTATATCGAAACAAATGACCGAATGGAAACGAGTGTTGAAGGAATCTTTGCGGCTGGTGATATCAGAGAAAAGTCGCTTCGCCAAATTGTAACAGCAACAGGTGATGGTAGTATTGCCGCACAAAGTGCACAGCATTATATTGAAGAATTAATGGAAAAAATGAAAGCCTAACAGCATAACAACATAAAAACTTCACATTCCGTAATTACTATTTAATCATGCTGTAACACGGATGAAATATTTTTCTAGTATGATAAAAGTAGTAATTGACCCCCTTTTATAAATAGATACAATTTTGGCACGGGTTTCCTTTCCTGTGCCCCTTTTTTATGTCTACAATGGCTAACTTAGCTTAACATTCCTACAAAAGTTTAAGATATAGTGTTAATTATATCCTACCTGCATTCGATGAAACTTAAACTCATCTTAATCGTATAAGATTATGGGGCGAAACTACATTACAAAAATAATATTTCATGCAATTAACACAGCTTGTTCATTGTGACCCTTTGTTAGAAATAGTATAATATATAAAATGATAATGCTTTCAATAAAATGACATTCTAACAGTCATTTTCGTTATTATAGATAGAAAAGCAAAGCAAAGCACAAGGGATACATACTTTCCGCGAAAAAGTCTGAACATGAGGTGAAATGAGTGCAAAGGGTGACCAATTGTGTCTTAGTAAAAGATAACAAAGTTCTACTTCTTCAAAAACCGAGTCGTGGCTGGTGGGTAGCGCCAGGTGGAAAGATGGAACAAGGTGAATCTATAAAAGATTCTTGTATACGTGAATATCGTGAAGAGACTGGAATATATTTAAAAAACCCTTCTGTAAAAGGAATCTTTACCTTTATTATTAAGGATCAAGATGAAATCATTTCTGAATGGATGATGTTTTCTTTCCTCGCGTCAGAGTATGATGGTGTAAATGTTGATGAGTCAGAAGAGGGAAAGGTCGCTTGGCATGATATTGAAAAAGTTGTAGACCTACCGATGGCGCCTGGAGATTTTCATATTATTGATTATTTAATAAAAGGGACTGGGATTATCTATGGAACCTTTACGTACACTCCAAAATTCGAACTGCTAGCATATCGTTTGGATCCGAGCTAAAACAATAGATAATTTGTGTAACAGGAGGGAAAAACAATGAGTACTGGTTCTACAAGTGACATAAAGTTGGTAATCATCACCGGCATGTCAGGGGCAGGGAAAACGGTTGCTATCCAAAGCTTTGAAGACCTAGGATTCTTTTGTGTCGATAATTTACCTCCAACCTTGCTACCTAAGTTTTTAGAGCTTATGAAGGAATCAGGGAGTAAGATGAATAAAGTGGCCCTGGTTATGGACTTGCGCGGCCGTGAATTTTTCGAAAGCCTATTTGAAGCATTAGATGATATTACTGAAAAATCTTGGATTACTCCTCAAATTTTGTTTCTTGATGCAAAAGATTCCATATTAGTTAGTCGCTATAAGGAAACTCGTCGTTCACACCCATTAGCGAACAATGGTTCACCCTTGACAGGAATTGAAAATGAACGAGAAATTCTTGAGGAACTCAAAGGTAGAGCGCAAACCATTTATGATACATCTAATTTAAAGCCGAGAGAGCTTCGCGAAAAAATTCTTAAACAATACTCAACACATTCGAGTCAAACATTTACTGTAAATGTTCTCTCGTTTGGATTTAAGTACGGTATTCCGATTGATGCAGATTTAGTTTTTGATGTACGCTTTTTACCTAACCCCCATTATATCGATACGCTGAGACCAAAAACAGGGCTTGATGAAGATGTATCGTCCTATGTTTTAAAGTGGAGTGAGACTCAAAAGTTTGTTGAAAAGCTTACAGACTTACTCTCGTTTATGCTGCCATATTACAAACGTGAAGGAAAGAGTCAGCTTGTCCTCGCCATAGGATGTACAGGTGGACAGCATCGTTCTGTAACTTTGGCTGAGTATTTTGGAAAGTATTATGCAAAGGACTATAAGACCCATATCTCTCATCGAGACATCGAGAAGAGAAAGGAAAATAAGTAAATGAACGAAATGAAGCAGCCTAGAATAGTCATTATTGGCGGGGGAACGGGGTTGTCTGTATTATTGAGGGGGCTAAAAACCTATCCCCTTGATATTACCGCAATTGTAACAGTAGCCGATGATGGAGGAAGTTCAGGTAGACTACGTAATGAGATGGATATTCCACCTCCAGGTGATATTAGAAATGTACTTGCTGCATTATCTGATGTTGAACCTTTAGTTGAAGAATTATTTCAACACCGTTTTAAACATGGAAGTGGTTTATCAGGGCATTCACTTGGAAATCTGATTCTTGCCGCAATGACTACAATTACCGGCGACTTTGTTCATGCCATTAGTGAAATGAGTAAGGTACTTAATGTACGAGGGCGCGTATTACCAGCAGCTAACCGCAGTGTTATCCTCCATGCTGAAATGGAAGATGGGATGATCGTCACAGGAGAATCAAAAATTCCATACTCAGGTAAAGAGATTAAAAGGGTATTTTTGACCCCGGATGATATTGAGCCTGTCCATGAAACGATATCAGCAATTCAAAGTGCAGATATGATTATCATTGGGCCCGGTAGTTTATATACAAGTATTCTTCCAAATCTGCTGGTACCAAAAATTGGCGAAGAAGTTGTAAGAGCAAAGGCAAGAAAAGTCTACATTTGTAATGTTATGACACAAGCAGGTGAAACACTAAATTATACTGCTAGTGATCATGTTCAAGCTCTGTACTCCCATATGAAAACGAAGTTTATTGATACAATATTAGTAAATAACGAGAGTATTCCTAATCATATTAAAGACAAATATGCCCAAGAGCTAGCTCGATCAGTTGATTATGATATACAACGTCTGTCTGAACTAGGACTTGAGATAATACATGACAAGATAATAAGCTATGATGAAGAAGTAATCCGCCATGATACGAAAAAGGTTGCTGCATTACTATATAGTCTGTTAAATAAAAATCATTTAATTGAAAAGAAATAAGAAAATTTTGATATTCAATCAGTTATAGGAAAGACAGTGCAAACGAATACACTTTGGATGTCTAACATCTAATTTCTAGAATGGGAGATGATGCCCGTGTCATTTGCATCGGAAACTAAGAAAGAGCTTACAAATTTACAATTGAAGCCTTGCTGTGTTCAAGCAGAACTATCAGCTTTAATTAGAATGAATGGCTCACTCTCCTTTTCGAACAAAAAGCTTGTTCTTGATATTCAAACAGAAAATGCAGCAATTGCACGTAGAATTTATACGCTTATAAAAAAAGAATATGATGTAACGATTGAGCTACTCGTTCGTAAAAAGATGAGATTGAAAAAAAATAATGTCTACATTGTAAGGCCTGTTGAAAGAACACAAGAAATTCTAGAAGGTTTAAAAATAGTGAGCAGTACGGATGGTTTTTCTTTTTTAAATCATATTTCAAAAGAACTTATTGGAAAAAAGTGCTGTAAACGCTCCTATTTGCGAGGTGCATTTTTAGCAGGTGGTTCTGTCAATAACCCAGAAACATCCTCCTATCATCTCGAAATATTTTCACTATATAAAGAACATATTGATTCATTATGTGAATTAATGAACTCATTTGATCTCAATGCTAAGACCCTTGAGAGAAAAAAAGGATTTATCACATACTTAAAAGAAGCTGAAAAAATAACCGAATTTTTGAATATAATTGGTGCTCACAACGCATTACTACGGTTTGAGGACATCCGAATTGTCAGGGATATGAGAAACTCCGTAAACCGACTTGTAAATTGTGAAACTGCCAATTTAAATAAAACAATCGGTGCAGCACTAAGGCAGGTTGAAAACATACGTTTTATTGATTCTACTGTCGGTCTAGGCGTTTTACCAGATAAGCTTCGCGAAATCGCTGAGCTGCGCGTCAAATATTCTGACGTCACATTAAAGGAACTAGGGGAAATGGTTTCGGCTGGGAATATCAGTAAGTCTGGTATTAATCATCGTTTACGCAAAATAGATGAAATTGCAGATAAAATACGTGCAGGTCAACTATAACAAACAGGTATAGAGGAGGAATAAACATGGTTGAAAAACAGGTAGAAATAGAATTAAAAACAGGTCTCCAAGCACGACCAGCAGCCTTATTTGTTCAAGAGGCGAACAGGTTTTCATCAGACATCTTTCTAGAGAAAGACGGCAAAAAAGTAAACGCAAAAAGTATTATGGGGCTAATGAGTCTTGCTCTTGGTTCTGGTGCGTTAATTAACTTGATTGCTGAAGGAAGCGACGAAGCAGAGGCTGTGGAAGCATTACACGCATTTGTGAAGCAAGAGGGTTAAAAAAAGAAAAAACAAGCAAATCATTGATTTCGCTTGTTTTTTCTTTTTGTAAGTACATGGTTAAGTTGACACAAGGCGCCCGAGCTAGATACGATAACTTGGTACAAACTTTTATACTTGCTTACTTTTAAAAAAAAGCCGCCAAAATTGGCGGCTTCAAATACCATCTCACATACTTATTTACCAGGGCTCTCGTCAGAATTTCTAGTAAGAACTTTATCAACTAGACCATATTCAAGTGCTCTGTCAGCTGTCATGAAGTTATCACGTTCAGTATCGCGTTCAATTACCTCTAAAGGTTGACCTGTGCGTTCTGATAGAATGATATTAAGCTTTTCACGTAAGAAAAGGATGCGTTTAGCAGCAATTTCAATTTCAGTTGCTTGACCTTGTGCACCACCAAGTGGTTGATGAATCATTACTTCACTGTTTGGTAAAGCAAAGCGTTTTCCTTTTTCACCTGCCGCAAGAAGGAAAGCACCCATTGAAGCTGCCATTCCGATACAAATGGTTGAAACGTTTGGTTTAATAAAATTCATTGTATCATAGATAGCCATACCAGCTGTAATAGATCCACCTGGGCTATTAATGTATAAGGAAATGTCTTTTTCAGGGTCTTCTGCTGCTAAGAATAGTAACTGGGAAACAATAGAATTGGCTACATTATCATCAATTCCACTACCTAGCATGATGATACGGTCTTTTAAAAGACGTGAGTAAATATCATATGCGCGTTCCCCACGGTTTGTTTGCTCAATAACTGTAGGTATTAAATTCATAAAAATCTTCCTCCTTCAAATGTATTTCAAATTATGTATAGCTATATCATACAACTATGGTCAACTAAGGTCAAACGAAAGACCTTACCACAGCTATCTTATTCTATCCAAAGTTCATTAATACCTCTTTTCAAATTAAGGACTGATTTATGATACTTATGAATAAAGAATAGTGGTGAGTAAAAAGGTATATGGGTCTAGCACGCCCCTATCTAATTTTCTACTTTCATCATGATACCCTTTTACTAGGTTTTTAAACCTTCAATTCACTTGCAATAGAAGGAAATCTAACTTATAATGATGAATGCAGTCAGTCTTGCACACTTGAGGCTCGAAAGTTGTCTTATGCTTTGGACCGTTTAAGTATGAGCTCTCTGTATTTTAATTTGCCCTCGTAGTGTAGTGGATAGCACAAGAGATTCCGGTTCTCTTAGGGTGGGTTCAAATCCTGTCGAGGGCGCTAAAAAAAAACCGTCTACCTTTATTGATGAGAGGTAAGACGGTTTTTTATTATACTATAAAATATAGGAATGTATAAAATTTTATCCCTTGTTTAGAAATCTAGCTCCGGTGTCCTGCGCTTTTCTTATTACGCATCTTTATACCCAATCGTCCCGTCATAATCTGCTTCATCAACTGGATTAACACGCCATGTTTGTTGGATAGGATCAAACTCTTCGCCAATTTCTTCAATATGCCCTTGCGTTTTCATCTGTTCTTTAGCTTCAGTTAGCGTTCCTGTTAGTGGCCCGTTAAGTAAGACTTCATTTTTTCTCATTTATCATTCACCCCTTAACACTATGATTCTAACTTCTAACTAAAAACATACATTCATTTAATTGCCTAAAAAGCATTTACCACCGCACTAAAGGCAATATGCCACAGGTACTGGAGGGTTTTAGTTAACGTTCCTCTAGAGCGGGCGCTCTGATGCCCGAAATCGCAAAAAAAATAAAAAACGGTAACTAAACGGGCGCCCTGATGCCCGAAATCGCAAAAAAAGTAAAAAACGGTAACTAAAAGGGCAATCTGATGCCCGAAATCGCGAAAAAAATAAAAAACGGTAACTAAACGGGCAATCTGATGCCCGAAACTCCGCAAGAAATATTTATCATTCACCAAAGGGGGTTGATGTTGTAAAATAGGGGTAAGGATAGGAAATTAGAAGGGAGTGAATGAATATGAAAGCGGGGTTATTTCAACAGCAGTCATTAAAATTAACAATGACAAAAGAATTAACACAGGCTATTACATTACTACAGTATTCATCACTAGAACTGTCTGAATTTTTACAAGAACAGGCACTCGAAAACCCTCTCATTGAAATGAAAGAAATGCAAACGGGAACTTATGAAAAAAAGAAAACTACAATTACAAAGGCAGAAAAAAGTAATCCGCTCGATTACCTCGCTTTGAATGTTCAAACCTTACATCAACATCTTAGTGAACAAATGATGGACTTCAACCTAACTCCCTTTGAACGTACGGTTGCAGATTATATCATTGACCTCATTGATAACAACGGATATTTAACCATGACAAGTGTTGATATTTCGGAACTCCTATCGATTGATGTGGCTTTGGTCGAGACACATATTTTCCGAATTCAAAGTCTTGAACCAGCTGGAGTAGGTGCAAGTAATTTAATGCAATGCTTACTGATTCAGCTTGAGCGATTAGAAAACAGAAATCCACTAGCAGAGTTAATCATCCGTGAACACTTTGATATATTTGCGAGCAAGTCCTGGAAAGAGATAGCAAAAAAATTAAAGATTGAGTTATCACAAATCCAGGAAGTGAGCGATCTAGTCATAACCTTGAATCCCAGACCAGGCAGTGTCTTTTTGGAAGCGAAACCAAAGTATATTGTTCCTGACTTAACGGTAATAGTAAGTAATGATTTGATTAAAGTGGACACCCATGATGAATACTTACCACAACTATCATTAAACCTACAGTATTATAATAAGATCGCATCGGAACAGGATACAACTACAAAAGCATATTTGCAGGAAAAGGCACAACAATGCCAATGGATTTTGAAAAGCTTAGACCAACGAAAACAAACAATGTTTAATGTTATGAATGAAATTATCATCAGACAACCAGACTTTTTTAAAAAAGGGTCTGCCTTTTTAAAGCCATTAACGATGAAGGAAATAGCTGAAGCCTTAGAAATACATGAATCAACTGTAAGTCGGGCCTGTCGTGATAAATATGTACAAACACCTTTTGGAATTGTAGAAATGAAAACATTTTTCAGTAGTGGGATTCAAACAGCGAATTCAATTGACGAAACATCATCTGCTGGGGTAAAGCAATTAATTGAACAAATTGTTTCTAAAGAAAGCAAGAAAAAGCCTTTATCCGATCAAAAAATCGTAAAAAAGTTAGAGGAAGAACATGATATTATCGTTTCAAGGAGAACGATAGCAAAGTACCGAGATCAGCTTGGTATTCTTTCATCCTCACTAAGAAAAAGATATGACTAATGTAAGGAAGTGCTTTTTTTGAAAAAAGTAAACATAATTATGTACTCAAAATTAGATTGTCCATTATGTCTAAAGGCTAAAAAGGTGCTAGAAGAGTTAAATGAGGAAATACCTCTAACAATCGAAGAAATCGATATTTATGAAGATGACGTGCTATTGGAGAAGTATCAAATTATGATTCCGGTCATAGAAATCGATGGAGAAGAGGTTACTTACGGAATTATTAATAAAGATACCGTAAGAAAGCGTTTACTTAAGAAAAACGCAGAGAGTCCCATTTAGCGCCGTATGGACTTGTACAAGAATGTGCTGACGTCGAACGTTCACCTCGGGATATGTCGGCTTTTAGTCAACGGTCATTTTTATTTGACTTGCCGCATGAGATAAGGACATACGGAGAGTGATTGCGATTCACTTATAACGCTCTGACCCACACATATCATAAGGATGAGAGGGAAGTCCTAATAGTCGCCTGAGCGGACAGAGGAAAACAAATACTCAAGTTCAAACATTTTGTATTGAATAACGTTTTAACAACTGATAGAATATACTTGTATTGAAACAAATCATTGACTTCACTTGTGATCAGTGATTTTTTTTACCACTAGCGGGACATAATATGTCATACCGGGACTTAAATAGTCCCTATTGGTAAAAAGGGGAAATTAAGTATGGTAAGCATTTTTGATGTTCAACGTAAATTGTTTCCAGACGTTCTAATTGTTATGCAAAAGCGTTACGAGATCCTGAAATACATACGTCTAATGGAGCCAATTGGAAGACGAAGCTTATCGACAAGTCTTGGACAAAGTGAACGTATCTTACGAAGTGAAGTCCAATTCTTGAAGGAACAAAATCTTATTGATATTGGCACAGCCGGCATGAGTCTCACAAAAGATGGCGCTGAGCTTCTATTTCAATTAGAAGAAATCATGAAAGAAGTTTCTGGTTTAAAAGTTTTGGAAACAAAATTAAAGGAAAAATTAAAAATAAGAGATGTAATTGTTGTATCAGGTGACAGTGATATATCCCCTTGGGTAAAAAAAGAGATGGGAAGGGCGACCGTTGCAAGAATAAAGGAGAGTCTTTCTGGTAAAAATATCGTCGCTGTTACTGGCGGAACAACGCTTGCAGCTGTTGCTGAAATGATGACACCCGATTTAAAAAATCGCGAAATGTTGTTTGTACCTGCTCGTGGAGGATTAGGAGAGCACGTTGAGAATCAGGCTAACACGATTTGTGCAAAAATGGCTGAAAAAGCAATGGGTAACTATCGACTCCTTCACGTACCAGATGTTGTTAGTTTGGAAGCCTACCAATCTTTTGTCATGGAACCTTCTATTCAAGAAGTGATTAATCTCATTAAGTCATCAAGTATGGTCGTTCATGGAATAGGAGACGCTATAACCATGGCAGAACGCAGAAAAACATCACCCCAGGATGTTGAGAAAATCCTTAATGCACACGGTGTTGCAGAAGCCTTTGGTTATTACTTTAATCAAGAGGGTATAGTAGTTCATAAAGTGCGAACAATTGGAATCCAGCTCGAACATCTAAAGCAGATCGATAATGTTATTGCTGTTGCAGGAGGATCATCAAAAGCACAAGCAATTGAAGCGTATATGCAACAGGCACATGATTCAATCTTAATAACAGATGAAGGTGCTGCAAAACAGTTAGTAAGGGAATAACTTCCCAAACATAAATAAATTACAAAATTGAAAGATCTTAAGGAGGAAATAATAATGGCAATAAAAGTTGGTATAAATGGTTTTGGTCGTATAGGTCGTATTGTATTTCGTGCTGCATTAAAAAATCCTAACATTGACATAGTGGCAGTTAATGATTTAACAGATGCTAGTATGCTTGCCCACCTTTTAAAGTATGATACTGTTCATGGAAGATTGGATGCTGAAGTTTCTGTTAATGGCACGAACCTAGTTGTAAATGGGAAAGAAATATTAGTTAAAGCAGAACGTGACCCAGCTCTATTAGGATGGGGTGATCTGGGAGTTGAAGTAGTTGTTGAATCAACAGGTCGTTTTACTAAGCGTTCAGATGCTGCAAAACATCTTGAAGCTGGAGCGAAAAAAGTAATCATTTCTGCACCTGCTTCTGATGAAGATATCACAATCGTTATGGGTGTTAACCATGATAAGTATGATGCTGCAAGCCATCATGTTATTTCAAACGCTTCATGTACAACAAACTGTTTAGCACCATTTGCTAAAGTGTTAAATGACAAGTTTGGTATTCGTCGTGGAATGATGACTACTGTTCACTCATACACAAATGATCAACAAATTCTAGATTTACCACATAAAGATTATCGTCGTGCTCGTGCGGCGGCTGAAAACATTATCCCAACATCAACTGGTGCTGCAAAGGCTGTATCTCTAGTTCTTCCTGAGTTAAAAGGTAAACTAAATGGTGGGGCGATGCGTGTTCCAACTCCAAATGTATCATTAGTTGACTTAGTTGCTGAGCTTGAAAGAGATGTAACAGCAGAAGAAGTTAATGCAGCATTTAAATCTGCTGCGGAAAACGAATTAAAAGGAATTTTATACTATAGCGATGAGCCCCTAGTATCAACTGACTATAATGGAAACCCTGCATCATCTACAATTGATGGACTTTCTACTATGGTTATGGAAGGTAGCATGGTTAAGGTTATTTCATGGTATGACAATGAAAGTGGATATTCACACCGTGTAATCGACTTAATCGACTACATTGCTTCAAAAGGCTTATAAGAGCATATTGCTTGTCGAAAATTAGTCTTGGATTTTCTTGGATAACTTTCCAAACTAAGACTATAATAGAGGTTGGATAAAGGGGGGGGGAACTGATCCCCCTCCCTTTCTTTAAAAGGTAAGAAAGTATAAATTTTTTACTTGGTTTTTGTGTCTAGACCGGGCGGACATGCCCACGTGAGATACAATATTAGTAGAACGGAGGCCTTTTCTAAAGATGAACAAAAAATCATTAAGAGATGTCGATCTAAATGGTAAACGAGTGTTTTGTCGTGTTGATTTTAACGTTCCCATGAAAGATGGTAGTGTAACGGATGATACGCGTATACGAGCTGCATTACCAACGATTCACTATTTAAGTGAACAAGGCGCAAAGGTTATTTTAGCAAGCCACCTTGGTCGTCCTAAAGGAAATGTTGTAGAAGAGTTACGCTTAGGAGCAGTAGCTACACGTTTAAGTGAGCTTTTAGGTAAAGAAGTGCGCAAATCGGATGAAGCTTTCGGTGAATCAGTAAAACAGGAAATTGAACAATTAGCTCAAGGTGATGTAATCCTGCTTGAAAATGTTCGCTTTTACCCAGGTGAGGAAAAAAATGATCCAGAACTTGCAAAATCATTTGCAGAACTTGCCGACCTTTATGTCAATGACGCATTTGGAGCGGCACACCGTGCACACGCATCAACGGAAGGAATAGCAAAGTATATCCCTGCTGTATCTGGTTTCTTAATGGAAAAAGAGCTTGAAGTTTTAGGGAAAGCTTTATCAAACCCAGAACGTCCGTTTACTGCCATTATTGGTGGAGCGAAAGTAAAAGATAAAATTGGGGTTATTGACAACCTACTCGATAACGTAGACAACCTGATCATCGGTGGTGGACTTGCTTATACTTTTGTAAAAGCGGTCGGTTATGAAGTTGGTAAATCACTTTTAGAGGAAGATAAAGTCGATTTAGCAAAATCATTTATCGAAAAAGCAAAAGAAAAAGGCGTTAAATTTTATATGCCAGTCGATGCTGTTGTTGCTGATGATTTTTCAAATGATGCTAATACGAAAGTAGTATCAATTGATTCGATTCCAAGTGATTGGGAAGCATTAGATATTGGACCAGAAACAAGTAGATTATACAGTGACGTGATTTCAAATTCAAAACTAGTCATTTGGAACGGCCCTATGGGTGTGTTTGAATTGGAAGCATTTGCTAATGGAACAAAGGCTGTTGGTCAAGCATTAGCTGAGGCAACAAATACATATACAGTTATTGGTGGCGGAGATTCAGCTGCTGCTGTAGAAAAGTTTGGTTTTGCAAAAAAAATGGACCACATCTCAACTGGTGGTGGAGCATCCTTAGAGTTTATGGAAGGAAAAGCATTACCTGGAGTTGTCGCTTTAAACGATCGCTAAGCATGAATTGGTAGAAATAAGGGTACAAGATAGAATAGAGAATTTTTTTAAAAAAAGTAGTAAAAGAGGTGTAGCATGAGAAAACCAATTATCGCAGGAAACTGGAAAATGCACAAAGTTCTTTCAGCAGCTATTTCATTTGTTGATGAGGTTAAGGGGTCTATTCCTTCTTCACAAGTAGTAGATGCAGTAATATGTGCACCATCACTATTTTTAGGACAATTAAATACGAATGTAAAAGGGACTGAATTGAAAATTGGTGCCCAAAATATGCATTTCGAAGAAAGTGGAGCATTTACTGGAGAGGTAAGTCCGGTAGCATTAAAAGACCTTGATGTTCATTATGTCATTATCGGTCATTCAGAGCGACGTGAAATGTTTGCTGAAACGGATGAAACAGTGAATAAGAAAACATTAGCAGCATTCAAGCATGGATTAACACCGATTGTCTGTTGTGGAGAAACACTAGAACAACGTGAAGCTGGACAAACAAATGATGTAGTTGGAACACAAATTCAAAAAGCATTGACTGGATTAACAGAAGACCAAGCAAAAGAAGTCGTGATTGCCTATGAACCAATTTGGGCGATTGGAACAGGCAAATCATCCTCGGCTGAAGAAGCAAATGAAGTTTGTGCATATATCCGCAAAATTGTTGCCGGAAAATACTCCGATGTAGTGGCAGACGATGTTCGTATTCAATATGGTGGTAGTGTTAAACCATCTAATATTAAAGAATACTTATCACAATCTGATATTGATGGTGCATTAGTTGGTGGTGCAAGCTTAGAACCACAGTCTTTCCTTCAGCTTTTGGAGGCAGGTAATAATGAGTAAGAAACCAGTAGCACTGATCATTCTAGATGGATTCGCACTTCGTGATGAAACTAAAGGTAACGCAGTAACTCAAGCGAATAAGCCAAATTTTGATCGTTATTGGAATCAGTATCCACATGCTACTTTAAAAGCTAGTGGTGAAGCAGTTGGACTACCTGAAGGCCAAATGGGGAATTCAGAAGTAGGACATCTAAATATAGGAGCGGGACGCGTTGTTTACCAGAGTTTAACTCGTGTAAACGTTGCAATTCGAGAAGGCGAGTTTGAACAGAACGAAACATTTTTACAAGCTATGAAACATGCAAAAGAAAAAGGGACAAATCTTCACGTTTTTGGACTACTTTCTGATGGTGGGGTTCATAGTCATAACCAACATTTATATGCACTATTAAAGCTTGCAGCTGCTGAAGGTGTGGAAAATGTCTATGTACACGCATTTTTAGATGGTAGAGACGTTAGTCCTCAATCTGCAAAGGGGTACATTGAAGAATTAAATGAAAAGATCGAAGAAATTGGTGTTGGAGAGGTTGCAACCATTTCCGGCCGTTACTACTCGATGGACCGCGACAAACGGTGGGACCGAGTAGAAAAGTCATATCGTGCCATGGTTTATGGCGAAGGACCTACCTATCACAATGCGTTAGAATGTGTAGAGGACTCTTATCAAAATGGAATATACGATGAATTTGTGTTACCTTCGGTTATTTTAAAAGAGGATGGTTCAGCGGTTGCAACGATTCAGGACAATGATGCTGTTATTTTTTATAACTTCCGTCCTGATCGTGCAATCCAAATCTCGAATACCTTCACAAATGACGATTTTAGAGCCTTTGATCGTGGAGAAAGACATCCAAGGAACTTGAATTTTGTATGTTTAACCCATTTTAGTGAAACAGTTCAAGGTTATGTAGCCTTTAAACCATCCAACTTAGATAATACGCTTGGAGAAGTTTTAGCTCAAAATGGATTAAAGCAGCTTCGGATTGCAGAAACTGAAAAATATCCACATGTTACCTTCTTTATGAGTGGTGGGCGCGAAGCAGAGTTCTCTGGTGAAGAACGGATTTTAATTAATTCACCAAAGGTTGCTACCTATGATTTGCAGCCTGAAATGAGCGCGTACGAGGTAAAAGATGCACTTTTAAAAGAAATTGCAGCTGATAAGCATGATGCAATTCTTTTAAACTTTGCCAACCCAGATATGGTTGGACATTCTGGGATGCTTGAGCCTACAATTAAAGCAATTGAAGTTGTAGATGAATGCCTAGGCGAAATTGTTGAGGCGATTTTAGCTAAAGGTGGAGCAGTAATTATTACAGCTGACCATGGAAATGCGGATGAAGTTGTGACCTTAGAAGGAGATCCAATGACAGCACATACGACAAATCCAGTTCCAGTTATTATTACAATGGAAAACTTACAACTGCGTGAGGATGGCGTTCTTGGTGACTTAGCACCAACAATATTAGATATACTAAATGTAGGGAAACCAGCTGAAATGACAGGTTATAGTTTACTTAAAAAATAAAAATAAAAATACGATACATAAGGAGAGATTTTTCATGTCAATTATCATTGATATTTATGCACGCGAAGTATTAGATTCTCGAGGGAATCCAACAGTTGAAGTAGAAGTTTATACTGAATCAGGCGCATTTGGTCGTGCAATCGTACCAAGTGGTGCTTCAACAGGTGAACATGAAGCAGTTGAATTACGAGACGGCGACAAAAGTCGTTATTTAGGTAAAGGTGTCTTAAATGCGGTTCATAATGTAAATGAAAAAATCGCACCAGAAATCGTTGGCTTTGATGTAACTGATCAAGTGGCAATTGACCATGCTCTAATTGAACTTGATGGTACACCTAACAAAGGTAACTTTGGTGCAAATGCTATTCTTGGTGTATCAATGGCTGTTGCACATGCTGCTGCTGATTTCTTAGAAGTTCCACTCTACCAATACCTTGGTGGCTTTAATGCAAAAACTCTTCCAACTCCAATGATGAACATTATCAATGGTGGAGAGCATGCGGATAATAATGTAGATATTCAAGAGTTCATGGTAATGCCTGTAGGTGCAGAAACGTTTAAAGAAGCATTACGAATGGGAACTGAAATCTTCCATAGCTTAAAAGCAGTTTTAAAAGAAAAAGGCTTAAACACAGCTGTAGGTGATGAAGGTGGTTTCGCACCTAACTTAGCATCAAATGAAGAGGCACTCCAAACAATTATGACTGCAATTGAAAAAGCTGGTTACAAACCAGGTGAGCAAGTAAAGCTTGCGATGGATGCTGCATCTTCTGAATTCTATAATAAAGAAGACGGCAAGTACCACCTAAAAGGTGAAGGTAAAATATTTACATCAGAAGAAATGGTTTCTTTCTATGAAGACCTAGCAAATAAATACCCAATCATCTCAATTGAAGATGGATTAGATGAAAATGATTGGGAAGGTCACAAACTACTAACTGAGCGTCTTGGTAACAGGATTCAACTAGTAGGTGATGATTTATTTGTCACAAACACTGAAAAATTAAGCCAAGGTATCGAAAAAGGGATTGCAAACTCAATCCTTATCAAGGTTAACCAAATCGGTACACTGACTGAAACATTTGATGCTATTGAAATGGCGAAGCGTGCAGGTTACACCGCTGTTATCTCCCACCGTTCTGGTGAAACAGAAGATAACACAATCGCTGATATTGCTGTTGCAACAAACGCTGGCCAAATCAAAACAGGTGCACCATCAAGAACGGACCGTGTAGCTAAATACAATCAATTGCTTCGTATCGAAGACCAATTGGTTCACACGGCACAATATGCTGGGGCTAATGCATTCTATAACTTAAGAAATAAATAATAAAAGTGGTGTCAGGCAATGTCTGACACCATTTTTATATTTAAAATTTGGTATGGCGGGATTACCACTGAGTTGGCGGGATTCCCCGCCTTTAAGATGGCTGAAAACTTAATCGATATTAGTAAACACCTTTTTCATTCTTACTTTTGTTACCCTTCGATGTCTTTTCAGGTCCTTCTGCCTTTGGTTTGTTCTCCCCTAAGTAAATCCGTTGATATTTCTTTGATGTTCTTAATAAATCATCATAATCTTCGTTGATCATTGTTTTTCACCTCCTTTTTTAATGTGTTCAGAACCAAGTCAATTTACAAGCATGTTAGCTGGTAGATGCAACCAGATAGGAGGAAAAGGGCTTCGCTGCTATAGTCCACTTATTCTAAAGCTATTGTCCACAAATCTATTTTATGGTACATTTAAACTACTGCTAAATGTGTTTAGACTAAAACACAAGTAATCGCCTACGCCTATGGGCAAATTACTAGCCAAGAATTTTTTAGGAGGTGTCTTTGTGCACGCATTATTTTTAACATTACTTGTTATCGTAAGTATTGGCTTAATCGTTGTAGTACTTTTACAATCTGGAAAAAGTGCAGGTCTTTCAGGAGCAATTTCTGGTGGTGCTGAACAATTATTCGGAAAGCAAAAGGCTCGTGGTCTTGATGCTGTATTACAAAAAACGACAATTGTTTTATCTGTTCTATTCTTTATCCTAACAATTGCAGTTTCTTATGTTGGCTTATAAATTTTAATACATGTGTAAAAGGGTCTGACCATACGTAGGTCTGATCCTTTTTTTTTGCTGTTTAGGAATTTACACTAGCATTGCATTAAATAAAAATCAATTTGTCAAGACTAATTCAACATAAATTTATATTGAATTTTTTGTAATAATTGGTAATTTTTAGTTCAAATAGATACAAAAAAACCTTATAATTAGGTGGAAGGTAGGTTGTCCTGTCCAAATCCCAATTATAAGGAGAAATCTATGGACAAGAATACCATAAAAACAGTTTTTAAGGAATACATCCACCCTATGGATGAAACAGTTATTTTAAAAATGGTTGATCAGATGAAGCTTGATAAATATGTGAAAAAGCTTGATAGTCTAACCTTTACAAAACTATTTATTTATGCTCAGCTGAAGCAGCTTGATAGCCTTAAAAAAATTAGATTCAAGGTGAAGCACAAAAAGAACTTACAAAAAGAACTAGGCTTAAAAAACATAAGTATATCTCAACTGTCCCGCAAACTTTCGGATCTTCCTCCAGCTATTTTCGAGGCTATTCTGCATCATCTTGTAGAACAAATCCATCGGGAATTCGGAAAAGAAAAGGGTGACG
>NZ_JARFVC010000033.1 GCF_029193815.1 Cytobacillus sp. S13-E01
TTAAGTCCTCCTTTGGTTATTAAATGTCCTTTGCGCTGATCAGCTTGGACACTTTGTATCATACCAAGGAGGCTTATTTTATTCAAATCTCATTTTGCTTTAATACAGGAATGCTTTCTTATCTTTTGAAAAAGCCCAACTGCCGGCTTTTTCAAGTTCGGATTCCCTTCGGGGAGGGATGCGAGCCTCCTCGGCTATGCCTGTGGGGAATCGCCGGATATCCCTCTTAATCCCGCAGGAGTCAAGTGCCTTCTGCTCCAATCCACTCTTGATTTAAATATCTTCAGATAGCAGCAAGCTTTACACTTTTTCATTGCTAATTAGAAGTCAAGTATTGATAATGATTTTCATTCCTGTAAAATAGATAGTAACTAAATGTCGTTAAAGAAAGAGGGTAGTATGATGGAGTTAATCAATTTTTCTACCGATGCAATTGCTTCAGAAGAGGAGCTTCGAGAAATAGTAGGAACGCCACACGAATATGTCATAAAAAAAAGCGTTTCGGTGTTAGATGAGCATTGTAAGAGATTTGTAGAAATGTCACCACTGTTTTTTCTATCTACGTCAAATTCAGAGGGAGATTGTGATGTTTCGCCAAAAGGGGACTATCCGTGTGGAATCCAGATAATAAACAACAAGCAATTAGTGATTCCGGATCGTCCAGGCAATAGACGAGTAGACTCCATCATTAATATTTTATCCAATCCACACGTAGGACTATTATTCCTCATTCCAGGGCTAGAGGAGGTACTCCGCATAAATGGACGTGCAACTATAATAAAAAATACTGAGATTTTAAACAACATGAACCTAAACGGAAAGCCACCATTACTTGGAATCGGTGTTGATATAGAGGAATGCTTTATCCACTGCTCTCGTGCATTGAAAAAATCAAAAATATGGAACACTGACACATGGCCAAACAAAGCAGACATCCCATCCGGTTTGGAAATATTTCATGCAGCCTTGCAACACAATGGAGTGGAAGTGAGGAGATAAAGGTGAAATTTAGAGCCTGACCACAGGCCTTTCATATAGTGAATACATTCAAGAATTTCACATCTGGTTTTCAGGTCAAATAGAAAAAAGGATAGGGTAATAAAACTAACGGGTTCCCTTTTGAAGTGCAAAAAGTGAAAAAACAGGGTATATAACTTACAAAAAGTCATAGGAAGTCGCCATGCTTTTTATATTTCTTTAAACCCAAAAATTTAAGTGTATAAGGTATATAAATAATGTCCTTAAAATCAAGGCTCTGTTATTATTCATTGTTGATATTCGTGTAGGAATAAGAATTCATAGGCGGAGAATTTCCTGCTAATGTTTATAGAGGGGGCTTTAGATGCAGATATAAGCGGAGATATTCCGATTAACTGCTCTAAATAAGACAAAATCCAAGGTTTTGGATAATTTAAACGGAAAAACTTCCCTTATTTTTAGGAAAATATGCGTATTTACCAATTTAAACGGAATTTTTCCGTTTATTTTTTAAACACGGTAAAAACAGCATTTAGTTATAATGGAGCCGAAATTTCTGATAATCCGATCTTATACATAATTTAACATAGTAATTTTACATCTATTTTAGCAAACCAATTATCAGATAGAGAATTGCTATTCGCAAATAGTGATTTACTATGTGATTTATCATGCGATTTTATATGTTAAATTACAAAAAAACATTGATCTAGCAATAAAAAATAGGGTGAGAAAATCACTACGATTTCGCACCCTATTTGCATTGTGATTTACTGTTTTGCACCTTTAAAGAGAACCCGTAAGTAATAAAACGACCTTGCTCCCTTTTTTACTGCCTAGCTTTTCCCCGTATGTAACTACTTTTTCTTTCATTTTGCTTCTTTCTCCAGCAAAGTAACATTACCAAACGATGGAAGTTTATTTTTCTTTTGAAATAGTAGAAATATTACTTTAAATTGCTCACTTTAACTACTTCTTTAAAGTTTTTTGTGGACTTGTTTTTCATCGACTATCAAATTCCTATAAAAATGAAGAACTCAACTGGCTTTCTACCGATAAACCACTGTAAACTACCTTCGAATGGTATATACTAAGTAACATTAGTGAATTCGGACACCCGAAAAGCCGTAATAAGGATAGAAGGGAGGAATACGATGGAGTTTATTCTTAACCAAATGCTGGAATTTGGAATGGGTCCGAGCCTGGCTGATTATATGGCTGCTTTTATCATGATTTTATTTATAATAATCCTCTGTATAATCGCAAATTTTATCACGAAGAAAATCGTCATGAGGGTGATCACGCATTTCATTACGACAAATAAATTCAAATGGGATGACATGCTATTGGAAAGAAGGGTCTTTCATAGGTTATCTCACATTGTTCCAGCAATCATTATCTATTACTTTGCTCCAACCTTCCCTGATTTTCAGCATGTTATAGAAAAAGGGGCAATTGCCTACATCATTATTGTCGGTGCACTTGTGATAAACAACTTTTTAAATGCATTTAACGATGTTTATCAAACGTTCGAAATCTCAAAGACTAAGCCGATTAAGGGATATATACAGGTCGCAAAGATTTTGATTTTTATCTTTAGCGGAATAATTGTCATTGCGAACCTGATTGGGAAAAGTCCTTTTCTTCTATTAAGTGGGTTTGGAGCGCTCTCTGCTGTTCTCTTGTTAGTGTTTAAAGATTCAATCTTAGGGCTTGTAGCGGGCATTCAGTTGGCAGCCAATGACATGGTACGTGTTGGAGATTGGATTGAAATGCCTAAATATGAAGCAGATGGGGACATCATTGATATCTCTTTAAATACGGTAAAAGTTCAAAACTTTGATAAAACGATTACGACCATACCGAGCTATGCTCTTGTATCTGACGCTTTTAAAAACTGGAGGGGGATGCAAGCTTCTGGTGGTCGACGAATCAAACGATCCGTCTTTATTGATACAAATACAATCATGTTTTGCACGGATGAAATGATTGAGGAATTTAAACAAATTAACTATCTATCTACATATATAAAGAATCGAGAAAATGAAATTGCTGAATACAATGCGAAGCATGACAATAACAAAAACAATCGGGTGAATAGACGAGCCCTTACAAATATTGGTGTTTTTCGGGCGTATATAAACAATTACCTTCAAAATCACAATGGGATTAGTCAGAATATGACCTTACTCGTCAGACAACTGGCACCAACCGAACACGGTTTGCCAATAGAAATATATGCGTTTACCAACGATATCCGCTGGGACGTATATGAAACCATTCAATCAGATATCTTTGATCATCTCTTTGCAGTAGCACCCGAATTTGGACTTAGAGTGTTCCAGAATCCTTCAGGGAATGACTTGAAAAGAATTATTGGTGAATCAGGCAAGGAAAAGATGGTTGATAATTAGATTATGATCCAGGGAAGAGATTAAGTTATTAAAAAAATTGAAAAATAGAGACAACTAAAAATAAAATTTCAGTTTTATGATTTTAGCTATCTCATATGAAATAACGAGAGGACATCCGGAATAAATGGATGTCTTTTTTGCTATTGGAAAAATATACATTAGTCTCTAACAGATTGATTAAAAGAAAATTTTCTAGGTATATGAAACCCAAAATCTAAAAGTAATTTCCCCAAATTTAATTAAAAAATATTTTATTGAAAAGTCATGCCACCTTTTGTACCCTCTAAGCCTATAACTTATGTGAAAAGGAATCTTAATAAAGGTTACTGAAAGGATAGTGGTTGGGATGGCAAAGTACAGAATGGTACATACAGAATTTTGGATGAGTCCGGTAGTATCGGAGGAGATGACACCGGAGGATCGGTACTTTTTTTTATATCTATTAACAAATCCACATACGAAACAAATTGGCATCTATAAAATTACGAAGAAACAGATGGCGTTTGATATGGGGTATTCGATTGAAAGTGTGCATTCATTAATGGATCGATTTATTCAACATCATAAACTCATTCGCTACAATCCAGAAACAAGGGAGCTTGCGATTAAAAACTGGGGGAAGGATAACCTGCATCGTGGTGGCAAACCGGTGACAGATTGTATTTTAGCAGAATTGGAAAATGTCGAGGATACCTCGCTTATTCAGTATGTTGGTGAAAACATTCCTAAGCTTGATATTCGTAGTCTTTATGAAAATTTTTATGAAGCGGAAGATACGACATCTATCTCTTCTGATCCCCTAGTCGACGATTCGTCTGACGATTCGTTTTCGACTCGTTTCACGATACGTGGGCAAAAAGAAAAAGAAAAAGAAAAAGAAAAAGAAAAAGAAAAAGAAAAACAACAACAAACAGTTCTCTATCCTAGTAAAGTGAATAAAACAGAACAGACGGTTTACGAAGAGGTTGTGAAGGAAATCAATGAGTTTTGGGATCTGAATGGATTTGGTTTTGCAAACATTCATGCAAAAGCTCAGCTACTAGCTTGGTTAGATGATGCTACATTTATGAATCCGAAAGAAGTAATTTTAAAAGCAATGCACATTGCTTGTGTAAACAATAAACGAAAGCTGAACTATGTTGTTGCTATTTTAAAAAATTGGGAAAATGAATCATTGCTAACCGTTGAAGAAATTGAGTTGTATGACGAGAACAAAGCCAAGGGTTTGAGAGAAAAACAATTGGGCGAATCAAAAAAAGTCGGTCGCGATATACCAAGGGAATTTGTACTAGATATAACAGCAGGTGAGGAATCGTGAATGTTGTAGAACAGACGTTTCTTGGCAGCTTAATGAAAGCCGATTATTTGATCAAAGATACCGTTATCCGCCCTGAACAGTTAGAAAGTGGACGTCATAAAGAGTTGTTGCGGAGAATGGTTGACTTTAACCAAGCGGGTAAGAATATTGATTTGATCACCTTAACAACCTTACCTAATCTTGAATCCTTCGGTGGAATGTCGTATTTATCCGAACTGTTATCATTTGCCGATATTGAAAAATTTGACGAGGTTGAGAAGCTCATCATAGATGGGTGGAAGGAAAGAGAAAAGCGAAACATCCTGAAGATGGCAGCCTTGAAAGATTGGGAGATTGCTAGAGTCATAGCCGAATTGGACAAGATTAATCAGCTGAAAATGGATGATCATACGTCAATCCAACAAGCATTGGTAAGCATCTATGAAGCCCCTTGGAAAAAGCAAGAAGTGATAAAGAGTGCGGCAACTGGACTTAAAAAACTTGATGCCATGACAGGTGGTTTTCAAGACGGGGAAGTAACTATTTTAGCGGCAAGACCATCGATGGGCAAATCAGACGTTATGCTCCATTTTGCAAAAGCAGCGGGATGGACAGGCTATGTTCCACTTATCTTTTCACTCGAAATGCCTGAAAAGCTCATAACGACTCGCCTAATTGCTTCAACAGGAGGCTTCAACCGTGTGAAAATGCGTAACCCCAAAAAAATGCTAACCCCAGCCCAAAAGCAGAAATGGTCTGATGTGATTGGGGACCTAAATGAAACAAATATCCAAATTTTAGGGTGGGGCTGGACAAACGGTAGCTAACATGAGAGCAAAAACAAGAAAAGTCATGAATCAATACCCAACCAAGAAACCTATTATTTTTATCGATTATTTAACACTCATACAATCAAGCCAACCTTTTGGAGGAAATGCCCACCTACAAGTAACGGAAATCTCCAAAAGTTTAAAAACAATGGCAAAGGATTTTGCCTGCCCTGTCATTTGTTTAGCACAACTAAATCGGTCGGTCGAGACAAGAGCGAATAAACGACCGATGATGTCTGATATTCGTGAATCAGGAAGTGTCGAACAAGATGCCGACGTTATCTTGTTCTTGTACCGTGAGAAATATTATGACAAAGACTCTGGAAATCCTACTCTTGAAATCATTGTCTCGAAAAATCGGAACGGTCCAGTTGGTACGGTTACCGTAAAATACAACGAATTTACTGGAACCATTGAAGAGCAAACGGAGGAAAAGAGAGAGAATGAAGTCTTTAACTAACTGCATACATCAAACTAAAACCCAACCACGAACCCCACAAAACAACCATTATACTAATGAGGTGAAACCAATGAAGGTAAAAGAGGTATTCGATTATAGTATTTCTAATGAAGTATCACCATTGGCACATTACATCTTCCACTTATATCAAGAAAAAAAGATTACTTCAGAAGACGACTTTTCCAAACTAGATTTCGATCAAGCCGATCATCAGAAAGTAGAAGAAATGATTACTAATAATGTATTAGGAATTTATAAGATGAATATCTATGCACTTAAGATGAACGAGCAGGATTTCGTCTATATCTTTGCCCGAAATTCGAATGAGGCTACCCAGTTCTTTATTGAAACGTATTATCAACCCCCAATGTATTGTAAGGAATCCTCACTAGATACTGAGTTTGTTAGAGGGAAGGAGATTGTTTCTTTTCGGGATATGAGGAAGGAGTATAGCAGCTTTCCGGCTGTGGCTGGGGAGTTTAGTTGGTAGTCAATTGGAATTTTAAATACCTTTCTCTTCTATAATCGTAGTAACTGTTAAAGAGTAAATAGACTAGAAAATGGATAGGTAACTATTTGTTGGTTATTCATAATAATGCTATAATTAAGGCATAGTTATGATACGAGGAGATGTGATTATGCCTGAAATTCGTCCGATAAAGGATTTGAGAAATACTACAGAAATCTCTGAATTGTGCCACCAAATCAAGGAACCTCTTTTTATCACGAAGAATGGCTATGGAGATTTAGTTGTTATGAGTATGGAAACCTATGAAAAGTCTCTAGGGAAGTTGGAGTTATACCAAAAGTTAGCTGAAGCAGAAATCCAATTAAAAAACGGTGAAGAACTTTTAGATGGGGAAGAAGTCTTTAAAGACCTAAAGAAAAAGCATGGAAGAAAATAAATACAAAATAAGGTGTTTAACATCAGTCAAAAGTGACAGATGTTAAGCACCTTTTTATTTTGGAGTTTCGTGTATTAATCAAAAGTGGATTGGAGCGGAAGGCGCTTGCTCCTGAGGAAAAAACAAACTTTGAGAAAAGAGGCATCAGTTAAAAGATAATTAGCAGAATCGTTTATGTGTTACTAAGCAATAAAAATATAGTATAAAATAACATATATTTATTGTAATTCGATAAATATCGTGTTAAAATCTTATAAACAAGATAAAGGAAATGTAAGGCTTTAGAAAAAGGAAAGTAGATTTTGATATGAAGAAATATGGGAGGTAAAAACGATGGACAATAACCATTTGTTTATTGAAAATATTGATAACCCACATGAGCTGGAGAGGATGTTCAGAAAAGACCCTAAAGCTTTTAAAAAGTCATTCTCACACGCTTGGGAACAAAACCCAAATTCACCTGTTTTTGCTGTTTGGTATGAAAGATTGCATTTCAAGGAGGTTGAGAATACGGATAAAGCATTCTTGCCTCAGAAAGGTTTCTTGCTGATGGGCATTTTAGCCATTCTGGCAGGGATAGTTACTAGGGTCATTTTCCATTTTGTCGAACAGGAAGCAATCGCTCCAATTAACCTGGCTTTTGGAATACTTCCCTTTATTGCAGCTTATTTTGTATATAAGAATCCTCCGAAGAAAAAGGTTCTTTACACCCTTATATCAATGTTCTTGATTTCTGAGGTTTTCCTTAATTTACTGCCATTAGATTTTAATAAAGATAGTATCATCCTTGCTTATTTACACCTACCCATCTTCTTATGGGTTTTGGTAGGATTAGCATTCACAGGAAATGACTATTCAATAGGCAACACAAGATTAGGCTATCTTAAATTTAATTTGGAATTTGGCATTTTATATGGCAGCATGGCCATTAGCGGTATGTTGCTCGCATTATTAACCATGCAGTTATTTAGCTTTGTCGCCCTAGATATAGCAGACTTCTATTTTAGAAATATCGTTTTATTTGGTGCTGCTGGGCTCTCAATTGTGGCTACACACCTAGTATCTAACAATCTTAAAATCGCCAAGAATATTACACCATATATAGCTAAAATCTTTAGCCCACTTGTCTTGGTCACATTATTGGTCTACCTTATAACCGCTATAGGGGTTGGGGAAAATCCATTCTTAGATCGCAATTTCCTGCTAGCCTTTAATGGAATACTACTTTTTGTATTGGTCGTAACCATATTTTCTATTACCGAAAGCGGTACGGAGGAGAAAAAGAACATGTTTGATTATATCAATTTTGCCTTAATTGTTCTTGCTCTTATTATTGACAGTGTAGCGTTGTCGGCCATCGTGTTCAGACTTTCTTCTTATGGAATTACGCCCAACAGACTTGCTGTTTTAGGTGTAAATCTACTTATCTGGGCAAATCTAATTTGGATCATGCTTTCCTATATACGTTTTTTACAAAACAAAACCGGACCTTCAACCATCCAAGATGCCATTACTAAGTATTTGCCAATCTATGGTCTTTGGGCAGCTTTTGTTACATTTGTTTTCCCTTTGATTTTCAAATAGCTAAATCATGTTGCCTAGTCACTTTTCGAATTGGAACAAAAATTTATTGGAGTTTTATTAACTCTCAAAATAGCAGAACTGTCAAGGTGAGGTCACATAAAACGGTTTATGAACCCTAATATAGCAAAACAGTCAAAATGAGCTCGAAATGTTGACGACCAAATTTGTATAAGGACAAAGCATCTTAATTGTTATGCTTTGTTCTATTTTGGTTATAATTATTACTATAATAGCAATGTTTTAGGTGGAGCATTATCAAATTAGTAGAGTAGGTGTAAGCGATGAGTGACAAGATGCCTAAGGATGTAGAAAATCAAATGATAGCAGCCTTACAAGGTTTAAAGAATTTGAGAAGAGAACAGGAGGACAAACAGTATAAAAAGCATTGGGGAGAAACTCAAATTCCCTTTACTTTAACAGAAGGACTTAGAAGATATACGAAAACAGAGCTGGATACTATTAGAAAAAGCTTAGAAATTTCAAATGCTAGTAATCTCAAAAAACTCGACTTGATTGAGTTATTAACGGAAAGGTTACAAACGGATTTTTGTCATCTAAGTTACAAGTGAAAGCTAATCTTATCTTATGTAGAATCAATCTATGAACCGTATAAAGCCCGCATCCATGTGCAGGCTCTTTTTCTAGTTAAGTGCTTTTTGTAGAGTTTCTATATTCCTTCTTATAAGGCTGAATTAATCTTCTTTATTAAGTATATCTTCTTCAGAAATAGACTCAAGATTGCTCAAGTGAAGAACTTCCGGACGAAGTGCCAGGTACCGTGTCACATTAATTTTAGATATTGGGGTTGGAACATACTATCACAAGTTAGAATGGCCTTATCGTAGATGTTTAGAGTTTTTGGACAGATACGAAACAAAACCTTTAAAGGACAAGCATTTTGGGGAAATGTGGCTAAATACCGATAAGGTGCACTATTTACTTAACAATGTTCTGAAAAAGGGTCAAGGTGGAAGTAAGTTTCGGGGGTTGGAAGATTTAAATTTGCAAACTTACATTGTTGTTACTTCGGAAGTTTTTTCAAGGTATGCCTTTCGTTCTGATGTTGCTTATGATTGGGATATTACCTTTGAAGAGTTGGCTTTGGATACCATTCAATTTAAAGATGATTTCTTGAATGAGTTTTCTAAGAAAAATGCAAGATTAGAGTTTTCTCACTTCCCACAAGAACCACCCAAAGAAGATAAGGATTTGTATGCTCAATACACCCACGACATCAATAAAATTAAACACAGAAGCCAATATGTAGATGGTCTTCACGTCAATGCTACCTATATAAATATTGCTCATTATTGGCTTATTAAACAACTTGTAAAGGCAAATGAATGGCGAATGATTAGCGACAATGATAACTCTATCAAAACAGCCTTCTATCGTGTTTTTGCTGAAGAAATCAAACGATACGATGCCCATCACTTTCTAAGTCTTGTTGACAGAAAAAATCAAAGAAACAGTGTTTGCAAGAATTTCAAGATGCGAAATAGGATTTGTTGGAGTGGGGTTTTCAAAGTGGGTATGATACAAAAAATTTAAGGAAGTTGGCGAAATACTATTTGACCGAAGTGTTTAGCCAACATACTTTTCACGAACAAGTTTCAGAAGGGAAAAAGACCTTCAACAAATATGCCAATAATCCAACTGAACATCCTTTTGCATCAAAAGATAAAGGCTTTCACTTGGTTGATTGCACAACAGACCTTTCCTCTTATGAGCCAAAAGATATTGCTGATATGGTATTAGAGGTAAATGATAATGCCACCAATGCCTTTATCCAACAAATGAGAAGAAGATTATCCATTCTCGAAAGACCTTTAATGACCGCAAGAGGTGAAGGAAAAAGTTATATTTACGCTAACTTTAATCCGAAGTATGCTCAATACGCATTGACTATTTTGAGAACTTATTTTAATTTTTGCTTACCTTACAAGTCTGCGGATGGAAAGAAACTAACTCCAGCTCAGCGACTTGGTATTTCAGATAAAGTGTTTGAACTAAACGATATTATCTATTTCCGATGAAATTTTTGCAAAATAAAAAAATATGGTAAAATATGAAAAATATAAAAACAAAGGGATAGAGTTATAATGATAATCAGACCAATAGCAGTAAGTGATGCAGAAAACTTCGTAGAGTTAAGCAAGAAAATTGATGAGTCTGGATTTATGACGTTTGAACCTGGGGAAAAAGAAACAACTGTTGAACAGCAAAGAAAATCAATAGAAAGAATTCTATCTGAAAAGAAATCAATCTTCTTTGTAGCCGAAGTTGAAAGCAAAATTGTTGGTTTTATCGCAGTGTTAGGTAGCAATCTAAAACGAAACCAACATTCTGCATATCTTGTCTTGGGTATCCTTGAAGAATATCAAGGACAAGGGATTGCCACTAAACTATTCAACCAAGTTTTTGAATGGGCAAAAGAAGTTGAAATTTCAAGATTAGAGCTTACGGTTATCAAAGGTAATATAAAAGCATTCAACTTGTATAGAAAAATGGGCTTTATATTAGAAGGCGAAAAAGTACATTCATTGATAATAAACGGAAAGCCTGTTAATGAATATTATCTATATAAGTTGTTATAAACTCAATAAAAACAACAATTAAAGCACCTTTGAGCAAAGGTGCTTTAATAATGTCTAATATAGTTGCTATTTTTAGTGTTATTTTATACACCAAAATACAGTTATTTCGGTGTATTTTTTCTACGTTATTTCTGCTTTTCTACTCCAAAACTGAACTACTTACTAAAAACGGTTTCTTCTTTTTATATGTGTGTCGTATTATTGTTATAGTACCTTCATTGTAATTTATTTAATAAGTATATAATCTAGTCTTTTAAAATTAACAATTTTATAGAATACAAGGAAAATGCCATAAGGGTGATAAAATGATACATTCCTACTTAGGTGAAACAATGCGTTTTGAGATAAAATATAAAAACCGTAAATCGATAGGCGTTTATATAGACGTCTATGGAAATGTAGAAGTCCAGGCTCCTAAAGGGACATCAGATGAAAGCGTGATTCAGTTACTAGAGGAAAAATGGATACTGATTCAACAAAAGTCAAAAGAAATGAAGGATAGGTTACTTGGACCACAGGAGAAAGTTTATGATCATGGTGAGAGCTTTCTTTATTTGGGAAACACTTATCCTATAAAAATCCATCAAGATAGTACTATAGAGCAAGACCACGTAGTGTTTGATGATAAACAGCTAAATATTTATGTAAAACAGTTTGAGGGCGAAAGAATAAAGCAAGCGTTAAAGCGATTTTATTACCAGCAGTGCAAAGCCTTGGTGGAGAAGAGTATCAGGTCCTATCAAAGTAATTTTAAAGTGAAACCACGTTCAATCAGGATATCAGATAGCCAAAGTACATGGGGAACCTGTGATTCAAACCTACAGCTAACCTTTAACTGGAGGCTAGCTATGGCACCAAAGAATGTCATTGATTACGTAGTCGTTCATGAAATGTGCCACATGGTTCATATGAATCATGACCGATCCTTCTGGCGCCTTGTTGGCAAAATAATGCCCGGCTATAAGGATCAAGAAAATTGGTTAGCATTATCAAACTGGAAAATGACCGTTTAGCGGGACGAGGGACACAGGAACCCTGTCCGAATAAACTGAGACAGTGAACCTGTCCCCATGACCCGTTTTGTAATTCTATTTTTTTCTAACAAAAATTATTATTGTTGAAATAGAGGATATGGAATCAATATCCTATAAGGGCAATTATTCCTCGTTTATAAGCCAAAAGGAAGAAAGTATGCGGATACAATATTAGCATTTTAGAGAACAGCAAAAAAAGATCAAAACGATGAAAAAAACAGTTACGGATCTAAGGGAATGGGCTATGAGGGCTGATAAAAACAAGTTTTTCAAAAGATCCGCCAGCATCCCAAAAAAGCACAGCAAACTAGACCGAATTGATAAACCAGTATTTGAGCGACGAAATATGAACCTAGATTTTAAAGTAGCAGAACGGTCCGAAAAATGAAACTATTAAGGCAATGGGGCTGTCTAAAAGTTGTAAGGCTAAACAATTTGTAAAGGTTGCAAGTTTGTATGTAAATCGTTATTATTTTCCATGGACTAGTTAATTATATTAATAGAATTAAAAAGATAAAAAGCAGTCTCTAATGGAAAGGATCTACTCCAAGTAATCGGGTATGTCCATAGAAAGAAGGAAAAAGGAAAAATGAAAAGTGAAACAAAACAAAAATCCGTCGTTTTTGCGTTATTAATAGCAACATTTTTAACCGCTATTGAAGGTACGATAGTTAGTACTGCAATGCCTAAGATTGTAGGAGATTTAGGTGGGAGCGAGCTATATACGTGGGTCATCTCTGTCTACCTTTTGGCCATTGTTATTAGTACACCTATTTTTGGTAAATTAGCTGACCTATATGGAAGAAAGCTTATGTTTACCATTGGAGTGATTATTTTTCTAATAGGGTCAATGCTTTCGGGTTTATCTCAATCAATGGAACAACTTGTCCTTTTTCGACTGCTCCAGGGAATTGGTGCGGGGGCGCTAACAACAATTCCATTTACAATCATTGGCGATGTTTTTACATATGAACAGCGTGCAAAAATGCAAGGATTGATGAGCAGTGTTTGGGGGATAGCAGGAATTGCTGGTCCACTTGCTGGAGGTTTTATAGTCGATACGATCTCTTGGCACTGGATTTTCTATATGAATCTTCCTTTTGGTATTGTTTCTCTTATCCTGTTATGGATGGCTTTAAAAGAAGATATTGAAAAGAAAAAACACAAAATAGATTATGCCGGTATGTTTACATTTGCGGTTAGTATAACAGCATTCTTGTACGCTTTAACAATGTTAAAAGAACATAACCAAGTTACAGGTGGAATTTTATCGTTATTTATTTTGTCGTTTATTGTAATTATTATATTTATATGGATTGAAACTAAAGCAAAAGAACCAATGATCCCACTTGCTTTATTTAAAAATAGATTTATTACAATCTCAACCATAGCGGGATTCTTACTTGGTTTCATTTTAGTAACCGTCACTTTTTATATCCCATTATGGGTCCAGGGTGTCACAGGTTTAAATGCAACTCTATCTGGAGTTACGATGTTGCCAATGTCACTTACGTGGCCCCTTGCTTCGATGTTATCAGGAAGAATGTTAGCCAATACATCAATTGGACGAATAACCATGATAGGAATTTCAATCATAATGGTTGGTTGTATAGGTTTAGTCTTATTTAATGAATCCACAACTGTACCTTGGATGATGGTCGTAACAGCTGTAATTGGGTTTGGTTTCGGTTTATCGCTTACTGCCTATACAGTAGCTGTCCAATCGGCTGTTGAATGGAAAGTACGAGGAGCAGCAATGGGTACCTTTAATTTAGTGCGAAACCTAGGACAAGCAATCGGAATTGCCGTTTCAGGTCTATGGCTAAGCGACCAACTAACAGGACATGCCTTAGAAGTCAGCTTACACACTGTATTTATCATACTAGTAATATTAGCACTTTTCGCGGTCATAACATCAGCAATGTTACTTGGTGAAAAAGGAAAACAACTATCGATGAGTTAGAGAAATGAAGGATGAAGTAAGTAGCCTGGTTGGTCCTGAAAGTTTTTGAAAATAGACATGTAAGAGTTCGAGAATCTGTTGGACTTGCGTATTTTCTTTAATACCTTTTTCCTCGTTAAGACCTTATTAAAAAGGGCAATAATAGAAATGATGAAGCTGCAGTTCAAATAGGCAATGTTATAGGAGGATTATAGGTGACTAATAATGATATATTAATTAGATTAAGATATGCTCTAGATATAAAAAATGTAGATATGGTTGAAATATTTAAACTTGGTGGCATTGAGGTAACAAAAGAAGACGTGCTTAAGATGCTAACAAAACCAAAGGATGATTACGATTACGAAGATGACTATGATGGTGATACCGAGGAAAGTGATGATCATAAAAGTGTAAATAACAGTATGTTAGAGACATTTTTAAATGGCTTCATTATTTTTAAAAGAGGAATACAAGAACCAAAACCAGGACAACCTGAAAGACCTGCACTGACTAATGAACATCCTAATAATATGCTTCTAAAGAAATTGAGAATAGCGCTAACCTTAACAAGTGAGGATATGATCGAAATAATAGAAGATGCAGGAGTCAATATAACAAAAGGCGAATTAAGCGCCTTATTAAGAAAAGAAGGGCATAAGAATTATAAAGAATGCGGTGATAAATTCGCTAGGAATTTCTTAAAGGGATTAACTATAAAATATAGGATACAACAATAGTATGAAAACAGATATATTTTAATTAACTCAAACTTTGCAGCGTGAAATCGGGATGCCTTAACGGAGTAATGTGTTATTACAATGAACCTTTTATGACCAACAATCATGCAGACTAACCTATTGGTAAGTCTGCCATGTTATTAATACTTGAAAAATCAAAATGGTAAAAACAATTAACAATTTTTATCGACTAAATTGTTAATTGTTTTTATGTTGGTTGTTCTTGTCACGCTATATGATTCGGTGCGTTCTACGACTGTGATACCTCGCGTTTTTGCTGCTGCTTGCGCCACCCATATCTAGTCATGCCCTTGGGCTTGTAGACAGACAGGATTGTAATCAAGAGCAACACCACTAGGGCACCAACGGCGTGATCCATGCCTGCCCCCATCGCACGTAGATCAGCAACGGACGTTGTCGGATCGGATGCTACGCCGATCATGCGACTCATTGACTGCGTGAACCCCAGTAAGGTGTAGGTAGCAAAGACGGTAAGCAGGAGTTTGAAAACGACCCAATAGTGTCGGAACAAGCCCCATGGGGTGCCTAGTGACATGACAAGCCCGGTTAGTAGAGAGGCAAAGGCCAACGGGACGAGTACGTACCCAGTGATTGGCTCTAACGAGAGATAGGCGGCACGCACCATCTGAGTATCTTGGCTGGTCTGAGTAACGACGGCGAGAGATAGGTAAGCAATGATTGCACCGAGCCAGCCTACTGAGGCAGTAATATGCGCGGTGAGTGCGAACTTGCGGAGACCGGTTGTCATCGTCATATCTGTTCCACCCCCTGTACTATGGGTAGTGTCTGAGCACTAGCATCATTGGTCGTAATGTGGCGTTCAGGACCGTGGTTACCACCGCCAATAAAAATCATGATGACGATCAGAAGGATCAAGACGATCGTGATGATCCCAGAA
This sequence comes from Cytobacillus sp. S13-E01, assembly GCF_029193815.1. Classification (GTDB taxonomy): domain Bacteria; phylum Bacillota; class Bacilli; order Bacillales; family Bacillaceae_L; genus Bacillus_BV. Next base: position 15,701 of record NZ_JARFVC010000033.1, read on the forward strand.
ACCTTCACCCAGCGTGGTATGCCTGGTGGTCGATTCCCAGTAGGCCCCACGTCAGCGCCGTTGTTGGAATTTAGTAATTGACTCATTAAGATATCCACCTCTTTGTTTTCTTGAACTATTAGTGCAAAATCCAGTAGTGCAATGTTTTATTAGCATACCGTCAACCCTATTGTAAATGGGCAAAATAAAACACTGGTAAAATGAAGATAAAAAGATATAAAACAAATCTAAAGAATTATGAAGTAGCGTTTAAACAAAAATGCCTTTTGTTTAAACTGAAATTCTTTATAAGATAAGAAATCTGATGCCCGAAATTCCGAAAAAAATCGAAAACGGTAACCAAAAGGGGAATCTGATGCCCGAAATTCCGAAAAAAATCGAAAACGGTAACCAAAAGGGGAATCTGATGCCCGAAATTCCGAAAAAAATCGAAAACGGTAACCAAAAGGGCAATCTGATGCCCGAAATTCCGAAAAAAATCGAAAACGGTAATCAAAAGGGCAATCTGATGCCCGAAATTCCGAAAAAAATCGAAAACGGTAATCAATAGGGCAATCTGATGCCCGAAATTCCGAAAAAAATCGAAAACGGTAATCAAAAGGGCAATCTGATGCCCGAAACTCCGAAAAAAATAAAAAACGGTAACCAAAAGGGCAATCTGATGCCCGAAACTCCGAAAAAAATCGAAAATGGTAATCAAAAGGGCAATCTGATGCCCGAAATTCCGAAAAAATAGAAAACGGTAATCAAAAGGGCAATCTGATGCCCGAAATTCCGAAAAAAATAAAAAACGGTAACCAAAAGGGCAATCTGATGCCCGAAACTCCGAAAAAAATAAAAAACGGTAACTAAAAGGGCAATCTGATGCCCGAAATTCCGAAAAAAATAAAAAACGGTAACCAAAAGGGCAATCTGATGCCCGAAACTCCGAAAAAAATCGAAAATGGTAATCAAAAGGGCAATCTGATGCCCGAAATTCCGAAAAAAATAGAAAACGGTAATCAAAAGGGCAATCTGATGCCCGAAACTCCGAAAAAAATCGAAAACGGTAATCAAAAGGGGAATCTGATGCCCGAAATTCCGAAAAAAATAAAAAACGGTAATCAAAAGGGGAATCTGATGCCCGAAACTCCGAAAAAAATAAAAAACGGTAATCAAAAGGGCAATCTGATGCCCGAAACTCCGAAAAAAATAAAAAACGGTAACCAAAAGGGCAATCTGATGCCCGAAACTCCGAAAAAAATCGAAAATGGTAACCAAAAGGGCAATCTGATGCCCGAAATTCCGAAAAAAATCGAAAATGGTAATCAAAAGACGTTTTAATTGACGTTCCTCAATATGGGCGCCTTGCGCTTTTCTTAACAAGTTTCTATACAAGCGGGAGACTAAACCGAATTCCCAATCCTCCATGGTTTGAATGAAACGCGCTAATTTCACCACCGTGCTGTTCAATTATCGATTTACAGCTGGCTAGGCCTAGTCCCGTTCCACCATTATCCATTTGCCTGGACTTATCAACCGTAAAAAATTTATGGAATAGAGAAGCCATCTCTTGGTCTGGCACTCCCACGCCATCATCCTCAATCTGAAAAAACGCATAATTTCCCCGTGTATACCCGCTCATATAGACTTTGAGATCCTTTTTTTCTCCGTATCTTACAGCGTTGCTGAAAAGATTTCCATACACGCGCCGTAACATATGTTCATTAATCATAACGAGCTGGTTCGGGTTGAAGGAATAATTCCATGTCAGCTTGTAATCGAAGCCGGATAATTCGGTTTCATATTCAGCGGCAATGTTTTCAAACCATGTTTGCGCTTCTACCGATTTCAAATCAATGGTTTCTAGCATAAGCTCGTCCTTAGTAAATTCAGAGAAAGCGTCGATTAGCTCAACCATATGTTTTGATTTTTTGATAATAAGCTCAAAATATTCCTGTGTTTCCCTTTCGGTTAGATTTTTATGCATAGAGAGCAGTTCCACAAAGCCTGTTATAGTCGTTAATGGAGTCTTCAAATCGTGTGCGATTGCTGCAATCATATCAACCTGTTCTCTGTGCGCTTGATAAAGTCTTTCCTCCATCTCATTGAAATGATTGTACAATTCTCCGATTTCGTCCTGCCTTCTTGAATGCAGGGATTTTCGAGAATGCCTGATATTTACTTCTGTCAGTCTTATATTGAGAGTCTGAATCGGTTTGGTAATGTTGAAGTGAAAATATACGATTAAAACGACAAACATCAAGCCCATTAAAATACTTAAAAGCAGAAGCATTTCAAAATGCAGCGGATTTAATATATTTCCTATCCACTGGTGCCCTTGATCTACTTCTAACGATTTTATATATATAATAGAAAAAAAGGTAATCAGCCCAAACATCAGCAGAAACATCAGAAGAAACAGTAGAGGAAGCTTAATTTTGAGCTTCAAATTCATTCGTTCCCTTCAACATATTTGTATCCGACACCCCAGATGGTTTTTATGAAGTCGTACTGCCCACCGAGCTTTTTACGGATATTCTTGATGTGCACCGTGACAGTGTTTAATTCTCCGTACTCGTCTCCCCAGACGTTCTCGTAAATTTGCTCGCGGGTTACTACGTTATTAGGGTGATTCTTCAGAAAAGATAAAATCTGGAATTCTTTTGTCGATAACTCCAGTTGCTGATTATTTAAAAAAGCTACGAACGTCTTTTCATTCAAAACGAGTAGCGAAGTTGAAACTTCGGTATTCCGCTCCTTTTCCTGCCTGAGACCGTTCCATTCCTTATACAATCGGTCAACCTTTCTAAAATGAGCTTTGATGCGCGAGGTAAGCTCTTGAATGCTGAACGGCTTGGTCATATAATCGTCAGCGCCTATTTCCAATCCGATAATCTTATCCATGTCCCTGTTGCGAGCGCTCAGCAATAGGATCGGCGTATTGTGCTCACTTCTGATATTCCTGCAAACTTCTAAACCGTCCATTTCCGGCATCATGATATCAAGAACGATAAAGTCAATCTTGTTTGCCTTCAAAATAGATAAAGCTTCTTTTCCAGAATATGCAGGTATCGCTTTAAATTGTTCGAATTTTAAGCTTTCTGTGATTAGCCTGACGATATCCCGATCGTCATCGACAATCAAAACTGTTTTCTCCATTTTTCACCTAGCTTTAACTTTTTTCATTGATTCTTTCATAGTAACAAAAAATTACGCTCGTGACAGCACTTTATTGGTAGAATGGATACTGCTATATATTGAAAGATCATTTTCCCACTTCCTTTTTGTATCCTTCTGGACGTGCAGAATGCCACTTCCAAGCGTCCTCCATTATTTTTGTAATGGAAGTTCTTGTTGGTTTCCAGCCTAACACTTGTTTTGCCTTTTCGGAGCTTGCAATCAAAATACTTGGGTCACCAGCTCTTCGCGGGCCAATTTCTGCGGGTATGTCTTTACCTGTTATGGCTCTAGCTGTACCAATCATTTCTTTCACTGAAAAACCTTGACTGCTTCCAAGGTTGAAGACATCACTATTGCCACCATCTTTTAAATAGTTTAGTGCTAATAGATGGGCATTGATTAAATCTTCAACATGAATATAATCACGGATACATGTCCCGTCTGGCGTATCATAATCCTCACCAAAGATTGTGATATGAGATCTCTGTTTTAATGCTGTCTGTAAAATAATGGGGATCAGATGGGTTTCTGGGTGATGATCTTCCCCTATTTCTGCAGTTTCTCTTGCACCAGCCACATTAAAATAACGTAATGAAACATATTTTATGCCGTGTGCTAGTTCTGTCCACTTCATTAATTTTTCCATGGTAAGCTTTGTTTCACCATAAGCGTTAGTTGGGTTTGTGGGTACGGTTTCCGTAATGGGAACAGCTTTTGGCTCACCATAGGTTGCTGCAGTGGAAGAAAAAACGATTATTTTAACATCATGCTCGACCATTACTTTAAGCAACACCTGTGTTCCGTAAACATTGTTATCAAAGTACTTAAGGGGATTTTCCATCGATTCACCGACAAGGGAATTCGCAGCAAAATGAATAACCGCATCAATTGATTCTTTTTCAAATATAGAGCGTAGGAAATTTATATCACGCATATCTCCTTCGTAAAATAAAGCCTCTGGATGAACAGCTTCTCTATGACCGGTTTCAAGATTATCAACAATAATTACAGAGTCACCTTGGTCTATTAACTGATAAACAGCATGAGAACCAATATAACCAGCACCACCTAAAACTAATACACTCATAATTACAGCTCCTTAGAAAGTTCTTTTGCATCATCACCATTTATAGCTGTGTAAAAAATAGCATCATAGCCTACCTTTTCACGATAGTTTCATCATTAAAGTTCCATAAAAGCGGAACATATTTATATTCTAATGTTTGGCAGTTTAGCAGGATAAGCATAATCCTTTTTCTCCATAAAAAATAGAAAATTGATCCATTATTACACTGTTGACACCAATATACTTATTTTCGGCCTGTTTGCCAAGTTTAATCATTTGGATTCGTTCCATCTTTAAATCAAACAGCTCAGTTAGCAAAACATCTATTGCCAGCTTGGGATGCGGATGAGGAGAGACCTGCTCCATTTGGCATATTTCCAGAAGATAAAACATTTACTCTTTATTCTACAAACGTATCAAGCCTGTTTCAGACGGTATAATACATTTGTAGAAGTGAACACTAAAAAAGGGTTTCCTTGTAGAATGTAGATTTGAAAATAAACCATATTATTGTTTTAAAAGCTAAAACTGTGATACTTATAGATAATAGAAGAAAAGGGGGATACGATGACAAAGAATCCGGGATGGAATTTAGATAACAGTTATGCTCGTCTGCCGAAAACATTCTTTACAAGCCAAAACCCAACTCCTGTCCGATCACCGAAGTTAGTCATTCTTAATGAATCTTTGGGTACATCCATGGGATTGGACGTTCAGGCACTACAAAGTGAAGATAGCGTAGCGATGTTTGGTGGAAGTCAAATTCCAGAAGGTGCGATGCCGCTTGCTCAAGCTTACGCGGGGCATCAATTTGGGCATTTTAATATGTTAGGGGACGGTCGGGCAGTTCTGATTAGCGAGCAGATCTCTCCTTCAGATGAACGGTTTGATATTCAGCTCAAGGGTTCTGGTAGAACGCCATATTCCCGCGGTGGCGATGGCCGAGCGGCACTTGGACCAATGCTACGCGAATATATCATCAGTGAAGCCATGCATGCGCTTGGTATTCCTACAACCCGAAGCCTTGCAGTAGTTACAACTGGTGAGGCAGTAATCCGCGAAACTGACCTGCCTGGTGCTATTTTAACCCGTGTGGCTGCAAGTCATCTGCGTGTTGGTACCTTTCAATATGCAGCAAATTTCGGAACTGTAGAGGAAATTAAAGCTCTCGCAGACTATACAATACAGCGCCATTATCTTGAAGTTGAAGGTGAAGAGAGCCGATATCTGTCGCTCCTTCAAGAAGTAATCAAACGCCAGGCAAAGCTTATTTCCAAATGGCAATTGGTTGGTTTTATTCATGGAGTGATGAACACTGACAACATGACAATAAGCGGGGAAACCATTGATTATGGTCCTTGCGCCTTTATGAATGAGTATGACCCGGCTACGGTATTCAGTTCTATTGATAGACAAGGCCGTTATGCATATGGTAATCAGCCTAATATTGGCGGGTGGAATCTCGCACGATTTGCGGAGAGCTTATTGCCGTTACTACATGAAGATCAGGATCAGGCCGTTGAGATAGCACAAAATGCGATTTCAGATTATCCTGATTTGTATCATAGTAACTGGCTAGCTGGTATGAGAGCGAAACTGGGATTATTTAATGAAGAGACTCAGGATAAATCTCTTATTGAAGACCTTCTCACTATGATGGAGAAGCATCGTGCGGATTTTACAAATACCTTCCGCGCATTAACTCTTGATAACCTTGAGGACTCACCCTTGTTTGGTACTCCGGAATTTGCACAGTGGAATGAGCTGTGGCAGGCAAGATTAGGCAGACAGCAGGAATCGAAGGAATCCTCACAACAGTTGATGAGGGATAGCAATCCTGCTGTTATCCCCCGGAATCACCGTGTAGAAGATGCACTAGAAGCAGCCGTGCAAGGAGACTATAGCGTAATGGTGAAACTACTTGAAGCTCTTTCTAAGCCCTTCGCCCACTCACCAGATCAGGTTGAATACTGCACATTACCGGGGCCATCAAGCCGTCCTTATCAAACGTTTTGTGGAACATGATTTCTTATTTATTTTAACGGTACAAAATAATCAGACCTAGCAAGTAAACCTAATATTGGCGAGATAAACATTGGAGATTACTAATCACAGATTCGAATTAGCAATTTAACCTACAGATCAAAATATTACTATTATTCAGGAGATGAAGACAGTGAAAAAAACCAAGGATAAGTTTTTAGAGGGAGCTAAAGTTACAAAGGATAATCAAATATTTGGTACACCTAATAGTGACAGCAAGGATGGCACTGGTGACTCACCAAATGACAATGTTGGTAACAATCATCATAAACGCTAGACTAGCCAGCCAAGGAATAAGTAAGTTCCAAATTAGCACAATAAGGAACGGTCTCATTTGAGTGACAATTGAGACCGTTCCCTTTTAAAAGATAAGAAACTTCAGTGCCTGACCCCCCAGAAATTAAAGCATTAACGCATTGGGGGTCAGGCCCTTTTTTTGGCCTCTTTTTTCGTATAGCCGATAAGCGTGTACCCTAAGCTTTTTAGAAGGAATAAGACATAGATGTAGCGAATATGTGAATAATCAGCTAGAATTATCCTGTTATATACTATATATGGAGCAAGGAGACCAATTAAAAGTACTTGCGCACTATAGATAAAGTAGATCTTGTCGAAAAAATGTATTGTGAATGTTAAACTATTTGTAATAGATTAGCATTCAAACAAAAAAAGCGGGTGATTTGAAATTGGAAAAATTTCTATTTAAGGTAAACCAAGAACTTTTTGATTTACATGCAATGGAAATGGATGTTGCATTGATCCATTTTTTTAAGAAAACAGATATTTCCGACCAAGTATTTGAAATGGAAAATGACCAAGGGCTACGTAGGAAATTTTCGATTAATTGGGATGAAAGACTTTTGCAAGGTAGGGGAATCAAAGGATTCTTTGCCCGCTATTCATCTGAATTTTTAACGATTGAATATACGGAAGACGAAAGAATAAAAGTAACTGTCCCAGTTATTCCACCAGCTGATCCTTTAGTTTTAAAACACCGAAATAAAGAGCATGCAAGTAAAGTGATAAGCTCAATCACTCAGTTTACTAACATTCCTGATAAATGGTTTCAACTATACCAAGTCGCAAAGGAATTCAAAGTTGGAGCAAATCAAAATGAGTTAATCTGTTTACCATATGTGCGGGAAATTGAACCATTTGACTACCAAGTTAATACAGTTAAATCAGTAATTAACCGTTTTAAAGGACGAGTTTTATTAAGCGACGAAGTTGGGCTCGGGAAAACCGTTGAAGCAGGGCTTGCGATGTTAGAATACATCATGCGCGGCTTGGTGAGAAAAATTTTAATTCTTGTACCCCCATCCCTTGTAGGGCAATGGGAAAATGAAATGAAAAGGAAGTTCAATCAAGACTTTATACGTGCGGATCATCCCGATTTTAAAAAAATGAATGAACAGGCTTGGGCCCATTATCCAAAAGTAATTGCTTCGATTGATACAGCAAAACGAAAAAATCACCGTGAAGCCATTTTTGAACAGCATTATGATTTAGTAATCGTAGATGAAGCCCATCATTTAAAAAACAGGTTAACACAAAAATGGCAGTTTGCGAATGGAATAAATAAAAAGTATATCTTCTTACTAACCGCTACTCCTGTCCAGAACCATCTCGAGGAACTCTACAATTTAATCACGCTCTTAAAACCTGGACAACTTCGAACATATCGTTATTTCAAGCAGAATTTTGTAGAAAGTAAAGACGGCATTGAAGTTAAAAATGCAGGTGTACTTAAGAATTTGTTAGCTGATGTCATGATTCGCAACAAACGTAGTAATGTCGATGTTACGTTTACCAAAAGATTTGCCTATACAAGAAATGTGGCGCTTTCAGTACAGGAAAAGATTTTATATGATGACATGAGTACTTTTATTCGCAATCATTACAAAGAGCAACATCCGGTGTTAAATCGTTTTCATCTTAAAAGCCTTCAAGAACAGATTGGCAGTTCAACCATAGCGGTTATTCCTTCACTAGAGAGACTTGTCGATAATGATAAGTTATCTGAGTTTGACCGCAAGGCGATGAAAAGGTTTCTCGATCGAACCCAAGCACTAGCTCAAAACGAAACAGAAACGAATGCAAAAATGGAAGAGCTCATATCAATCTTAACGGAATTTAATGATAAGATGATTGTTTTCACTAAGTTTCCTTCAACACAGGCCTACTTAGTTACCTTGCTAAAGAAACGTGGGTTTCAAGTTGCAGAATTTCACGGGAGACTACGGCGAAAAGAGAAAGAAGAACAGGTCGCTTTCTTTAGAGAAAAGGCGGATGTTTTGGTAAGTACGGAAGTTGGCGGGGAAGGGAGAAATTTACAATTTTGCAATGGGATGATTAACTTTGATTTGCCTTGGAATCCAATGGCTATTGAACAGCGGATTGGACGAATTCATCGCATTGGACAAGAGAAAGATGTATTTGTTTATAATCTCGCTTCTAGGGACACGATTGAGTATTATATATTGGATTTACTAGATCGCAAAATTAATATGTTCGAACTAGTCGTCGGCGAGGTAGATGCTATCCTTGGTGATATTGAAGAAAAGGAAGACTTTTCAGACTTGGTCATGAATGCGTGGGTGAATGCAAAAACGAATGAAGAAGTGCAATCTGAATTAGATCAAATAGGCGAAATCCTTCTTGAAAATAAACAAAAATTGAGTAAGCAAAAGCAATTAGATGACCACTTGTTTTAAAGCTTACTTTACAAAAGTTGGAGGTGTGTGATGCAATTACAGCAGTTTGTCATTGAGATCATTGAAGAGCTCGGTGGACTTGTGGAACCCATCGAATATGCCCTATGCAATGTTCTCATCCCTGAAGTATATACACTTCACTTTCAAAATAGATCAGAAATTATGCTAGCCTTTGATTTTGAAGTAGCACAGGAAAATCCAGAAGCAGAGTTTGTAACATTTGGAAGTTATATTTTGGAGCAATTATTGGCCATCGTCCAAGAGCAAGCAGTGAGCACATTACGTTTTGCGGAAGTCGAGCGACTAGAGGTGGGCAATCCATTAAAAAAGCTAACAGATTTTCTTAAAGATGAAGAATCCAGTAGGTTAAACATTGTTGAGGAAAGACCTGTACTTGGGGTATGGGCCGTTTTTCAATATCAAATTACATATGTATCGGATGAAAAAATAGAAACATCTGAACAAATTTGGATAAACTTATTAACAAACGAAATTAGTGCTGAGATGAAAAAGGAACAAAATCGAATTATCTATAAACATGAATCACTCTACACCTATCCAATCCCAGTTCAAATTGACTTATCACAGCCAATTGATATGGCAACAAATTATGTAAAACAAATGGCAGAACAACAAAATAATCATGCTTCCAAACCAGTAGCGTTTGAAAAGGATATTACTAGAATCACAAACTATTATACTGAGCTTTTAAAAGAAAATGAAAAGCGTGCTAGTCGAACGGGCCTAAGTGATGAGAAGAAAAAGGAGATCATGGCAAAATCTGTTGCAATCGAACTTGAAAGAGACAAACAACTACAAGAAATTTACAATAAATACACCGGACAAACGGAAATTAACCTAGATAATGCGATATTGTATTTCATCCCTTTACAAGAGTTTACAATAAATATTGAATTTAGGAGTAAGATAAAAAAGAAAATCATTTATTTTAATCCAATCACAAAACAATTTTTTGGAGGAAATTCTTAAGAAACCCATATCATTATGGTGTCTGTTAAACACGAAAGTCCACCCTCGCCTAGTAAGTAGATGTTCGGGGTTGTAAAGGAAGTCCGCGACTTCGGGTCTGACCCCAAGTATATGAAGGTATTAACGCACTTGGGGTCAGGCACCTTTCTAGGGGTTACTCTCCTTTAAACTGGGAAAATGGCCAATGAGAACGGTGATACAGGAAATATCAGATGAATAAGATGGATCAAGATATGCGAACAGGACAACTGAAAGAATGGTTTTCCTGTTTTCTTTGACTTTAGAAAAAAATATATCACCCCACAACTCAAGATAAAGCAATCAGGTAAACGGAAACTGGTTGGAAAGATTGTCCATGTCATCGCATATGAATATATTATTCCATATATAGACCGTAACAAAGTGTATGGGAGAAAACGAATATGGAGTAGATATGGATGGTCATTGGACTACTTGTAATTTTTTTTCTTGTATTGCTGTTGCCATTAACAATAAGAGGCGTAGAGAAGAATTTAGAAGTGTTTTTATTTGGGATGGGAGTAATAGCAGCCACAGTTAGTGGTGTGTTGAATAGCTCATTATTTTTAAAAAGTGCATTGGATCCAATTAATATTACGGTTGCCGTTTTTGTAGCAGGGTTATTATTCAAGTGGCTTCACGTTCCATTAGAAAAGACTATTACAGGAATTAGCGATAAAATGCCTTTTCGAGTATTTATTGCTCTTTGTGTGATTCTTTTAGGTGTCATTTCCAGCATGATTACTGCGATTATTGCTGCACTTGTGTTAGTGGTAATTGTTACATCACTCCGCCTTGAACGCACAGCAACAATAAGATTTGTTGTATTGGTATGCTATTCGATTGGTTTAGGGGCAGCCTTGACACCTATTGGCGAACCACTTTCAACGATAGCTATCAGTAAATTAAATGAGGATTTCTTCTTCTTAGTTCGATTAATTGGCCCTGAGATATTCATAGCCCTGATTACTTTTGGGTTGCTAGCAGCTATACTTATTAGCCCTCCCACAAATGGTATTGGGTCAGTTGGTAAAAAACAAAGCAGTGAAAGTTACGAAGAAATTCTTACTCGTGCATTAAAGATTTATTTTTTCGTGATGGGACTTACTTTTCTAGGTGCAGGCTTTGAACCACTCATTAACTTATATTTTTTAGAACTTGACCCAGCACTGCTTTATTGGTTGAATACGATTTCAGCTATATTAGATAATGCAACTCTAACTGCTGCAGAAATAAGTCCTGTTATGGACCATTCAACCATTCGATCAGTTTTATTAGGTTTACTTATAAGTGGAGGCATGTTAATTCCAGGTAATATCCCAAATATTATCGCAGCGGGAAAATTAGAAATCACAAGTAAAGAATGGGCGGGATTTGGTGTTCCGCTAGGCATATTTACCATGCTTGTTTACTATTTTGCTATTGTTTTGTAGATGAAAAAACTATAATGCCTATGACTTAGGGGCCTTACCCGAGTTGAAGAAATTATTAATGTGCTGGGGTAAAGTTCATCCAGTCTGAAAAATATCAGTTGACACAGGTACTCATCCATTACTAATGATTTTGTATAATACTTTTTCAATGTAGATGGTGGCTACGAGAAGGGTAGCCATATTGGTTTCTTATGATTCGCAAGCAATGTAAACCATTAAGGACAGGGACTACTATAACGACAGCTCCGTATAAATTAGAAAGGCACACTCTAGTTGCCTTTCTTTAAAGGGTAAGAAAGTATAAGTTTTTTACCCGGTTTTTATGTCTAACTTCGATGTTCGCTACCTGACGTGGCGGGTTTTAATCGACGCGCCGATGGGCGTGCGTGCGCCCCTTTCGCTTTTCGTATACTATCAGACTTAATATGTTGATCCTTTTAGACTTTAAACGGCATAATAGATCAAAAATCCTGGCACAAGATACCTTGGTATCGGTGATTTCTAAATGGGTGGGTATAAAAAATATAACTTCGAAATTAAAAAACGGTAACCAAAAGGGCAATCTGATGCCCGAAATCTTGAAAAAAATAAAAAACGGTAACCAAAAGGGCAATCTGATGCCCGAAATCTTGAAAAAAATAAAAAACGGTAACCAAAAGGGCAGTCTGATGCCCGAAATCTTGAAAAAAATAAAAAACGGTAACCAAAAGGGCAATCTGATGCCCGAAATCTAGAAAAAAATAAAAAACGGTAACCAAAAGGGCAGTCTGATGCCCGAAATCTAGAAAAAAATAAAAAACGGTAACCAAAAGGGCAGTCTGATGCCCGAAATCCTGAAAAAAATAAAAAACGGTAACCAAAAGGGCAGTCTGATGCCCGAAATCTTGAAAGAAATAAAAAACGGTTATCAAAAGACGTTTTAATCGACGTTCCTCAATATGGGCGCGCCTTGCGCTTTGTTCAAATTGCTTCAAAGTCCTTCCCATGCCCAGTTGTGTTTGCGAGTGCCTCCAACAGTTTATTTACATAACGCTTGTCCAAAGAAAGGAGAGAATCTTGATCAATTCCTTCAATAATATATTCGGCAAATTCCCAAACAATCTCCTTTATATGCTTGGGATTGCTTTGTGCAACCAAGGTCAATGCTTTAATCCCAGCTGATAAGACAGAGATATCAGAAAAACCAGCTTGGCGGATTTGAAAAAAGCATTGATACAAGAAATCTGAGAAGTCGGGTTTGTTATAAATGACTCTGAGATTTCGTTCATCATCGTTATGATATGAATTTGGTATATGTTTGTTCCCTAATTTAGTTAATATTTTACCTAAATTTTCAATACAGTTAATCGCTGTATTAGGATCATTAATTCCGGTAGATAATGCACGAAGTCCTATTTCAACAATCTTTGTGAGTCCAAATTCAATATCATTTACAGCAGCTTGCTCTGAACCGATAACGAAGAATTTATAATAGTCTCCTTCAATTTTGTTAGGAGATAATGTCCAAAAGGATAATAAAGGAGTATCATGGTCTACGTAATCATTAACTTGTTTTTCTATACGGATAATAATGTCATCTTTAGTTGCCTGGTTAACTAGGCCTTCTATATCGATGTATTGGATATATCCAGCATTGTTTATACTATATTCTGTTGGAGTAATATGCTTAATTTCATCACTTTCCCAATCATCCCATGGGGCATCCTCGAGGACATCTTTTCGATCTTTTAAATCCTTATTAATTTTCTCAATTGTTTCTAATGTAATAGTGTGAATTAAGTTACTAACCTGAATCCAATTTGTCACATGATGAATGAAGAACACAAAGACAATTAAACATGTAATAGAAATGAAAATTGCGATAGCTGGAACAATAAATAGTGTTGTGGTAGTTGTTTCTCGTAAAAGCAATAACAAAAGAATCGAATAAATAAATCCACCAACAAAAATCCCTAGAACACTCCTGGTTTTATGGTCGGTAATAAAGTTTTGTAGTGTTCTAGGAGAAAATTCAGATAGATATGTTGTTAACACAACAAGTATTGTCGAAAAAGTAATGGTTGTCATCGTAAGTAATGAAGCAGATATTGAGCTTAAAATGATTTGTGCAAGATTGATATCGGTAAAAAGAACACGTGGAAAGATAGAAAATAGAGTTTCTTGATTTACTATATATACATTCAGTTTTGTACTTAAAATAGCAAGAATTGCTGCTATAAATCCATATAAAGATGGAAGGTACCAAAAACTTTTTCTGATACGAATTAAAAAACTTTTGAAATTCATAATTAACACTTCCTAAAAAACGAAGCTAGATTTTTTCATTAGTCTTCGCTATTATGTAAGTTTTATTCAAATTGCGAAAAACACCCCAGATAATAAATAATCATATTTTCTTTGTGTAAAGGCCAGATTGTTTATCAAAATTTATTTTACGAAAAGAAGAATAGATTAATTTGAATAACAAAATCCATAAAATCACACCAAACTTGTAGTTTGATACACAAGTTGAAGAGCGAATCTTGACAATTTCCGATAATTGATTTACGATTTATTTAAATTGTCTTACAATTAATAATTAGATAGACTCTATAAAGAAGGGAGGAGTAAATGTGGAAAATCAAAAGAGTGTAGATATTAAATCACTAAGTCGAAAAACATTATCAAACCAAGTAATTGATGAAATTATCTCGCTACTCACTACTGGACAACTTAAACCAGGAGACAGAATACCGTCTGAAATAGAATTAATGGAAATTTGTGATGTAAGTAGACCTGTAATCAGAGAAGCAATGACTTCTTTAGAAGTATTAGGAATTGTAAACCGAAAAACCCGAAATGGCACATTCTTTTCTGATAAAGTTGGAAGTAAACCCTTTTCAATGATGTTAGCGCTTTCAGCAACAGATCTGGTCTCGATAATAGAAACGAGAGTCGCATTAGAACTAGGTTTAGTTACGTTAGCAGCTGAGAAAATTACTGATGAAGATTTAGCCAAATTAAACGAACTAATTGAGGAAATGAAATCCTTACCAACTGAGGATTCCTCAGAAGTTGATAAAGAGTTTCACAAAATTATTGCTCTTGCTGCCAATATTCCTCTTTTTGAAGCAATCATTGACCCGTTACAAAGTTTTCATCAAAAAGTATTAGAACAGATCCCTTTAGAAGATCGAAATTTGGCTCAAACATTAAGTTATCATACTGATATATATAACGCACTTGAAAAACGTGACCCTATTGAAGCGTATACTAGCATGTACCGTCATCTTGATTTTGTAAGAAGGAAAGCACTAAAAAATTTAAAGTTAAATAATCTTAATTGAGTTTTACAAATCGAATAACGACTCATATGAAAGAGAACCCGAATAAAGGATTCGTTCCTTATTCGGGTTCATTTATATGGATAATTAACTTTGTATTTAAAGTAATTAGAATATTATAAGATTTATTATTGACTTACATATTTATTTGTCTTACAATTAAAAAAACAAATGAAATGGTAGGCGGAAATACTCTTATAAGTTAGAATGTAAGCGGATACTTATTTAACTTCAAATAAATCACTGGAGGAATATAAGATGATGAAGGTATCGGTGACTACAACAAAATTTGATTTAACAGATGGCGATTTAAGACAAATGTGTCAATTAGGAGTAGATTGTGTTGATTTTGGAACAGGGTCCTCTTTCCCTGGTGTAAAAGAACAGGGCTACCCTGATTTAGACGAACTATTAAAGATGAAACGTAAAGTTAGATCCTTTGGTCTTGATATTAACCGTGTTACATTACCTGATCTTTCCAAAAGATTTATGGACAATGAAGATGGTAGCGAAATAGAATTAGAAAACTCAGTGAATGCGGTTAAAGTCTTTGGTGAAGCAGGAATTAAGATTGTGAGACAACGCTTTGCAGGTGATACATACAACTACATGACAAAGAGTTACCAGGCGAGACAAAGAGGGGGAGCGATAGCACGTGGTGAAAGCCTAGGCTTTAACAAGGAACCTTATCAAACTCCTACTCTTGAAGATCATGAAAAATGGTGGGGACGATTCCGTGATGCTTACTCTAAACTAGTTCCTTTATGTGAAGATTATAATGTTAATTTGGGCATGCACCCTTCTGATTCACCAAATCATGATACACCATTTGGTGGGCTGGGTTATCGCCGTATTATGGATGAATTTCCAAGCAAAAATGTTGGTTATATCTATTGTATTGGGACTCGGGCAGAAGAAGGAGGAAGTCCTTTAGTTCTAAATGAAATTAATCAATATGGTAGAAAAGATCGAATCTTCCTAGTGCACTTCCGTAACGTGAGGGGGAGTCTACCGACAGCAGGAGCATTTGAAGAGGCCTTATTAGATGATGGTGATATGAATATGTTCAAAATTTTATTAGAGCTTCGAAAAGTCGGCTACAATGGTTGTTTAAATCCTGACCATGTACCAATGATGGAAGGTGATAATCCTGATCTTGATGGAAACTGGGCACATTCAAATATCGGCTGGAGTTACGGAAGTGTAGGTTTTGCATATTCAATTGGATATATCAAGGCATTGCTAGCTGCATTAGTAGAGTTTGAAGGCTAGATTTATAACGGAGGGGGGAGACTATGTTAAGACTTAGTAGGGATATATATGCAAGCGCTTTCTTGATTACTGTCTCAATCGTGATGTATATAGCTTCAAATAGTATTAAGAAATTAACAGTATCTAAAATTGGGGCTGATTTCGCGCCTAAGTTGGTTGCAATTGGAATATTAATCCTGAGCATATTCTATTTAATCACTTAAGTTTCGCACCCCAAAACACAAGGGAGTTCAGGTATAAAATTTACTGATTTCCCTTGTCACTGTTATGTTTTATGTCATTCCACTTTGATCTATTATGCAACATTATCCCGTCCAAACAACTGATTCCCTAAAAAAGATGCCTCAAATAAACCCTCAAGATATTTGTATTCTTGGGATTTTTTAAAGGATTGGATATCAACAGATCCAGACTCGGAGATGCTGATATAACAATATCTAATAGTTCATCAAACATACTCCATAATTGTTCGGCAACATTTTTCTGTGTCATTTCATCTTTCATATCTGCGAAAAGCCCGCCCAGTGTTTCGTAATCATTGATTCTACGAAAATAAGACAAAAAGATATACAGAATATATGTTGTTGTCACATGAGCTATTTGGGCATCAAAATTCTGGGATTGGCATTTTCCTAAGTGAAGCAGCTGCTTGGTTTCCTTGAAGAAAACTTCAATAGACAACGAATAGAATAGATTTCAAGCATTTCCACCAATGACAAGGATTCATCTGTGGATAGATATAGTTTCCAGTCCTTTTGGTATGGATAACGGCAATAATATAGTTTTACTGTTTCGCCAATACCAGAATAATCGACTACTACCTCAAAATAACGCACGTTCCTTTTGCGGCAACGCTTTTCTTTTCCTTCTTTTTTTAGTACCTTCAAAATCTCTTTGGCATTCAGTTCTTCGCCGTTATACCCATATTTTCTAAAGTCGCGCCTCACTGCACAAATAACATGCAGAGATCCGTTTTTGATTCCTCTAACAGTGGATATGAAATCTTTACTTGAGAACCAACTGTCTACCAACACATACTTAGCCTTAAATCCGTGCTTGATGGCTCTTTTAAGCATACGAAGGGCACTTGTGATTTTGTCGATATCACATTCCTTTATCCGCTTTGCCCCATTTGTTTTCGGGTTTCTCTCTTTTCTGTATTGCTTTTTCGTGTCTTTTCGCTTTAATGCCTTTTCCGAATGAAGACTGAAATCAAGGGGAGTAAAGCTTGTCCCATCGAACAGCCCCATTGTCAGGTTCTTAAATCCGAGGGTACTTTTCCCCTTCCGACCAGCAACATGATCATGGACGTAGGAAATCTTTTCAATCTTTTTTCCTGTACGAGCATCTATCGTATCGTCAAAAATAAAAGCCGAATTAGGATTTACTTCCTTTTCAGGATTAACCAGCTTCTGGAACTGCTTCGATACACTAAAAAGCAGATTTCGCCAAGGTAGGCGACTGTTATTTTTCACACGATAAAATGCATCCTTCTTCATCTCTTTCATCGTTTCGAAATTGCTTTTATAAAGGGCATTAACACTGTCTATAAGCATAAGTGGAAACAGAAGCATTAAAGACAAAATATCAGTAATAGAGTATCCTTGTTCCTTTTTAAACCCGACCTGATGACAGAGTGAACGAAAATTGAATTTCTTCATCACATTTTGTATAATAGAATCAATCGAAAATCCATGAGATTGGAATACATTTTCGATTTCTTTAACTCTCTTCCGCATGATAACACGTCCTTTTTGGTTGGTTTGGATTGGTACCTTAATTATACCAAAAATCCAGTGTTCATGCGGATTCCCATGTCTTTTTTCTTCTCTGAAAAAGGGCTTTTTTTATTGGATTTTCAAGGTGCGAAACTTAAGTTATAAGTTAAAAGCGAGGTGTCAAACACAACTTGTTAGGGTGTTTGACACCTTATTTTATTGCCTGAAACTTTACGTATTTGTATAGTGTGAAAAAGAGTAAAACTCCATTATAAAAGGATATGTCAAATAATTTTTCTGCCGACAGTCTTAGTTGAGCCTGGTTGGATTCTTTTCTTGGCAAAGTCAGTCAAGGTTTCACCTTTAATATTAGGGACGACCTCCATTTTAAGAAAAAGCGGATGACCCATTTGATTTAAGGATAACCCTACTAACACCTTGGTTTTGTCAGTTCCATATCCGCATTTTCCGCCTTCGGTTGGAGCACCAAAGAAAGCCTTGTCTAGCTCTACAATTCCTGCTTGGGTATAGTTAGCATCACGCTTTCTCATAGCTTGTCGGATTTTATGAATAATGTAATTTCCTAACCTGTGTGAGGCGTTTCTCTGATATACATTTGCTGAATTAAATCTTCCAAGCCAAACAAGCTTTTTTGTCGTATAATGTTACATAGGGAGGTACACTCCTTTCATCTCTGGTAGAGTGTGGTAACTATATCTTTTTTGTGCCCTACAAAACTTAGTCATATCAAGGCTATGGAATTACGAAATTTACTCAAAAAAAAGTTATCGGAGTGTCTTTATGAAAATATGGTTTAATCGTTGGTTCTCAACAGTGTCTCATTATATAGAAATGATTAGAAATAATCCTGACGGCAAAGAAGTAATCATCTACGGCACACATCCTAATAAAGATGCTGTTTATCTGCAGGTTTGCGATTTTGCGGAGATAGAGCTAGATATTACAGGTAAAGAATATATTGATTATTGTCTTGATTTTTGTAAAAAGCATCAAATTGATGTTTTTGTTCCAAGAAAAGAGAACGTATTGATATCAAAGCATCTCACTCAATTCACTAGAATAGGGACTAAGGTGTTAGTATGTCCAGATCCAGAATTGATGAATATGATGGATGATAAGGAACTAACGTATAAAGCAATCGAGGATAATAATAAAAATGGTGATTTTTTAGTTTCGATTCCGGATTACTATATAGTAAACTGTTTAGAAGATTTTAAAACGGCTTATGAAAACCTGAAGGCAAAGGGACACACTGTTTGCTTTAAACCAGTTATTGGAGAAGGTGCAAATGGCTTTCGAGTCGTGAAGGAGCACATTGAGAGTATCGATGATTTATTTACAAAAGGAATTGGGTTTAGGATACCTTATTCTCACGCTTGTGAAGTATTTAATCAGCAGGAGACATTTCCATCATTAATGGTATTAGAATTTTTAGATGGTCCAGAATATAGTATTGACTGTTTAGCTGATCGAGAAAAGTTATATGCCGTTGTTCCTAGGAAGAAAGGAAAGGGAAGAGTACGTGTACTAGAAGATAATCCAGAACTAATTGAAATCGCAAAAAAAATCTATGAAAAGTATCGGATCCCATTTGTATTCAATATCCAGGTGAAATATCGCAATGGAGTTCCAAAGCTGTTAGAGATAAATCCTCGTATGAGTGGAGGGCTTCATATTAGTTGTTTTTCTGGTGTTAATTTTCCTTATCTCTCCTTAAAATTGCTATTAAATGAAGAGATAGATATCCCAAAAGCTACATATGATATAAAAGCTAGTTATTTAGAAAATCCAGTGATTTTATCAAAAAAACGATAAGTTTACTAAATTTAAATGGACAAGGTAAATAATAGAGTGGATACTAATCGCTATGTGATTACACTTACATATATTTACACAACCTAATTCTATTAAAAAACTAGATTATTATATAGGTATTTAGTAGAATAAACCTATATTCATTTTTTACATTTTTCTACAGGGTGGGAATAGGAATTGAATTTTATTTATTCACCCATATATTTTTTGCCCGATCTATAAAGAAAATAGAAAAAACGTTTATGCACACTACTATTCATAATTTAATATTAAATTTAAAGGAGTGGAGAAATGTCTATTTCATTGCTAAAGGGACAAAGAATTGACTTAACTAAAGGTAATGCCGGATTATCAAAAATAATGATCGGACTTGGTTGGGATCCTGTACAAACTAAAAAAGCTGGATTCTTAGGATTTGGTGCTTCAACACCAAATATAGATTGTGATGCATCCGTTCTTATGTTAGAAGATGATAAATTTACAAACAAAAAAAATCTTATATATTTTGGTAATTTAAAAAGCTCATGTGGCAGTGTTCAACATACTGGGGATAATATAACCGGTCAAGGTGATGGGGATGACGAACAAGTACTCGTTGATCTCAACAAAGTTCCACAAAACATCAATAAGATAGTTTTTGTTGTTAATATTTATGATTGTGTAAAACGGAAACAAGATTTTGGAATGATTAAAAATGCATTTATTAGAGTTGTAAATAGTGCTAATAATCAAGAGATGCTAAAGTTTAATTTAACTGATAACTACTCTGGTAAAACTAGTTTAGTTGTTGCAGAGATTTACAGACATGGAAGTGAGTGGAAATTCGCTGCGGTAGGTAATGGTACAAGTGATGCCAAATTAGAAGACATCGTTAATGGTTATAACAAATAACTTCCTTATACTACTGGAAAATATAAGCAAAACCAAAATTGAGAGGATGGAAAATTAAATGGCTATTTCATTATCTAAAGGTCAAAAAGTTGATTTAACTAAAACAAACCCTGGTTTATCAAAGGTAGTAGTTGGACTTGGTTGGGATACAAATAAGTATGATGGTGGGAAAGATTTTGATCTAGATGCTAGCGTATTCTTACTGGATGCAAATGGAAAATGTGCATCTGAAGCTGACTTTGTATTTTATAATCAATTAAAGGCTGGAGCGGGTTCTGTTGAACACACTGGTGACAATCGTACTGGTGAAGGTGATGGGGACGACGAAAAAGTTAAAGTTAATTTAGGTTCTGTACCAGCAAGTGTTGAAAAAATCGCCTTTGTTATCACAATCCATGATGGTGAAGCAAGAAACCAAAACTTTGGTCAAGTTTCCAATGCTTTTGTAAGAATTGTTAGCGAAGATAACAATGAAGAAATTATTCGTTATGACCTAGGGGAAGATTTTTCAATTGAAACAGCTATTATCGTCGGAGAATTATACCGTCATAATGGAGAGTGGAAATTCTCAGCGGTAGGTTCTGGTTATCAAGGTGGACTTGGACGTATTGCTACAGACTATGGCCTATCTATTTAAAAAGTAATAAAAGAAGACAAGAAATAGATTCATGTTCTTGTCTTCTCTTTTCTACTCTACTAATTAAATAATGGGGGTATTTACTATGGCTGTTCAGTTATCAAAAGGACAACGTATTGATTTAACAAAAACAAATCCTGGTTTAGTTAAAGCGATGATTGGTCTAGGTTGGGATACAAATAAATATCAAGGTGGACGTGACTTTGACTTAGATGCTTCTGCTTTTTTAGTAGATGAGAACGATAAATGTTTAAATGATCAAGACTTTGTATTTTATAATAATCTTTCACATCCTTCTGGAGCAGTTGTTCATAGTGGGGATAACCGAACAGGAGAAGGTGATGGAGATGATGAACAGTTAATCGTTGATTTCTCTAAAATTCCTTCAAATGTGCATAAAATTGGAATAACCGTAACGATTCATGATGCAAATACACGTCACCAAAATTTTGGACAAGTTTCAAATGCTTTTGTTCGTGTATTGGACGATTCTAACAATCAAGAATTGCTGCGTTTTGATTTAGGAGAAGATTTCTCAATTGAAACAGCTGTTGTCATTTGCGAATTGTATCGCTATGGGAATGATTGGAAATTCAGTGCCGTTGGTAGTGGATTTTCAGGAGGTTTAGCAGATTTATGCAGTAATTACGGTTTACAAGTTTAAAGAGACCCTGAACGTAAATTCTTCGTTCGGCTCAATAATAGGAGGAGCAACAATTGGAGATTTTACAACAGATTTTTTCAACATACGCGATGTTTTTTGACTTCGAAATGTGGGGTGAGGTTTTATCTGATCCAGTATCATGGGGATTAATAGGAACATTAGTCGTTATAGAGGGTCTATTATCAGCAGATAACGCATTAGTACTTGCGGTATTAGTAAAGCACTTACCCGAGAAACAAAGAAAAAGGGCTCTTATGTATGGTCTTTTAGGTGCTTATTTCTTCCGCTTCTTATTCATCGGAGTAGGTGTATATTTAGTTAAGTTCACATTTATTAAAGTTTTAGGTGCCGCCTATTTAGGGTGGATTGTAATCAAATACTTCCGTGAGAAAAATAGCAATAAAGATGGTGAAGATGAGGTTAAGGAATTTAATAAGACTTCATGGTTAGTACGTACTTTTGGTTTGTTTTGGGCTACTGTAATATCAGTAGAAATGGTAGACATTGCATTTAGCGTAGATTCTATCCTAGCTGCTTTTGCTATCTCAGATAAAGTTTGGGTATTACTTGTTGGTGGTATGCTAGGAATTCTTATGATGCGTACTATTGCAGGTGTATTCTTAAAACTAATTGATAAGTTCCCTGAATTAGAAACTACTGCATTTGTTTTAATTGGTATAATTTCAGCTAAAATGTTCGCAAGTATATTCGGGTTCAGTTTAGACCATCTTCTTTTCTTTGCAATAATAATTGTTTCATTCCTAGCAACATTTGTAATTCACTATTATAACAAAGCTAAGGCAACGCGTAAGGAAGCTGCTGCTTCAAAAGAATAATAAGTAGAAAGAAGGAGTTAGAAACATATCTCCTTCTTTTTTATCCCACGCTTAAGTGGGGGATCAACTGCCCCTAAAGGTCCGACGAAGCACAGGATGTGCAAGTATGGCGTAGCGCATAGGACGTGCGCGCTCCTAGCGTTATAAGTTCAACTAACAATCAGTTGGGGATAAAGACCCCCATTGATTGAAGGTTCACTTTATAAATTAAGAGGTGTTATTTTGAGATATTTTAATTATCTATCCGAATTACAAAGAGAAGGTATTTTCTTAATGAAACCCACGATCGTAACAAAATCGACTCCCAAAGACCTTTTGCAATATAGTTTAGGGGCTACATTATATATGCCTTCAACCAGACATGATATTGCCGAACTTGTTATTTCAAAAAAATATACAGAACTCTGTTCAATGGTACTTTGTCTTGAAGATGCAATAGGAGACAACGAGGTTGAAATGGCAGAAGCCATGGTTATAAAGCATATTGAAGCAATCTATAATTCCCTAAAAGAACAGGTTATTTCTACAGAAGAACTTCCACTAATTTTTCTTCGGGTAAGATCACCAGAACAGATGTCGCGTATAAGTTACCAGCTTAAAGAGTCACTTGATTGCTTAACAGGCTTTGTGTTTCCTAAGTTTTCCGTTTACAACGCGACAGCCTATCTAGAGAATTTAGTTACTATCGTAAAAGAAACCAACATTAAATTATATGGAATGCCAATATTTGAAACACCTGATATCATCGATAAAGAAACAAGAGTAATGAATTTTTTGACGATAAAAAAACTTTTAGAAAACTATAAAGATTCTATATTGAACATTCGAATCGGTGCTACAGATCTATGTGGACTATATGGTATACGACGAAATTGCCATACAACGATATATGATATTTCAATTATACGAGACTTTATAACTGATTTAATTAATTTCTTTGCTCGAGATTATGTGATCTCAGGACCAGTGTGGGAGTATTTTGAAAACTCAACTACTAGAATATTAAAACCACAATTACGTCAATCTCCATTCTCTGAAAGTTATGGTGAGGGGGGACTAAAAGTACGTACTCAATTGCTGAGTGAATATGGTGACGGATTAATCAAGGAAACACTATTAGACCTAGCTAATGGACTGAATGGGAAAACGGTAATTCACCCAAATCATGTGAAGATTGTCCAAAGTCTTATTGTAGTGTCCAATGAAGAGTATTTAGATGCATTATCAATAGTTGAAAACTATACTGGAAATGTAGGTGTAGTAAAAAGTGAATACTTAAATAAGATGAACGAAATAAAACCACATTACCTATGGGCCGATAAGGTTTTGAAAAAATCCAAGATTTACGGGGTGTATCATGACAACCACAACTTCATCGACTTACTTGCAGAATCAACCTACTCTTCAAATCTCGTCTAACATGTCAGTAAAGTTAAATATCATCTCGAATCCTCTTAATCTTGCAATGGATGAATTATTTTTAATGGCAGCAAGAGTTAATAAAAAAAGAGGATTTCTTTTTGTCAGTAAAGTTCTAGGAAAACATTTACCTGTACATCCCTTGAAACCATTACTTACTTCTGGATTATTAGCAATAGAGCACTATGAAAATGCAACTGGACAACGTGTTCATACTAAACCAGCAATACTAAATGGATTTTTATCAGAAGATTCTGCTGTTATAGAAGAAGCTTATCAATTACTGTCAGAGTTAAATCTAAGACTAGGCGAAGATCCAATCATTATTGGATTTGCAGAAACAGCTACTTCATTAGGGCATGCATTTTTTGATTGTATAAAAGCTGCTTTTTATATCCATACCACTAGAGAATCTGTTGATGGTTTGACTTCAAATTTAGAATTTGAGGAAGAACACTCACATGCTGTCGATCAACACTGTTTTATCGATATTAGCCAAATTGATAACCAAAAACCTATTATTTTAGTGGATGACGAAATTACTACGGGTAAAACGGCTATTAACATTATTCGTAATATACATGCTAAATTTCCAAGACGAAACTACTCAGTTATTTCAATACTGGATTGGCGATCAGAAAATAATGTGAGGCAGTTTTTAGACTTAGAAAAAGAATTAGACATCACCATCAACACATGTTCTTTAATATCAGGAGAAATGGTGTTTGACGGAGAGGCATTAGAGAGTGTGAATTATAATTATTCACCATTACCAAAGCAAAATAAAGTGAATCATAGAGTAATAGATGTTTCTAAGTTCTTTACCCAGACTAGTTATAATAATGAAATGCATATACCATATATTAATGAAACGGGCAGATTTGGGATAACAAACAAAGATAGACTAGGCATTGATCAGGCTTGTGCTGATGCTGGAAAATATTTAAGTGCCTTTAGTTATGGTGCTAAGACCCTTTGCTTAGGAACCGGAGAATTTATGTATCTTCCGATGAAAATATCGGCTCATCTAGGTAAAGGGGTAAAATTCCATTCGACAACAAGAAGTCCAATTCTTCCAGAAGTTAAAGAAAAATATGCAATCCAAAACGGCTTTACATTTTTTAATCCGGAAGATTTAGAGATTGTTCATTATATATATAACATACCAAAGGATCATTATGATGAAGTCTATCTCTTTTTTGAAAAAGAAATTACCGAGGATTCTCTAAAGGGACTAATGGATATAGTTAGAGACAGAGGAATACAGCATGTGAATATTGTTATATGTTCTAAGAAAAAAAGGAGTGAGCAATGTGAATAGCGCTCTTTCTAAAATAGGTAGCTATCCTGAGCAAGATGTTACCTTCTTATTAAAAGATTTGTCACATATTAATATAGAGAAAAAGACGATGGAAAGAGAACTGTCGATCCAAAATGGAGTTCATTACTCAGAAATGCTCCCGGTTGAGTATAAGCCATCAGACGACTATATGAAGTTGTTTTATGAATCACTCGAAACTAGCAAGGAGAAGGTCGCCTTATCTGTTGCAGTGGTTGCTGAACAAATTGTTAGAAAAAGGGGACTTAATATTGTTCTTTGTAGCCTTGCTCGCGCTGGGACTCCTATTGGTGTACTGATAAGGAGATATATTGAGTTGAAGTATGATGCCTTCATTCCGCATTTTAGTATATCAATTGTTCGTGATAGAGGAATTGATGAGAACGCCTTAAACTTTATAGCATTACATTATCCTAAGCAGGAGATAATTTTCGTTGATGGATGGACGGGTAAAGGGGCAATCACAAGAGAGTTAGATCTATCAATTAAAAATTATAATGAGAAATATAATAAGCAATTATCTTCTGAATTAGCTGTTTTAACAGATCCTGGTTATTGTTCTACTTTATATGGAACGAGAGAAGATTTCTTAATCCCGAGTGCTTGCTTAAACTCAACTGTTTCTGGTTTAGTTAGTAGAACGGTAGTAAATAAGACATGGATTGGATCTGATGATTTTCATGGGGCTAAGTATTATAGAGAATTATTGCCCGAAGATGTTTCTAACTATTATGTAGATACGATTACAAATGAATTTCAAAAGGTTTTTTCGATTGTGGATAGTAAACTAGAGGTTCTACAAGCCACTCATGAAGAACCAAACTGGAAAGGTTTAAAGTCCATTCAAAGGATTCAGCAAGAGTTTTCTATTGATAATACAAATTATATTAAACCAGGTGTAGGAGAAACAACAAGGGTATTATTGAGAAGGGTTCCATGGAAGATACTAATTAACCCAAGCCAAAAGCATCATTTGGAACATATCATCTTACTGGCAAAAGATCGAGGAGTTCCTATCCAAGAATATACTAGAATGTCCTACAGCTGCTGTGGTTTAATAAAACAATTGGAGAAAAAGTCATGAGAGCATTCGCGAGTGATCTGGATCGAACCTTAATCTATTCTACAAAAATGTTAAATACACATCAAACAAATAGTCCCTGCGAATTAATTGAAACAGTTGATGGTAGGCAAATATCTTATATTTCATTAAAAACGAAAGCTTCTCTTAGTAAATTAAATAGAGAAATGTATTTCATTCCCGTAACAACCAGAACAATTAGTCAATATAAGAGAATCCATTTATTTCAAACTGAAATTATACCTGAGTATGCAATTACAAGTAATGGCGGTCATATCCTAAAGGGTGGTTCAGTGTTGCAAGACTGGACAAACTATATTCATGAGCAATTAAAAGCTTGTTTGTCTTTAGATGAAATGATAAAAAGGATTAGAAATATAGCAAATCCACAATGGGTTGAACAGATTAATCAGGCTGACAACCTATTTATTTATTTGTTTATAAATAGAAGTCTTATTACAAATAAAGAAATAACTGACCTTAATGAATGGGCTCGAAATCTTGGCTGGCAAATGTCACTTCAAGGTAGAAAACTTTACCTTATTCCTTTTCCTATTAATAAATGGAAAGCTGTTGAATTCCTTTGTAACGAATTGAACGTAAGTACTATTTATTCAGCAGGTGATTCATTGTTAGATTATGATTTAATTACGAACGGACATTTTGGAGTTGCTCCTTTGCATGGAGAAGTGTTAGAACATTATCCTACTCTTAACAAAACTACTTCTTCAGGGATGGAAGCTTCAGAGGAAATTGTAGAATTGATTCATAATAAGGTTTTTACAAAATCACCGTAAAAGCAATGTAGAATTACGCACTACGTACCCGAAGTAGATTATGTAGGAAAAAGCAGTAGAATTACCATCTCTTTTAGTGTAGATAGATTTGGAATATAATATAAAATAGAGACAAAAAAATATCGAGACCTTATAGTTAAGTAAACCGTTGAATGAATTATGTAATTCAATAAATGGCATGGTAGTAAGTATAACCTTGGTCTCCCGAAATTTTATCTTTATAAAGGGGATGACATAATGAGTAATTATCGTAATCTTCAAATTACTCAAGCTAAACTTGATAGTGATAAATGGAAACTTACTCTCTTTAAGACTCTCCCAGAGAGAACACCTTATGAGAAAAGTGATGAATACCGTTTTTGTCAACTATCTGGAAGAATATTAGGTACGAACCATGATGAAACTGATTACTATCTAAATCTTCATGAGTTATATACTTCTGAAAAGATTCATGTCTTGAGTGAAATACTAGATAAATCAATCTCTACATTACGGTTTCAAGGTGTTCAAAAGGTACACATGATTAATCAAAAAGAAAAAGGGTTGTCAGTTAATAGATTTGTAGCTTTTTTAGAAGGGGAACGTTTAATTCCGACTCATCCCAATAATCTTGTGCATCGTCATATAAGACAAACGCTAATTTCTGTTTTAGAGACATTTCAACAAAATCACAAAGATGGTTTCAATCATCCAGAATTCCGACGAGTGTTAGTAGATATTATTAAATGGTCTTGGAATCATCTCAATGGTTGGTTAGAAAATATAAACCTAGAAATTGAAATGCCTCGTGTTATTTGGTATGGAGATGCATCTAAGAGCCAATTGTATTTTCTTTACTACTTAATGAAACTTGGGTGTGATGTGCTTATTTTTCATCCTGAAGGAAAAGACGAATTTGCAGAGATTGACCCTAAACAGAATATTTCTCAAATTGTTACTTATCCAGCTACTGGAAAATTAGAACCTTTTCCTAAAGAAAAACCAGACCGTCAATCAACAGTTGCCTATCGAGCAACAAAAGAAATTAATAATGTACTATTTCATGAGGGATCTCACCTTTATAAACCATGGCAATTTAGAAATCATCTTCCGACATCGGTGACGTTAAAAACGACCTATGATGAACTATTCTTAATTGCTAAAGAACCGGCACATATTCGACAAAATTTTCAAGTTACTAAAGGGACTGTTCTGATTCCTTCAATTTTCTCAAAAATTATGGGTGTCTCTGCAAATAAAAAAGAATATTGGGACCGGTTACAAAAGTTATCTGAATCAAAGAATACTGAGTTAATT
The DNA here is from genome assembly GCF_029193815.1 of Cytobacillus sp. S13-E01. Taxonomy (GTDB): domain Bacteria; phylum Bacillota; class Bacilli; order Bacillales; family Bacillaceae_L; genus Bacillus_BV. The sequence continues at coordinate 44,236 of NZ_JARFVC010000033.1, forward strand.
AGAAATTTCCCTTTTACTAAGGAAGTTATCGCAAATCATAAATTCCATTATCAACACGCACTTGATAAAGAGGGCAAGCTTCATCCTAAAAAGATGGTTGAAAGTAATTGGTGGCAATATAAGCATTTACCAGAAGGAATTCAACTAGCGATTGCTCATGTTATATCAAATATATGCGCAAGCCCTAAGCTCATCCCGAAAAATAATGAAAAAGTAGAAGATGTTCAACTGTATTTATTTACACAAGCCACAGATATTGCACCTAACCACTTAAACTTAATGCAGTTGTTTGATTATTCCCAGGATGTACCTAAGTTAGTTTTATTCAATACAGAGATTAATGGATCTCTTTCCCGATCTGATGCTGCTAGGATCTTATTATTCAATGAGCTTGGAATAGACATTGTAATTTATAATCCACCAGGCCATAACTGTATAGAGCAGTTCATAGATTCTAGTATGTTTGATACGCATTGGCTTGAGGAAATGTCATTTCAACAAGAATTCAAAGAGCCATCTTTTCTTAAAAAGATATTTAAGTCAATAAAATTTTAGATTTGGAGTGAAAGTAAATGACAAATGATGTACTAGCATCAAGTTTCGAGAAAAATGAAGAAATTACCGAGTCGAAAGCCAACGATATTAGATTACAACTTCGTCAGGAACCTGAGGTTATTAAGTTAGCGCAACAAATAGACGTGAAAAACCAAATGGAATTATTGGAATTTGGAAAAGAACCTGCTGTTTTAATTTCACAGTTTTCGGATCGAATTTTATCAATGATTCAAACAAGTAGTGTAACGGATTCAGGTGAAATGTTAAAGCAAATCGGAAAGATTATGGATCGCTTTGATAAGAAGGATTTTGAAGAACAAAAAGGTGGTCTACTCAGTAAATTATTTAAACGAAGTAATGGAATGGTTGAAAAAATCTTCGGTAAATATCAAACCTTAGGTGGAGAAATTGAGAAAGTTCATGTTGAAATCTCAAAATATAAGGATGAAATGACTAGATCGACAGTGACACTAGAAGAAATGTATGAAAGTAACATTAACTACTACATGTCACTGGAAAAGTATGTGGTGGCAGGACAAATTAAATTAGAAGAACTAACTACCTTAGTACCATCGTATGAGCAAAAGGCAGCAAATGGTGATCAGATGGCACAATTACAAGTAGATACACTAAAAAATGCAATTCAGACACTAGAGGAACGAATTTACGATTTAGAAATGGCTCGTATGGTTTCACTACAAACTGCTCCACAAATCCGTTTACTACAACGTGGTAATACAAAGCTTATTGGCAAAATTAATTCAGCGTTTGTTATTACGATTCCAATTTTCAAGAATGGTATCATCCAAGCTGTAACGGCAAAGCGCCAAAAACTTGTTGCTGATTCTATGAGTGAATTAGATCGTCGTACAAACGAAATGTTAAAGCGAAATGCTGAAAACATTTCTAGTCAAAGTGTAGAGATTGCTAAACTAGCTGGTAGACCAAGCATTAAAATTGAAACGATTGAAGAGTCATGGAATACAATCGTAAAAGGAATGCAGGAAACAAAATCGATCGAAGAAGAAAACAAGCGACTTCGTGAAGATGGTTTAAAACGCATTACCCAGTTGCAGGATAATTTAAAGCAAATCGCACAACAAAAATAGTGTACTCCTCCTTTTAGGAGGAGTCTTTTTAAAAGATAACAAAAAGTTTGTATCTAGTTTTAGTGTCTAGCTCCGGGTGCCTAGAAACGAGGAGAAACTTCAACTCCTCCTACAGAAGCAAAGAACGCTTCTTTCGGCGGA
>NZ_JARFVC010000034.1 GCF_029193815.1 Cytobacillus sp. S13-E01
TGTCCGCAGCCACCTTCGATGGCGGTTTTATTGCCAGCGGCAGTGACGGGGCAACTGACTAACGGTCACCCTCAACACCACTGGCATTTACAATGGACAATTTGGTTGTCGAAGATTAAAACGGAAAGTTCCCGATTTTTTCTTTCGACTCTTTTTCAAGAAAACCATTCAAGTGATATAATGCATTTTTCATTTTGATTAACTCATGTATCTCCGTTCTTAATCGTTCAATAGTTGCTTCCATCTCGGCAATGCCATTCTCCAACTGTTCATAATACTGGGGAATCCCTCTACTACAGTTCATTTATCACCCGATGTATATGAGATTCGCCTACAATCTTATTACCTTGAATAAAGGCATCCAATAAGCTTTGACTACAAAGTGTATTGATCTTACGTGGAATCCCTTGACTAAAATTATAAATTGCCTGGATAGCCTCTTCTGAAAAGATTTCATGAGGGGTTTCAACCACTTTTAACTGATGTCGTATATAATCAATCGTCTCTTTTTCTGTTAGACCACTCATTTGGTAGCGCATCTGAATTCGTTGTTCAATTGCTTCAAGTTGCTTTACCCTTAATAGATTTCTTAGACTTGGTTGCCCCACCACAATAAGAGATAAAGGGGACATTGAATCTTCTTTAAAATTGAGAATGAAGCGTAGTTCCTGTAACATTGAGTCAGAAAAGTGATGTGCCTCATCTAGAACAATGACGATACGCTTTCTCTCATTTTCATAAAGATCAAGCATCAAAGATTGGTACTGTCGCTTTACATCCGTTGAACGAAAGGCAGGTTGAATGCCGAAGTTCTGCAGAACTTCTCTGTAAAAAAGTTTTGGATTCAAGGAAGAGTCACATATATATAGATAATGATAATGAATAGGATCTAATTGATGAACTAACGACCGGATTGCCGTTGATTTTCCCATCCCAGCTTCCCCTGTTAAAAGACAAAATTGACGGTTCTGCACGGCATATTCTAATCGTGCAGATGCTTCCCTTTGGCTAGAGGAATTGAATAGATGCTTAGGTGAAATCTCACGTGTGAAAGGAACACCCTTCATTTCGAAAAAGTCTAGCATCATTCATTCCCCCTTGATTGTTTCTCTTTTAATTTGGCAAAACTGGTTGTACCAACTTGTTTTCGTTTTTCTTCTTCCTGGTGCCTCTTCAATTGTTCCAAGAAACTAGAAACACCTACAGGAGAGTGGTCATTTTCCGCATCCTCTGGTAATTTGGAGTGGCTTTGATTACGGAGTTCCGCAGGCTTAGCGTCATCAAAGCGCTCATCATCCTTCCATACTTGAATCATTGATAAATCGAATGGATTATAGCGAATTTGAATTCGTTTTCCACGTAACGAGGAATCTACATCATACTGATTGCCTTCTAATTCGATGATCGCTGTTTTTCGTACAGTTCGTTCCTCTTCCCAAAGGAAAATCTCTTTCAAGCTTTCTGCGGGAAGGTGACGAGTTTGTTCTTCCTTCGCTTCATAGCGTTTCTTAGGCGTTTGTTTTGTACTGCGATGAATACGGTTATCATATGCTTCTAACCAAGACCGTAGGTATTCGTTCAATTGCTTTAATGTCGTGAGTTTTCCTTGATTGATTAACAAATTCGCTTCTCCTGTAAAACTACTATCTACAAATTGGAAATATTTCTCAATTTTTCCTTTTGATTCTGGCGAATATGGCTTTGCGTGCACAAGTTTTGTACCCATTCGTGCACACATAATTTGAAACTGCTTGGCACTATAAACCGAACCGTTATCGCAGAAAAAAAGGTTTGGAACACCAAATCTTACAACAGCTTTTTGAACACAACGTTCTAAACGAGGATATCTTTCTTCCATAAAAAATTCGGCATGCATAATTCTTCTACTATGATCGTCTATAATCGCTATGAGATAGGCCTTTTTTCGCTTATCAGGATTTTTTGGATCGGGTAAATAGAGGGTGTGCTGCGTATCTGCTTGCCAGCAATCATTTGGTGAATCATGTTCAAAATGTCGGAATTCCTTCTTTACCGCACGGTAAATGTCTTTTTTACTCCAGCCCGTTTCTTGGAAATATCGTGATAGAGTGCGAGGTTTTAGAACACCCACTGAAACCATACCCTCTAACTCTAGTATTCGGATAACCTGTTCAACACTTCTACTAGGTAATTCCTTTCGTAACTCAATCGCTCGTTTCAGCACCTCTGGATCTTGATTCTGTAAGCTTCCTCTTTTTTCTCTCAATTGAGGTTTAAGTCCCTCAAACCCATCCTGCTCGTAAGCTTGAAGATACCTCTCTAATGATCGAATACTCACTGTATTCTTTTCACTGCCTGGGACAGTATATCTTTGTTTAGCAACTTCCTTTAAAAGGGCATACCTCTCCCCAGGCTGTAGTTGCCGTTGAACGATTGGTGCAATTAATCCAAATCGAAAGGCAGCTACCTCGTTTCGCGTCGTTTCATTCATCTCTTTTTCTCCTCTCATTCCATAAAATAGGAAACAACCCCATTTTCCTAGATTTTTAGCTTCTAAGATAGGGACATATTTTGTGGAGCAAGAAAAAGGAATTTTTATAAATATTGACCAATTAATCCGACGTTTTACCTGACTTCACCGATAGAAAATGGGCTGGCGGAGATTGATCATGGAAAGAAGCCTTCCTTTACAAGGAATAGCGCCATCATTAAAAAAGAAGGAGAGAAGAAGTTGAATCTCTTGGCTAGAGCTTATTCCTTCTCGATATAAGGGCAGTACCCCTTCTTCACCATCGAACTCAGCTATCCATTTCTTTCGTTGATCAATCCACCAGTTTCCCCATAGTTCTTGAAACCGACGCTTCCAACGATAAAGTGTCTTAAGGGAAACGACTGAAACTGATGAGGTCGTTAAAAGCTCAGCTAATTGACTAATGGGAATGCCGCTAATCAACCATCTTCCTAAAAATTCATAAATATGTATGGCAAACCTTCCCCACGGGATAGCAAAGCAAGGCATCAACGAAAAGGTTTTATTACAATCTGGACACCTTCTACGCATGATAGGAATCCGGAAGGATTGATGCTTAAAATGAATCGTTTTTTTATACTTTCCGTGTTTTCTGGTTTTCCTTCCACAACAGGGGCAAAAAACCTCTTCATTAAAAGTTTTAACAAATCTCTTATATTTATTGATAGCAATGGGGCACTTTAGTATAATAGTCATCATAGTGTGAGGTTATTTGTTCTCTGGGCCGCCAAGCGAAGAGGAACAAATAACCTTTTCCTTTTCTAGTTTAAGAGCCGTCAGCTCTAATGACATTATACAATAGTCATTAGAGCTGACGGCTCTTTCTTTTAATACCATCCGACAAAAATAAAGACCAACTTCCATTAGATAGCGACATTAAGGATGGCTGCGAACAGTAAGGTGGGCATATGATCAAGCATTTGATTTAAAAAAAATTATGGATAACTTTCCAAATGCTCCTTTAACATTCGAGGTTCCAAAGTATAATTAATTGTCCGGTTTAGATTCTAAGTCTACTAAAACGTTACGGAATTACCCATACGTTTTAAGGCTTACAAAGAGGTATTCGCAATACCCCTCCTTTGTTATATTCAACAAGAGAGTTCTGGTTTTAAGTGAATGAAATCACTTGCTTCCCTTTGCTATAACCTGCTTAATTCACTATTGACACTCTCCTTAACTTCTGGTGGAACACCAAAAACAAAACTTATAAGTTTTGGATACAAGAAAAAATGGTATAAAACTTCCAGATACTTTTAATTAAATTTCAGTTGTTGAATTAGCTTACCTTTTCGGGGGTAAACTGCTACTGAAATATTCATTTATGGGAGGTATATAATTTTGACACAGGAACAATTAGGCAAAATAACGCATGAAGAATTACTAAAAGAGCATTACGAATTGATGTTTGACCGGGTTCAGCGGTTCGAAAAGGAACGTGAAGAAGACTGGGAATACATCAAGAAGCAGAACGAGCTGTTGAAAAAAGTTACCGATGCATATGAATTGTCGGAAAAGAACTTAATGGATGCGGAACAAAGACTGAAGGAAAATCAACAGGATGCCGGTCGTATCACTGGCAGGGGCAATATAAAATACGATAAATAATATTTCAAATGGAGCCTACTGGCTCTTTTTTTATCGTCCTTTGTAGGTTCTTATCACATGGGCTTTAGCCCTTTTTAACCATATTAACTTATTTTAGAACCTAAAGTTCACTAAGCATAATCACCTCTTAATGATTGTATATTACCAGTATCCTTATACTGTGCATCATATAAATAATGGCTGTTATAGGTCTAGCCACAGTAAATTCAATTAATATTATTACCTTTACATGACAAACAACCGATATCAAAGGTTCTTTCCTAATCATTGACATATTACAATAAACTGATAAGACCTCTTTGATACTTTCTTTTTGTGTTTTGTTCAAAAAAAAGGGTCACTGACATTTTTCACATTCCCCTTTTGCTTCATTGTTCACCTCTTTAACTTTTCAACATGTTGTATTTATTCTCCCATCGATACTTTTTGTATAATACCCTTGTCAATGTTAATTCCCATTTGAATTCCTATTCTAATTGGTTCAATATCATTATATTATCTGAATTATCCTAGCCAATGATTAAAAGTAATTGCTAATTAATCTTAGGTTAAAATAGTAGTGTTTCTTGTTATACATACCCTTTGCTTCTGGAACAGGTGACTATGTTCAATTGTTTGAACCACAAGCAAGTATTTTTGAGCAAGAGGGTAAAGGCTACATCGTTGCTTCGTTTGGCGAAGAGTCCGGCTATGTACCATATACCACTTTCATGGCAAAACAAAGCTATTTAGATGGTAATAAAGACGTTATTGATAAATTCACTCGGGCCATCTACAAAGCACAGCAATGGGTTGAAACACATAGTGCGATGGAGGTTGCTACGTCGATTCAAGCATTTTTCGAAGATACTTCACTTGAAACAATTGAAACAGTAGTAGAACGCTATAGAAACCAAGGTTCATTTGCAACTGACCCAATCTTAGATGAAGAAGAGTGGAATAATCTCCAAAATATTATGGATGAAGCAGGTGAATTGCCAGCACGAATAGATTACAGCACATTAGTTAACACAACTTTTGCTGAAAAAGTCATTTCCAAATAGGAGTGGTAACTGTGAGTTTTCTTAAAGTAGATAGGATTCACCATACCTATTTTACAAAAGAGTCCGCCACAAACGCACTAGAAAATATATCTCTGACAATTGAGGAGGGAGAGTTTGTCTCCTTCCTTGGTCCAAGTGGTTGTGGGAAAACAACACTACTCTCGATCATCGCCGGACTATTGAAACCGACAGAAGGACAAATAATAGTGGAAGGTAATACATCAAATAACAGTCGTCCATCGATTGGGTATATGCTTCAACATGATTACTTGTTTCCTTGGAAAACAATTGAAGAAAATATTTTTGTAGGCTTGCGTACGATGCAGAAGTATACGGATGAAAATAAACAAAAAACTATTGGCTTGCTGAAAGAAATGGGACTTAAAGGAGTAGAAAAGTCTTATCCAAAACAACTATCAGGTGGGATGAGACAAAGGGCTTCACTTGTTAGAACACTAGCAACTAATCCAAAGATTCTATTACTCGATGAGCCATTCTCAGCTCTTGATTATCAAACAAAACTCAAACTTGAAGACTTAATGTCTAAAACATTGAAGGAATATGAAAAAACTGCATTACTTGTAACCCATGATATTGGGGAAGCAATTGCAATGAGTGACCGTATTTTTTTGTTATCTCCTAACCCTGGTTCACTCGCTAGAACGTTCATTATCCCTAGTCAATTGCGAAATTTAACTCCTTTTGAAGCACGCCAACACGGACAATTTGCACCAATCTTTCAAGAGATATGGAAGGAGTTAGATAAATTTGAACAAGACTAATACTATAGGTCTCCTCCATAAACAGTATTTATATGAAATTAAAAAAGAGAAACGGTTAGTTCGATTTTACCAAATTCTTATCTTCTTTGTCTTTTTTTCGGGCTGGGAAATAGCGAGTAGAAAAATGTGGTTAGATCCGCTTATCTTTAGCTCACCCTCAAAAATATGGAAGTTATTTTTAACAAAATTAGCCGATGGTTCTATCCTGTCTAATGTGGGTATAACCTTATTCGAAACGGTTTTAGGCTTTATTATCGGAACATTGTTAGGTACAGTGTTAGCAGCCATTCTTTGGTGGTCAGCTAGACTTTCTAATATTTTAGATCCCTACCTTGTGATATTAAACGCCATGCCAAAGGTAGCGCTTGGACCGATACTCATTGTTGCGTTAGGTCCGGGCTTTGTCTCCATTATTACGATGGGTGCGATAATATCAATAATAATCACAACGATTGTCGTTTACACTTCATTTAAAGAAGTAGATCCTAACTATATTAAAGTACTAAAAACCTTTGGTGCAACAAGAAAGCAATGTTTTTCCCAAGCAATCTTACCAGCTTCCTTCCCGACAATTATTTCAACATTGAAAGTAAACGTAGGATTGTCTTGGGTAGGTGTCATTGTCGGGGAATTCCTAGTGTCAGCAAAAGGCTTAGGCTATATGATCATTTATGGCTTCCAAGTTTTCAACTTTACACTTGTGTTATTAAGCTTACTATTAATAGCAGTGTTTGCAACGTTAATGTACCAAGGTGTAGAGTGGCTTGAAAGGAAATTAATTAAAGACACAAGTCAATAGATAAGCTCTCTAGCAAAAGTTAGAGAGCCTTTTTGTTACATATTCTATACTATGAAAGAGAACGGCATCCTTCATAATAAAGCTATACCTATTATCATTGTCAATATTTTTTGGAAGAATGGACAATAAAACGGGACCATTCGTCTCTAAATAATCTTCTTGTTTAACTAACTCACTAACCTCTGCAAAATAAATATTCTTTATGATCGTTTTACCTTTACCTATTACTTTATATTGCCCAATATATGTCAGTACTGAAACAACCCCACCGGTTTCTTCTTTAACCTCGCGTATAGCTGCTTCATCGGCCGTTTCACCAACTTCTACCTTACCACCAGGGAATTCCAGACCACGTTCACTATGGTCTGTTAATAACCATTTATTTTTGTAGCGACAAATAACCCAAACATGTTTAGGATCGCTTGAAAAAGGGAGTTCTGAAAATGATAAATTAACTTCATTTAAATACATATCTTGAAAAACAATCATAATAACTTCTTTCTCCATTAAATAATATTTCTTCCATGTTACCACATAATCACTATATAAGTACAAAGACGAGAGTTTATAAAAATGTAATTTTCAAAATATGTTGAACACAAGGAAGTGATTTTATCGAAAAAGTATAGGGTGGGATTAGTATCTATACCTATTGTAGCAATGCCATCAGCATTAGGAATGCAAGCTGTTTTAAAGAAATTAACATTAGAAGATAGATGTATCTTTACAAAAGAAATATAACGGTTGGGAAAGGTCACTTCTTTAGTGACCTTTTCTTAAAGATAAGTAAGTATAAAAGTTTGTACCTAGTTTTAGTGTCTAGCTCCGGGCGACATCGGCTCGAGGCCTTTCTTATTCTAATTCCCCAATTTTAGTAATAATGTTTTGTGATTTAATATGCTCTCTAGCTTCTTCATCGCCTAATTCATAAATCATCTTAAACACTTTTTGCATTGTATCATCAACTGCATCATTTGTAGGATCATGATGGTACTCTAGGTATGGGACGTGAGCACGGAAAAAACCTTGCCAATCTGATGAATAACTTTGTTCAAAATACTCTCGTAGGTGAACAACATCCTCATCTGTCGCCTCAATTTTATAATCCCATGGAGATGCAGTACTTAGTTGCGATATTTCTCCAGATGAAATTGTAACATAATACGTTTTTTTCGATTGATCCACCTTATTCACCCCTTTAACAATCCTTTTCATAGCTTTTTCAAGATCTGCTTGAAATATGTATAGTAAACTGTTTGAATTATCCTTTTAACCAATTATTTTGGCTAGTTTCATACTTATTTGTAGAGAGTTTTCTTAAAGTCATTTATACTAAAAAATAGGAAAGAATTAAGTGGACAAACTTTTTATTCGCATTTTTTTCAGTATGATACGATATACTAGTTGATAACATCGGGTTTTAGAGGGGGCTATTTCATGAAATTTATTGATGAATTATACGAGATGTATCGTAACAAATTAACTGGTGACGAAGAGGATGCAGACATCTTAGCTTTCTCTGTTCTTGAACAGCTTGACCGTGAAGATATGATCACACTAATAACTGAATTGAGTGATCAAGAACTTTATAATTTAGTTGGATTTTATATGATTGAAAAACTAAAGGCAAAGATGGCTCGTGAAGAATTTGGTGACACCAAAATGGTGCCCTCTGATAGTGTTCGAAATTTACACTAAGAAGATTTATGATTATAAAGGATGATATGTCTTATGGCGACATATTTCCTTTTTCTGTTTCAATACCTAATAAAAGTCAAAAAAAGCGGAAAATGACTTCCGCTAGAATTTTAAATCTTATGAAGGATAGTTAATGCTTTATCAATCTGCTCTCTTGGCACATCATAATGTGTGGTCATTCTTACTAGGCTAGGACCAAATGAGACAGCCTGTACGCCTTCTTTTTCGAGAAGATCAATGAACTCATTAGATGTTACACCTTTTTTAGAGACATCAATTAATACAATATTAGTATCAACCTCATTCACTACTTCTAATCCAGTTATTACCCTTACACCATCAGCTAGAATTTTTGCATTTTCATGGTCGCCAGAAAGACGGTCCACCATGTTAGTTAGTGCAACTAATCCTGGTGCCGCAATAACTCCTACTTGTCGTAAGCCACCACCAAGCCGCTTTCTCCATTTTCTTGCCTTTGCAATAAATTGTTTATCACCGGCAATGATTGAACCAACGGGAGCTCCTAGGCCTTTTGATAAACATACCTGAACCGAGGTTGTATACTGAGTAAAATCTGTTAAAGGTTTATTTAATGCCACAGCTGCGTTAAAAAGTCTAGCACCATCTAAATGGACGGGCACATTATACTTCCTCGAAACATTATAAATCCCAGCCATGTTTTCAACAGGCACTATTGCCCCACCTGCACGATTGTGAGTATTCTCTAAGCAAATCAGGCCAGTTTCAGGCACATGAATGTCTTCACCACGAATTGCTGCTTCTACCACCAAAGGATCCATTGCACCACGTATACCCTTAATGGTTCGTGTTTGAACACCAGCAAATGCCGAAACAGCTCCACCTTCATAATAGAATATATGAGAGTCCTCCTCCAGTAACACTTCATTGCCTGGAACACAATGAGTTAGAACCGCAATTTGATTGCCTTGTGTACCACTTGTAACAAAAAGTGCATCTTCTTTACCTAACATCTCTGCTGCTACTTCTTCAAGTTTTCTAACTGTAGGGTCTTCTTGATAGACATCATCACCAACCTCTGCTTCATAGGCGGCTCTTCTCATCTCTTCTGTCGGTTTTGTGACAGTATCACTTCTTAAATCAATCATCCATTATACCTCCCTTATTCTACTCTATGAGCCTATCATTACTTTTTCTATTAAAAGAAGCTATAAAAATCCAGCTTATCATTTTAACCTTTTAAGTCTAGTCTGTTCCCATGTGTTGGATGAGGGGCTTGTTGTGTAGAAGCTTGTGCCTTCGTCAGATCATCAAGCATGACAGTTGCTTGTGCAGCCTGTGTAGCCATTTGACTTTTTAGAAGGTTTGAACTTAGTGTTCTTTGTATTTCTGCAACATTATTTGCCATAATACTACTAATATCCATAAGTCTGCTCTCCCTTCATAGATTCTATTATATACAACGAAACGAAATGTTTCTATTATTTAGACTATCTTAACATAACAAAAGCGCAAGGCGCGCCCGCTTACCTGAGCGTCGATTAAAACCCGCCACGTCCTGTGGCGAACATCGACATCAGCACATCCTGTGCAAGTCAAGCATAAGACGGTTTATTCAAGAAGGTGGTTTTTCCTTCTTAAAGGAAATGGTTTATGACCTAAGGTCCGATGGCGCCTGGAGCTAGACGTAGATAGACAAAGACACGAAGTTATACACAAACTTACAATTTTATAAATTCCTAAACAACAAAAAAACCTTCTATCCAAAAGGATAGAAAGTCAGAGGTCACATCTTGTTATTTACCTAAGAATGAGTTTAACATCCATACATGTTTTTCAAGACTCTGATGAATAGCCAACAACATATCACCTGTTGTTTCGTCTCCTACTTCATCCGCTACACCCATGCCTTCTTTAAGTTCATTTGTTAATGTATTGAAATCATTTGTAATCTCTTGAACCATTTGTTCAGCAGTTTCATTTCCATTTGCTTCCTTTATCGTTGATACTTCTAAAATTTCTCTCATAGTAGCGACCGGTTCACCCTGCAATGCTAATAAACGTTCTGCTAGCTCATCAATATGAACGGCAGATTCATTATAGAGTTCCTCAAATTTGTCATGTAGTGTAAAAAATGAAGGACCTTTTACAAACCAATGGTAATTATGTAGCTTAATGTAAAGAACACTCCAATTCGCTATTTGCTTGTTTACTATTACTGTTAATTGATTATCCATAATTCCTTCGCCTCCTTACCCTTTAACATACCCTGTTTTTCTTGTTCAAAACCTACATATACTTGTCAATATTATTAATAGATTTTTATAAATAAATGATTGTTTCTTTTAACAACTACTAGCATTAACGTGATAAACTATTGTTAACACAAAATAGGAGGATAATTTTTTTGTATACAATCCTTATTATCTCTATACTTATCGTTATTGTTGTTTTAGTTCTTACACTTATGACTACCTCAAAAGCATATGACTATAAACATACAGTAGACGAGCTTGATGAAAATCAATATGTAGAAGAAGAAAATAAAAGCGATTCAAACAAGGAGGAATAACAGGTGCAGGATCCTCGCCTAAAGGAATTATATGAATCATGGTTGAATGAAGCTACAATTGAAGGCATGCAGGTAAAGTTGGAATCTGGTGAGTTAACATCAAAAGAGCTCATTCTTTTATATCTTTCTAGAATTGCAGAGCATGATAGGACAATCAATTCAATAATTGAAGTAAATCCTGATGCACTACATATTGCTATAGCTCTTGATACGGAACGGAAAACAAACGGATCACGTGGACCATTACATGGGATTCCAGTACTTATAAAAGATAATATTGATACGTTTGATAAAATGCACACTTCTGCTGGTTCACTTGCGCTACAGCATTCAATCGCAATGAAGGATTCTTTTGTAGCTAGACAATTGCGTAAAGCAGGTGCCGTTATTCTTGGAAAAACAAATATGACAGAATGGGCAAACTTCATGACTGAAGGCATGCCAAGCGGCTATAGTTCAAGAGGTGGACAGGTATTAAATCCATATGGTCCCGGTAGGTTCGATGTTGGTGGATCTAGCTCTGGTTCTGGTGCTGCAATAGCTGCTAACTTTGCTGCTGTTGCTATCGGAACTGAAACCTCTGGATCAATCTTAAGTCCGGCTAGTCAAAATTCTCTTGTTGGTCTAAAGCCTACTGTCGGTCTGGTGAGCCGCTCTGGTATTATTCCTATTTCACATAGTCAAGACACGCCAGGTCCGATGGCTAGAACAGTAACAGATGCTGCTTTATTATTAAACGCAATGATTGGGATTGATGAAAATGATCCAATTACCTTGACTAGTGGTGAGCTTGCTAAAACTGATTATACAACCTTTTTACAAGATACATACCATGGTTCCTTTAAAGTCGGTATAGCAAGAGATGTCTATTTTGACTATCTAAACGAAGAGAAACGGGAACTATTAAATAAAGCGATACAAAAATTACAAGAAATCGGTATGACAGTGATCGATGAAGTTAACATACCCTCAACAAAAGCAAAATGGACTTATGATGTACTGACATTCGAATTTAAAGCAGATTTAAATTCGTATTTGAATGGTCTTCATCCATCCGTTCCAATCCGGACGTTAAAGGATGTAATTGCTTTTAACAATGGACACAAAGAAGAGACACTCAAATATGGACAAAAGATTCTAATTGAATCAGAACTAACAAGTGGGTCACTAACAGAGGAAGATTATATACATTCATTAGAACAAGACATTTACCTGTCAACTAAACAAGGAATAGACTCGGCCTTAATTGAAAATGAACTCGATGTAATTGTATTTCCGAATAATTATGGTGCTAGTATTCCTGCTAAAGCAGGCTATCCATCAATTACTGTTCCTGCAGGTTATACCAGTGAAGGTGAGCCTGTTGGTATCACATTCACCGGTACAGCATATAGCGAACCCACGTTATTAAAAGTTGCATACGCTTTTGAACAAGCTACTAAGCATCGCATTTCACCAAAATTTTAATGTAAATAAAGCCCGTGTATTTGCATGGGCTTTTGTTAATCTCTTATAAATTTATATGTCCCTAATCTTTTACTAGTAACATTTCATTACTACGGCCTTATTCTCGTTCAATCATCATCGCCATTCCTTGGCCCCCACCCACACATAAGGCTCATCCTAATATCCAGTTTAACAACCTCCCTATTAGATTATTTATATATTCGCCCTAGAGCTAGATTGTATACCTACTATTTTTAATTAATATTGGTTTTGTAGTTTCTATTTTTAAATGAACTTTTCAGTGATGTTCCTTTTGAAAATTTTACATTCCCAATAATAATCCCTCCTAAAATAAGAGCTACTCCAAACCACTGTATCAATCCTACATATTCGGATAGTATGAGAGCAGACATTATAACAGCAACTGGAAGCTCAGAGGCTGACAATATTGTGCCAAGTCCTGGTCCAATATGCGGCATTCCAATCGAAAATAACAACGGTGGTAAAACTACACCAAATATTCCAAGATACAATCCAAATGGCGCTACACCGCTTACTACTTGATAATCTAACAAAAACATCGGTGGAAAAAATACAAACACAACGAATAATCCCCCTGTTGAAAGGAGTGCACTCTTTAGAATGGGTGGTGTCTCTTTTGCAACAGTCCCGCTAACAAAAATAAAGATTGAAAATGACAAAGCTGCAAGAATCCCCCAAAAAATTCCTACCCAAGATAGAACCAGTTCATCTTTCCCAATAAGTCCTCCTGCTAGAATTGAGCCAAATAGAAGAATGACGATAGAAACTAGTTTACCTTTCGTTGGTTTTTCTTTATCGACGATCCATTCTACCAGTGTGCCGATCCATACAAATTGAAATAAGAAGATAATTGCTAGGGAAGCATTGATTGTCTGCAAAGACTGATAATAGAATATCCCTGTTAATCCCATTGGTATTCCCGCCAATATAATCTTGAAGGCTTGCATAGGATGAATCTTTTCCTTTTTCGTAAATAGACACACACCCCATATTACTAACGTTCCTACTAAAAATTGACTTCCAGTTACCTCAGCCATTGAATATCCAGCAGCGTAAGCAAGTTTAACAAACGTCGATAATACTCCGTAACAGCATCCACCTAAAAAAACAACAAGTGCATAATGCCAATTCTTCAATTAAACTCCCCCTTTCATTGCATAAAAAAACCACACAATTGTCAATTAGACAGTTGTGTGGCGAAAATAGAGTGCTCCTCTAGAAAAGTCCACGATCCTATAAAAGGTTTTTATTCTTATAAAGTAAAACTTCAATCGGTGTTTGTCCTAATGCCCCTTTACGAGTATATCACCATCAGAACGACTGTCAATAGTAGTATTTTTAATGGTAGTCGCATTTAATTTTATCTCTTTTGCTAACTGCTTCAATATACTTGGTTCAAATGCCCCTGTGCATCCCATTCCTAAATATATGGATTAATTTCCTTATCAACAAAGCTTCGGACCATTTTTCAATGCATTACTTGTTTTTCTGTGATACTCCCACACCTAAAGGAGTGGACTTCTACTATCTATATATTTTTACAATTCTTACTAGGTGTAAAATATTTACAAGTCAGACTTTTCGTTGTATACTTAGTATCGTAAGAAGGCATATATGAGAAAGAAGGATCATTTAAATGAGAAAAAGAAGTGCGATGCACTTAAGTTTCAAGAAATTAATCGATAAAAACAAACAAGACATTATTCAAGATTCTCGTCAGGTTGAGAAAATTATCGAAAAGATTGAGGAACGTCATATAAAAACGGAGAACCGTTAAAAGTATTTAGCCAGTTATATCATCTAAAATTTTGATATAACTGGCTTTTATGTGATAAAAACTAGGTAAAAAAACTCACCGAGTGCCTTGTGCAAAGAAGCGTAGTTGCACTTATGCGTTAAGAATTTTTCGATTTAAATTCTGATTTACTAAGAAAAAAGGCGCAGGGTGGCCGCTTATGGCTTTTGACCTCGGGGCCAATACTGGCTCGGAGTTGGACACCTAAACTAATTAAGAAAAGCGCAGGGCGCCAGGAGCTAGGCACTAAAACTAGGTACAAACTTTTATACTTTCTTATCTTTTTGTTTACCCGAAAACTTTATGAAGATCTTCTTTTGATTGCTCTAGCCAGAAGCGCATTAAACGTTTAGCACCTTCAAGATCATGTAGTCTAGCTTGACCACACTGTTTTTCATTTGCTGCAGGGATTTCAGTGATTTCAACTGCCTCTTTTAATGTATCTTCTAATAAATCTACAATTTCACTTACAGTCGGCTCACCACTTACCACTAAATAGTAACCTGTTTGGCATCCCATAGGTGAAATATCAATAATATCAAAATGATCATATTTTTCTGAGTGCTTACGAATATTAAAAGCAAGCAAGTGCTCTAGAGTATGAATAGCATCCGGCTTCATTGCTTGTTTATTTGGCTGACAAAAACGTATATCAAATTTATTTACAACACCGTCACTTCCAACTTTGTGCACTCCACAATGTCTAACATATGGTGCTTTTACAGCATCATGATCAAGTTCAAAACTTTCGACTGATGGCATATTACCACTCCTTTTCAATACTTATTATTATCATAACGTTAATTCCGATAAATTTCATCTATTTAAACCGAATTAAGATTATTTTTTTATAAGCTACTATTATCTACAATTATAGTATAGTATATATATCCCCATTTATGTAAAGGAAGTGCTTCACATTGCTTAAATTACTTTTTATCGGAATCATTCGATTTTATCAGAAATTTTTATCTCCTCTTAAGCCACCAACGTGTAGATTCTACCCCACTTGTTCACATTATGGTTTGGAAGCTATTAAACGTTTTGGACCATTCAAAGGCGGGTGGCTTACCATTAAACGAATATCCAAATGTCACCCATTTCACCCTGGCGGTATCGATAATGTTCCTGATAAAAAGTAGATTTAGATACTCATGGTGAAAACTAAGTACAAATTTTATACTCCCTCATTATATTTTTAAAAAAGGAAGGAACAAACTAAAGTGAAACTTCAATCAGTGGGGTTTCCTTCATCCTCCCCCACTGACATGAATTCTAACTATATGGTTGATCTTCATGTATTGAATGACCATTTTTCACAGCATCTTTGCTGATTTTCTTCACTAGCTTCAGCTTGGGTCCCCAACTACGAATTCTTTTTTAGGCATGCTGTGCATATCCCTAGCTGTAACATGTGCTACTACACTATAAATTCCATCCTTGTCGAATGTCTTTGTAATAGAGTAAATTCCTTCTCCTTTATGGTTACCTTCAACCATTTCATGGTCCTCTTGGCCATTTTTCCAAATCTCAAACTTAACTTCATTGGCATCATTTACTTCTTCTTCACCTTGTGTAACAAACGCACTAATTTCAATTTCTTCATTTGGTTCAATCTTTTCAGGAGTTTGAATTTCAACCTCAATAAAATGAACCTCTCCAGTGTTTTGGACTTCACCGCTACACCCAATTAAGACAATAAATATACTAAAAAAAAGAAAACTTAACTTCTTCACTCCCTCACCTCACATATCACTTACAACATATTTTTAACATAACCTTGACTCTTATTATCAATCTCAATCATACAAAACCGTTTAATAATCTCCAAATTATTCTTATATCTTTAAAAAAGCATGAACCCATATAGGAGTTCATGCTTAACTACAAAGTTACGCTTCAAGTTCATAGCCATTCACAACAATATCTAAATTCCCAGTCCCTGGATCGATTACCAAACCATGAACAGGAATACTTGGTGGTAGAAGTGGATGTTTTTTAATCATGTTAACACTAAATTCCACGCTTTCTTCTACGCTGTCAAAGCCTTCAAACCAACGGTGTAAATCAATCCCAGAATACTTTAATGTATCAATTTTATCTGTCGGCACACCTCTTGCCTCAATTTTATCAAGTATCTTTTTAGAATCTAAATGACTCATACCACAATCACGATGCCCAATCACGCATACTTCATCGGCATTTAATTCGTATACAGCCACTAAAATACTCCGCATGATACTTCCAAATGGATGGGCCACAATCGCCCCTGCATTTTTAATAATTTTCACATCACCATTTTTCAAATTGAGTGCTTGTGGTAATAGTTCAACTAAGCGGGTATCCATACAAGATAATATTACTAAGCGCTTATCAGGAAATTTCGTCGTTTGATACTTTTGAAATTCCTCTTTCTCAACAAAGCTTCGATTGTGTTCGATTATTTCTTCAAGCAATCGCATGGTTCCACCTCTTTTTGTACATATTTTATCAATAACTTTCTATTAATGCTAGTATTTGCTAAAAAACACTATACAAAGTATATAATCAAAAAAAGAAAGATAGCAAATCTTAAATGATTATCTTTCTTCTAAATACACTATTAATTGACAAAAGCAATCGGTTGTAACTGATCAATTACTTTATGTATTGAGCTCCATGAACGTTTTACGAAATAGATTGGCTTTGCTTGTTCCCTAGCTTTTTGTTTTATTATCTTTGCTAAGTTATGATTAATGTAATCTGTGATGACAAAAACAATATCGATATTGTCCGGTATTTCTCGCTTAACCATGTTCACTTTTCGGCCATCTAAATGAATAACCTCTTTAAAACCGGAATTTATGAGTTTTTCCGTGATGCTACCTAAATGATCAGCGCCAACCACTAATAATGAAGCCATCTCCCTACCTCCAACTAATTATTATTTTATACCTAAATTTATCCCGCATAAACGGGCAGTAAGACCTCTACTGAATGAAGTTTCACTTTATTTCTAATTATCTATACATCCATATTAATTGAGAATGATTATCCTTGTCAATGTATTATTGATAAATATTCTCAACTGTATGTTTAGATATCGAAAAATCTGTCTCTGATAACACAAAAATAAATTTTATTGCCGAAAATATTTTTTGATAAACCTCATAAATCCAATTTAGTCTACAGATAATATTCGTGTATAGTTGTCCTACATACAAGTGGCTAAGGGTGGGAGCATTGTGACAAATAAGGATAGCCTCATTAACTCATTTAAAGAAGAAGTGGAAAATGCCAATCAAATGACTTTTCCTATTTGTGTGGATTCTTTTACGAATTTATGGGAATATAAATTTGGCTCACTTGAGGATCTTCCAAGAGATATGGATAATATTATTGCAGATCGTGCAATCGAATTAGGATTAATGGATCCAGATTTTTAGAAAACACCGTTTCCGGTGTTTTCTTTTGTTCAAAAATAAGAAAGTAAAAAATTTGTACCTAGTTTTAGTGTCTAGCTTCAGACGCCATCGGATCTGAGGTCATAAGCCAACCCCTTCCCGAAGGCAAAAAACGCTTTCAGTTAGGGCTCTTATAATGCTTGACTTGCACAGGATGTGCTGATGTCGATGTTCGCTACAGGACGTGGCGGGTTTTAATCGACGGACCGATAAGGGGGCTCCTTGCGCTTTTCTTTAAAATTACTTCACTCTTAAATTAAATCAAAAGTAGACTAAGTGCCATAACAGCCATACCAGCCATCAAACCATATATCGAGAGATGGGTTTCATCATACTTTTTGGCTGCAGGCAATAATTCATCAAGCGAAATAAATACCATGATTCCTGCAACCGCAGCAAATATAATGCCAAACATTACATCGTTGAGGAATGGCATTAGAAAAAAGTAAGCAACGATTGCACCAACTGGTTCAGATAAACCCGATAAAAATGATAATTTAAATGCCTTTTTCTTATCTCCTGTTGCAAAGTAAATAGGAACTGATACTGCTATACCTTCAGGAATATTATGAATGGCAATTGCGATTGCAATGGCAACCCCAAGAGCGGGATCTTGTAAAGCAGATGTAAAAGTCGCTATACCTTCAGGAAAGTTATGAATCGCAATCGCTAGAGCTGTAAAAGTACCAATTTTTAGTAACGCTGGATCTTGTGCTCCATTTACAGATGATTGGCTCATCTCCTCCACTTTTTTAAGCTCATGCGGATTACCCTGCTTTGGAATAAATTTATCAATTAAAGCTATTAAAATCATACCACCAAAAAAACCACCGACGGTAAGCCAGCTACCTAATTCCTTCCCTAATGCCCCCGAGAGTGAAGTATTAGCCTTTGCGAAGATTTCTATCATGGATACATAGATCATCACACCTGCAGAAAAACCTAGTGCAATAGATAAGAATTTTGTATTTGTTTTAGATGTTAATAAGGCTAAAAGACTTCCTATTCCTGTTGCAAGACCAGCAAACACAGTCAATCCCAATGCAAATAATACACCCTCAGTCATTATGCCTTCTCCCCTTTATTAGTTTTGAATGTAGAAATAAGTATTTGCAAATCAACAATTAGATAAAGCTATAAGTGTTTCCTAAACGCAACTTTAATTCAAAAAAAATGCGCTAAATAATCTTATATACAATATGAGCCACAGAATAAAATGTGAACAACATTTTAACCAAAAGAACACTTCATGATTTTTCACTAAAAAGTTTACCTTATACAAAATTTAAGGCTTCATCTAACTTTTGTCAAACATTTTTATTCGACAAACGAAAAAGAAATGGCATCTACTCCGTAAGAAAGTCAATTAGAAGATCTCAGGTCGCCACGAACTAGACCTAAAACTATGTGCAAATACTTATTACCTTAAAAAAAGACTAGACATAATAGCATCTAGCCCATACTGAATACCTTTTTTTGTTTTAAATGCCTTTTGATTACGTTTCGATTAATTTCAAAACCCATTCCAGGTCCTTTTGGAACATCAATCATTCCATTATGAATAGTCACTGCAGGTACGATAATATCTTGTTCCCAATACCGTGATGAAGCTGAAATATCACCTGGTATTGTGAAATTGGGTAGTGATGCAAGCGCAATATTATGTGCCCTTGAAATACCTGTTTCAAGCATCCCACCACACCAAACAGGAATACCATGTTCTTTGCACAAGTCGTGAATTCTAATAGCCTCTGACAATCCACCAACACGTCCTGCTTTTATGTTTATGACCTTACAACTTTCCAACTCAATCGCTTTTCTAGCATCCTCAAATGAAGTAATACTCTCATCAAGGCAAATAGGCGTTTCAAGCTGTCTTTGTAATTTTGAATGATCAACAATGTCATCAGAACCAAGTGGCTGTTCTATCATCATTAATTTATACTCATCAAGTGCCTTAAGCCTTTCGACGTCTTGCAAACTATAGGCTGAGTTTGCATCAGCCATTAAAGGAAGGTTAGCAAAATGTTTTCGTATCATTTTTATGATAGCAATATCATTATCTGGTTCTATTTTGATTTTAAATCGTTTATAGCCATCATTAAGATGACTATCGATTTTTCTCAGCATTGAATCAATTGACTCTATTCCTATTACAACACCAGCTTCAATTTTCTCTTTAGTGCCTCCTAAAACCTGTGCTAGTGGTAAGTTCTTACGCTTTGCATATAGATCCCAAATCGCTGACTCTACCCCAGCTTTGGCCATTTGATTACGCTTAATACTTTTAAAAAGTTCACGAAGCATTTCTGGGTGGGTAATCGATATACCGAACAGTTTATCCACTAAAAAGTCCTCAATCACATGCCAGCACGTTTTTATCGTTTCTTCAGTATACCAAGGTGACGAGAAAGCAACGACTTCCCCCCAGCCAATGATTCCATCACAGTCCTCTACTTCAACTAAAATACTTTCTCTTTTACTTATTTTCCCTAAGCTAGACTTAAATGGAGACACCAGCTCCATCTCAATAAGATGAAGCGTCAATTTCTTTATTTTCATGTGTACACCTCTTTATTTGAGTAAATCTAAAAGTTTACGGCGGACTAGTTTATTAGAAGCATTTCTAGGAAGCTCATCAACAAAGTATACTTTCTTTGGAATTTTATACTTTGCAAGTTTATGTTCACAGAAATGAATTACATCCTTTTCGCTAAGGTTATCTCCTATTATAAATGCGCACGGTATTTGTCCCCACTTATCATCTTCAATCCCGATGACTCCTGCTTCATAAATATCAGAATGTGTAAGCAACACCTCTTCAATTTCAGCTGGATATACATTTTCTCCACCAGAAACAATTAAATCTGAGCGCCTATCAAGTACAAAGAGAAATCCCTCTTCATCAACATAGCCTATGTCACCTGTATGGAACCACCCCTCTCGCAAGGCATCCTTTGTTTCGTCAGCTCGATTTAAATAACCTTTCGTAACATTTGGGCCTTTTACAACAATTTCACCAGCCTGATAAGCTAAGGAAGCACTACCATCTGTTACAATCATCAGCTGTGAAGGAAATAATGGTTTACCAGCAGACCCTAATTTACTCAAACTATATTCTGGTGATAAAGTAACAATTTGTGATGATGTCTCTGTCATTCCGTATGTTTGAAATACAGGTATTGAACGATCTCTGCAAGCTTCGAGTAATGGCTTCGGAGCTGGACCTCCCCCTAAAAGCATGCATCGTAACTGACTTGGATACTTATTATTTCCTAGTTGTTCAATCATTTGTGTTAGCATTGCACTAACTACTGACACAATGGTTATCTTATCTTTATGTATTGAGTCGTTTACATCTTTAACATTAAAACTCTCATGCAATACCACAGGAATTCCGTATATAACACTTCTCATTAAAATCGATAAGCCACTTATGTGAAATAGAGGAACTGCCGCTAACCAACAATCATCGTCACGTAACCCCATGTTAAGTGCAGAGCCGACTGCACTCCACCAATGATTTCCATAGGATTGGATAACTCCTTTTGGTTTACCTGTGGTTCCAGATGTATACATAATTGTATCGGCTTTATCCATAAGGAAATCAGTTACAATTTCACACTCTGCCAGCTCTAGAGATTCAATTTTTTCCACTTCGACGATTGCTGTTAATGGATTGTTTTCCTTAATAACCTCTAATCTACTCATAAATTCTAGCTCTGTTAGTATAAAAGATGGTTTTGAATCAACTACTTGCCACAAAAGTTCGTGGCTTGTTAATCTTGTATTTAATAGGACTGTGACTGCCCCTAGGTATTTTAGTGCGTGAATAGTAACAACCATCTCTGTACTGTTTTTCATTAAGACCGCTGTCATTTCACCATTTTTTATACCAAGACTAGCTAATTGTTTAGCAAAGATTAGTACTTTTTCATGAAGTTGTTGAAATGTTAACTTATCCTTATTAGTTATTAAGGCAAGTCGGTTAGGTGTTAGGAAAGCTCGGTTTTTTAACCAATTTGGTGTTTCTGCTATGTTGTTCATATTCTTTCTCCTCATCATAGTGTTGTTTGTTGACCTATTCAAGATAAGTATAATTAATGTGAAGATATAGCGCCAATTATCAGCAAGATTTGAGTATATAAGTGAAATTCTGCGGAAAATCTTAAAAAATGTAAAAAACAGTTTGGTTAAGTAACCAAACTGTTTTTTTCTTCGAATTAAGGAAAACGAGGGAATTGCTTGAAGTCCGGATTGCGTTTTTCTTTAAACGCATCACGACCTTCCTTCGCTTCGTCAGTTGTATAGTACAATAACGTTGCGTCACCGGCAAATTGCTGAAGACCTGCAAGACCATCAGTATCTGCATTAAATGCTGCCTTTAAGAAACGAAGTGCCGTTGGGCTTTTCTCAAGCATTTCTTGACACCATTGGACCGTTTCTTCCTCTAGTTTTTCGAGCGGAACAACAGTGTTAACTAATCCCATATCAAGAGCTTCTTGTGCATTATACTGGCGGCATAGGAACCAGATTTCACGAGCTTTCTTATGACCAACAATACGAGCTAAATAGCCTGAGCCATACCCAGCGTCAAAACTTCCTACCTTAGGTCCTGTTTGTCCAAAGATTGCATTATCAGCAGCAATAGTTAAATCACATACGATATGTAAAACATGTCC
The DNA here is from genome assembly GCF_029193815.1 of Cytobacillus sp. S13-E01. Classification (GTDB taxonomy): domain Bacteria; phylum Bacillota; class Bacilli; order Bacillales; family Bacillaceae_L; genus Bacillus_BV. The sequence goes on from NZ_JARFVC010000034.1 coordinate 22,399, forward strand.
TCCACCAATTGCATATCCTGAAACCATTGCAACCACTGGTTTAGGAATTACACGGATTAGGCGTTGTAAATCTAGAACATTTAAACGTGGGATTTGGTCTTCACCCACATATCCACCATGTCCACGTACTCTTTGATCTCCACCAGAACAGAATGCTTCATCTCCAGCACCTGCTAAAACAATAACCCCAATATTGGAATCATCACGTGCATAAGCGAAAGCGTCGATTAATTCCATAACCGTCTTAGGACGAAACGCATTTCGTACTTCTGGGCGATTAATTGAAATCTTAGCAATGCCATTTAACGTTTCATATAAAATATCTTCATACTTGCGTTCTGCAACCCATTCAAATGATGCCATTAGCTTGTCCTCCTTAATTATGTATAGTACCTATTGGCTTGGTATTTTTAATGATATGTTTGATCAAATAAAAACCCACTTACTATTTTACCAAAAAATTTCGGTTCTTCCACATGAATTGCATGGCCGACGGCTTTTATTTTTTCAACTCTCGATTTGGGTAGCATTTTTTCCATTTCCACAGCTAGGAAACAAAACTTTTCATCTATTTCACCACAAATTAATAATACGGGAACAAAAAGAGTTAATAGGTTGTCCCAATAGGAAGGCTGTGAGCCTGTACCCATTCCCCTAAGGCTGTTAGCCAAACCAATAACATTATTGTGCCCTCTTTGTTTCCTGATTAAAGTTTGAGTTTCAAGTGCTAAAGATTTCTGTGATTGAAATAAAGGAATGCTTTCCCAATAATCAATAAACCAATCAATCCCATACTTCTCAATTTTAAAGGCTAATTCCTCATCAGATTTTTTCCTGGCACTTCGTTCTTCTTCTGATCGCAAGCCTGGTGAACTACTTTCCAACACAAGTTTGCTAATTCTATCAGGATGATTAACAGCAATGGAGAGTGCGAGCCTTCCACCCATCGAATACCCTACTAACGCTGTCTTACTAATTAACAGTTTATCTAAAATTGAGATGATATCATTTCCGACTGATTCCATTTCATACAAGTAATAATAAGTAGGTGAATCTGTTTTTCCATGTCCTATAATGTCAACTAAGATACATTGACAATTGTTTTGTAAAAGTGGTAAGATCTGATCCCAAGTTTGGGTGCTACCCGTAAAACCATGTAATAACACTACAGGTTCACCTTTACCGTAAACTTCGACATGATAGGACTTTTGGTTTACGACAATATTCATTCAATTTCACCATTTGCAATGAAATTTGATATTTCCTGGGAAACATGATTCCACAAAGTACGATGAATCATGACATTCTCTGCTCTATTTGAAGGTACTTCAATTACTGATAAACCAGTTGTATTAATCGAGTTTTCAAAAGCTTGTTGGAAGGTTTGCCATGAAAGAATTCTTTCAAAAGTACCACCATACATTTTTACCACATGTTTATAATCCAATTCTATTGGAGTACCAAACAATGTTTCAAAATGTGTTTCCTCCTTTGCCTGTGGTAAAAATGAAAAAATTCCTCCCCCCTCATTATTAATCAGAACGATCGTAATCGATATTCTATGTTGTTTCGCAGCGAGCAACCCATTTAGATCATGATAAAAAGATAAGTCACCAATCACTAATACAAGTGGAGAATCAGATGTTGTGCATACACCTAACGCAGTAGAGACTACTCCATCAATTCCGTTTGCACCTCGATTTGCCATAACTTTTATATTTTTTTCATTGTTGATAAAAAATGTATCTAGATCTCGGATTGGCATACTATTACCCACAAATACTGTTGAGTCATTTGGTAATAGTTGAAGTATTTCATTAAACACTTTTCCCTCAACAAGAGTTTCTCCCATATTTGCTTTATAAATTTTTGTTTTTGTACGCTCGTTAATATGCAGCCATGTTTTCAGCCATTGTGAAGATGAATGATTACCCTTTGTCCTTTTCTTAACTATGGCCTCACAGAAATCTATTTCATTACAATAAACCATCTCGGAAGCTGTTAGGGTTGGTTCGCGCCAACCTCCATCACCATCAACAACTATTTGTTTGTAGTTAGTTAATGATTTTAAATATAAAAGCAAGGCTTTAGAAATTGGCATTGCTCCAAATCGGATAACTACTCCTGGTTTATATTCATTAATAAATTCATGATTTCTTAAAAAGGCGTCGTAACAATCAATTATGTATTCCTTTGAATGGCTACCACTTCTAAGCTGTGACAAGGGATCAGCTAATATCGGAAATTGTAATACTTCCGCTAACTTTACTACTGAATCTGTAAAATTACCTTCGTAATGTTCACCACAGATGATTAAGCCTTTTTCATTGGAACCAATGATTGAATAAAGATATTCAATATCAACCTCTTCTAATTTTGGATCACCTATTAAAACGTTTACATGTGATGGTTGATTACATTGACCTTTATTCCAGAGGTTGTCCATTTTTAGATTAGGCAGTAATGGTTCACGGAATGGAAAGTTCAAATGTACTGGTCCAGCAGGTGAAGCTAACGCTTTTCCTGTTGCGCGCGCTGCAACTGTTCTTACGTAGCGAAGCATTTCATCTGACCCTTCAGGAATCGCCATTTCAACAAACCATTTTGCATACTTACCAAACAAGTGGAGCTGATCAATCGCTTGTGGCGCCCCGACATCCCTCAGTTCATGTGGCCTGTCTGCAGTTAATACAAGTAATGGCACTCTTGAAATGCTAGCCTCTACAATTGCTGGATAATAATTGGCCGCTGCCGTTCCGGATGTACAAAGAATCGCAACAGCCGATTTTTTTGCCTTTGCTATTCCTAATGCAAAGAAAGCGGCTGAGCGCTCATCAATGTTTACATATACGTTTAAGTTGGGATGCTCAGCCATTAAGATCGCCATTGGAGTAGAACGAGAACCAGGACTAATCACTACATTTGTAACCCCCACACGAACCAACTCATCTACAAAAGAAGCGACATATGCAGTAAGTGAATCATTTTGAGTCATTTTTCTCTCCTCCTAATGCATAGAGCATTGGCTTAAATTTAATCTCTGTTTCCTTAAATTCACTTTCAGGCTGGGAATCTCCTACAATACCACAACCTGCAAAAAGAGATGCTTCCTTGCTTTGTAGTAAAGCCGAACGGATTGCAACTGCAAATTCCCCATTGTCATTTCCATCAAACCATCCTATTGGGCCAGCATACCAGCCCCTGTCGAGAACTTCAATTTCCCTTATTTGCTGCATTGCGACTTCTTTAGGAAAGCCACCTAAAGCAGGAGTCGGATGTAGACGTTGTACCATAGAAAGTAATGATACTCCATCTTTCACAATTCCCTTAACTGGTGTATACAGATGCTGTATGTCCCTCATTTTGTAAAGTGAAGGTTTATTGGGTACTTCTAACTTATCACAGGCCTCACTCATTGCCTCTTTTATCATATGGACTACTACTTCGTGCTCGATAATATTCTTCTTATCCTTTAAAAGAATATTACCCAATTCATCGTCTTCTTTTAGGCTTTTACCTCTCTTAATTGACCCTGCTAAACATGTTGAAAGCAATTCATTGTTTTTCTTTCTTACTAATCTTTCAGGTGAAGCGCCCACAAAACAATCATCACCATTTTCAAATGCAAAGGTATAACTCATCGGTTGCTGCTCTCTTAGGGTTGCTATAACTACCGCCGCATCGATTGTTTGGTCAAATTGTAATCTTATTTCCCTTGCTAATACTACTTTTTCAACCTCTCCCGCTTGGATCTTGTCAGCAATTTTGCTAACACTTGCTTTCCATTCTTCGGGCATAACTTCTGTTTTATGGTAAGGACTTTCAGCAGAGTTATTAGCTACTACTTTTCCACTTTCTTCAAGTAGACCTTTTGCAACATTTTCAAGATCTTCAGAAAACCTATTTTCATTTTCCCTATCGTTACAAAAATAATTAGTTGTTAACCATGACTCGCCATCTATAATAGACAACATTATGGTAGGCATGATGAATTTAGCATCAGGGAATTTTTTCCATAAACTTGTTCTTTTTCCTAATGGATCAAATGAAAATCCACCAAATAACATTGGGCCTGTTCCAATTACCTCATCATCGTTTGTTCTGTACCTATTGGCAAGGATTTGTTTCCACTGTCGATCGACATCTCCGAAACGGTCGGAGGATTTGTTTACTTCTATCGTATGTAAATAACCAACACCAATAATGACCGTATGGTTAGTAGGGTCATTCCAATAAAAACGTTGTCCCTGAAAGTATTTTTTTCCGGAAATAAAGAAACTGAGGGGGTCAATATTCTCCACTTTTTTCACTTCGCTAACAAGTATTGGATTAAAGTTTTTATACGAATGTAAATCATCAACTTTTCTAAGATGCTTTTTTATATTTTTTTCTTGAATGATTACCACTTTTATCCCCCCGTGAAAAATCTATTCCAATTAAAAAACTTTGTAGATGAATAGATTATAATGTTAAATTAAAAACCTAAAATATTTTTTCATTTACCTATATATTAGTCGAATCGACAAATTTAATTTCAGATAAGTTGTCATAGTAAGCTAACTTTAAGATACACCTCAATATAATTATGTGTCAACAGACACGATTTTACCAGTATTACCTCCTAAGTGATGATTAAATTACTTCTATTTTATATAAGAAAACAAAGAGATTTGGACTTTGGTACTATATGGATTATTACATAAAACATTTAAAAGTAATTGACACATATTCGACAATTATCTAAACTTAGTTTGTATGAAGAAAAGGGCGCGGAGCAACGTGACAAAGAAAATAGCTCTCACCCTTGTTTAGTAACTTAAATATTCACCCATGCTTTTATCCACAACCGCCTAGAGTCCGTTGGTATATATTCAAACACACAGCTTTGTAGGTCTTTAATTGCCCTTCTATTTTATATAGTAAGGAAAGGAGAAACAATTCATGCAACCACAAATACAGACACAACCAGAATCCTCTCCTAGGAAAATGGCAAACTGGAAGGTATGGTGGAGATTATTACGCCCTCATACACTATCTGCAGCATTTATTCCGGTTTTCATTGGGACAGCTTCTGCTTTATTTGTAACAACAATAGACATTCCTTTATTTTTTGTAATGTTATTGGCTTGTTTACTAATTCAAGCTGGTACAAATATGATAAATGAATACTTTGATTTTAAGCGTGGATTAGACACCGCTGAGTCTGTCGGCATAGGTGGTGCAATCGTTCGTGATGGTATTAAAGCAAATACAGTATTAAGGCTTGCATTTATATTTTTTGGTATTGCTACGCTCCTTGGTGTTTATATTTCTATGAGCAGTAGTTGGTGGATAGCCTTGATTGGAACAATCTGTATGACAGCAGGTTATTTTTACACTGGAGGTCCTGTGCCGATTGCATACACTCCGTTTGGTGAATTAGTTGCTGGGCTGTTTATGGGTCTTATCATTATCCTACTATCATTTTATATCCAGACTGGAACAATTACAGCCACAATTATTTTGATTTCTGTACCCATTTCTATTTTGGTTGGAGCTATTCTTTTAGCAAATAATATCCGTGATCTTGATGGTGATAAAGAAAACGGTCGTAAAACACTTGCAATTCTAATTGGAAGAAAAAATGCTATTACATTTTTAGCTCTTATGTTTATTACATCATATATTTGGATTATCGTTCTCATATTTGTTGATTTAGCATCTGTGTGGTCTTTATTAGTTTTAATTAGTATTCCTAAAGCTATTCAGGCTACAAAAGGCTTTATCGGTAAAACACAGCCCATTCAAATGATGCCAGCTATGAAAGCAACGGCTCAAACAAATATCCACTTCGGGTTTTTATTATCAATTGGGTTGATCGTAAGTTATATTGTGTGATTTTAGGGACTAACTCGTGTGAGTTGGTCTCTTTTTTTCATAAAAACTATTCTTATACAAATTTGAAGCAATTTCAAATAAGTTTTTTTTTACAATTATTTTTTTGCTTTTTCAGCAGATAATACTTATATAATCATAGGAAGGAGTGTTTTTATGCTTACATCTGAGCAATTATCAACCTTCCGTTCACAGTTGATAAACGCAAAAGAGGATATTGAACGTCGTTTACAAGAAAATGATAATTTTGATCTTGATAATGGACACTACCATGAATCAATGGGTGAGTTGTCAAGCTATGATAACCATCCTGCAGATGAAGGTAGTGCATTATATGAAAGAGAAAAAGATATTGCTTTAAATGACCATACTGAAAGAGAACTGAAGGATGTATACCTTGCATTAGAAAAAATTGAGGACGGAACATATGGTAAATGTGAGGTATGTGGGATTGATATCCCTAAAGAACGTCTAGAAGTACTTCCTACCACCAACTTTTGTAAAGATCATAGTCCAGACCAAGTTGTTTCTCATAATCGTCCAATTGAAGAGGGAGTGTTAATGACTCCGTTTGGTAAATTCGAATTTGATGATGAAGATGTAGAGGCGTATGACGCTGAGGATTCTTGGCAAGATGTAGCCCGGTATGGAACCTCAGAAACACCGTCTGATATAAATGAAAACATTGATCATTATAATGATGTATATATCGAATCTCATGACCAAGTTGGTTATGTGGAAGCATATGAAAACTTTGCTGCAAATGATATTGATGGCAATGAAATCAGAGTCTATCCAAACAAACAACATCAAAGATACGAAACTGAGTTAGACGAATTAGGTACAATGACAATCTTTGGTGACTTACCTGCTTATGAAAAAGACCCTTACACAGAAGAAGAAGCAGAAGCAAGAGAATAAGAAAAGCGCAGGGCGCCCGCCTATCGGCGCATCGATTAAAACCCGCCACGTCCTGTGGCGAACATCGACATCAGCACATCCTGTGCAAGTCAAGCATAAGACGAGCCCTGACTGAAGGCGTTCTTTGCCTTCGGGAAGGGCTTGGCTTATGACCTCAGGTCCGATGGCGCCCGGAGCTAGACACTAAAACTAGGTACTAACTTTTATACTTTCTTATCTTTTAAGAAAAGCGAAGGGCGCCCGCCCGGAGCTAGACACTAAATTTAGCTTTAAAAAAGTGCAGGGCGCCCCCGCCCTTTTCTTAATTACCTGGCATTAAATCGAGCCTTAATTCCTCGTTTTCATATGATTCTGTATAGGTAGTGTGATATTCACCTGTAGTCCACTCATCCACTTGATCATCATACCAATTACTTAACACATTGCCTGACTGGCCTGGACCTACAACATTATAACTTTTTGAGAGGTTTTCCAAGTCAACAACAGTTCTCCAAGCGCCACCATGATTCACCAGCCCAGTTGTATTATTCCAACCCGCTGCTTCAACAGTAACGCGGCTACCACCAATCGGAGTTGGTTTCTTAAAATTAAAGAGGTAGTTCAATGGTTTAATTGCTGAAAGTGGGTGACTAAATTGAACAGCATGATATTCTCCCCATTGCCATTTCGATGCATCATTACCTTGAAGCTCTGAAATTTTATCAACTGTCCGTTGGTAAGAGCTTATAACTACCTTATCAAATCCACCCGCATCTTTTAACCAAATGCCTTCTTTACCTTTTACTGCATCGCGTATCATCTCATCAACGATTTGTGCCTTACCTTCGAAAAAATCAGCTATTTCTTCTGGAATGTCATTTTCAAATAAGACATTTGCAAATTCAATCATCCATAAATTGAATAGTAACGGTCCCCCAGTTTCTACAGTGTCATAATAATCCCATTTACTAAGCATTTCCCTTGCTTTTTCATCAATAGGTCGTAAACTTGTTCCTTTTAACGCTTCTAATAATATTGGGACAAATTCCTGAGCCTGGAGGTTGTACTGATCAAATTGAAGTTCTTTCATATCATCGATTGAGAGTTTTTCTTTACTCATTAACACATCACGAATTCGTTGCTGACGATAAGGCTGGGCCCATGTATTTGTAATATGATATGGATAGTCTACACCAACAATTTTGTTGTTTGCTGTTGATATAAATCCTTCATCTGGATTAATTAATGTTGGTAGCTCACCCCATGGAATAAACCCATCCCACTCATATTCATCTGTCCAACCTGGTACAGGTACAGAACTATCACCTTTTTTTCGAATAGGGATAAGTCCATTTGCTCTATAAGCAATGTTTCCTTCCTTATCCGCATACACAAAGTTTTGTGCAGGAGTATGAAAATATGTTAGTGCCTCTTTAAATTCATCCCAATTCTTCGCCTTATTAAACTTTAATACAGCTTCCAATTCGGTTGAAGGTTCTAATGCTGTCCATCTAATTGCAAGTGCTGTATCCGTTTTTGTATCCTGGGCAAATTCAGATATAATCGGTCCATGCCTAGTAATCGTTACTTCATATGGAATCGTTTCTCCATCCTTAACCTTAATTGGCTCAGAGATAACCTCAGCTTCTTCCCAATTTCCCATATACATAAACTGATTAGGATTGTCCGGATTACGTTTTTCAATATATAAATCCTGAACATCTGGTCCGACATTAGTCACTCCCCATGCAATATTATCGTTTCTTCCAAGAATAACGCCAGGGATACCTGCAAATATAACACCGTTTACATTTAAATCAGGAGCTTTAAGCTGCACTTCATACCATATTGAAGGTGTCCCAAGACCTAGATGGGGATCATTTGCCAAATAAGGAAATCCCGATTCAGTTTTTGCACCAGATACGACCCAGTTATTACTGCCATTCCATTCAGCTGGAATGTCTACAGAAGCAAAGCTCTTCGTTATATCTAGAGGATTATCTTTTAATGTTTGTAATACAGTTGGACCATCTTCAGGATAGACAGGGAATAACTCTAGTACTTTTTCCTCTGGAAAATTTTGTGCCATATAGTAACGAAATGCCTGCCCTTCCCAATGTCCACCTAAATCATATGCCATATATTTTCCGATTGTTAACGAATCAATTGAACTCCATTCCTCAGGCTCATATCCTGCAAGTGTGAATTCAATAGGTAATGAGTTTTTCTCGACTGCCTCATTTATGTAAGCATTCACTCCTTCAGCATACCAGTCCAATGCTTGCCTAGCTTCTTCGGAGTAGATAGCATAACTATCTTCAGCCGCTCTACGTAAACCGAGTGTTCTGAAATACTTATCTTTTTCAAGTGTACTTTTTCCAATAACTTCACTTAGCTCACCAGATGCCTGTCTCCTTGATAAATCCATTTGAAATAGTCGGTCCTGTGCGGTTACATAGCCTTGGGCTATGTATAAATCCCTAGCATTTTTTGCCTCAATGTGTGGAACTCCATTTTTATCACGATACACAGTTACCTTTTCATCTAGCTGATTAACCGTTACTTCGCCGCTCACAACAGGTAAACTTTTTCGAATAAATAAATACCCAGTTAGTACTGTTGCTATTAGTAGAAATAGTAGAGTCATAATTATTATAATGACTACTCTCCACCGCTTCGTTTTTGGCCAATATTTCTTTTTTATAGCAACCTCTGTACTCAAATCCGACTCCTCCTTTTGTAAATATTTACACATTTTATTTTAGCGAAATACTTTTATTAATTATAATCTTCTGAATTTATTCTGTCACTCTTTTCACTTTCCTAAAATGCGACAAATTTAAAAATTCACTCGAAAAATAGGAATTACCCAACGACAATTACCGCATAACCATCGACATCATTTTTTGACAGTATATTTTTACAGATTTTTCATAGTAATACGGAAAATAATCTTTCTTTAAATGAGGACTGTTAAATTAAAGAAGATATGAAAGGAGGGGGGAAGATGTGAACGCACTTGAAATTGAGAACAAAGTTTATGGTGATAACATCCAATCTGTTGAAATTGAATTAGATCACGATTGAATAATCGAGCGCTTTTATCATCGTTACTAAACATCCTGCCCAAGTTAAGCATAAGACGAGCCGTCCGGAAGATTGTTCTTTAACCTTCCGGACGGTTTGACTTATGACCTCAGGTTCGACGGCGCCTGGAGCTAGACCATAACCAGGTAAAAATTTTATCTTTCACATATAATTTCAGATATTACAAGTGAGAAGGTATCTTCAAAAAAGGACCTACTCCAAAAAATTATGCTTTAATATTCCAAATATGCTTTGCATACTCTTGAATGGTCCTATCACTAGAAAATTTGCCAGACCTTGCAATATTGGTAATACTCTTTTCTATCCAGCTACTTTTATCCTGATAGGCTTCATTTACCCGCTCCTGGGCAGCAACATAAGCTGAAAAATCACGGAGAACGAAATACTGATCATTTTGCATCAGTAACGAATCATAAATAGCTTCAAAGTCTCCCTCCGTATCTGGAAAATGACCATTAATTAATTGTTCTAGTATCTGCTGAATTCGTTTATCATGATGATAATATTCATTAGAGTAATATCCCCCGTTTTGGTTAAAGTGAAGCACTTCATCAGCTTTTAATCCAAACGTAAAGATATTTTCATCACCGACTGCTTCAAGAATTTCAATGTTCGCTCCATCTAACGTCCCAATTGTTAGTGCACCATTCATCATAAACTTCATATTTCCAGTCCCAGAAGCTTCCTTACTAGCTGTTGAAATTTGCTCACTCACATCTGCTGCTGGGAAAATATCTTCAGCTACAGACACTCTGTAGTTCTCAACAAAAATTACTTTTAGCAAGCCACGTAGTTGTTTGTCATAATTTACTTTTTCAGCTACAGAATTAATAAGTTTAATAACCTTTTTTGCATAATAATAGCCAGGAGATGCCTTTGCTCCAAAAATAAAAGTTCTAGGAAATATAGTAAAATTCGAATCTTCTTTAATACGATTATAGAGATACATGATATGTAGTACATTTAATAATTGTCGTTTATAGGCATGGAGCCGTTTTACTTGAACATCAAAAATAGAATACTCATCTACGGTTATTCCGGTTTGAGCTTTAATTCGTTTGGCCAGGATTTCTTTTCTGGCAATTTTAACATCAAATAATTTCTGTTGAAACCCAGCATCATATCTATAACTTTCTAACTCTATTAAAGTACTAGGGCTATTAATCCATTTATTCCCTATTGTTTCTGTTAGTAAATGAGATAGTTGCGGGTTAGCCTTCAGTAACCAACGACGGTGTGTAATTCCATTTGTCTTATTATTAAATTTTTCAGGGAAATATTCATAAAATAATTTCATTTCTCTGTGCTTTAATATCTCAGAGTGGATCTTTGCTACACCATTTACGCTATAGCTACCTACAATTGCTAGATGAGCCATCTTTACGAGATCATGGGCTATAATAGCCATCTCTTCTATCCGACCCCATTCACCAGGATACCGATTCCATAACTCCCGGCAAAAACGTTCATTGATTTCTTCAACTATCATATATATCCGAGGAAGCAACGGTTTAAAGATATAAATCGGCCATTTTTCTAAAGCCTCCGATAATGTCGTATGGTTTGTATAAGAGATCGTGTTTGTCGTAATATGCCATGCTTCTTCCCACCCCATTCCTTCTTCATCCAATAAGAGCCTCATCAGCTCTGGAATGGCTAAAACAGGGTGTGTATCATTGATATGGATTGCCACACTGTTATGGAAATTATCTAATCTGCCATTTCTATTTCTGAAATTACGTACAATACTTTGCAAACTTGCAGAAACTAAAAAATATTGTTGCTTCAGCCTTAATATCTTGCCCTCATCATGCGTATCATCTGGATATAAAAATTCCGAAACCGATTCTGTTTCACGCTTATACTCTAATACATCCTTATTATGTGGGAAAGGAGAGGGTTCTGCATTCCATAGTCGTAATGTATTTACCGTATTTGTTTCATAACCAATCACCGGGATATCATAAGGTACAGCTGAAATTTTTTCCGCATCTACATGTCTAAACGTGGGTCTCCCAACATGTATTAATGTCTCAATTTCTCCCCAAAAACCAATTTCAATTGCTTGGTCTGATTTCCGAACTTCCCACACGTTTCCATGTCTAAGCCATTGTTCTGGCAGCTCAACTTGATAACCGTCAACGATCTTTTGGTCAAATAAACCATGCTTATAGCGAATGCCGCAACCATGTCCTGGCAAATTTAAAGATGCTAAGGAATCTAAGAAACATGCAGCCAACCTACCTAAACCACCATTTCCTAATCCAGCATCTGCTTCACTTTCTTCAATATCCCTAAGATTGATTCCCAAATCAAGTAAACCAGCTTCAACCGTTTCAAAAATACCAAGATTTAACAGATTATTCCCTAACAACCGACCAAGTAAAAATTCGATAGAAAAGTAATACACTTGCTTACGATTTTCTCCACGGTTTTTTTCATTTGATACAATCCAATCAGAACTTATATATTCCCTTACCATATTCCCCAGTGTATTATATTGATCTCTTACAGTTGATTCGTTAAAGCTTTTTCCACATTGCATTTCTAATTTTTTTAAAAAGGCTTTTTTAAACGCATCTTTGTCAGAGAACATAACTTCCACTCCTAGCAATTAACTCAGCATAAAGCCGGTTATATTTAAACGCTGACTGAGCCCAACTATAATCTCTAGACATCGCCTCAATAACAAGTTTATTCCATTCTATTTTCTTGTGGTAAAAGTCAATTGCCCTGTTTACGGTATACAGCATGTCATGGGCATTAAAGTTCTTAAAACTAAATCCATTCCCTTCACATGTATGCTCATTAAACGATTGGACGGTGTCATTAAGACCACCCGTTTCCCTTACAATGGGAATCGTTCCATATCGTAAAGCAATCAATTGTCCCAAGCCACAAGGTTCAAATTTTGATGGCATCAAAAATAGGTCAGAGCCAGCATACAGTTGGTGTGCTAAAGCTTCATTAAAGCCTATAAATACCTTAAATTTTTCTGGATAGCGATATGCTAGTGTATGGAAACAATTTTCATATTGGTAGTCTCCTGTTCCAAGAATGATAAACTGAATATCTTTTGAAAGCATTTCTTCAATCACGCGAATGACCAGCTCTAGTCCCTTTTGCTCGGTTAGCCGAGAAATAATTGAAATAATTGGGACATCTGTTCTTTCTGGTAACCCAAAATATCTTTGAAGTGCACGTTTATTTTTCGCCTTATTTTTTAGGGCAGAGTGATCGTATTGTGCTTTTATTAACATATCATTTCTAGGGTTATACAGGTCATCATCAATTCCATTTAAAATGCCAACCAGTGCATCACTTCGCTCACGTAATAGACCATCTAATTTTTCTCCAAAAAACTCAGTCTGGATTTCATTTTTATATGTAGGGCTAACCGTTGTAATAATATCAGACGAAACTATAGCACCTTTCATAAAATTAACATTCCCATAAAACTCAAGCTGTTCTTGGTTGAAATATTCGTCAGAAAGATTTAACAAATCTCCTAAAATTTCTTTTGGAAAGATACCCTGAAACTGTAGATTGTGAATCGTAAACACAGACCGAATCGAAGCATAATCTACATTGGTACTATACTCATTCTCCAATAGAAAGTTGACCATTCCCGTATGCCAATCATGACAGTGAATGACATCAGGAATAAACTCTAACAAAGGTAAAGACTCCAACACCGCTTGACAGAAAAACGAAAAACGTTCCCCATCATCATAATGGCCATATAAACTGTCTCGGTTAAAGTAGTATTCATTATCGATGAAATAATAAATAATCCCATCATATGTTAGCATTTCAATTCCGCAGTATTGATTTCTCCAACCAACTTTAACTGTCATTTCGTTCACTTTTTCCATGTTTTGCTTAAATTGGTTAGAGATTTGACCATATTTAGGAAGTATGACCCTAACATCAGTTCCTAGACTTCTCAACTCCTTTGGAAGTGCACCAGCTACGTCTGCTAAGCCACCAGATTTAACAAATGGGACACACTCTGAAACGACAAATAGCACTTTCACGATCTCATCAACGCTCCTTGTATTGTTCCTTTTCGAACTACGTACGGAGAAATTTCACTTCCTTGAAGTTTCACATTACTCTCTACTCTTACATCTTTATCAATAATGACTGAATCTAACACACAATCTTCACCAATTAAGCTTTTTTGCATGATAATACTATTTTTTATGATTGTACCTTTTCCAATTTTAACAGCTCGTGAAATGATGCTATTTTCAACGTGACCTTCTATTATGCAGCCATTAGCAATAATTGAATTTTTTACTACCCCGTTTTTGGTATATTTGGTAGGAGGTTCATCTTTTACTTTTGTGTAAATCGGATCTGATTGTAAAAATAGCTGTTTCCAAACAGTAGGTTGTAATAATTCCATACTATGAGTGTAGTATTTTTTAATTGAATCGACTACAGATACATATCCTCTATATTCATAGTCACATATTTTCAAACTATGACGATGATCACGCACCACATCTAAAATACTTAAATAGCCGGTCTTCTTATGGTTAGTAATCAAATCAATCAGTAATGACGTTTCCAAAATAAACATTTCAAGTGACTTTCCAAGATTACGTACTTCTGTAATATCACAATCGGCCTCAATATGTCTTTTCAAAATCATATTATAATCAATGTTGCAGACTGTATAGCTATTAGCGATTAATGTATACTTTTGAGTACTTCTTAAAAAATAGTCCATATTGTTTTGAAATTGTTTAAATGAACCAATTTCCTCATTCAAATCAAGATCGGATGCCGGAAAGAAGAATAATCCATCTCGCTTACGATTTAAATCCCATTGCTTCCCAGAGCCTAAATGATCCATTAAAGAGCGATATTGATATCTTGGAAAAATGGCTACACTTTCAATACCTGAATTAACCATATTTGAAAGAATAAAATCAATTAATCGATATCTACCTGCAAAAGGTATTGCAGCCATTGAACGGTTGATGGTTAAATCCTCTAATTCATTTCGGTATGTAGTTGCGTCGATAACACCAAGTAGATTTTTAATCATTTTGCACATCCTTTTAGACTAATAATGACCTATAGTTGTCCTGCGGTTAACATTTCCTCTGTTACTAAGATGACTTCATCGACATTTTCTGAACGGATAACAGTGCCATCAGGTATCTGCAGATTACATGGAATAATTGCTTTTTCAATAAATACATTTTTTCCAATCTTAGCATCAGCCATGATAACTGAATCCTTTATAAATGACCCACTACCAACTTCCGAACCTTGAAATAAAACAGAATGATCCACTGTTCCCTCAATCACACACCCCTCGTTCACAAGGGATTCGTTAATTTGTGCTGTAGGAGCAATAAACTGGGGTGGTTGATTTGGATTTACCGAATAGATTCGCCAAGAATGATCAAATAGGTTTAATTGCGAATCCTCTCGTAATAGGTCCATGTTGGCTTCCCATAAACTTTTAACAGTACCAACATCTTTCCAATACCCCCTAAACGGATAGGCAACTAGTTTTTTCTTTTCTTCTAATAAATGTGGAATAATGTCCTTACCAAAATCATGGCTAGAATCAGGATTACGATCATCCATTTCTAAAAACTCTTTTAGCACAGACCATTTAAATATATATATTCCCATTGAGGCTAAATTATTTTTCGGAAGTAGGGGTTTTTCCTCGAACTCCTTTATCTCCATGTCATCGTTTGTATTCATGATTCCAAAGCGACTCGCCTCATCCCAAGGCACTTCTATAACCGAAATTGATACATCAGCCTCTCTTTTAATATGGTAATCAAGCATTTCAGCATAATCCATTTTATAGATGTGGTCACCTGACAGAATTAACACATATTCTGGATCATACTGCTTTAAATACGTTACATTTTGATAAATAGCACTTGCTGTCCCTGTGTACCACTTTACACCTGTAGACTCTGCATACGGAGGAAGTACAGTCACGCCACCATTTTTCCGATCAAGGTCCCACGCACTTCCAATACCTATATAAGAATGTAATACTAGCGGCTGATATTGTGTTAATACTCCAACTGTATCAATGCCAGAATTCGTGCAATTACTAAGTGTAAAATCAATTATTCGATACTTTCCACCAAATGGAACAGCTGGTTTGGCAATATCTTTGGTTAAGGTACTTAGACGACTACCTTTTCCTCCCGCCAATAGCATTGCTACGCACTTTTTTTTGACCATTATTTGTTTTCTCCCCTCGTTTTTTTACTGGTCGTAATATAGAAACTCCATATGGTGGTATAGTGATAGATAGTTGACATGGTTTTCCATGATACTGTCCTTCGGATGATAGTAATTCACCTTTATTAACTTCCCCTGAACCACCGAACTTCTTATCATCACTATTTATGATTTCCTTATAGGATGTCCCAATAGGTACTCCAATTTTATAATCATGGTAAGTCACATTTCTAAAGTTACAAACAATAACTAAATGATCACCCGTTCTTTTCCCGTTCCGAATAAAAGAGAAAATACTTTGGTCGTTATTATTTACATCAATCCATTCAAACCCTTCTGATGAATGGTCTAAATCAAATAAAGCATGTTGTTTTTTATAAATTTTGAGCAACTCTTTAACATATGCACTCATATTCTTGTGCATGACAAATTCATCTAAATTCCAATCTAATTGATCTTGATCCTTCCACTCAGCAAATTGACCAAACTCTCCGCCCATGAATAAAAGTTTTTTACCAGGATGAGAAATTAAAAAACCATATAATAAGCGTAACTGTGAGAATTTATCTAAATAGTCACCAGGCATTTTATCAAGCAACGATTTCTTACCGTGTACTACTTCATCGTGTGAAAACGGCAATATAAAGTTTTCTGAAAATGCGTACAATAGTGAAAATGTTACTTTATGGTGAAGCCCTTTTCTCTCATCGGGTCTAGCCTCCATATAGGTTAAGATGTCATTCATCCACCCCATATTCCATTTATACGTAAAACCTAGACCACCTTCTGATGTTGGTGTGGTAACCATAGGCCAGTCAGTGGAATCTTCAGCAATCATTAATACGGTACTATCAAACGAATGAACCTCTTCATTTAACTTCTTTAAAAAATCAAGTGCATATGGATTATTTATTGGCTCACCATTTCTATTGGGCCAATAAATCATATTCGCTACAGCATCCACACGAAATCCATCAATATGAAAATAATCAATCCAATATAAAGCATTGGATATTAAAAAACTTCGCACCTCATGCTTACTTAAATCAAAATTCGCTGTACCCCAAACCTCATTTTCCCTATCATAAAGGGAACTATATTCATAGGTTGGTTTCCCATCAAATAGATATAAACCATGCGAGTCCTTACAAAAGTGACCAGGTACCCAGTCCATCAATACTCCAATTCCATGTTGATGACATTCATCAATAAAAGCCATCAGTTCATGTGGATTACCATATCTACTGGTTGCAGAGAAATAACCAACGCCTTGATAGCCCCAAGACCTATCGAGCGGATGCTCAGTAATTGGTAATAGCTCGATATGACTAAAGCCATGCTCTACTACATATGGAATAAGTATATTAACCAATTCTTTGTATGAATAATGGCTTCCGTCTTCTTTTGTTTTCCATGATCCAAGATGGACTTCATAAATAAATATAGGCAAATCATCACTAGCTTTTTTTCGTTTGGTTCTTCTCCATTGGCTATCATTCCACTTATATCCATTTAGATCGTAGATAATCGATGCCGTATTGGGTCTAACCTCAGAGAAAAAAGCATAAGGATCAGATTTTAGAAGCTTCTGTCCCGTAGCTGTAATAATCTCAAATTTGTAAATTTCACCTTCAAGTAAACCAGGAATAAAGTTGGTCCATATTCCTTCCTTACTCACTTTAGTAAGAGAATGTTCCTCTCCTTCCCAATTATTAAAATTCCCTACTACATTCACTTGTGCAGCATGTGGTGCCCAAACACTGAAACGAGTACCCATTTGGCCATTTTCTTGTATAATATGTGCTCCAAATAAGTGATAACTTTTAAAGAGGTTTCCTTCATGAAATAAATGAATATCGTAATTAGTTGGGAGGGTCGATAACACTGTTATTCATCCTTTCTAGAATCTATAAAATAACTAATTTTTATTATAATTATTCATTTTACAGAAAATCTAAGTAGGTGATAGTATGTTTTGTATGACACGATTTTACAAAATATTTAATTGTCCATGTAAAAACTATTTTTATATAATAAGTAATTTTATTTGCAAACGGTTACATTATTTTTATATAAAAACTATTCTACTATTGAAAAAGTGACCTGTAGTACAATTCAAAAATAGGTAGTAGGATTCAAGGATAAGGTGTAGATAAACAAAGTGTTATCTAAACAAATAGAGGATAAGTAGTTAGATAGTGCTCAATAATCGCAATTTTATTATAAACTATTATTCTAGTGTTAAAGAATTCGTTTACTTTCTTTAAAAAACAAATATTGTCGATAAAAAAACAAGACACATTTTGTTCAAAGTGGAAAATTACCATAACTCTGAGTAATAACGGATTATCGAAGTGGATTAAATCATGACTGAACGAGTTCTAATAATAGCAGCCTTCTATTTATCTATAATCAAAAAAAGACGTAACAAGATTAATCTTGTTACGCCTTTTTGATGACCCATACGGGATTCGAACCCGTGTTACCGCCGTGAAAGGGCGGTGTCTTAACCGCTTGACCAATGGGCCATAAATTCGATATCATAATGGCGGAGAAGGAGGGATTTGAACCCTCGCGCCGCTTACACGACCTACACCCTTAGCAGGGGCGCCTCTTCAGCCACTTGAGTACTTCCCCATTATGGCTCCACAGGCAGGACTCGAACCTGCGACCGATCGGTTAACAGCCGATAGCTCTACCACTGAGCTACTGTGGAATAGTATGATGGGCCTAAATGGACTCGAACCATCGACCTCACGCTTATCAGGCGTGCGCTCTAACCAGCTGAGCTATAGGCCCTAATAAGTTACATTAGATAAAATTGGAGCGGGTGATGAGAATCGAACTCACGACATCAGCTTGGAAGGCTGAGGTTTTACCATTAAACTACACCCGCATATATTATGAGAAAATGGGGCGACTGATGGGAATCGAACCCACGAATGCCTGAACCACAATCAGGTGCGTTAACCACTTCGCCACAACCGCCATAAATATAACTGTTACTTATTTATGAACAAAAAATGGTGGCTCAGGACGGAATCGAACCGCCGACACAAGGATTTTCAGTCCTTTGCTCTACCAACTGAGCTACTGAGCCATATATAATTTGTTAATCCATTACATTAAGTGCAATTGAATATTGTTAGCTTCATCCTCATCTCAGGAGGTTAATGCAAGAAGCAGCTCGATGAGTATGCTGAAGTATTTTCAGGGAAGCCTATTCGGGCGTGCTCTACCAACTGAGCTACTGAGCCATATAGAATTTGTTAATCCATTACATTAAGTGCAATTGAATATTGTTAGCTTCATCCTCATCTCAGGAGGTTAATGCAAGAAGCAGCTCGATGAGTATGCTGAAGTATTTTCAGGGAAGCCTATTCGGGCGTGCTCTACCAACTGAGCTACTGAGCCATATAGAATTTGTTAATCCATTACATTAAGTGCAATTGAATATTGTTAGCTTCATCCTCATCTCAGGAGGTTAATGCAAGAAGCAGCTCGATGAGTATGCTGAAGTATTTTCAGGGAAGCCTATTCGGGCGTGCTCTACCAACTGAGCTACTGAGCCATATAATTAAGATGTGCTTTACCAACTGAGTAAAATGGCGGTCCCGACCGGGATCGAACCGGCGATCTCCTGCGTGACAGGCAGGCATGTTAACCGCTACACCACGGGACCAATTGGTTGCGGGGACAGGATTTGAACCTGCGACCTTCGGGTTATGAGCCCGACGAGCTACCAGACTGCTCCACCCCGCGATAATATAATGATGCTTGTTGATTTTTCTTTTCCAATAAGATAATGGCGGAGGAAGAGGGATTCGAACCCCCGCGAGCTGTTACACCCCTGTCGGTTTTCAAGACCGATCCCTTCAGCCGGACTTGGGTATTCCTCCGTATTGCCAATATAATAATGGTGGTGGACCTTGTAGGACTCGAACCTACGACCGGACGGTTATGAGCCGTCTGCTCTAACCAGCTGAGCTAAAGGTCCATTTTTTCTAATATGGTAGCGGCGGAGGGAGTCGAACCCACGACCTCACGGGTATGAACCGTACGCTCTAGCCAGCTGAGCTACACCGCCATAGTAAAAAGAGTTATTATTGGTGGAGCCTAGCGGGATCGAACCGCTGACCTCCTGCGTGCAAGGCAGGCGCTCTCCCAGCTGAGCTAAGGCCCCAATAATTTGTTAATGGTCGGGAAGACAGGATTCGAACCTGCGACCCCTTGGTCCCAAACCAAGTGCTCTACCAAGCTGAGCTACTCCCCGTATATATATGGCGCGCCCGAAAGGAGTCGAACCCATAACCTTCTGATCCGTAGTCAGACGCTCTATCCAATTGAGCTACGGGCGCATACAAATGGTGCCGAGGACCGGAATCGAACCGGTACGGTAGTCACCTACCGCAGGATTTTAAGTCCTGTGCGTCTGCCAGTTCCGCCACCCCGGCATTGGTTGGTTGCAGACTGTTTTTGGAGCGGAAGACGAGGTTCGAACTCGCGACCCCCACCTTGGCAAGGTGGTGTTCTACCACTGAACTACTTCCGCGTATGGTGCGGGTGAAGGGACTCGAACCCCCACGTCAAAGACACTAGATCCTAAGTCTAGCGCGTCTGCCAATTCCGCCACACCCGCATACATATAATTAGTAATAAAATGGTGAGCCATGAAGGATTCGAACCTTCGACCCTCTGATTAAAAGTCAGATGCTCTACCAACTGAGCTAATGGCTCGTATTGAAATTAATTTTAACAAATTTATAACTAGTATTCGTCTTCTGTTGCATCTATGACGTCCAAATCTCAGGATGTTATTCAAGTAGTGGCTCGATTTGTACGCTGAAGTATGTTCAAGAAGCGTATTCTTCGTGCTCTACCAACTGAGCTAATGGCTCGTATTGAAATTAATTTTAACAAATTTATAACTAGTATTCGTCTTCTGTTGCATCTATGACGTCCAAATCTCAGGATGTTATTCAAGTAGTGGCTCGATTTGTACGCTGAAGTATGTTCAAGAAGCGTATTCTTCGTGCTCTACCAACTGAGCTAATGGCTCGTATTGAAATTAATTTTAACAAATTTATAACTAGTATTCGTCTTCTGTTGCATCTATGACGTCCAAATCTCAGGATGTTATTCAAGTAGTGGCTCGATTTGTACGCTGAAGTATGTTCAAGAAGCGTATTCTTCGTGCTCTACCAACTGAGCTAATGGCTTGTACAAAAGTGGTGCCGGCGAAAGGAGTCGAACCCTCGACCTACTGATTACAAGTCAGTTGCTCTACCAACTGAGCTACACCGGCGAATTAAGAAAGAGTAAATATTCATAGTTAAACGTTGGTACTTGTCGTCCTAATCTCGGGGTGTCTATTCAAGCAGTGGCTCGATTTGTACGCTGAAGATTATTCAGGATGCTTATTCGGTCGTGCTCTACCAACTGAGCTACACCGGCGAATAAATAATTTAAAAAGTATTCAGTTTCAAACTTGGAACTTGTCGTTCTAATCTCAGAAGGACTTTTCATATAGCAGCTCGATTAAGATAAAAGGTTTTGAATGATGCACTTTGATGTGTCCACATCTCAGGAAGCTAAATCAAGTAGCAGCCCGATGTGTACAATTCGTAGCATATTCATTGATGTAATGCTCATTGCTCTACCAACTGAGCTACACCGAAAGATTAAAATGGTGGAGGATGACGGGATCGAACCGCCGACCCCCTGCTTGTAAGGCAGGTGCTCTCCCAGCTGAGCTAATCCTCCAGTATAAAAGTCTAGCAACGTCCTACTCTCACAGGGGGAAACCCCCAACTACCATCGGCGCAAAAGAGCTTAACTTCCGTGTTCGGCATGGGAACGGGTGTGACCTCTTTGCCATAGTCACTAGACAAATTATTATAGACAAGTACTATTATAATGTTTTTATAGAAAATTTCAAGAGGAAATTTATTCCCTCAAAACTAGATAACGTTAGACATTCAACGAAGATAGTGTCCAGCTACAGCTCCTAACCTTTCGATCACTTCACCTCCTCTTTCAGAAGCAAAGATCTCGCTTCTTCGTCGGAGCCTCCAGTGTTTGTCGAGGCTGTACAGTCGCTTTCGCCTTTTATGTTTGGTTAAGTCCTCGAACGATTAGTATCAGTCAGCTCCACACGTCACCGCGCTTCCACCTCTGACCTATCAACCTGATCATCTTTCAGGGTTCTTACTAGCTTGCGCTATGGGAAATCTCATCTTGAGGGGGGCTTCATGCTTAGATGCTTTCAGCACTTATCCCTTCCACACATAGCTACCCAGCGATGCCCTTGGCAGAACAACTGGTACACCAGCGGTGTGTCCATCCCGGTCCTCTCGTACTAAGGACAGCTCCTCTCAAATTTCCTACGCCCACGACGGATAGGGACCGAACTGTCTCACGACGTTCTGAACCCAGCTCGCGTACCGCTTTAATGGGCGAACAGCCCAACCCTTGGGACCGACTACAGCCCCAGGATGCGATGAGCCGACATCGAGGTGCCAAACCTCCCCGTCGATGTGGACTCTTGGGGGAGATAAGCCTGTT
>NZ_JARFVC010000035.1 GCF_029193815.1 Cytobacillus sp. S13-E01
TTTGAAACAAAAACGCGTAAGCACAAGCTTTATGAATGTAAAAAGTGCCGGTATCAAGCTACTGTCACTGTCGGAACTGTGATGGAAAAAACAAGAACTGACTTAATTAAATGGTTCTTAGCCATCTATATGATCGCTCATGATAAACGTGGTGTATCTGCGACAAGGCTTTCAGTAGAACTTGAAGTAACGTATAAAACCGCTTGGCTTATGCTTCATAAGATTCGCCAAGCAATGAGAAAACGTGATGCAAACTATACGCTAGCAGGAATCGTAGAGCTAGATGATGCCTTCTTTGGTGCGCCGTCCGAAGGCGGAAAGCGCGGGAGAGGCACAGACAAAACCAAGGTATTAGTAGGTTTATCCTTGAACAAACAAGGACATCCTCTTTTTCTAAAAATGAAGGTCGTCCCTAACATAAAGCGGGAAACCTTGATTGATTTTGCAGAGAACAACATCCAAAAAGGTTCAACAATTAGCAGCGATGCCTATCATTCGTACCGATCACTCAAAGGTGCTGGTTTTAAACATGAGTATCAAGTATTCAATGCCAAAGAAAGTCCAGACCATCTTCACTGGCTACACACTGTTCTTTCAAATGCTAAAGCATTTGTTGGTGGAACGTATCACGGACTTGACTCCAAGCATCTCCAATCCTACCTAGACGAATTTTGTTATCGATTTAATCGAAGAAAATTCAAAGGTGAATGGTTCCATCGTTTAGGGGCAACTCTGTGCATCAACAAAAACAGTTACCTATTCTGAGCTAGTGGGATAATCATTAAAAAATAAATAAATGAAAGGACATAACATATTTAATATGACTAATATGTTATGTCCTTTCTTGTTCAACTAACGCTCCCGATAGTTTAAGTGTAACACTTCACAAAATAATTGTTTCCTTTCGGGTTATAGTAAAACAAAAATAAAAAATGCCATCCTTTGCATAGTAAAGGATAGCTTAATAATTTTGACTAGAGTGTTTAAAATATTCTATAAAACACGTTTGTTTGTCATCGGAAAACGAGTAGTAGATAATAAATTTATCTATTAGAGCTTTATGACTTCCTTTCCATTCAGGTTTATCTGCTCTTGTACTTGTACCTAGTGTAATAATTTTATCTTCAATACGCTCTAACAAGTTTAATTTGTATTCAATGGTTTCACTATAAGAAAAATGCTTACTTTTAATATTTTCAAATGATTCCTTTGTGTTCTCCAACCAAATAAACCTCATATTATACTTGACCGACCCGTATCATTTCTCGCATTTCTTCCGAAGTATAATAATTACCTTCTTCTATATCCTTTTTAGCCTGTAACAATTTCCGCTTTAACTCTGGGTCTCTGTCAACATCTTCAGCTACAGTTGTTTCAGAGTCATCTTTATTATCAATCGCTACAATCTTATACTTTCGCCCGTTTAATTCAAAGGACTGGTCTTTATCTTGAAAAATATCTTCCAATACCTTTGCTGCCTGTGCATCCACTTTTTTCATACAATCGCCTCCTTACTTTCATTTTACCACTTTTTCAATGATTTCATAAATGACTTCTATACGTTCTGCCGGATCGACAACTCCTTGTTCAGCTCTCGCTCCCGTTAATTAAAAAGTGGAAACAACGGATAGAATAACAAGTTACCTACATAAATCACCATAAGGAATCCAATTAAAACTCCTAAACAAAGAAAAAGGATGCTGTGCATTTTGTTTTTTATCCAACCGAAAGAATATCCAATAGCCAAAGTTAAAGGTATAAAGGTCAAACCAACTGTCATTTGTCCAATCGAAAAACCTGCTAAAAAGCTAAAAATTAAATTCCAACGGCTGAAAACCAGTAAAATTGATACTTACCTCTGATAGCAAAAAATATTGACACTATTGCAATAAACAAGGATGAAAATGCGATTACAGAAAAAATTAGCATAATGCTCCCCCCTAATCCCAAATATTTTACATTCACCTCGATATTCCTTGTTGTACTAACCTGCCCGTTAGTTGAAGAAGGGAGAACGCTGTTCTCCTTTATAACTTTTTATAGACATCTGCATATGCTACTTTCAGTTGCTCTCTTAATTGCCTGTTTTCCTCTTCCAATTTTTTATTTTTTCTTTTTAGGGATGCAATGAGAGCATCTTTGTTGTTTTCGTTCATTTCTCGCTTTACTTGTTTAGGAGTAGGTACTTGTGGCTGTTGATTTCGTAATGTTTCAATTCTCGAACGGAAGTCCTTGTTGTTATACAGTGTTGCTTTTGATACATCAGCTTCACTGGATACACTGTTAAAGTTTATTTTTTCATTAGCCTTTATAAGCCTTTTAATGGCTTCATCTACCTTTTGATAGGTATTAGCTTTACGATTGACATGAATGGCTTTCAGGTGGGCAGAACGGTCATATTTAGCCATTCTTAGCACCTACTTTCCGTTTCATGCGTTCTTGTCTACTAAAGATAACATTTCCTTCTTGTAAGGTACTTAAGATGTTTTGATAGCGTAGAAGATTCTTTTCATTTTTCACTGCAATATCTTCTCGACCTCTTTGTTTCGCTATCTCAATAGCTTTTGTAGCTGTTTTGACATGAAGTTCATACTTTTGTTGATCTAACTCTGAAAAACCTACCGCTAAGTCTTTACAAGGGGTTTGATTATCACCACACGTAAGACAAGGAGGGGCTTCCATTATGAGGGCAACTTCCGTTCAAACGAGCGTGACACGTACCATAAGGGTTGTCCATCGCATTTAACTTATGGTCTTGCAATAAGGCATCTAATATGTCTGTTGGAATATCTTCTCCTACTTTAATTTCTTGCACTTCACCGTTTAAGTCAAAACTGAATACTCCTTGCTTTATGACTGACTCGAATGCCTTTCTCTTTGTATCATCCAATAACTTAGCATATCGCAAGGTCATTTCTGGAGAGGCGTGAGCCAATAACTCTTGTACTGTCAGAATACCTGCACCGCCATTCAACATTTTCACTCCATAAGTATGTCGAAACTGGTGTGTTGTGAAATGAAACAGGTTGCCATTCTCGTCAGAAATATTCTTTTGTTTAGCTAATTTATTTAACTGACCACTAATAAATCCTTGTGAAAACGGCATACCTTTCCTTATCCCTCGATAGCGAACAAAAATATACCCTTCGGGATTATTGTCTTTATTGCTTTGTTCCTTTGAATTCTCGATAAGAACCGCAATAATTCCTGCTAATTGTTCATCAATCGGGGTTCGGTGACCTTTTACATACACTTTTTCAATATCAGTTACAATTGAATATTGACCATTTAGTTTAATTAAGCAATCAGAAGTTAACTCTAATACATCTGATATTCTTAACCCTGTTTTAAAGGCAACCCATACAACAGACTGAGCATCTTTATGCAAGTAATCAATATAAGTAAAGAGTTGCTCTAATACATGGTCAGGAATATAGTCAATATCGTCAATTGGTTTTTTTCGCGGCTTCGGTCTATCATCAGGGAAAATTAACAACCGAGCGTGCTTTTCAGGAGCTATCTTATATTCGAAGCGTTGAATATCTTCTAAAAACTTTTGTAAGATTGATAAGGCTAATCCTACAAATTCTTCTGGGTTAGAGTCAGAACGCTTATTTAATTTTGTTAATTGAAGTAGAGATTCAATGTACTTCTCAATATGTGAACGTTTTAATAGTTTAATGTCATCCCATGATGATTCAATTGAAAAGATAAAGTTAAAAAACTTAGAAAAAAAATTCAAATAATTCCTTGCTGTTGACCATGAAAACTGGTTATTACTTGTAAGTCGTTGCTTAAAGTACCTCTTAACCCCTTCTCTTATTTTTACGTCAATTGAATTAAAATTCAAGTAATAATGACCAGATGTTCTGTTATATTTAATTCCATACTTATCGTGTAAATTGCGAACATCCCATTTGTCTTTCTGCCATTCTTCCCTTGTGTCAGTAAACTTAAAAAGTTCTAAGTAAATATTCCTAAAAAAAATCCCAATGAAAGTAAATAAAAGAGAAATGATTAGCTGATAATTCACCATATTGTTGCCATAAGCAGGGCATAACAACCATCTTTTCTTTTCCACTACATCACCCCCTATGACAATGGTATTGTTCGGAACACAAGGTTATTTCTTTTCAGATAATAGCTGAATTTTGAAGATATTTGTAATGCCTGTGCGGTCGGTTAAAAGTGTGATTGAAATCAAATCACCTTCTGACAAATCAGAAAGTCGGATAACAGCATCCTGCCGATATATACTCACTTCTCCCCATACCTCATATTGAAACTCACCTCTATAATTCTCATCATTGAGAGAAATACCTTCAACCAATATAGAGTTCTCGCCAACTTCTTTTACTTCTGCATAGAATGTCTGAATATCAGAATGTGACATCACCCATATATCTTCTTCGTAATCTTTATAGGCATTAACATATCCCGCAAAATAGCTAATCAATATGGCAATGAGTAAAACTATTATGGTCATAACAATTGCGACTACTGTATTTGGAGGAACCATTGAAGTACGTTTGCCCTCGGTTGCTCCTAAAGCCTTATTGATATGGCGTTTATAGACTTGAAAATAGACAATAATGGTAGCGACTAATATAATTAGAATTGCAAACAGTGCGAGAAAATAAATAGGAAAACCCATGTAATTGCCTCCTCTATATTCCGAAATATTCTTTAAAGATGTAGTAATAGCTTCTTGTTACATCAACACTTTTACCATTAGTCATTGTAAGGATGAACTTCGACGAAAGAGTAGGTGTAATTCGTTTAACCTTATTTCTAGCAATTACAACAGAGTTACTTATACGCAAAAAATCCGTTGGGTCAAGCAAACTGACAATTCGGTATAATCGGTCGGTAGCTTGATATAGTGCTTCTTGCGTTTGTACCTCAACTGCATGACCGAACGATTCGATACAAACAATATCCTCTACCGATAAAATGATCCGCGCATTTGTTCCTTTTTCTCTCACAGTCAGATTATCAATGAAGCTGTTGGTTTCGCTTAATACCAAGTCGGCAGTATCATCTATTTCAATTCCTCTTTTTTCGAGTGCGGATTTGACTTCATCATAACGCTCATTACTAATGTCAAGTTTGATTTTCAAATTGCAACCTCCTTTCGTTCATCGTGATACATAGCCATGTTTCAAAAGTAGTGTAACAATCAGATTTTCGTATTTCAATATAAGAGGAACACTTTACAGATATAGCCACATAGATTACACAACTAAGTTGTTATTAAATAAAAAAATGAATTCCTAAATAATTGGAAGCTCTATTTCGTATTATAATCTTCTTCAACTAAAGGCTATCCGTTTTTCAACAAGAACTTAGCATCGACTTAACTTAATTCTCCTATAAACCAGAGTTCTCCTGAATGGAGTGCATAACTTAAGAGAGCTGTCACAATTCACAACAGCACCATTCTGGAACCTCTAACTATTCTTTAGCAAAAAGTATTATCTATTTCAGAAATGCACCCTTTAAGTTTATTTTCTAAAGTAGTTAAACAAACTTAACATAAAAGGGACCCCATATCTAAATAATACCTAGGTCCCTTAGTTGCTTTTATTCATTTGTAGTTGTGACAAGTCAATAATATAACCTGACTTCATCAATAAATCTAATCCAAGTAAACCATTAATATCATCATATCCAAAATCATTAAAATCTAACTCCATCTCTTCTACAGTAAATTCACCAACTTGGATTTTGTCTACTCTTTTCCTAAAAGCGTGCTCTTTTCCACCGATTCCGTAATAGGTTACAATCCTATCCTCCAAATCCACTCCCAGACCAATTTCTTCCACAACATGCTGTGAAATAAGAGTTCTAGCTGCACCTGTATCAACTACCATATTTTCAATCACTATACTCTTTCCTTTGAAAGTCAAACTAATACCTACTAAAAGTAATCCATATTTATATTTGATTTTCATTGTAGTCAAATCTCCTCAGCCCAACGTCTTGGCGGATTTCAAGAACAATATCCTCGTGTATTGTATGATAGACTAATTCATCACCTTTTGATTTTAATAGTTCCTTGGTTGCCATTTCATCCGATACTGGTGAAATAACAGCCATGTCATCAATAACTTCTTGCCCATTCTTTATATGAGAAGATAACGATTTTAATTTTACAAATTGATTCGGATATAACTTTCTAACTTCGGACCATTTCACATTGAGCACCGCCTTTCTAATTACTATTATTATAACATCCGCTATCTAAATTTTGTATATGCGTCTTCCTCTATTCAATAGATAGTTGTAGAAGTGACAGCCCGGTTCTGCTATCGCTCCCTTTAGCTTTATATAAGAAGAATATAATGTATCCGTACCATTGGACACTAAAAAAACAATAAAATAAGATAAAGATAATGGTATGAGCAAAAAACGAAGAACTTACAAACCTGAAGAAAAAGCGAATATCGTTTTAGAAATATTAAGGGAAGAAAGTACAGTTAATGAGATTGCCCAAAGTACGGTGTAAGCCCCCAGTTAATTAGCAGATGGCAGACAGAGTTTTTGGACAATATGCCCGCGGTCTTTGACAAAAAAGCTTCGGAAACAGAAAAACTTAAACTAGAACATGAAACCGAAAAGGAGGAACTTATCAATCAAATTGGCCAACTTACGGTTGAGTTGAATTGGCTCAAAAAAAAACAACAACAGGCCTCGGATTGGAGGAAAAAAAGGAACTAATTGAGTTTGAAAATAGTAAGTTATCCATCAAACGTCAATGTGAATTGCTAGATTTGTCAAGGTCTACAGCTTATTATCCCATTCAAATTAAGCAACCGACTCAGGAAGAAATCGACATCAAAAATGCTATAGATCAAATACATTTTAATGAGCCAGCATATGGTTGTCGCAGAATCCAAAAGAATTTGGAAGGGCTTGGTTTTACTATTGGTCTAAAACTAACCCGCAGATACATGCAAGAAATGGATATCGTAGCTTTTTATCCTGGTCCAAACCTGAGTAAACGGGATTTAAAGGAACGAACTTATCCCTACCTCCTTCGGAATGTTAGCATCACTCGTAGGAATCAGGTTTGGGGGATTGATATTACGTATTGTGGTACACCATCAGGTTTTATGTATCTTGTGGCTATTATTGACTGGTATCTATGGAAAGCTTTTCATAGTGGTATTCCCGGTTTATAGTGGGATGGGCATTGAGCAATGTCATGAAGACTGATTTTATTATTCGGGCTATCAAGGGGGCGATCAGAGAGCATGGAAAGCCTGAAATCATAAATAGTGACCAAGGCAGTCAATTTACATCTAAAGATTACATTGACTGTATCAAAGGTTATGAGTCCATTAACATTAGTATGGATGGCAAAGGAAGAGCAAAGGATAACGCAAGGACAGAACGTTTTTTTCGTTCTTATAAATGGGAGAGGCTTTATCTACTCTATCCTGAAACAGTGCCTGAATTAAAACAGATGACAAGAGAATACATCGCTCATTACAATTGGCATAGGCCACATCAGGCATTGGATTATAACACGCCATCCAACATTCACTTTGCCGATTGATACGCTTGGCAAGGATTACTGAACCACAGCGTAGCTGCTTGCCCTTTTACCGTGTGCCACTTCTTAGTGAGCACTGGAAGGGGTCGGGGCCCCGCCAGTGGGAACTTAGAAAGTGATTGTCCGTGGTACGCTGTTGATGCGGATGGTTGCCGTAAAGGCATTTTTTTATCCATCCGCCGGCTGGGAACTACCACGGACACAAATGCGGTCAAGGGTGGTGGACTCAGGATAAACCACTAGATATCTAAGGTAAGGCAATCAAAACCCAAAATATAGAGGGGAGGTTTATCTTAAAAAATTGGATTTTGTGTCTTGACAAAGGGATACATTACACTTTACACTATGTTCTAAATTTAGACCCTTAAATTCGGAAGTTTGTCAGTTCCTTTCAAATGGAACATTCTCACCTTATCTAGTTTTTCAGCCATGCGGCATATCAGTTAGCATACCTTTTCCAATGGAATGGCTCTAGCCTTCCTTCTGCCGACTCTACCTGTGCTTCGAACCCCATGAACTGTCATTCATGACGCACGCAGGAGTATTGATGAGGTCGTTTCAGAAAACATGGTTTCATCATTCCAACCTTCGGTTGTAAAGTTGGAATCTATCAAATGAATTCCCTGCATTTCACGCTAAAAAGCGCTTATAGCAGAACTTGTCGCGCGCACCACTTAGTCTATCACTTCATATTTTTGTAATAAAGATTTACTGATAAAAAATAAACAATCGCTGAACCGAAAATAAATATTAAGAACTCCTTTAACTTTTTCGCTCCCATTATTAAATCTTCATTATAAAAAAATTGCATATTTTCATTTATAGAAATAGGAGTTGTAAAAACTGATAATATTAAAGCAAGAACAGTGAAAACACCATATATATTTAGCACTTTTTTTATAGTAATTTCCTTTTTTGTAACTATTTCAATATTTCGAGACGTTTGTGGATTTATTTCCAAACTGCTATTCCCCCCATTATTCAATGTTTAAATTACTATACGAATAAACACTAAGAAAGGTTTCTTAACTGCTGGGAGTTATTGAACAATACAGTCCCATAGTTCAAAAAAGAAACTCTAATCTCTTCTTGAATTAGAGCACCCGTTAATGCATTAAGGATTTTTTATGGTAAAGCCAACAAGTAAAATATATACAAAAATAGAAACAGGTGCAGTACGAAAAATATTGCCCTTAAGATTAAAGGTGATATATTAAAAGACTCAGCAATCCCTCCACATACCCCAAAAATCATCCTATCAGTAGTTGACTTTTGTAACATTTAAATTCCCCCTTAAGTCTAACCTGTACTTTCAATCTATATTTAAATTATATACGAAATAGTCTGACAAAATCACTTGTTGTAGAAATGCTCCAGTTAGCGGCAGAAAGCCTTTTTTCATCATTATCCCGTATCAAGAAACACAAAGTCCATCCCCGTGTATCTAGTTAATAAGTTTTACTTATAATTTATTATAAAAATATAAAATTATCCTTATGCTAAATTTTGTAATATGATAATAGTGAAAAATGAATCAAGCAAGTAAACGAAGGAGGGAAAACCATGGAAATTAAACAAAATGTTAAAGATCAGTTTGGTCGTAGCGCTAATTATTATGTGAATAGTGACCTACATCGTAAAGGTGGAGATTTGAAAAGGTTGGTAGAAATGGCTAATACAAATGGAAAGGAAGTTGTCCTTGACGTAGCTACAGGTGGTGGTCATACAGCAAATGCGTTCGCTCCTCTTGTCAAAAAGGTAACGGCTCTAGATTTGACACCGGAAATGTTAAAAGCGGCTAAAGGTTTCATACAAGAAAACGGACATAATAACGTAGAATTTGTTGAAGGTGATGCTGAAAACATGCCCTTCCCTGACGAATCTTTTGATATAGTAACTTGTCGTATAGCCCCACATCATTTCCCAAACATCAAAAATTTTATTAGTGAAGCTTATCGTGTTCTAAAACCAGGTGGCCAATTCTTATTGGATGATAACGTTGCTCCTGAGGACGCAGAATTCGATCAATTCTATAATACAATCGAAAAAATGAGAGACTATAGCCACTTTCGAGCATGGAAAAAGACTGAGTGGCTCCATATGCTAGAATTAAACGGATTTGAAACACTAGAATTATATCGTTTCGAAAAATGCTTTGAATTTGAAAATTGGTGTGACCGCATGCATTTATCAGATACAGAAAAAGATCCTTTAAACAAATTTATGCTAAGGACATCTGATAAGGTAAAACACAAATTTCATATCAAATTTAATAATACTAAAATCGAATCATTTATTGGCGAGGCTATTATGTTAAAGGCTATAAAAAGTTGAAGTTAGTGTACGATTACCAGTTAGCGGAAGATAGAAAAACAATTTACTAGAAACCTGCCTACTCTAATAGCACTATTGCTGCAGTTGATACAGTACTTCGAAAATAAAAAAATAAAATAAGTTATTTACGGATACTAGCTTTTCAAGGCTTTGCAGAGCTTCAACTGGTCATCTAGGCTGGGTCATGAAACCTAGTCCCGTAAACAACATAAATATACAATATGTGAGGAAAAAGTCACTGGTTTGTTTTATTGTGGGATCAAAGAAGTTAGTTAAGTCTATGATTAATTACGAATTTGAATAAAAAGTCTTAATTGTGAGGTTTAATGATTTTTCAGCTTATAAATTTGTCTTGAATGCTCTGAAATCATTTGATCATAGTATTCAAGGTCATGTTTTGTTGCCATGGAGTTTTTGATTTCTTTAACTTCGATTACGACTGAATCTACCTTTGTTTCAAGAGAGGCCATTCTTTCGTTTGTTTCGCTAATTTTTACATTTGTAGCTGCTACGGTATTAATTAATTGATGTAATAAATCACCTTGTCTTTTTTGTTCATCTGTTAGCCTTTCATCCATCATGTTTACCTTACGATCAAGGTTGTTTACCTTTTGATCAAGACTGTCTACCTTTTTATCAAGGCTGTTTACCTTTTGATCAAGACTGTTTACCTTTTGATCAAGGCTGTTTACCTTTTGATCAAGACTGTTTACCTTTTGATCCACCATGTCTATTTTTTGATCTAATGAATCTAGTTTGTCCATAATCTTGTTCAATGTTTTTTCCATCTATTCTCACCTCCTTCATTTTATTATTAATTATTATAGCAGATTTATGTAGAGAATTGTCGATAGAATAGGTGCGAAGAGACTTATTTGGAGAAATTGGTCTGGCTTTAGTCGGTTGGCTGCTTAGCCGATATTATCCCAGAGAGAACATTATTGAAACCTTTCTATGACAGCAGGTACTTTTTTACTAGTAGCTATTCTGTTTCAAGCACCACTTCTAACAATGCGATTTCGATTTTCTCTTTAGTCTGTTCGATTGGAATTATTACAACTTCTTCCTTCGATTTGGCCCTAGAGTCGCAGGGATATATTACTGGAAGTGCATCTGCACTAATGGGTGTATTACGATTTGTTCTAGGCTCGATCACTTCACCACTTGTTGCCGTTGCGGGAGAATATTCAGCCATTCCAATGGGAGTAGTCATCTTATCAGCAAGCTTACTAGCTATGCTGGCCTACTTCGGGCTGGTTCGAAGAGCATCATTACAAGTACAGACGGCAAAATAGTAATCTAGTTCATATCTAATCAAACACCTCTTATGTTGTACCGCTAACGCTGTATGACATAGGAGATGTTTTTATAATCCTACTTTCCCTATTAAAATAGCCGATCATTTTCAAGGTATACTAACACACATTTTTGGCTGATATAGACAGAAGTTGTCCCCCCATTTTCTTAATTGCATATACTATAGTATCACTCTGTAAAGGAGGTTTTATCGTGGAATACCTTTTATATACAGTTGTTGAAGGTGATACGTTATGGGGGATTGCTAAACATCATGGCGTAACTGTCAATAGAATAAAAGAGTTAAAAAATTTGACATCAGGTTGACCAAGTCATTCCTTATCTTAAATCACAAGGGTATGAATTAGTAACAGTTGGCAAAATTTTATCATAATAGGAGAAATATGGTGACGGTGTTGGTGTTTCTACTTCTATCACTCTTTCGATAAAAAGGAGAAAGTAGCTCAGTCCATGAGATGTGGTCTACTTTCCTAACGGGGTTAATTGTGCCAAAAAAGGTCCTAAGTTTTTTTAGGACACCCTTAAGGAAGAGGTAAATAGTAAAAGCCAGAGTATTTGACCTCTGGCTTTTATTGTCCTCAATTTTATTATGATGTTAGTCTAGATATCCCACAAATGAATCTAACACCTTACATATTTCCGTTTAAAACCTAGCTGCCCTCTATCGATACCTTTTTGAATCGTTTCAGACGCAAGTAGGATACTACTTTTTTTATTATCCCGTTTGAGTTCAACAGGTCCAACTGCCTCTGCAGTTTCAACCGCCTTGTCATGTAGAGGCACGTAGGAAATCCCCACTGTGTAGACAAAATTGTTCATAGAGGATTTCGTCCGTACTGGCGAATCATGAATCGTCTTTTCCACCTGATCAAGCATACTAGCAATCTTACTTGGATCAAATTCACCGTCTTTACGATTCCCCAACAGCCAACAGTAACAGCTCCAGCCTGCTGACATTATAAGTTCTTCACCACTAGCAATCCATTTATCGGCAACAACTTGAGCAATATCGGCTTCTGACAAAGTTACAGCAACCACATAATCTGACAACATATAAAAATACGCCCCATCGATCCAACGATCAAAATCAGCCTCAGTCATTGCCATTGGGTCTGCAATGATACCAGCAAAATACATGGCATCATAGTTTCCGGTAGCGTAAAGCTGTTCAGCTAAAGGCTGATTTTTCTTTATTTTCTTTGCAAGCGGCTTCATTGCTCCTGTAGCCACGCCAAAAAGGGGCTCATGTGCTCCATTACTTATGTAAGTCTTTTTTGTTCGTTCCTTTCCGAGCGCTTCCAATTCCTGCATAACTGTTTCAAAATCCAAAGGTTTGCACTCCCTTCCCTTATGTACTTCCTATCCATTGTAACCATCCATTAGATTCTTTATCAAGGGAATATTGGTAAGGATGTACTGCGACTCTCTTCTATTTAATGCTAGAAAAGAAAGGTTTCATTTATATTGTGAGGATTACGAACCGACCATATTATTCCTGAAAGCACTGCATGATTTCTATCCATTGCCCACCTAATCTAGATTTCAACTCTTCATGGTTTAGCAATCCTATTTTCATATACTACCTTCTATCTCTTAAAATAGTTCTACTAGTATACTATCCTAACCTGAACTTATCAGTGTATGATGAAAATAGCAAAAAGTGTTAAGAAAGGTAAATTATGTACTGTTATAGTGGGTATAGGGAGGGGAAGAACAGCTAATGGATTATATAGCTTGTATTGGTCGAACGCTAGATTTCATTGAAGAAAACCTGCAGGAAACAATTACACTTGAATCACTTGCAGACATTGCATGCTTCTCTCCTTATCATTTTCATAGAGTATTCCAAGCCCTCGTCGGAGAATCCGTCATGGAGTATGTCAGAAAAAGACGGCTTACACGAGCTGCCGAACTACTTTACTATTCGGATGATAAGGTGATCGATATTGCAATGGAGGTTGGTTTTCAATACCACGAGTCATTTAACCGGGCTTTTAAAAAGTGTTATGGCGTTTCTCCTAATCAGTATCGAACGGCAAATGCACTATCTGGTCCGTTACTTGGAAAAGCCTTCCTCAAGAAATTAATTGTTCAAGGAGGACTAATAATGGAACCAAAATTAATCACGAAGCCTTCGTTTCAGATCATTGGGTATGAATTGAAAACAATAAACATTGACGGACAAAACAATAAAGACATTCCTGAATTTTGGCAAGTGTACCTGCAGAAGAAATTATATGAGAACATTCCAAATCCTATAAACTGCAAAGAGGAGTTAGGAATCTGCACGGAATTCTCCCCAGAAACAGGTAAGTTTGTGTATGTCATTGGAATGGA
Source organism: Cytobacillus sp. S13-E01 (assembly GCF_029193815.1). Classification (GTDB taxonomy): domain Bacteria; phylum Bacillota; class Bacilli; order Bacillales; family Bacillaceae_L; genus Bacillus_BV. Next base: position 13,547 of record NZ_JARFVC010000035.1, read on the forward strand.
GGTACCAGAAGGAACTTCGGCACCTGAAGGATTAGCGTACCGAACCTTTCCAGAGATGGAATATGTAGTGTTTTCAACGCCGGAGTCAGATGATTCCACATTTAGCACGTCCATTCAATCCACCTGGAATTATATATTCACAGAATGGTTCCCAGAGTCAGGCTATGAACATGCAGGGGTCCTAGATTTTGAGCTTTATGATGAAAGATGCCACAGGACGGATAAAAAAGTTATCGATATTTATATACCGGTGAAAAAACAGACTGTGTAAGCATAAAAAAAGGATGGTTCATTGCTTCATTATAACAGCATGTGAACCATCCTTTTTTAAAAGATAAGAAAGTATAAAAGTTTGTACCTAGTTTTAGTGTCTAGCTCCGGGCGCCATCGGCTCGAGGTCATAAGCCAATCCCTTCCCGAAGGCAAAAAACGCCTTCAGTCAGGGCTCGTCTTATGCTTGTCGCCGAAAGGCGGGCGCCCTGCGCTTTTCTTATGAAATAGTAAGAATATGGATAGGATTCGGACTACACCCTAATACATCTCCCTCAACAACCGCTTCGCCCGAAACATCCTTGATTTGATTGTTGAAAGGTTTATATTCAAATGATGTTCGATTTCTTTCAAAGTTTGGTTCTTAAAGTAATAGAGCGTTAGGACCTCTTGGTATTTTGAAGGAAGAAGTCTTAATTTGTTTAAGAGTTCTTCCTGGTCACTACGATTCAACAACTCTGATTCAGGTGTACAAACTTCTTTATCAGTAAAAAATTCGATATGTTCATCCGGAAAATCCGGTCTGCGATACACTTTTCGTAAATAATCTATACAATGATTGGTAGCAATACGATACATCCAAGAATAAAAGGAGCAATTACCGTTAAACTTTTTTCGAGCTAAATAGCATTTAATAAGAATTTCATGGGTAAGGTCTTCCGCTACATAGTTATCTTTGACATAAGAAAGTGCAAGGCAATAAACTTTCTTTTTATATTCCGTATAAAGCTCATTTACATTAGTTTCATTCATACTTTGGTCATCTTTGACTAGAGAATTGGCTATATTTAATTTTGTTTTCAAAATACCCCTCCTCTTTTATAGAAAAAGAGATTATGCAACCCTGTCCAAGGAAAATTCTTCTTACGTTTCAACGACTCTAAAAAACAGGAAGGAATCTACAGTTTATCTATCTACTATTTCACAAATAGTTCATACAGATATAATTCGAATTTTCCCTGTTCTCTCAATGAAACGACTTGACCGCTAAAAAGGTTTTCACCTGTTGTCAAGTCTGTGACGATTACATCCGCATTTACGTTTGAATTCATTTGTGAGGTAATAGCATAGAGTTTACCATCTTTAACGTTTATTACCGGATTGTGTACATTACCTTCTTCACTTGACAGTTGGATACGAAAGGCTTTAGTAGCTTGATTGTCTCTTAGACTAAATGGAGTTACTACGAGCTCTTGCCCATCTATTTTCGTAAAATAAAGAGTAGAACCATCATAGAAGCTAAGTTGGTTCTCATTCATTTTTAAATCTGATACATTCAGACTTTCTTTTTCTTTTGTTGCTAGGTTATAGGATATGATTTCCTTGTTGTACTCTTCTACCCTAGCAGATTCCTTCTCTTCAATAATTTTTTCTACTGTTATTTCAAAAATTAGGTGTTTATTCGCTTTTGTAGGGCTTGATTCAATTAATCGTACGTTGGTGTAGGTATTACCTTGCTCCTGAGGAACTTCAACAATTGATTCTTGGTTGCTTATTTTTTGATTTTCTATATCAATTGTATAAATATAGTTCGCATTAAAGGAGTTATCATTATTTCTCAACATGTTTCTGGTGATAAGGTACAATTCACCATCAATCATTTGTACATCTTCTACAAAAATATTATCTAATTCTCTTGCTTTTGGGACTTCAACCGAGAAAGAGTTGGTCGTATCATCCTTTTTATTTAATATGGATATCGTAAATGTAAAATCACGGGATCTTAACGAACCCATATCATCATTTAACTCTGCATAAGCAAGAACCTCATTGTTTTCAAAATAGGACTCAGCCCATATATTTTTGCCTCGCATGAAGGTACGATATTCTTCATGTAACTCTTTTATCACAGTTGGATAATTTCCTATTACTTGATCTAGAAATGAACGACTGTTGTAGACAGACCCTTCAGCGTTAATTTTTACGTTCGAACTTACATAGTTCATTGAGGACATATCTGTATAAGATCCCTCCAACACCAACGGCTCTATCTCTTTGGGATCACCGCTTAGTGTTTGAATCATAAATACAGGCAAGTTTTCAGCTGACCTCGCAGAATTCACATAGAACGTTCCTATACTAAGCATAATTAGAACGATGATTGCAGTGGTTTTCCAATACTTTCTCATGTTACACACCCCTTAAACGGTAATCTTTTTCGTTAATAAAAATCTACTCATCCAAATAGAAGCCGCGAATACAATCACACCCATCAAGATGACAAGTACAAACAATTCAATTGGATAGAAAAAACCATTAAGAACAAACTCGTGTAATAGAATTGGCAGAATCAAAACTACGATAGCGGCACCGCTATACAGTACACCAGCAACAATCCCTTTCCACCTAAAACTTCTTTCAAATAAAATCGCAGTGAATAGAACGGATACAACCATTAATCCTGCTCCATAAAATAGGATAAGTTCCACAAAACTACTTGGAATAATAATCGATAATTCAGGCATACTGATCAACACTTGATGGACACCCATGTCGCTCCTGAACTCATCCGGAACCATCGCTTTCATTACCCACATCTCAATTGGTAGTAGGATGAGTTGAATGGCAACTAAACCAACTGTTAGGATAAGGATTGTCGTAATCTTTGCATAAAAGATATTCAATCTTGTTGTTGGTAGCATTAATAATCGGTAAATAAATGTGTTTTTTCCAAACCAATCACGATACCAAATCAGGAAGATGTAGAATGCAACACCAGCCACGCATATCGCGATTGGACCCAGGAACCAGACGCTTCTTACGACTTGTAAAAAACTCATTTGACCGAAAGATTCCAGAAACTGAACCTTCGTCATCATCTGTTGATACATTTCTTCATTCGCTATTTTTAAATATTTTCTTGATTCTATAATCACACCTATCATTTGCATAACAAATGTAATACCAAGTAAGACTGCAAATAGTTTGGCAACACGGTTAAATTCAAAATTCACTAACTTCAGGTAATTTTTCATCTCTGATACACCTCTCTCATCACATCAATGACAGACTTCCCTTCGTTTTCACGTGCATCTTCGGCACTAAACTCTTTTGTCACCAATCCGTCATCGAGTAGAACAACCTTATCTAGTAAATGTTCAATATCTCCTATTTCATGTGTCGTAATGATTACCCCTCGATTTTCAATCAAGTGACTCGTGAATACATTGGCAATTTCCTCACGACTGAACATGTCAATTCCAGAGAACGGCTCATCCATTAATACATAATCCACGTCAAGTGCTAGACCAAGTAAGAGATTAACCTTTGCCTTATTTCCTTTCGATAAGGAAGAAATTCGGTCGCTTTGATTTAATCTGAAAAAACCAAGTAATTCATTGGCACGCTCCTGATTCCAACACATATAAAAGTCCTTCATAAACTCCATCGACTCTGCAATCGTCATGTGTGGAAGCATCGTTATCGTATCAGGAATAAAGGTAATTTTTTCGAACGATTGCGTATGTAGTGGTTCCCCATCGATTAAAATTTGACCTTTACTAATAGGGGTAAGTGCCATAATCGCATTTAAAATGGTTGTCTTCCCAACTCCATTTATTCCAATTAAGCAAGTGATTTCACCCTTATTCGCCGTAAAAGATACACCTTTTAAAATTTTCTTACGTCCGTATTTCTTTTCAACACCTTTTACTTCAATCATCGTTAAGCCTCCTTATCATCAATAGACGTGTACTTATCTCTAACCAGGTCAAGAAGCTCCTCAACTGGCGCATTAATCGAACGTACAGATGTGACAAACTGATCAACGGCTTCGATAAGCAGCTCCTCTCTGACCTTACCTAATACCTTGTGATCTGTTGTAATTTTACTTGGGTAATTCTTCTCTGTATAAATCAACCCTTGTTCCTCCATTTCCTTATACGCCCGTTGCGCTGTATTAGGATTTACTTTCATCCTACCTGCAAGCTCTCGTCTTGACGGGATTTCTACTCCAGGCTCTATTTCCCCAATTGCGATTTTTTCTTTAAAATAACGAACAATCTGCAAATAGACCGGATCACGATTATTAAAATTTACATTCATTGAAACAACTCCTATATGAACTTATGATATCTACCTTACCAAAGTGTGTGTATTAAGTGGTTCATACATCATAGGTGTATTATATGGTTAGTACACTTAACTTGTCAATCCTGTATTGTGAAATTCTTCTAAAACTACTTCTAGCATAGGTGTATTAAATCTGAACCTTTGCCGTTTCTTTCCGCTTTAGGCACTTGCTTTCCGCGGGGAGGAAGTCGAGCCTTCTCGACGGTTTTGAACTGCCCCCCGTCAAGTAGACAGTGGAAATAATAAAAATGATTTAAGCGGCTTTAGTTCTATATTCCATAGGGCTAAGGCCGTTTAATCGTTTTTGGTATCTTTCATAATTATAAAAATGGATGTACTCATCTATCGCTGTAGTAAGTTCCTCAAATGTCTTATATTTATGTAAATAATACTTCTCACATTTCAGTGTCCCAAAAAAGGACTCCATTGGTCCATTATCAATACACCGAGCAACTCGTGACATGCTTTGTGTCATCTCCGCCGTATCTATCTTAAGTTTGAACCCTTTAGAGGTGTAGTGGAATCCACGGTCACTATGGATAAGAGGATGTTCTCCATTCAATAGTGCAGTGGCTTGATCAAGTGTCTTGAATACAAGTTGATTGTTATTGGAGTGTCCTAGAACATAACGTATAATGAATCCGTCATAAAGATCACGAATCGCACTTAAATAGGCCTTTTTTGATAGGCCATACTTAAATTCTGTAACGTCCGTTACCCATTTTTCATTTGGTTTTTCGGCTGTAAACTCACGATTTAATGGGTAATACATATAAAATCCTCCTCCCGATAAACTGAACATGCTTACATTGTTGCCGAAACAATAAGCTAACAAAAAAAGGACCCCAAAAAACATTATCATATCATTAGATAGAATATCGCCTTTATGGATCCTGCCTGCATTACGAGTCACATGTCCGGTTTGTTTATTTTGTTATTTGAACCTATTATATTGAATTTAAAAAACATAACGAGGGTGAAAATAAATCCAAATGTTGGTATATAACATTTGGATTCATAAATGATTTGCACTTGCCTCCATATCTTATTAAATAGGATTAGGATAATCTCTAATATTTTACTTGGATAACTCCTATATTCATATACATTTGAATACACTTTAATATATTACACTTACGAACTTTGTGCATTTGTAACAGATGAATTGACGACGTTCTCTAAATAAAACCAGTTATTCAAAATGAGGTAAAAAGCTCTGAAATAGTCTACAAAAAAAGGCTAGATATCTAGCCCTATCTTTCTTCTATAATAAACAGGAGTTTTGTTCATTTTAATCTTTAAACAATTAATTAAATTTTGTTGATGTGATTTGAACTTCTAAGAAAAGGAAAAGTGAATCTCCTGTAAATGTCTTTACTAAATCATAAAATTTTTCTTTAGTAACCTCTTTTTCTCCATTTACCATAGCCTCATATAAACACCAGCGATCCTTATATAAGAGTCCTGAACTTTCATAACCATTCCGCTCATAAAACTTTTTCCTTGTTACCCTTTGCTCAAAATTAATTGCACTTTCATCAATAACTTCTATATTGAGTATTATTTGGTTTTTTGAGTATTTCTCTTTAATTTGAGATAGTACCAGGCTACCATAGCCTTTTGACCTAACATTACCATCTATTGCCAAATACAGAACATATGTTAAATTTTTATGGGTAATTAAATAAGTAAACCCTACAAAAATATCCTTATCGTAAATAGCAAGAAAATCTACACAATTTAGATTTGCTTTATAGAATAACAAATCCATAGGATGTCGTTCAACTTCAGGAAAAGATCCATAATATAAATCTTTTACTTTCTCGATGTCTTTTGAGTTTTTATTTATTGATTCTAATAATAGTTCCATACTATCAAATCCTTTATTTTTTTCTTTCTTCACATAAAAAAACTATTTTCTTTAAGTTTTAGGATTTCAACCCTTCCATGTTCTCCATTTGTTTTAGCCAGCCACCGCCAATATTGCACCTGTAATTAAACATAATTGGACAGTTTCTATTCACCAAGTATATCTACCATTTTTCCAAACATAAAAACTTGGATAACAACTCCGAAAATTGAGCTGATTGTAATAATAGCGGCAATCCCTTCGGCGTGAAGGCAAATTTATGATCTGAAAATAGACTAAAACAGTTTCATATGCTGATAAATCGAAAGCAAGTACAAATACAATGATTAAGGCAGTAAAGTAACGTGGATTAAGTGATCTCTTGAAATCGCCTATAAAGTTTGTTTGCTTTGTATTAGCAGAAAATCCTGCAAGCTGTTCCTTTGTTAGCGGCTCTTTTAAAATAAATATGGAGAGATGCATGCTAAAAAGGCAATGCCTGCCGCAAAGAAAAAGGCATACGTATACCGTATTCTGCAATAAAGCCACCGATGGCAGGTCCAATAATAAAGCCAGTACTAATGGCGGCAGAGATATAGCCTATCGCTTTTGACCGTTCCTGAACAGATGTAAAATCTGCAACATATGAAGTAACACCTGGCACAATAAAGGCGGCACTAACTTCCCCCTAGAATCTTTGGAAAAGTGCTTCATAAAAACGACGAACTTATTCTTAATTGGTTTCAACTGACATGATTGTCTTTCCACTCATATAAAATTAAAACTACAATTTCTGTCTCCTCTATTCTTTAAAATGAATATGTTTCTCCGTCTTCAGGTACTAAAACATTCGAGGAGATTCCTTTTTCATTAATAAAGTTTTTTAATTCTTCTTTTGATAATGTCCAATGATTGACAGCTTCCATATGGACAGAAATGATTTTTGCATCTGGAGCAGCTTTATAAACTTCATAAATGTCATCTTTACCCATAATTAGAGAACCACCTTCAGAGAGTTGAACATCCCCGCCGTTGACAACAATGATTTCTGGTTTTTGTGTTTCAATTACTTCCTGAACAGCTTCATACCAAACAGTATCTCCAGCTACATATAAAGTTTTCTCATTTGAGTGTTTGAAGACAACGCCGCACACTAGACCAGTAACCTTTAGGATTTCGCCTCTTCCATGCTCACCTTTTGTTTTAATTAATTGGATTCCTTCAAAGACTGTATGCTCTTGTAAAACCTCTACATTTTGGAAGCCTGCATTTCGAATTTCAGTCGCATCTTCTTCATTTTGGGAAAATATTTTAATCTCTTTGGGCAGCGCTTCTTTAGCAGCATCATCCCAGTGGTCATAATGTAGATGAGTGACAATAACAGCATCAACATTATGAATGATATCGTCAATGGATATTGGTAAACTAACTAAAGGATTATTTGAGTTGTTTTGTCTTAATGAAGGGAAAGGCGGGTAAGTGCCTTTTTCTGATAACATTGGATCGATTAAAAATTTCTTTCCCGCGTATTCAACGACAATTGTTGCATTACGAATTTGATGTATATTCATATATATTAACCCCTTTATATTTTAAATTTCATCTGAACAATGTAGAGTCTAAACTATGGACACATAACAGATACATAGATTAAGTAAAGTCTTTTCGCGGTTTGACTTTATTTATGAAAGGAGTTAAATAAATGTTAGATAACACAGATATGCATATTTTGAAGGAACTAACTAAGAACAGTCGGATTACAATGAAAGAATTGGGTGAAAAAGTCCATTTGACTGGACCGGCTACTTCAGCTAGAGTGGCAAAATTAGAGGACAATGGGATTATTGAGGGGTATACCATTAAAGTGAATCAAGTAAAAATGGGGTATATTGTTCACGCAATTATACATATTTATACGAAAAACACGAATCATCAACCTTATCTGTCGTTTATAAAAGAACAAGTTCAATTCGTCATAAACAACTACAAAGTCAGTGGAGAAAGTTGTTACCTTCTCGAATGTAAATTCCCAGGCAATGAAATATTAGATGAATTCTTGACAGGTTTGAGCAATTTGGCGAGCTATAAATTATCCATTGTTATTAACAAATAGTATCAATAAACAAGCGACATTGTGAAGGAATACAGTTAAGCAAACGGAGGCATTAATCCAAGAAGGATCGATGCCTTTTATGTTGAAGCTACTTATTGAATGTAGTGTATTGTTTAAAGGAAATCAAAGATCGGTCACTCAAAGAAAAATCCCTTTTTAATAGACTTAGAAAAAGTTCTTATTATTCAAGAAAAGCCTTCGTTACTTCCTTAAGATAAGTTTACATCAGTTATCCGTTCAACCTTAATTGCAACTAGTTCTTTGTGGTAATAATTTAAAAAGCTACTTATGGTCTTTTTACCTTAAAAATCAAAAAGAAAACCTTAAAGGCATAGAGCCATTCAAGGTACTTGTAGTGTTTCTACTCTATTTCAATTCCATCATAAGCATCCCCAACCCATATTATAAATTAAGCTATACGTTACATATTTAATGCGAAGTATAGGTCTACTACGTAATACAAGAGTTTATCTGTCCCGTTGCAGAAGATGATCTTTAGTGAAATTCGATCAAATTTTTTGTGATTTTGGTCACAAAAAACCCTACCTATAAAGGTAGGTTCATAATTCTTATTTAGGAAACTACGATAAATTAAAAGAAACTAATAGAAAGGGATGGTGATTTAGTTTTGATAGAACAAGATCCGTCCCAGTGTTCAATTCAGCAATTAACTTAATAGAGTAGAAAAATTAAGATTCATGACGAACTCTATGTGAATCCGCCTTTTCGATAACTAGATGTTTTCGTATTTTCACCTCTGAACGGAACTACTTGGCGCAAAATTTATCAGAAAATAGTTCATACTTTTATCTTTTACAATTTTTTTCTCCAAACTTAGGTTCTTCCCACCACTTTCTATGTAAAATAAAGGATAAATGTAACTGCGTATCAAACACTACTTATTTTTCAATTGCTCAAAAAGCTTCTCTACATTAACTATCCCTACATTTTTATATTTTCCTAAAATGACGAGTTCCATTGGCAGTTGTCCGACAGTTAGCATTTCGTCTTCGTTAAGCTGTCTGATTAAGCTTGGAATCCCTTGAAATTCTGTTGTTGTAAGTGGTACTTTTTTTAATTCATCGGTTAAGACAATGTGTTCTGTCTTATAAAATAGTAACAACTCACCATGACGATCTAAATTAATGTTTCTACGAGTCTTTTCTTCTTCAATAAAGATCTTTAACTCCTGAAAAAACAGTTCGTCATTTTTTTCATTGTATCGTTTTACATGTTTATGTAGACCATCAAGGTTGTTAGGAAGCTCACTCATGATACGCGCTTGCTGTTCGGCACCTAATCTTATTAGAAAAGTTTCAGACTTTTGAAATCGTTGTGGTAATAAGAAGGCGTCGCGAAGGAAATAGGGAACTTCTATACTCTCATTTTTATAGATAATAGTTCGAATTGTCGTAAATCCAGGTTCTTTCAATTCTACTTTTGTCGGTGTCGTCAATACTGGAACTTCTTCTTCATTGGCTACTTTTTTAGCTGAACCCTCTTTCATTGATGATAATAATAGTTCCTCTAGCGCCTTCAACCTGACTTCTAGTTCTGACGTATCATATGTTTTTTCTTTCGGAGCGGAAGGGTCTTGATAGTCAGGTACTTGAATGGAAAGTGGTGCGTACACTTCTATGTACCATTTCACTATTTTATATAAAGCCTCCCAAGAAAGCAGAGCTTCAGAATAACGAAATAAACGTGAATCATGTGATGCCTGATTACCAGTTTGACGAACATGATGTAAGGCGTCACGGACCTCTGAAGTGAATACACCCTGTTCATTTAAAAGATCTAGTCTATCTTTTAAAGTAAGAAATTGATCATCTTTTATTTCTTCATGCTTCATGACTTGTAATAATATATTCTCCACAAAAACTCTAGCATGCGTTAACATTGTCCGCGGACTATTAAAGATACTATTCTCTAGTTCACGAGCGAGAAATGCTAGTTCATTGGAGATTGGTTCTAGAAATTGGTAGAAGTAAGTAGTGTTTTTCATATGAGACTCCTCTTAGTTTTTTTTATTAGTTACATTAAGTATATCACCCAATCGTTTTTAACTCATTTAATTAATAGTCTATAAAAATAACTAATTATTGGATCAGTGATCCATTAAAATATCCTCTCTTTACGATTCATAAGAGAGGATAACATAGATTTTACAAATCTTCAGATTTCAAAATTTCCAATTAAATATTGATCCATATGCCGATCAAATTTATCATGCCATAAGTTAGGCTTGGTATCTCTTCTATTATGGGTGAGCTTTGTGATCATAATTTTTTTCTCTTTTAAATCATCCTCGGTGACTATGCATTCTTGGTGAAATCACTCTTTCATACGTTTCTTTCGTGTAAAAATAGGCTGCATTTCCCGTTTCTGCAAATTCTACAACAATAAAATCATCGATGTCCATTATCGCCATGGGTGGTTGCTCAATGATTTCAGCATCTTTCATTGTTTTTACAAAACGACCCCAATATTTAAATCGTTGATATTTAGTATCCTTTGCAAAGAAATGTTGTAGATCGTTGCGAATCATCAAGCGCTTTACCTTATCAATCTGTTCTTTTGAAAAATCTTCCCATGAAGTAAACATATATCGAGGGTCACTTATTCGATGAATAGCTTGATCCAAGATCTCAGTGTGGAAGTTTTCGAACTCAAATGCTTCTAAATATCGTTTTAGTATACTCTTGTAATCATTGATACTCAATTTAGCTAAGTGTCAAATAATTTGAGCTGGTCCTTCTCTTGTTATAAATTCCTTTCTGCCTATATGAAACATTAGTATGTAAGTCCATAATAGGGTTTCTAATTTAGTATTAGCTTGAATTCTCCACTCTTTAAATGATTCTTCTACTTTCTTTTGTTCATATCCAATTTTTTTAGCTATTTCTTGTAAATATTTTTCTTTTCCAAAGGCTTCTTCATATTGACTTCTAATCCTGGAATCGAGAGATAAAAACGAATCATTTTCTATTTTAAATGTTGTTTTTAATAATTGAAAAATATGAGGATCTTTTGGATATACATGAAAGTGATCCCAAAGCCTCCGACCGATAAAACGTTCATAACGGTGCTCAAGAATTTTAACAATTTTTAATTGAGTTGTTTCTTCTTCACGATGATAAGGAAACTCATAAGTGAGAATCCTTATATCAATATTTTTTAATCCTTTTGCAAATGCTAGGATTTCGTTTTGATTTAAAGAGAGATTACGAATATTCTCTAACAGTCTTGGAAGTCTTTTGACAGCGAGATGGGTTAAGTATTCCTCGTTGTATTTAGCATATTTTTCTTCGATTTTATCTGCCACTTCTCGTAACCTTTTTGAGTCAAAGTGAAAAGCAAGCTGGGTTTGAGGACTATTCATTTGGGTTCACCAACTTTTGGATTTCCTCAAATACTTGTTCATCTTTTAATCTGAATTTAAATTCGACACGGCGTGATTTTTCTGGATCTATTTTCCCTTCCTCATTTAACATCGGTTCACTAAATGATCGTCCGTTAGAAGTTAGGAGACTTCTCATTTCATTTTTATGTTCAAAGTCTGGAAAGTCCTCAGATAGAATTTCTTTCACCACGGCAAATGAGCGTGTTTGTGAAAGGTCAAGGTTGTAAAGATATGATCCTTCCTGATCGGTATGACCCTCAACAATAATCTGAGAAATATGGTCTCTGAACTGTTCAGATAATAATATGCCGATGTATTCGGGGATAAACTCCCTCAAACTTTCTCCACCAGCAGGGGTTACCTCATAACTGTTATAACCAAAAAATACACCACTTGAAAAGCGGATAACGCCGGTTTTAGGATCAATGTCCATCCTTAAATTAGAATGACTAAAAGCCTTTCTTAATTCCTCAATTATCTCTGTTTTTATCCCTACAACCTCTTCTATTAATTCGTCTTTCTTTTCCATCGATGTCTGATGATCAAATAAGTTCACCATTAAAAATAAAGCAAAAATCAGGAGTAATCCACTCATTAAATCAGTAAACGACATCCAATGACTACCGGTTTCTTCCGTTTGTTTACTTACAGTTGGTATTCGAAAGTTTCTGCGAGACATTAGCTCTCACTCCGTGATGTGGTATTTGTTGCTTTATCCAATACCTTATAAAAACCATCAAAACTACTATTAACTTTTTCAATATCTTCTTCCATGGTTTCAATAACTGTTCGAATATTACTTACTCCACGCTCTAAATACTCAACTGATTTGGCCAATTGTTTATCGAACTGATCAAATGTCCGCCCAAGCCCCTGATGCATATGGTCGACGAAGCTTTCCATTGATCCGTTTAGTCTTTCATTTACTTCACTGAATAATTTTCTGTTTTCTGTTAGCTGCTCCTCATTGGTACTCCAGAAATTCCTTAATTCATGTACTCGTTGATCCATTTGGTCAAGTTGTCCTTGCAACGAATTGATAAAATCCTGTTTGGATTCCTCCATCCCCTGGGTTTCTTCCAAAATTAACGCAAGTAACTCTTCGAAACGGAGCTGCAATTTTGAACTGTTTTGATGATTTTCATTAATTCTATTTAAAATGCTCTCATACTGTTCGGTAAAGACATTACTATAACTGCCTATTTTTTCTGTTAATACCGATGTATTTTCAGCCATAGTAGCTTGGTTTGTAGCCGATTCTTTTAATTCTTCCACCAATCCATTAAGCTCGTTTTGTACTTTTTCTTGCCATTCGATCGTTTTCGTCAATGTATTCCCTAGCTCTTTCATATGATCCCCTGTAACCTCATTTAAAGAATCAAGAAAATAGCGAATCATCTCATTCATTTTTTCATGCTGAACATCTTTTGTATTATTTACAATCTGTTCCATGATCTCATTACTTTTTTCTAAATGTGGACTTAATCCCGCAATAAGGCTATTTGTCATTTTCGTCATTATTTCATCAGAAAAAAATGTTTTGAAATCGTCATATTGCGTTGATTGAATTTCAACAAGTTCTTGTAATAAATTCCCTTCAGATTTAACTGGGAAAACCTGATCTAATGATCTTCGAAGAGTGTGAAATGATTAATTAATTAGCCTATAAAAATAGAGTTTATCGATGAATTGGATAATAAGCGATATTAGAATCCCAACAATCGAGGAAATAAATGCAACGTTCATTCCACCTAACAGTCTTTCAATTCCACCTTGTAATTCATCTGATGGCCCATCTGGATTTAAGCCTTCCATTCCCATTGTTATGCCTATAAAGGTACCGAGAATCCCAAGTGAAACGAAAGTCGCAGGTATACTCTCAGCTATCTTTCGAAAACCTTGTTTGGTTACCAAGTCTTCTTCTAAAAAATATTGGTACACATCAGGTATACCCTTAGACTGACGAAAATCTTTATAAAATGAACTCCAACTGTCTTTAATCACCTTAGGAATTGTCTTTTGATCTTCGAACCATTCATTTAACTGCTGAGCCTTTTGTTCAGAGTCTAAATCTTGATATGTCTCATTGTTAAGTTCATTTTGAACTGCCTTTGTTGCATTTGTAAAAAAACGATATTTATAGAAGATATTAATGAGATAACCACATGCCAATATAATTAAGAAATATATGTATATACTTCCAAACAGATTAAACTCAGATGTTTCCATTGTTGCCTCCTGTTAATCCTTACTCTACTACTTCAGATGCCGGAGAACATTGTTAAGTCCTTGTAAAATTGATGAAAACTACTTCAAGCTGCAAAATATGTATAATATAAATTCTTTTCTTAATTGTGTAAATTTATGTAAAGTAAACTTAATTAAATTTTGTCCATGATCTAATAAGTTATAAATATAGGGTGCTTTTGAATATAGATTCTCTTCTTGTACATTTAAAGAAATAGTAGTAAGTTGGTGCATACTTAGATCATTTTTAATAAAATCTAAATCCAATGAAGATACTTCAGATTAATTTGATAATCTATGAAGTCTATTTATTACTAGAGATTCTCATGTCCCTTCTCATTTAACACAAGCTATATAATTAATGTATTAACAATTGTAATCAAACTAATAGTCGCAAAAAAGAAGTAACTACTTCCACCTGGACAAGTATGGATAGTTACTTCTTTTACGTATGATACCATATAACCTTTGATTGCGACTAAGCCAGATGGTTAAATCACCCAGGTCAGCTTAATCTTTTGAAGTTGTTAAAGAGATTTTCTATAAATATACGGATAGGGAAGGATTCTAGAAGTTGAATCTCGATTATTATCCTTCTAACCTTTCTAATTCCCTTTTTATTTCTTTTTTAATCTCTATATACCTTCGCTTGAGGAATTGCTCATAGTTACTAGAAACACTTTCAAGATCTGTATCTGGAAGACAATGCCCCCATTTTGATGTCTCTTCTACATATTTTAAATATCTATCCGGCGAATTATCACGTATTCTAAGATTCGAAACTGATGAGATATATGTCCTATTTAAAGGACTATTCAATATATGTTTTTTATCAGCTCTTATTTTCTTGGATGATTCGTCTATTGTAGTTGCATCTCCAAGAGGTATAATGTGATGGTCATGTATCTCTAATGGAATGGAAACTAGTCCCTTTTTTATTAATTTACATGAGGATATATCCCATGTATTAAGCCGAATTTCCTCTTCTGAAATTGGTAAAAAATCCTTTGGTTGCTTACTTAGTATGAATTGAAGTATCCCAATACTAACACTACTTCTCAACTCATTGTTCTCATCTTTTAATAATAGTAGTTCTTCATTAGAATATCCTTCTTCTGATAATACTTTTTCGTACAAGTATTTAAAATTGTTGTTGCTATTTTCACTAACCCAAGCATTTAAACTTTTAATATCTTTAATACTTTGTGAGTTTTGAGCTTCTCTATAAGCTCCCCCAAATAATGAAGCCCAGTACCAATATTCTATTTTATCTAGTTTGTCTTTATTTTCCCAAACATCATCTTCCTTTAACAAAAAAGCAATTGGTAAAATCATTAATTCGTAGGTTAACTTATTTATTTCTGTAATCCCTAATCTCATATTTAAGAATGCTAGAGATCTAATTAACGATTTTAGTACGATTTGAGTATTATCATTTATTTGTTCATAATTAAGTCCAAGGATTTTATTTCTTTTTATATAATCAACTTTCAGTTCCTTAATTTCTCTATTTTCAAAATGAGAAATAATAGATAAGAGATTTAGATACATTTCTTTAAAACTTTTTGATATTTTATTATCAACGATAGTTTTCATGTTTGTTGCAATAAATTTCTTAGGTTTGTCACCTATAATATCCTCACATAGTGCCTTGGAAAGATCAATTTCCTCTTCTAAATTTCTCATAATTCTCTGTGATAAAGATCCTTCATCACTATACCCAGATCTTGCAGATTTAGCTACAATCAAATCAAATGTGTTTAAATCCGTACCACCTTCATTTATATTTTCAAATATTGAAATTGCTCTACTTATTTCATCTGATGGTAGTTGTATAATCGGTACCTCTTGATCTAGTAATTCGCTTAGAAATTTATTGACTTTTTCAGTCCATTTTGCACCTAAAATTGACCAAGCATCCCTAATCTTCTCTTCATCATCAAGATACTCACTTATCATTGGGTCAACTGGTTCAAGAAGAGTAATAATATCCAGTTCTCCATCTTTGACCGCAGCCTTTAATTCTTCAATTCGAGAGTTTTTTATAAACTCTATAACATATTCATGTAGTGGTTTTTCTTCTTCTTTTCTTTTGCTATTAAACACAGAATAGAGGGGAATTAGGCTTGCTTCAGCTGCTAGTTTAGCAGTAGCAACCTTTAGTTTATTTGATTTAAGCAAATTACCATCTTGATCTTTCGGTGAGAACCCTGGGTTATACCACTCATTAGTTTTCGTTTTATATATTTTTTTAAATTCAATAAATTCTATTACTTCAACTGGCTCAAGAAGCTTAAATCCATTGAACCTTAGATTTTTCCATCCAAATATGTCTGTTTCATTATTTTTTGGAATAACCCTTACAAACCACCTATTATTTAGATCTGTGTACATCTTACTCCATGTATCAACCCAGTTTTCCTTTTCGTTATAGTAATCAGATAATATAGTTTTTAAACTTGATACCCTTTGTTGACCATCTAACAAATAAAAACAATCATCTTTTCTTTCGGAAAAATTAAGAGAAGTCGGGAAACATAGCTGCTTTGCTGCAAAATCTTCCTTTTTACCTTCTAGAATTAAAAGACTTCCTATTGGCAAATGTGTTAAAAATGATGATAATAAACTTTTTTGTTTTTCTTTTGCCCATTCAAAATCTCTTTGAAAGTCCGGTAATATTAATTTCCCGTCATCATTTTTATCAAATAAGTCACTTAATTTCATATGTTTCTCCTTTGTATTAAAGTTATTGTTTCTCGTTAGTCTAATTTTTTTATGGATAGTTAACATTAGAATCTTCGATTGAGTTTATTAAATAGTCTTATATTTATAAGCCTTGTCTTATGACAAGGCTTATATTCGTTATATTATTCTTCTAATTCTTTGAGAGTGATTTGGACGATCAACGGAAAACTCCTCAATACCTAGCTCAGTAATCCAGTTAAATAAATTACTTAAAAAAACCTTTACATCTTCCCTTAGCGGTCTTGGATCATCAAGCAGAGCACCATGTAACATAGAACTTAATTGCCCAAAATATGCTTCATTTTCAATACTATCAGTTAACCATCTATACGGTTTTGATTTAATGAACTGTTTTTTTATTAATACTATATTACTACTATTATGGTCATTAATATTTAATGTTTGGGAATCTAATAAATTTAAATTAAATGGTGATTTACTAACTAACATATCAGATACCCATAATACTTTAATTGGAGGCAAAATTGTGTTAAAAATAATTGAATTCCATTCATTTTCTGTATTGTGCTTTTTCTCATTTAATGAAATCTGTAAAAGCATTTCTTCAAATAGTTTGTCTGTAACCTCAAAAGATTGGTTAAATAGTTCTTTTATTTTTTCTTCTTCTAAAGGAGTAATTTCTAATAAAACAGCAGTTTCAATATTATGATTAGGATTTAATCCAATTCCAGATGGTGTTAAATTTGCACTACCCAGAATTACTCTCCTTTTATCAAAGAGGTATATTTTCGAATGAAGGTCCAGGTTAATAAAAAGTCTCCAGTTATTTGTTTTACAGTAATCATAGATTTCAATATCAGTAGCTCCTGAAAGAATATCATCTAATCGAAATCTTACTAATAGTTTTTTCTCTCTTACGGTAGAATTTAAGTTTGTATCAATATATTTTAAGCCTTGGAGTTTAGTAAATGCTGATATTATAAGCATTTCATTTTCAGTATTTTTTAATTGTTCTTGTATATTTAGTAATATATCAGAGTTATGAAAAATTCTATCCATAAGTTTTATTTCCTTTTTTAGTAGATTGATTACTAGTATTTTCTAAGGAAGCTTTTTGCCACCCGACCCCAATCGTTTCTCGCATTTTGAGCATTATCCTTCATAAGCCCATCAGGAAGTTCATCTTCATATCTTGCCCAAGCCATTAATAATAACCTTAGCCCTTCTGAAGCTTTGTGTAATCTTTCACCTAATTCTTTTTCAGGTATATTATCTGTATCTTCCTCTAGTACCTCAACAAGATGTTCGTAGCCTGGATGTCTTGTGTTTAAAATAATATTGATTGCCCCGCCTCTTGGTCTAACTGTAAATAGAGCGTCCGATTCTAATGCACTTGGTGCAAACAGATATTTTAAATTGTTAGAAACGGTAGTTGCTGCTAACTGTTTAGCTGTTTCCTCATCAACGCCTGATTCTACTAACTCTTCTTCTATTTCAGTTTGTTTTTGTTCAATAGGGTGTTCCTCATCTTTATCACTTGATCCAACATGTCCTAACTCTTTTCTTTGAACAGTTAAATCAGTTGCAGTTTTCTCTGCATTAGTATCCTTAGTTTTATGTCTTTCATTATTTTTCATTCCACTTGTCTGTTGTTTTAAAAGATCCCTAATTACTGACAATTGGTTCTTAATATATATTGCAATTTCAAGCAGTGGTGCTCGTGGATCTCCTTCTTCTTCAAGCTCTGCTTTGACCTGATCATAAGATTTTCCGGATTTCAATAGACTCTCTAAGTCTTTGTCTTTGTCTACCATATTCAAGATATCTGCAAAGTTTCTAGCAGATTGCTTATTATTAGTCACGCCCATTAATTCATCTAAGGAAGGTGGGAACTCAACTTCCACACCCCACCATCTTTCAGTCGGATTATATTGTAAAACTAGACTTTGGTCTATCTCTAGTTCTCTACCAGCTCTAACAACAGATATTCCTACATTCTTAGCAGCATGTTTTCCAAATGGGGATGCCCCTGCATTGGTTTTTAATCTAGCTTCTTCCTTAGCATATGATAATCTTACAGCTACATCATGCAATTCATCATCAAACGAAATTGTAAATGTTCTTTCATCAAATGGGTTAAACATTGCCTCATTATTGTAAGGCTCTGGACAACTTGTTTTATCCATTAGATAAATGGGATCATTAGGTAGAGCGTATTTATCTAGTGTATATTCCTCAATATTTGATATATCAAAAGAAGACATACGAATTTTAGCAGTATTTTCATTAATAAATTTTCTATACATTCTACCAATTAAAGCTTCTGAATTGTCAATTAAAGTTACAGCCTTACTCCACATCATTCTATCTAGATTTGACCAGACTACTAATGTACCTGATTTACCAAATTCCTCACCAGCTTTCAACCATAGTGAAGGTATGGTCTCTTTTATAGGCTCCGGCATAATACTTCTTTCACCTTTTTTGACCTCTTCAATATCTAAATAAATATGATAAGCATTTTCAATACCATTTTGCCAACTCCACACATCAACTCGTCTACATTGAGAAATTGAGGATGCAGGAAGACCCATTCCAAAACGGCCAATACCCGATCTATTTGTTTTTCCTAGACGCGTACCATTTCCAAATTGTAACGCCATCCTTAAGACTTCAGGGCTCATCCCAGATCCATTATCCAAAATAGCAATCTTATCTATTCTTTTAGTTCTTCTAGTTGCAAGCTCTTCTTCTCTTTCACCACAAATTAACTGAACAAGGTTAGCGTTTGCTTGAATACTGTTATCTATAAGCTCTGCAACAGCATAGGCAGTATTTTTATAACCATTATCCCTCATAGCTTCTATTGCTAGGTGTGCTGGTACATAAGATTGATCGCTACTAATTACCGTCATTCCAAACATCCTCCCAATTATTAAATGATTCTGCTACTGAACCAAATCCAGGCAGTTCCTTATCAACAATAGTTACTATTTCCGCTTCCTTGTTTCCACCTGCTTTTAGTCCTCTTATTGCTCGTCCTACCATTTGGCTATATAACACTAGCGAAAATGTTGGCCTAGCAATAATTGCTGCACTAGTTTGTGGTGCATCAAAACCTGTTGTTAAAACACCATAGTTACACAATATTTTTGTTTGTTCTTCATTATCTTTATAATTGTTGATAAGCATTCGTCTTTGTGTTGGTTGAGTTTCTCCTGTGATTGAAAAAGCATTATGTCCCCTAGCCTTTAGGACGCTAGCTAATAAATTCGAACTAGAAACACTAGGAGCAAATAATATTATTCGCTTATGCCTTTTTATCATTTTCTCTACTTCGTAAATTATTTTAAGATTTCTTTTTTCGTCATCACCAAGTTGTTTTAATATCTGTAATGGAATTTCTAAAGCTTTGGTAAGACTTTCTATATCTATTGCAGAGATTTTCCCACCCTCATAAAATAAATTATTATACTGTACCTTTGCAAGGTAATTCTCTTCAATTAAATAGTCTACTGGATTGTCAAAACCTTCAATTTCAAGTTTAACTTTTCTTTTTGAAAAGAACTCAGAAAGTTCCCTATCAGCATCTACGTTATTCCAAGTTCTTCCTGGTGTGGCAGAAAGACCTAATAACTTATTTTCGCTACCTACATAGAATAAAGTATTTAGTATTATTTTATAAGTAGGAGCAATCGCTTGATGGGCCTCATCCATTATTACTAAGGAGATTTTATTTCCAAGGTTCCTTATAAAATCAATTCCACCGATATTATTTACAGATCTGACCAACTTTGATAGACCAGCTACAATAAAGCCATCGTTAATATCATTTATAGGAAGTTCATGAGCTCCCCAAAATCGATATACATTAAGGCCTCTATTCCCTAAAAAACTCCATGATTTATTAAATTCCTCTACTGCTTGTTCACATAATTCCTCACTAGTTGCTAGCCAAATAACAACAGTTGGCTCATTTTCTCTTAAGTGTTCAGAAATAATATTCATTGCGGTACGTGTTTTTCCAGAGCCCGTTGGCATATGGAGTAAAACTCTATATGGTGGATTAGTTAGTTGGTTTTTCACATCTCTTGCTGCTTTTCTTTGATGAGGGAAAAGAGAGTAATTACTATTAACACTACCAAAGTCAGGCTTTATAATCTTTTCTTCTTCTATCGGTTCTGGTAAATTAAAAAATTGAAATAATCTTTTCTCATCATCCGATCCTCGTTTAATAGATCTTATTTTTAATTTTTTATAAAGATCAGCCTTTGTGTTTGAATACTTAACGCCAATAAGGTTAGCTAAAATTTCAGCTTCCTTTTGCCTTAATAGATCAAAAAGGTATGAACGAAAATTTTTATTTAAGAGAAGTCCTTCTGCACCGTATAAATCTAGAATCAGTTTTCTTAAATATTTATTATATGAACGTGTGTCATCAAGGTTTGAAAGTATTCTTATTGTCTGCGTTCCTAATATGTCCTGCAGAGTTTCTTCATCTGCTCTTGAAAATAGATCTCTGAAATCCAAGAAAACACCTCATGTCTCTTCTTTACTTATTGTAATATAATTTAGGGCCAAATTACTATTGGAAATTATTCCTCCCATAAAGTTGGAAATAGTAGTAACGTTTACCATTATATCAAACTTACTAAACTTTTAAATAATATTCAAACAAAAAAAAATAAAGACTCCGTTACGGAGTCTTTATACGGTACATACACATGGAATAGTATCGTCTTCATTTTTAAGGAAATTTTCTATTCCCTCTCTGTCCATCAGTTCTCTATATTCCTTTAATGTGTAAGGACCTCCATCTTTTTTAAGTATTGAAACATTTTTTTCGAAATGTAGTCTAAAATTTTCTTCCATTTGCTCCTGCTCAAGGTATCTTTCTGGCCATACTTTATAAAGTTGTGCATAATGTTGAAATCCACCTCTAACACATCTCCCCCCACAATTTGCATGAGAGAAACCCATTTCATACATACGAGGTAATTTAATGCCCCATTCATTCTGAATAATTTCTTTAATGTTGATGTCCTCACTAAAAGTATCAATCATTGGAAATCTTGTTTCAATTGGTTCAATAGGACGATGTTTATAAAATTCTGTTAAATTTACAGCACGATGTTGTTCATGTGGACCAATACCGAAATATAAGATAGGTTCTAAATTTTGGTCGTCCCTGAGCTCTTCTAAAAAAGTAATAGTTTGAAATACTTTTAGTTCCTCGGAACACTTTGCCAATCTTGAATTTCCTAAAAATCTATAATCATAAAAAACCTCTTCAGGTGTTCTACCATCGACTCTTTCTGTTATTTCAAGGCCAATATAATCAGAAACTTCTTCCATAAATCTATAATTATCTTCATCTTCCCACAACGTATTAGTGAAAAATAAAATACTATTTTCTATCCCGTATTTTTGTACCATTTGATAAGCAACATATGCACTAGATGCACCACCACTATACATTGCGACATGTACTGGCTTTCGACTCAAATAAATCACCTCTTATTAATAATGTGTTCCTCAACCAACATTAAAATTAAATATTCAATTTCTTCCTTTGTTATATTGCGTCCACCATTACTAATTATCCTTGATACATTACTATATACTGTATTTGCTTTAGTAGATAGTTCTACTCTTTCAATTGCTCTGTTTGTATCACCAACAGTTAGTATTTTATATTCTTTATCACTTTCAAAGTCCTCGGTTAATCTATTATATTCACTAGATATTTGGTGATCAAACATTTCTCTAGTTGTATCAGTCCAGTTCTGAATTTCTATTCCAATAAAATTAATGATTAGATCTTCAATCCAATTTCGTTCGTTTTGTATAGTTAAAATTGAAGAAATTAATTTATTTTCTTTTTGGACTGGAATTGTTTTTTCAGAAGCCCATTCTTTTAATTGTTGATAATTGTCACAACCAACAAGCATTAATAAATTTCTTTCGAGGTTTTTTTTCTCTATACTAATAAAAGAATTTAATTCTTGTACACAAATGTCTACTAGGTCGATACTATCATTAAACTCATTATAAATCATCTCAAATGCTTTAGTTGGATCCACTTCTCCATGCTTTATACACATTTTAAAAGATAATAGTCTTTCATTTAACTTATTTGTAGTCTGTGTATACCTTGGTAGTGTTCTTAACCACTTTAACATAGCCTCGTTGGCTGCTAATATCTTATGTGTATTGTTAAGATCATTATAGAATTCTTTAAAAATTGTAGTAATGTTCTCTATTAATTTATTGTATCTATTGTCCAATTGAAAATATATAAATTGATAGTTACTAGAATCCTCAACCATACTAAATAATATTTCGCCATTAACATTATCAATGAACATTCCATTTCGATAGAACAAAAGTTCGTCCCATTTATCTCTTAAGAGTGCTATAAGGAGAATTGGAATTAAGGGCTTTCTAATGCCGAAAGGTTTTTCAAACAAAACGTCTGTAAGCAATGATAATTTACCATTTGGATTCTCATTAATTATAGAAAGAAGTCTATTTCTTATCTTATTAAAACTAGAGTTTTCAATTTTATTTAAATCCTTAAAGTTGAATTTATTATTTTTAAATGTTGTAGCAAATATTAAGTAATCTGGTCCGTTACCATCAATATTAATGTTATATTCACTGAAATTATTGATAATATTATCTACAACCTTATACCCTGCTTTTTGTTGAACATTGTTTATTTTTCTCCTGTTATAGGAATCGTTTCTTATTTCAGGTGTATCAGGATAAAGCTCAAACATTAACTCCGATAATCTAATTCCTAATACTATTTCGTTATTAATATGAGCTCTATCATTCTTTAGGATCCAGAACAAATTACTATCAAATTTTTGATAAACACTCATGAAATCATTAATTACAAAGAGTAAATCCTCTTTTCTTAGTAGAAGTTCAGATTTTAAATCTTTATCTTTTTTTAAAAGTTCTTCATCATCAAGTAATTTTTCAACTAGATAATAATCAATTACCTGTTTTTCTATAAAATCGAAAGTATAAGTAGAAATACAAAATATTGAGTGTTCATCTCGATATAATTGTAAGGCCTTAACTACACGTTCATAGTCATTTGAAGATTCTAGGATTACGTAATTAATAATAGCATCAGCTTCTTTTTTCCTTCTATCTTCTGCACTATCAAAAACATTATTCAGTATATCTGAGCTATAAACTAAATTAACTGAAGCAAAACGCGTAATACTTTTTTTGTCATTATAGTCATTAGATAAATAAAATTTTCTAGTTAAACTGTCCTCTAAAATAGATAGCTTTCTCTTTCTTGAGATATTAGTAGAATCTAACTGTTCAATTATTAATTCATCTATATTAAAAGAACTTCCCTCAAATACTTCCCAATATCCTAAAACTCTATTGTATCGTATAGCTTTATAGCTTTCTAAACTACTTAGGATTTGTTTGATTACTAATTCTTTTTTTTCCATAGCAAAACTTAGAAATTCACTCGTCGTTTTAAATTTAGACTGTAATCCTGTTATATTCCAAAGTGTTATGAATTTTAGTATATTTAACTCATCAAGTTTTTCTATGTTATTAATTTCAGGAATTTTATTTGTTATTTTCTTGTATAGGACCATAGAAGGGCTATCTTGTTCAATATCTTCTATATCTAAACTAGGAAAGAAGTAATCAAATAATTGATGAGGCAAATAGTAATCATTTGAGTTATTAATATGTTTCAATAACCCTCCTTTATCATAACTTTCCAAAAAAGTAAAAAGGGTTCTCTCATTTTGTCCGTGCAGACTAGATAAGAAAGGTAATAGATAAAGAGTAACTGGATGTATAGGTTGTACTCCTTTAATAACTATATTCTCTATTTCTACTTGATTTAATTCCGGAAATAATGGGTATTTTCTTAAAAAATTTTTAACTTCGATATCTGTTTTGTTCTGTTTTATATTTAAATTATTCAGTGTCGACGCGGTTAATCTTATAAATGTTGCTTTGTCACTTTCAATGTGATAAAGCTTGAATCTTTTTTCTATTCTTTGGAATTCATTTTTATATTCATCATTAAACTTAAGAAAATATTGTCTCAGATTCTTATGAGTTATTATTAAAAGGTGCATATCATCTGAATAGTGATCAGATAACTCAGCTAAATCCTGTAAATCCTGCATAGTTTCATGAATTTCATGTACCTCGAGGTTCTGTAGAAATCTACCAAACTCATCATAAACAATGAAAAGGCCTATACCTTCTTTTGATAATTCATCTAAGACATACTTTATTTGCCCCATAAAATCTTCATGAAAATCAACTAAAAATTGTGCTCCTGATGTTAGTGTTGGAAAAACATCAGAAAACCACTGAATTTCTTTTTTTTCTTGTGTTAAAACTTCCATTCTCCATGAAGTAATGTCATAATTCCTTTCGGAAAGTAATACTTTAAATTGTTTGAATGTTTTAGGATATTCTTTTTTCCATATATCTAAAGTTTCTATTATTTTAGTTACAACTCCTGGAATAGTTATATCTATACCACTGTTGTTAATAACAGTCATAATTGATGAAATTATGGCTTGTCTGAATTTCCCCTCATAACCATTTAAGATAACTGGAAGATATCTTTTGTTTGAATTTCTTACTATTCCAAGTTCCTTATATATATCATCATCAACATTATTAAACTTTTCAAGTAATAAATTAAATGTATTTTTATTAACATTTTTTGAAACTATTCCACTTAAGATTGTTCCTAGAAGAGACTTACCAGTACCGTATGGACCTATAATAATATGAGAGTGGTTTTCTTCAGTATGATTGAACCCTTTAAGAATTCCTAATAATGAATCTGCATGGGATGGTGTAGGTAGGTATCTTTTAAAATACTCTTCTTTATTAATATCAAATTTAATATTTACACTCGATTTAAAATTAATATTTTTAGTTTTCATAATTTCTCAACTTTCTTATTTAATTCATATTTTAAATAATCATAAGCTGTCACATTAGGTAATTTTATAGTGTCAAGATTATTTGTTCTTGAGAAAGTTATTGGGAACTTTGGGTGCTTTGTTAATAAATTAAGTGCATTTATAGTATTAGTTCTATTCATGTTGAAAATTTTCCCCCATAGTCCTGCTTTGTAAGAAATTTCTTCTACAGATATCGTATCAACTTCTTCTGTAGATTTATAATCCAATAATACATACATTAATGCTATTGTACCAATTGATTCAATATCGCCTGATAACTTATAAACATTTCCTTTTTTTTCATTTAATAATTTTACTTTATTTATAGGACTCTGAATAACTTCTTCAGGATCATCAGTACTTTGTCCAGCTGTATATAATTTAATTAAGCAATCGACATCTCTTTTTAATGATTTTTCTGACACACTCTTAACTTCGTTTGCTCTAACCCAAATAATAAATTGTTCCAATAATTCCTCTTTTGTTATTATGGTTTCATTAAGTATATTAAAAAACCAATACCAGACAGTACTAGGTTCCTTTTCTTTAGACAGATGATAGTGAATTATTGATGCTGAGTCATTAAATTGTATATATCTGTCATATTGGTAGAGTATCTTTCCGAATTCAGTAGTATGGTGGATTTTTTTTCTCTCTTGATTAAAATCCTCATCTACTACTTTTGTAGCGACTGTCCAAAATCTTAAGGACTGAACCATGTTTTTCCCTAAACCAATTTTTTCGAATGCTTCGTTGTCATAAAAGAAACGACTATCTTCATTTAAATGTTTTATAGCTTTATTTAACCATCTATCACGCAAATAAAAACTTTGATGTTGTCCGTAACCCATATTATCAACTTCCTTTTATATTTATTCACATCACTTCTGGAGGAATTGTTCCAGTAGTTCATTTAGTTCAAAGAAAGACATCTAGAAAGCTAGATGTAAATGTTTAATAGAATTAAATTAACATAAGTAGTTATAGAACCAAAAATACAAACGTACGTTTCTATAAAGAGAATTATAGCATTATTTTATATCTCATTACAAATTATTTAAACTATATTAACTCTCATATTTTATTATATCAATTTCTTTTAAGAATATCATTACTAGTTTGTACTTTCCTTTATTTTATATATCATTCGGAAATGACATTTAGGAATATTAAATAAACTAAGTATTTATTCATAAAATCAGATAATTCATAATAATACTACAAACTCTAAATCTCTCATGTTTCTTTATTAATTTCTTAACCAATTATATCTATTGTATCTTATAACAAATCATAGGTTATGATAATAGAAAAAAACATTAAATTACTCTTGTTCATGGTTTAAATTCATTAAACTGAATATAATATATATAAAATAAAGTAATATTAAGAGGTGTTTTATATTTCTCGACTAACATGTGTTAACTGCAAAATTATATTATTTCCGAAGAAGTAATCAAAACTGCAAAACTGATGAACTTCAAAAGTATGGATCAGAAGTAAAAATTACTGTCCTGAATGTTTTTTAGAAAAGGTAAAGTATGGTTTTGGTAATTATGAGATAGGAAACTGTGAGGTATGTAATAGTTCAATGGTACTACAATTTGATGACCAAGAAACTATTTCGCTTGTGCGTGAAGATTTTTCAGTACATTTTATATGCGAGAAAGTAAAAAAAGCAATTGAAAGAGATGTTCAGGGCGAAATTGAGGTCTTAGATGAAGAAAATCATGAATGGCTAATTTTGTACACTATTCAACCAGATCCTGATGAAGCTGACTTTGGTTAAGTTAAATAATCTAATTGCAACAGTATTTGACAGAGTAGAATGAAACCCTATTCTGTCTCTACTTTTAATTCGTAACTAACTCAATTTTCCAGTTATATATTATATTTTTACAGTTTAGTTAATCATACTAAAGAATATAACAATTAACTATTGAATGTTTTAATTATACTTAATTAATTTTCTAACACCCCAGACACCTTTTCCTTTCCCATTCTTAGCATAAAAAATATCCGATTCATCACCAGCATTCCCTTTGAAAATTTTGCAATCGCTTGAATGTAAGTAAATATGTTTTCTTATTTGAGACTTCCAATCAATGTATAATTCTAGATTTATTTTATTTCTTTTTTGGACCTTTATATATATATCGTTTAGAGAGGCTACCCCTCCAAGTTCCTGTAATGAACTTAATATTTCTTCAAGCCAAATACTCTGCTGTGCCACTATTTGCTCACCTCAACAATTTTTGAATGGTAGTACTCCTTTAGTAAAGCTAAATAACTTAAGCGTTATTATTGGTTTCTTTATTTTACCCTGAAATTCACTATAAAATTTATATCAAATAAACTGATCCGAAACTATACATATCATACCTACGCATTTCTTCAATTCTAGTTTTCTTGCTTACATTTACCTAGGGTTTAACTGGTATATTTACCCTCTGTTTTATTTTTATTCTATTTTGTGTTCTTTTGAACGTTTAATTTCTGCTTGGATCTTATTTTCTACGTTTTTCATATTTTGTTAGTATTTTATTTTTAAAGTAATTTGGTGGATCCTCTTGAGAATATTTAAGTATCCTTAGAATATGTTTAGAAGAATTAAATTTGTTGCAGATAAAGTTCTATTTGGAAATATATCTTTGTCCTTCTTTTAATAGGAACCTCAACAAATCAAGGTTGTAGTTTCTTAGGATCATCAAAATTTATATTTTTTATTTTATCAATATGTAAGTAAATTGCATTTCCAATTTTTTGGCCCTCCCCACCAGGGTATTTCCTTTCTCAATCTCCAAACAAAGCTCATTGGCTTATTTCCTTCATGTTTTTATAATCGTAAGCGTCAAATACAGCCCACATTCTATTAATAGTGAGTCCATGAGATAATCTCCCTAGAAATCATATTGGGAGGTTTTTCTATGACCCTTAAGGAAAAAAGAATAGAATGGAAAGCACGATACGAAGAATGGAAACAGAGTGGAGAGAGTGTAGTGGATTGGTGCCAACATCAAGAAATTAAAGTCCACCAAATGTATTACTGGATACGGCAATTTGAAAGTAACAGCGGTTCCAAACAGACACCCGTTGCGGCACAATGGTTCACTGTTCAGGTTGATGAAGAAGCACCCCCTTCGGGGCAGGGTTCTGTTCTGCTTCATTTTGGTACGATCACAGTTGAGGTACCAACTGGAGCCAACATGGATCTATTATCAGATGTTGTCCATGTGCTTAAAAACCAATGTTAACCAATACCCAATTTCAAAGGGTTTATCTAGCGCGGGGTAGTACAGATCTTCGCAAATCGATTGATGGGCTAGCTGTCATCGTGAAGGAATGTTTTGAACTTGATCCCTTTTCGCCCAGTCTATTCGTTTTCTGTAATCGGAAGCGAGACAAGTTAAAAATCCTTCATTGGGAAAATAATGGGTTTTGGCTTTATTATCGCCGGCTGGAAAAAGGTACCTTCCATTGGCCATCGGAAAATGATAAGACCCCCAAGAACATCAGCCCTCGCCAATTTCGTTGGTTGCTAGATGGACTATCCATCGAACAAAAGCAAGCCCATCAGGAAGTAAAAGCACGTATTATTCTATAAAACTAGTTAAATACAAAATAGGGGGAATTCGGCTGGTCAAACCGGATTCTTTTCCGTATACTAGGTGTATGGAAAAGACAGCGCAAACTTCAAAAGATACAATTGAATATTACAAAGCGCTCAACGAGAAACTCGAAATGGAAAAGGAAGAGTTGGAAGCTAAACTAAAATGGTACGAGGAACAATTCCGTCTGAGCCAACAGCGCAGATTCGGGGCTTCTAGCGAGAAGACCGACCTGGATCAACTTTCCCTTTTTAATGAAGCCGAAGCTACATTCGACCCGAAGGTTGAAGAACCAACCGTTGAGACGGTTACATATAAGCGTAAGAAACAGCGTGGAGAACGTGAACGCAAATTCGAAAACCTGCCTACAGAGACGATTCACTATCGTTTGTCTGATGAGGAACAGGTTTGTTCGTGCTGCAGTGGTACAATGCATGAAATGAGTACAGAAGTACGCAAGGAATTAAAGGTTATCCCACCACAGGTCAAAGTGGTTGAACATGTTCGCCATGTATATAGTTGCCGCCACTGCGAGCGTAATGAATTAGAAACACCTATTGTGACGGCGGAAATGCCGAAGTCAGTTTTCCCTGGTAGTTTAGCATCCCCTTCGGCGATGGCATTTACCATGACCCAAAAATATGTTGAAGGCATGCCCCTGTACCGCCAAGAAAAGCACTTGGAGCGATTTGGTGTGTCTATTTCTCGTCAAACGCTAGCCAACTGGACCATCTATGGGGCAGAAACATGGCTTAGTCCGATTTATGAGGAGATGCATGCGAACCTCCTGCAGATGGAATGGCTACACGCCGATGAAACAACCCTGCAGGTCTTATCTGAGCCAGATCGTCCACAGGCGTCGACATCCTATATCTGGCTGTATCGCTCAGGTCATGGGAATACGCCTATAGTCCTGTATGATTACCAGCAAACACGGGCTAGCAAGCATCCTCAGCGGTTTTTGGACGGCTTCCAGGGATATCTGCATGTGGATGGGTATGCTGGTTACAATAATATACCGGATGTTAGGTTGGTCGGGTGCTGGGCGCATTCCCGCCGAAAATTCACCGAGGCCCTTCGAGCGCTTCCTGAGACCGCAAGCACATCTACCGTCAAGGCAAAGGAAGGTTTGGCTTATTGTAACCAATTATTTGAAATCGAGCGCAAACTAAAGGGCGTAAGTCCGGAGGAGCGCTTCGACGCACGACAGGAACTCAGCAAACCAGTGCTAGAGGCTTTTTCGGCATGGTTAAAAGAACTAACACCCCGTGTATTGCCAAAAAGTGCACTTGGTCAAGCTATCAAATATTGCCGTAATCAATGGGATAGATTAGTAGCATTTTTAGAGGACGGACATTTGGAGATTGATAACAACCTAGCCGAAAGATCTATTAAACCTTTTGTAATCGGCCGCAAAAATTGGTTGTTTAGTAATACCGCAAGGGGAGCAAAGTCTAGTGCGATCATCTATAGTGTTGTAGAGACAGCAAAGGAAAATGGATTGAACCCATTCTATTATCTTAGCTATCTATTTCAGGAGCTTCCCAATATTGATACGACAGACAAAACAAAATTGGCCGAATTCCTGCCATGGTCACCGACACTTCCCGAGAATTGCCGGGTTCTTGTTAAATCTAAATAAAGCATAAATCAAATCCCCATCTGAAAACAGGTGGGGATTATTTGACGCTTAC
>NZ_JARFVC010000036.1 GCF_029193815.1 Cytobacillus sp. S13-E01
AAAGATAAGAAAGCATTCCTGTATTAAAGCAAAATGAGATTTGAATAAAATAAGCCTCCTTGGTATGATACAAAGTGTCCAAGCTGATCAGCGCAAAGGACATTTAATAACCAAAGGAGGACATAAAATGAAGTATAAACAAAATGACAAGATTCTGCAACTTACAGAAAAAACCTTAATTATAGGGGTTGACATTGCTAAACATAAGCATGTCGCAAGAGCACAAGATTATAGAGGTATACAATTTGGAAAAGCTCATACATTTTTAAACACATATGAGGGTTTTGAAGGTTTCATAAACTGGTTAAATCAAATCAAAGCTAAACAGTCTAAGGAAGATGTCATCATTGGGATGGAACCTACTGGACATTATTGGCTTCCGTTGGCTTATTGGCTAAAAGAAAAAGGAAAAAAGGTGGTTGTAGTTAATCCAGCTCATGTTAAGCAAACAAAGGAGTTAGATGACAATTCTCCTACTAAGAATGATTTCAAGGATGCTAGAGTTATCTCTAGACTTATTGAGGGCGGAAGATATTCGGAGCCCAATTTACCGGAAGGTATATACTCGGATTTACGTGAAGGTATGAACCTATATAACCAATTGGTACAGGACCTAACAGCTGTGAAAAATATAGTTCACCAATGGCTCGACCGTTTCTTTCCTGAATATTTAACGGTCTTTGGGAAGTGGGATGGAAAAGCTTCTCTACAAGTTCTAAGAATGGGACTTTTTCCTGATGAGTTATTAGAGCGTGAAGACTTGGAAATTCTAGCTGAAATTCGTAAAGAAGTTAAAAAAGGTGTGGGAATAAAGAAGGTTGTTCAGTTGAAAAACGTTGCCCTTCGTTCAGTAGGCATTAAAGAGGGGCGAAGTCTAGCTAGGTTAAAATTAAAAAGCTTACTAGACCAATACGATCTTCTTTCAGAACAATTAGAGAGCGTCTGGAGTGAAGTAGAGAACATCATACAAGATGTTCCAGGGGCGAGAGAGATGGGAGATATTAAAGGTATTGGACAAGTTACAGTAGCCTCCTTTTTTGCAGAAGTCGGTGATTTACAAAAGTACTCACATCCCGACCAAATTGTTAAGTTAGCAGGATTAAACTTAAAACTAGCTACATCAGGAAAGTGGAAAGGGCAAACAATTATTACTAAACGAGGGCGTCCTAAATTAAGGGCACTATTGTTTAAAGTCGTGTTGCCTCTTGTAGCTCAAAATCCTGCATTTAAGGCACTACATCAGTACTTTATTACACGAAATGAAAATCCATTAAAAAAGAAGCAGTCTATCATCGCTATATGTTGTAAATTAATTCGTATTTTATTTACGATTGGAAAGAAACAAATTGAGTTTGAACCAGCTAAAATGTTACAAGATATTCCTCATTTTAGTATGCAAGAAGCTGCTTAAAAGGATAGGGTAAAGTGATCAAAAAGAAGTTAGGTGCAGAAAATAGTCGAAGATTTATATAACATAAACAGTAGTATCGATGACAATATTTAATTCTCATTTTTTATTCACTTAGTAGTCGAAGTATTTTAAAGTTGTTTCAATTTGAAGAAGACTTACAACAGAAGCTAGGAGCAGTCGGCAAGCATTTATACTATTGGGCAATGACCCCGCAAGAAAGCATCGCCGACCCCACTTCATGGATAGGCAGAACGAAGGAATGTATGCGCATATTTTTCATATGACGCCGTGAGAAATGGGAGGGTGTGCCGCCATGAACATTGTGGGATCCAATAGCGACCATATTTCTAGATATTATCCTTTTTTGTAAAAAAATAGAAGAAGAGGGTTTATTTAACTATGTCCTCCTCCTCTAAAATACAAATAAAGTTCTGTTAGTCCATTAAAGTGCAGTCTTATTGAAATTTGAAATACTGAGAAAAACAGAGAAAACAAGAGAAAAACCTTACTTTAATGAGGGAGTATAAAAATTTGTACCAAGTTTTAGTGTCTAGCTCCGGGCGCCATCGGCTCGAGGTCATAAGCCAATCCCTTCCCGAGGGCAAAAAACGCCTTCAGTCAGGGCTCGTCTTATGCTTGTCGCCGATAGGCGGGCGCCCTGCGCTTTTCTTATGAGAATTTATATTCTGATAACCGTTTTTCACTTTTTTTCACGGTTTCGATGCATCATCACTCACTCACATTACCCAATTAAAAAGTGGTATCAGACAAATACTGATACCACTTTTTGAAAATGATTATTTAGCTTCTAATCTACGGATACGTTCGTTAAGATCAGGGTGACTTGAGAATAACATATTTTTACCCTTACCGTTTATCTTTAATGTAGCAATTGAAGCTTGTTCTGTATTTACACGATTCGTGTATTGTTGTAGTGAGCGGAGTGCATGGACCATTTTGTCTTTGCCTGCTAAATCTGCTCCCCCATTGTCAGCATGAAACTCGCGATATCTTGAGTATGCTAGTACAACGATACTTCCTAAAATTGAGAATAGGATTTGGAATACAATAACTGCAATAAAATGGACGATTGGTGCTATATCTTCTCTTACGAAACGTGATACACCCCATGCAGCAATACGTGCAAGGAATACGACAAATGTATTAACAACACCTTGTAGAAGTGTCATAGTAACCATATCACCATTTGCAATATGGGCTACTTCGTGCGCAAGTACACCCTCAATTGCGTCGTTGTCCATTTCTTGTAATAAACCAGATGAAACAGCAACTAGTGATCTGTTTTTTGAAGGACCAGTAGCAAACGCATTGACCTCACGTGATTTATAAATACCAACCTCTGGCATTTTAGCAATACCTGCCGCTCTAGATAATCTGTGTACTCTCGCAACTAAATCTCTTTCCATATGTGATAAAGAATCTGTTTCTTTTAATACTCGTACACCCATCATCATCTTTACCATCCAACGAGACATTGCTAGTGACATAAATGCGCCAACAAAACCTATCACTGCACTAAATGCTAATAGTGATAAGAAATCTATATTCCCACTAGCTGTAATGTATGATCCAATTGGAAGAATAGATAATACAATTCCGATTGTTACCATTACTAGAATATTTGTGGCTATAAGTAAAAACAATCGTTTTCCCATACAAATCACCCCTTGATTTTAAGTTCATATGAACTTATTATAGAACTATATTCAATAAAATGCAATTACTTTTACTATATAGTAGTGTTTAAACGAATAAGAAAAGCGCAGGGCGCCCGCCTTTCGGCGAAAAGCATAAGACAAGCCGGCTGGAAGGTTGTTCTTTAACCTTCCGGACGGATTGGCTTATGCCATAGAGCCGATGGCGCCCGGAGCTAGACACTAAAACTATGTACAAACTTTTATACTTTCTTATCTTTTAAAAAATTATAATATTTTTTCACAAATATTCCATTTGGGGTGTGCATATGGAGATATACCGATGTAAGAGGCTCTTTCTTGCGGAACTACTTCAATTAATCAGAGAGGGAACAATCGATAAATGTATTTCTACAGTTGAACAAATAACGACTACTGATAATAACACGATTGATATCTATTTTATTTTACAAAAAATGAAACGAACAAAAAGTGGAACGAATGGTTTTTCTCTTAATGAAATTGCCACAATTGGGAATCAGATAGAATATGCAAATGTCACCTCTACCGCCATTCAAAATTGGGTTAAAAGAGATATTAAAGAACTTATCGGTTCCCCGTCGCAAGGTAAAAAATACTCAATTGATCAGGCTACTATTTTATTTATAGTAGAAGATTTAAAGATGGTATTAGACTTTGATTCAATTAGAAAAATGCTAACTCTTATTTTCAACAACCCAGCAGACAGAACGGATGATATTATCGATCCTGTAACATTTTACAAAGGCTATGCGAGCATATTCGAAAAATTAATCTCTATATCTGAACTACAAAAAATGCCGAATGAACAATGGATTGAAAGTGAAGCAGAACTATTTTTGGATACTACCGTTGTACTTAATGCTAACGAAAAAGGAATAGTTAAAAATTTACTAGTGTTAGCTGTTCTTG
Source organism: Cytobacillus sp. S13-E01 (assembly GCF_029193815.1). Classification (GTDB taxonomy): domain Bacteria; phylum Bacillota; class Bacilli; order Bacillales; family Bacillaceae_L; genus Bacillus_BV. Next base: position 4,018 of record NZ_JARFVC010000036.1, read on the forward strand.
CAGTTCAATCCTCCTTATATAAAGTAAAATCGGCGAGCTATCTATTTACCACCTTGCAAAAACATAATAATCGACTGTAACAATATGTTCATTTTGGAACTATTTCTATTATAAAGCTATTTTCTAAAAAATATGACTTACTAAGCATGAAACCATTACCAGTATGAATGTTTATTTTCTTACCATACTAAAAAATGCAACGGTTATCGTTGCAAACTGTCAGTAAGGAGATGAAATGAACTATGGCTAGAAGTAGTAACAAACTACTAGTTCCTGGAGTACAACAAGCATTAAATGAAATTAAATTTGAAATTGCGCAAGAATTCGGTGTAAAGCTTGGTTCTGATACTACAGCACGTGCAAATGGTTCTGTAGGTGGCGAAATTACCAAACGCCTTATTTCTAGGGCACAGCAACAAAATTTAAAATAATCTATACAATTAAATATTATGGCTAAAAAACCTAGGATTCATTCCTAGGTTTTTTACAGGCTTTTATTCTGCCTCTGGTGTGAAAGCTCGTTTAGCAAACTCATTATCAAGCATGAAAAACGCATTACTATCATTTTCAATTCGCTTCAGCTTTTGAATGATTGAATCAAACATATCCTCTTCTTCGACTTGTTCATCAATAAACCATTTAAGGAAATTAATCGTTGCATGCTCACGCTCATCTAAAGCGATATCAGATAGTTTGTAGATACGTTTTGTCACTTCTTTTTCTTGGAGCAACGCTTTTTTAAAACCATCAAGAACAGAGGAAAACTCATTATTCGGTGCTTCAAAGCCATCAATTATTGCTCTTTCCCCCATTGCATTAATAAAATTATACAATTTCATAGCATGGAATCTTTCTTCTTCTGCTTGCACTAAAAAGAAATTAGCAAAGCCATCAAGAGACTCAGAAGAGCAATATGCTGCTATTGCCATATAGGCATGTGCAGAATAGAATTCGTAATTCATTTGATCATTTAAACCCTTATGTAACTTTTCACTCAACAAAATGTTCGCCTCCTTTTTTTTCTTTACTATTATATCACTGTTTACCTATCTTACTTATATTCAAAAAAAAATCCAACAAAATAATTCGTTGGATTTAATCGTTATCTCTATCATTTTTCGCGACCTTTGCCTCGGTCCTCTTTATCATCTTCATCTTCTTCATCTTCTTCATCATTGTCATCATCTTCATCTTCTTCATCATCTTTTTTCTTGCCATTCGACCCTAAATCATTTAATTTGTCTTTTACTTTTTCTTTAACGTGATCTGGCATATTTGAATTGTCAATATTCTCTTTTACTTTTTCACGTATTTTTTCTTTTTTCGTATCTGCTTCCTTAATTATTTCTTCCGCTTTTTCCTTTACTTTCTCTTTCCCTATTCCTTTTTGATCGTTTGAATCTATTTCTTTATTAGAATCATCCTTTTGTTCATCACTATCATCATCTTTGTTTTCACTACTTACCTTTTCATCATCTTTTTTATCGTTGTTTTGATCTTTGTTAGCTGGTAATTTATTTTCTAGTTGAAGTAATCTTCCTGTAGAAACCCCTTGTTTTTGTGCCTTTTCTCTCGTTTCTTTATCGCTTTCAACAGCGGTAATAGCTATTTTTTCACTTTCATATACAGTTGAAATTGATTCTAACTCTTTTGCAAGGGCAATGCTTACATCCTCAACCTTTTTTTCATTGAGAACTGTAGTAATTAAGACCTCTTCTCCCTCAGCTAGATAACCTTCTTCACGGCTTTTATTGATAATAGTCTCAGCAACCATTTCAACATCCTGTTTTTTCCAGGATGTATAGTCTTTTAGAATATTGTCACCGTCCGTGTTAAGGGCTTCTAGACTTATTACACGTAATCGATCATCAACTCCTATTTCAAAGCTCGGGTTAATATCAATTGACATATAAGCATATACCGGTGTAGCTATTAAATTTGGAATGAATGTTAAAAGAAATAAAAGTGCTGCAGCAAAACCTACAAATGCCAACTTTAACTTGCTAAATTGGAAGTAACGTTGTTTGGGTGTTTCTCTTACGTTATCCACTGTTACCGGAAAAAAATCAAGTTCTTCTCCAATTTCATAGTGATGATTTTGATTTTTCGCCTTCAAAAATTCCCCTTCTGGCGTCATCATTATAAGAAAGTCATGATTAACTTCCATTATTACACCTTTTTTCATGCCCCGAGCACCCCCTTTATATAATCCTTTAGATACACATAATCTCCAACCAAAATGATTGCCATTGCTATTATATATTTTCTATTTCTTTCGATCGTTTTACGACTTACCTCGACTTTTGATTCTAACTGTTTAATTGGTAATTGTTTTTTTTCAAACAAGATCCGCTTTAAATCATCTTCTTTAACTAATGTATTTGCGACTATCATGGCATTTTGTCTAGCATCTGCATGCTTTGGTGAATGTTCCAGTAGGTCCGAAAAAGAAAGTCCAAACTCGGTTAATACTCTCTGAAAATGAGTAATTTCCTCTTTCCGATGTTCTTGTTCTACCTGTTTCTCAAATTCTTCTATCGACAAATCTGATTCAATTTTTGATTGAGCATTTTCATCACCATAATCGTTTGCTGCAACAAGAGTTACTGTTTTAACGCGAGCTTCCTTACGAATAAAATCAATGACCCTTCGTTTAATGAGTAGTTCAGCAAATGATAATAGTGAACTTCCTTTATCTACTGAATATTTTTCAATTGCTTCATTAAAAGCAATAAGTCCAATACTAAATTCGTCATCTGATTCATCTATATATCGTTTACATACTGACGAAACTGTCTTAGCAATAAACGGTTTATATTTCATAATAAGTTTATTCTGTAATCTGGCATTACCTTCTTGAATGAGAAGGACGGTGTCTTCAAGCGTATTTTTCTTCTTACCGATATTGAACAGTAAACTAAGCACAAGTATCACCTCATTTTTCCCCACTATAGTATTCGTTTATGGTAGCGGATTTTTGAGGGTGTTACAATGAGAAAATCTTGGGGTTTGAAAAGATAGTACTTGAGTATTAGATCAAATAAGAAGTAGTTCCTTGATAAGACACGTTTTTACGAATAAGTTCCTCCTAAACTTCTACGAATTCTCTAAGCTTTGAAGTGGGGGTCATACTGCCCGTTAATGCGGGATAAAATTGCGTTTCTTCTTACTAGAGGAAATTGGGAAGTTTATAAGAGTAAATATAGCCACCAATAGGTGACTATATTTATCAATGAATATAATCTATTATTTGTCGTTTTTATTACCATTTTCGTTAGTTTTCCCTTTATTGTTTCCTTTGGTTTCTTCACGCTTTTCTTTTGGTGTTACCCTAGCTTCTTCACGGATTACTTTTACAGCCTCTCTTACTTCCTTACGTTGTTCTTTAACAAGCCCTTGGACTGCCTGTACTTGCTCTTTCTTAATAACTGGTACAACTGTTGTTAATTCAGCATCTACTTCTACTGCTACTTCTTTTTCCACTGCAACTTCTTTTGTTTCTACTTCAGAGTCAACCTCAGCTTCTAATTCCGTATCTACTGCCAATTCTTCAGTTACATCTTTGTATGTAGCCTCTGAAACATCTTCTTCTGTAGATTCTTCCTGAGCATAAAGTTCTTCAAAAGTCGCAAGTTTTAACGCTAACTTCTTGTAGCTTTTTTCAATATTTTTAGCTAATGCCGCTTTTGCAACTGGATTTTTCACCTTTTCCATTGCAGCCGTTAACGCAATAATATTTTGTGTAGCTAAATGTTCAATTTTAGCATAGTCTTTTTCAACGACAACTTCTGCTTCCCCTTCTGTTGTTACCTCAGAACTTACTTCTTCAGTCGTATCATCTTCAGTAGTTACGTCAGATTCTTTAGTGTCTTCTTCTGCTTGAACGTTGTCATTTTCTTCAGTTGACATTTCATCCGTTTCACTTTCTATATCTACTACGTTTTCCATAGTTGTTTCAACTAATTCCATGTATTCTAAAGCCTTTTCTATTGTTTGTGCAGCTTTATCTTCTTCACCTTGAGCAAATAAAGCCTCTACTTCAGCAAGACGATCTGCAGTAAAATTTGAAAGTAACTCTGCTTCTTTTACTTGATCAAAAGTTAAAGCAAGTTGAATTTTTTCAATCACTTGTTTTACAAAATAAAAGAATTCTCCAGGAAGTAATGTGGGAATTGTTGTTTCACTCTCTACCTCGGCAAATGTATCAGTATCCACTACTACTGCATTAGTATCATCAGTAGAAGTTGTTATGTCATTAGTTGAAACTACCTCTACGTTTGCAGTGCCAGCGTCATTACTTGCAAATGCTACACCTGTAGGTAATGTTAATGATCCTGCTAAAATAAGTGCTAAAGAACTTTTTGCTAAAACGTTTTTCATCATTTTTTCCACCTCATCTATTTTTGATTGAGCGCGCTCGAGTCATTAAAAGACTACGAGATCAAATAATTATTTGAGGGGGTAAGTTAATTATTTTATTTTAAAACTATAAACACATTACAAAAAGGAAGCAGACAAAATCTGCTTCCTTTACTATTGTTATTAAGCATTCCCTGCTTTTTTATAAGTTATTTCATTGTTTTCTTCAACATCTTTAGAGAACAACCAGCCAGATACAGCAATTCCGATTAACACTACCCAAAACGTAATCTTCCATGCTGGTGATTTAGGGAAGCTCTCAGAAAGTATCGCCAACTCCGGATGTGAAAGTGTATAAACAGCTAATTTTACCCCAACCCAACCTACAATCATAAACGCAGCCGTTTCAAGACCTGGCTTGCGGTGAAGAAGCTTAACAAAGTAAGTTGCTGCAAATCGCATAATCACTAATCCGATAAGACCACCGGCAAAAATAACTGCAAACTGACCACCATCAATCCCACCAATTTTTGGTAGATTAGTAACGGGAAGTGTAACCGCCAAAGCAACTGCTGCCAAAATCGAATCGACTGCAAAAGCAATGTCAGCTAACTCTACTTTGAAAACAGTCATCCAGAATCCTGACTTCTTTTCGATTTTTTTCGTTTCACTATTAAGATCTATCTGTTTTTTCTTTACATATTTTTTAACTAAATGATTTATTGCAATAAATAATAAATAGATAGCACCAATTGCTTGAACCTGCCACACATTAACTAAGAATGAAATTGCAAATAATGATCCGAAACGGAATAAAAATGCTCCCGCTAACCCATAAAACAATGCCTTTTTACGTTTTTCCTCTGGTAGATGCTTAACCATAATAGCCATTACCAGTGCATTGTCAGCGGCTAAAATACCTTCAAGCGCAATAAGCACAAGTAAAACCCAACCGTACTCCATTAAAAGAGATAAATCCATGTTTCTATTCCCCCTATTTGTTTTTGTTCAAAGATTAATTGAACACCCTATTTTTGATAATAACTTCTCACCTATTAGGCAAAAGGACGGAAAAAGAACGCAAAAAAGACCTTTGCCTTAATAGGCAAAGGTCTTGCTAAACACGATCATGTGTCAACAAAGCCGATGGAAGCAATGTTCCATGTAATGACGACTTTTGTTTTCAGGTTTCCCTGAACGCTACTCCCCTTTGTCGGAAGAAAACACTTATTAATTTATATTAACTATAATATTAAATAGAAATCATGTCAATGACTAATTTTATATACTTTTACACAGTATGCTTTTTTAATATTGTCTTTTTCATGATTACATACAGCACAAAAATGATCAGGACACCCGCTCCAGCTGGTAATAAGTATCCGTTTGCTAAGGCACCGACCTCTTTCCATTGGGGCCCAAGTTTAAATCCTAAATAGACGTAAAGAAATGTAATCGGAAGCATTGCTATAAACGTATAAATGCTAAAAACCCATACATTCATCTTAGCCATTCCACATGGAATAGATATTAATGTTCTGACTCCTGGAAGGAATCTTGCAGTAAATGCTACCTTCCCCCCATGTTTTTCAAAAAATTCATCAGCCTTATTCAGCTGTTTTTCTTTGATAAAAAAATATTTTCCGTATTTTAATAGGAAGGGACGACCCCCATAGCGACCAAGTGTGTACAATGTTAAAGGGCCAAAAGTACCACCAATTGTACCGGCAAGAACGACTAACCATAAATTCATATCACCCTGATAAACCCAGTATCCTGCTAATGGAAGGACAAGTTCTGCTGGAACAAACTCAAATGTTAAAGCAATCAAAACACCAAAATAAGATAAGCCTTTTAAAAACTCAATAAATTCAATAATAAGATCTTCCATATTTATAAAATCACCACCTGTCCCCACCCATTTTACAACATTTTTTCTACCCTGTTAAAATCTACTTGAATTTTGTTAGGAAATCAACAACATTTTTCACTACCAATTTTATTTGGTTTATGAAGAATACTACTAATCGTCCTCTAATTAGGGCATGTTATCAAATAAATGGGTAAGAATAATCCTAAAAAAATGTTGGTGTCTACCTATCTGACACCTTGCAAAGGAGAGTGGACATCGAGATGCACACGATGTGGAAAGGTTCGATTAGTTTTGGTCTTGTTAATATACCAATTAAGTTGTACTCTGCAACCGAGGATAAAGATATAAAATTACGGAATTTACACAAAGAATGTCATGCACCGATTCAATATGAAAAGACATGTTCTAATTGTGAAAAAGAAGTTTCAAATGACGATATTGTTAAGGGATATGAATATGTCAAAGGGAAATTTGTTATTTTAAGTGACGAAGAATTACAAGAACTTAAAGAAGAACATGAAGACAAAAGTGTAGAAATCATTGATTTTGTTGATCTAAAGGATATTGATCCCATTTATTTCAATCGTTCTTACTTCATGGGGCCTGGTGAGAACGGTAGTAAAGCGTATGCTTTATTACGGGAAGCTCTACAAAAATCAGGTAAAATCGGGATAGCTGAGATGTCAATTCGTTCTAAACAACATATGGCAATTGTGCGAGTATATAAAAATAGTTTAGTTATGGAAACCATTCATTACCCAGATGAGGTTAGAAATGTTGGTGAAGTTCCTGGGGTACCAGAAAACATTGAAATTCATGAAAAAGAACTTGATACAGCGATCATGCTAATAGATCAGTTGACAACAGAATTTGATCCTGAGAAATATAAAGATGATTATCGGACTGCCTTAATGGAGTTAATTCAATCTAAAATTGAAAATAATGAAGGTACGACATCAAAAGAAGCACCACGCACAAATGTAGTTGATCTCATGAGCGCATTACAAGCTAGTATCGAAAAAACAAAACCAAAGGAAAAACCTGGTGTAGTTCCTTCTGCACGTTCAGGAACCAAAGCTGAAGCTACAGTTGCTACCGATGGAAAAACGAAAACACGCACTACACGTAAAAAACTTGGATCTTGAATAGTCGGGGCTAACATAGCCCCTATATCCCCCTTTGGAACGTACTTATTAATCTAGTCTGTCTTTGTTACAATTTTTTGTTCTCCAAAACCAGTTGGAATTTTTTGATACAAGACATATTCCCTACCTGAATGAAATGAAAAGGATTGATTTTCAATTGGAAAAATTAGGTCGTTTTTTCATAGTCGGCTATAATAAACTAACTCAATTTTTTGATGTTGCTGTTTTACACAATAATGAAATAAAAAAAGTAGGTGCTTTTTCTAAAGGGCTATCAAAGGAAGAACATGCTGTTCTTTTACAAGTCATTTTGAATAACTCGTTAACTGAAACTACAACATTTGTAAATGTTAAGCCTGGTATATGTGTTGAACTTAGCTATACTTCCTTGGAAAACGGGCACCTTAAAAGCCCTTTTTTTATGAATTTTTTATTTGATATTGAGTGGACCTCATGCACGTTAGAAAAACTGACGGATAGTACTCCACTAATAAAAAACATAAAAATTAGTCATCCTGATAAGCCACTCTTTAAGGATAAGACCATAACTAAAAAGGATTATCTAAACTATTTACAAGATGTTTCACCCTATATGTTACCATTTTTAAAGGAGCGATTATTAACAGTGATTCGCTACCCACATGGTACATATGGTGATTCTTTTTACCAAAAAAACTGTCCCGAATATGCTCCAGAGTTTATAGATACCAAGATGCATGAAGGAATTAACTATATCGTCTGTAACAACATTGAAACACTCTACTGGCTTGGCAATCAGCTTGCTTTTGAGTTTCATATTCCGTTTCAAACAATCCATTCAAATGGTCCCTCTGAGATTGTCTTGGATCTCGATCCGCCATCAAGGGATCATTTTCATCTTGCTATAAAAGCAGCAAAAATTTTAAAAGAGGTATTTGAAGGATTAAAGCTGATCACATTTATAAAAACCTCTGGAAATAAAGGCTTACAAATTTATATCCCTTTACCTGAAAATCAGTTTAGCTATGACCAAACAAGGCAATTCACTGAGTTTATTGCCGATTATTTGGTAACAAAAGAACCTACCTATTTTACAACTGAACGATTAAAAAAGAATCGCCATAATAAATTGTATGTCGATTATTTGCAGCATGCAAAAGGCAAAACCATTGTTGCTCCTTATTCGGTTAGAGGAAATGATGGTGCATTTACAGCAACCCCTCTTTATTGGGACGAATTAGCGGACAACCTTTCAATTGAAGCTTTTCCTTTAGACAAAACCATACAACGATTAAAAGAAAAAGGATGCCCGTTTCAAACTTACTTTGAAGCAAAAGAAAAACAAAAGTTTGAGCCTGTATTACATTTTTTAAAGCAATTTAATTGATATTCTAGTTTTATACTAAAACTTTAAACTATAGAAGCGAGAACTAAAAACATCATCTTTGTATTACTTTTATACTAGACAAATATACCACCTACATATAAAGTAAAGAAGGTGAAATAGTGAAAAAGACTGTTTTGTTAGTAGATGACTCAAAGTTCATGCGTTCATTGCTAAAAAACATAATTACTACAAATGATTTCGAAGTTATTGCTGAAGCAAGTAACGGTGAAGAAGCCATCTTGCAATATAACATCTATCAACCAGATCTTGTCATCTTAGATATTACAATGCCAAAGATAAATGGTCTGACTGCTCTAAAAACAATAAAACAACAATACCCTAATAGTATTATCATTATGTGTTCCGCACTTGGCCAACAATCGCTTATAATTGAAGCACTAAGTGCAGGCGCTAGTGATTTTATAGTAAAGCCCTTTTTTGATAATCTCATTTTGGTATTAAGAAAGGCCTTAGGACCCTAGGACTAAAGGATCGTGATATTTTTTATGAATGATGTATCTTTGCACGCTCTAATAAACCACTGGCGAGGAATGTATAAAGCGTTAGAACATGACTGGCAAACGTCTGCAAAGGATTTAGGTTTGACTACTGCAGAGCAACATATGTTGTGGATTATTCATTTTGAAAAAGAAGTAACTATGACAAGAATTGCCGAAGTTGGGCTTTGGGATATCTCTACTGTCGTACAAGTCGCCAACCGCCTTAAGAAAAAAGGATACATCCAAACACTAAAACATGATAATGACCGTCGTATTTCATACTGCATTTTAACAAATGAAGGTGACGCTATACGAGCTGAATCAGCAAAATATCATTATAAAACCCTTGATTATTTAAGTACTTTAAACGAGGATTCAAATTTCATTGAGACACTTTCATCGTTCCAGAAAAAGTTCAATGAACATTTTCACGGTAGGGATTTTGTTGAATGGATTGAAAGAACTTCTAAGATACAAGGACCAGAGGACCACGATAAAAAAACTAGTACTACCCGCTAGAGAACTGGAAATGAAGATAGCGACCTTAAAACATTAAGGTCGCTATCTTCATTTATTAAGAGTTTTCCTCGTCTTTGCCCTTTGTCTCTTTGTCATCCTTTACGATATTTAAAAGCTGTTCAAGCATGAATACCATATCCTCTTTTTCGTACTGCTTCTGCTTCTGCTGTGTTGCAGGTAATTGCTCTTCATTATCGTCATCTTGGTCCTGTCTGTTCTCTGGTGCAATGTAGCGGTCCTCTAAAAGGTAGGCCGGAATCAATTGACCATCTGGTGTAACATATGTTTTATTTAATCGTCTTGTGTCTTTATCAAATAGACTGTAGACAATTGGGATGATAAATAATGTTAAAAATGTACTACTAATTAATCCCCCAATTACAGCAATCCCCATCGGTTGGTTCATCTCAGATCCTTCTCCAATACCGAATGCTAGAGGCAATAGACCGAGAATAGTCGTAGTCGCTGTCATTAATATTGGTCTTGTTCTATCTTTGACGGATTCGACAATTGCATCATATGTTTTTACTCCGTCTGCTTTCTTTTGATTAATATAATCGACAATGACGATTGCATTATTAACCACAATACCGGCTAAGACTATAATTCCTATTATTGCAGTTAATCCGATCGGCGTACGCGTTGCAACTAATGCAATCGCAACACCTATTACCATAAGTGGTACTGTAAACATGATAACAAATGGGTATTTAAAGGATTCAAATTGAGCAGCCATAACAATATAGATAAATACAATTGCTAAAGCAAACGCTAGAATCATTTGATCAAGTGAAGATTCTAAGAGCTCACGATCACCGCCAAATGTAACTTCGGTTTCCTCTGGAAGCTCTAAATCAGCGATTTCTTTATCAACCTCAGTAGAAATATCCCCTAAATTAGTTGAAGAAGCATACTTAACCGTAAATTGGACCGCATTTAATTGATCGATTCGTTGAATAGACATTGGTCCTTCTCCGATTGTAATATCTGCCACTTCATCAAGTTGAACATACGTATTATCTGGTTTTTTAAGCAGTAAGCCTTTTAACTGATCAAGGTTATTTGTCACATCACGGTCATAGCTTACGTTTACTGTATAAATATTGTTATCTTTATCAGTTAACTGAATCGCATTTGTCCCTCTTGTAACATCATTGACGGTATTCGCAATTTGAATTGGAACAAGCCCTTCATCAAATGTTGCCGCGCGATCAATTGTAATTTGAACTTCTTCTATCGTTTCGGTTAGGTCTGTTGTTACTTCAGTTACATCATCTATTTCCCCTAAAGCCTTTTCTATTTTGTTTACAGTTTCATCCAAGCGCTGTTTATTTGAATCTTTGACGCTAAACGAAAGCGTATTTGGCGAGGATCCAGCCGAAGACTGTAGGCTAAACGAGATTTCGGCAGTATTATTCCCTTTTTGAGCTGCCTTTTCAACCTCACGTTTTGTATCATCAACAAATTGGAAAGTTGAATTACCACGCTTATCTAAATCAACCATTTTCACATATATTTCTGCTATATTTGTTTGTCCAGTTCCTCTAAATGAATCCTCTTGGGTGGAACCGATTAGACTAACATAAACAGCAACATCTTCTTTATTTTCTAATACGTTCTCTATTTCGGTAACAGCCTTCTGTGTTTCAGAAAGAGTAGAGCCATTTTCTAATTCAACTGAAATTGTGAAAAAACCTTCATCACTGCTTGGTATGAACTCTTGACCAACTGTTGTTAGCCCATATAGACTTGCCGCTAAAATAATCAGAGTTGTTACTAATACAGCAGCACGATTACGTAACGACCACTTTGTTGCACCTTCCATAGTGCGTAAAAAGCCTGATTCTCTACGAAGCTTCTCGACATTTCCTTTAGGAGTGGTAAGAAATCTACTTGCTAACATAGGAACAACAGTTAAAGCAACAATTAGCGATGCAAATAAACTAAATGCAATCGTAAGTGCGAACTCTGTAAATAACTGACCAATAATACCCGTGATAAAAATAACGGGTAAGAAAACGGCAACTGTTGTTAGGGTTGAGGCAATAATAGCACTTCCAACCTCTTTTGTACCATCAGCGGCAGCTTCCTTTGGATCTTTCCCCATTGAAAGATGACGGTAAATATTTTCTATAACAACAATGGCGTTATCTACAAGCATCCCTATTCCAAGGGCTAAACCACCTAGTGTCATAATATTTAAGGTGAATCCTGAAAAATACATTAAAACAAACGTTACAATTACCGAATAGGGAATTGCTATTCCAATAATTAATGGACTTTTTAAGCTTCTAAGAAAAGCGAACAAGACAACCATGGCAAGAATACCACCAAAAATGAGGGTGTTAGACATATTGCCAATTGCTAATTGTATATATTCACCTTGGTCAAATAAAATATCTGATTGTATGTCTTGATATTTATCTTCGTCTAAGAGATCACTTAGTTCAGTTTGGAATGCTGTTGAAACTTGTGCGGTATTAGCTTCAGATTCCTGCAACACGCTCAGTAATACCGAGGGTTCTTGGTTTGCCCTTGTAATCGAATCCTGATTTTGAGGTGCAATTTTCACTTCACTAACATCAGCAACAGTAACTTTTTCACCGTTTGTTTGGTCAACGGTTACGATTAGACTTTTCAAAGCATCTAAAGAATCGACTGTACTAATGACACGAGTTGTTAGCTGTTTCCCATCTGTTTCAATTGTATCTCCCGGTAACGAGATGGAGTTTGCTCTTATTGCATCGACCACATCACTTTGACTAATTAAATATTGCTGTAATTTAGTTTGATCTAATTCAATCTTGATTTCATCAATCATTGTTCCAGATAGGGTTACACTTGCAACACCTTCAACCTTGCTCAATTCCTGCGTTAAATTTTCTGCTAACGATTGTAATGTTTTTAGATCATCACTTGTGCTTAATGATAACTGGATGATTGGAAATTGTGATGGATCAAACTTTAAAAAGCGAGGTTTTTCTGCATCATCTGTAAGCATTGTTTGATTAATTCTGTTTTGAATTTCTGATTCTACATCCTCAATCGACGTAGTCCACGAAAATTGTAGTAATGTTAAATTGGCACCTTCCTGCGAGGTTGAGGTCATTGTCTTTAAACCTGGCAATGTAGATAAGCTTGCCTCTAGAGGTTTGGTCACCTTTTCTACTACCTCTGTAGGACTAGCTCCTGGGTAATTCACAACTACTACACCAATTGGTGGATTAATGTCTGGTATTAATTTTAAAGGTATATTCATTAATGACACTAGCCCCAGTATAATCACCAGGAACATTGTTACCAATGTAAAGACTGGGCGTCGTATCGAAAAATTACTTATTTTCATGACTCGTCTCCTCTCCTATTTTATATGCATATATAAGTGCTATGACTACACAGTCAACTCTTTTATCTTATAATCATTACTATCATTTGTAAACTCATATCACTCTGATTGACCCACTAGTCACTGGCAAATTGTCATTGAATGTTCATATATCAAACTAAAAATCGGTAATCATTTTAGTATTGACGTTATACTGAAAAATAACATAAGGATTGCCGAAGTATCTTATTTTTTTACATAAGAAAAGCGCAGGGCGCCCACCTATCGGCGACAAGCATAAGACAAGCCTGCTGGAAGGTTGTTCTTTACCTTCCGGACGGATTGGCTTATGACCTCGAGTCGATGGCGCCCGGAGCTAGACACTAAAACTTGGTACAAATTTTTATACTTTCTTATCTTTTAAGAAAAGCACAAGCGCCCCGTTTAGCGACGTATGGACTGGACTGAGCCGCATGAGATAAAGGAAACACGAAAGAGCGATAGCGATTCGATGTTGACTTATCGTAAGGAGGTGAGGGAAGTCCACTAGTCGTTGGGCGCTGGAGCTGGACGTAGATAGACAAAGACACGAAGTTATACACAACCTTACAATTTTATAATTTCCTAAACAACAAAAAACAGAGTATCGGGAAGTGCCCAACACTCTGTTTTTTTATTTTTACACCAATAGAAATATTAGAGAAAGACTAATTATTGAAACAAGAACTGATGCAAATAAACCAATCGCAAATGGCTTGATGCCTATATTCATCATCTTCTTCAGATTCACTTGTAATCCTACACCAGCCATTACCATGAGAATGATATACTTTGCAATGCTAACCAATGATGATTGTACATCCTCTGAAATAAATCCCACCGAGTTGAAAAGACTCATAAGGATAAATCCTACAATAAACCAAGGAAACACTTTTTTAAAAGATACTTTACCAGCTTGATTATCATTTTTTACTAGTAATAATGGAACTAGAATGATAATCGGTAATAAAAAGAGTGTTCGCACTAGTTTAACCGTTGTCGCTATATCTCCCGCTTCATTACCATATAAATAACCTACCGCTACAACAGACGATGTGTCATGAATTGCTGTACCAGCCCAGATCCCAAACTGTAATGGATTTAAATTAAGGAAGTGACCAATAACAGGATATAAAAAGGTAGCGATTAAGTTAAATAAAAATATCGTTGAAATAGCATATGCGGTTTGTGCTTCACGAGCATTAATTGTACCTTTTAAAGCTGTAATTGCAGTTGCTCCGCAAATACTTGTACCCACACCAATTAAAATAGATAAGAGCTGATCAACTTTTAATAGTTTTCCTATTAAAATAGTAAAGAATATACCACCAAAAACAACAGCAAGTATAGTAAGAAAAGACTGTCCACCGATTTGAAGAATTTGACCAAAGCTTAGTGTAGCACCTAGCAAAATGATTGCAACTTTTAACATTCGTTGCACGGTGAATGATATACCATCTTCAAAAATAATGTGTAATCCAAACGTGTTACGTATAATTATGCCGATAACAAGAGCAAAGATAACTCCGCCAAATAACGGATACAATTTCCCGAAAAAATGCGAAACAGTTGCAATTAATAAAAGTAAAATAATCCCAGAACTCCAACTAGGTAGAGGCAGCGGACGTTTTCTAAATATAGTTAACAGCTGTTGTTTCCCAATAATGTTTTCACTCATTGTAATTTCCCCTTACCGCCGCTTATCAAAATTAAAGCAGTAGCTTAACTGTAACTCACAATATGATAGTATACTATAATTTCAACTTGTATACACTAGAATAATACTACCAATTTCATTTTGCATTGCTTCACAAGCTATGAATACTTATGTCTTATCCTTATTTTACCTACTCTCTTAATGGAATGGAAGTAACTTTCTTAAATAAAAGCGCAAGGCGCGCCCGCATATCGGCGCGTCGTTTAAGATAGATTGCTGTTTTGGTTACCGTTTTCTTATTTTTGCGCGATTTCGGGCATCAGATTGCTGTTTTGGTTACCGTTTTCTTATTTTTGCGCGATTTCGGGCATCAGATTGCTGTTTTGGTTACCGTTTTCTTATTTTCGCGCGATTTCGGGCATCAGATTGCTGTTTTGGTTACCGTTTTCTTATTTTTACGCGATTTCGGGCATCAGATTGCTGTTTTGGTTACCGTTCGATAGCGCCTCGAGCTAGATACATAAACTGGGTACAAACTTTTATCCTTGCTTATCTTTTAAAAAAACAACCGGTGTCAGGCACGAGCCTGACACCGGTTGTTTATATCTCGCAGTATAACCTATTCGTTTTTTAAATCTTCAATAGAATCAATATCCATATATGTTGGAACAACTAATCCAAGTTTTGTTCCTTCTAAGTTTGCACCTAGGTCTTCAAATTGCCCTTCAA
Source organism: Cytobacillus sp. S13-E01 (assembly GCF_029193815.1). Lineage (GTDB taxonomy): Bacteria > Bacillota > Bacilli > Bacillales > Bacillaceae_L > Bacillus_BV. The sequence goes on from NZ_JARFVC010000036.1 coordinate 19,530, forward strand.
ATTTTTCATAGTAATCTGCATGTGTAGAAGGTAACCAACCAGCTACATGTGCATCTACGCTACCATCTGCAACACCAGACCACATTGGTCCTGCTTCAACCTGACGAAGAGTAACCTCATATCCAACACTTTCTAACACATTGGCAATTATATTAGTACTAGCAATCTCACTGTCCCAAGCGACATAGGCTAGCATAATCTCGTCACCATCAACAGTTCCCGCACCTTCAGTCCAGCTCGCAACTTTATCGGCGTTTTTTTCTACCCATGATGCAGCAGCTTCTTCAGCTTCAACCCCATCCATTATCTCAACCATAACATTAGCCATGTCTTCTGGAGTCCATTTGAATTGATCTAAAATTGCATATGCCGTTGGATGATCTTCTTTTAATCCAACACGTGCAATCGTATTAATATCTTCATCTTCACCATATACACCTTTAGGATCTTCTAGATATTTTAAATCAAACGCAGAGAACTTCCAGTGTGGTGTCCAACCTGTTACGATAATAGGCTCTTCATTATTATAGGCCTTTTTTAATGCAGCAGCCATTGCCGCACCCGATCCCTCTACTAGTTCCCACTCATCAAGACCATACTCTTCAATTACTGTTTTTGTAGATTTCATTAACCCTGCACCTGGATCTATTCCAACAATCTTATATTCTACACGATCACCAACAGTTTGATCCTCGTTTCCACTAGTTTCTGAACCTCCACAGGCAGCCAGTCCAATCGTTAATCCTAATGCTAATGTTGTTCCTACTAATTTACGTATCATTATACAGTTCCCCCTTGTTTATTTTTTCCTATATTTTGAGTAATCCGATCTAGGATAATTGCGATAACAACAATTGCTAGACCAGCTTCAAAACCAGTTCCAGTTTTAATTTGCGTCACTGCTTCATATACTTTTGCACCTAAACCTGGTGCGCCTACCATGGATGCAATAACTACCATTGATAAAGAAAGCATGATGCTTTGGTTTATCCCTGCCATAATTGTTGGCATGGCAAGTGGTAATTGAACCTTCATCAAACGTTGTTTTGTAGTCGAACCAAACGCTTCTGTAGCCTCTATTAACTCAGCAGGAACTTGATGTATTCCAAGAATCGTTAAGCGAATGGTCGGTGGCATTGCAAAAATGACTGATGCCACAACTCCTGGCACCACGCCAATATTAAAGAAAAAGATTGCAGGTAAGAGATAGACGAATGCAGGCATTGTTTGCATAAAGTCTAATATCGGTGTTATAACTTGGTGAATCCTCTTTTTCTGAGATGCCCAAATACCGACAGGAATACCTATTAACACGGTTATAAAAACAGATGTTAACACAAGTGCAACCGTATCAAGCATGTGCTCCCAATAGCCTAAGTTATCGATTAGTAATAAACCCAAGAAACTAAATAACCCAATTCTCCATTTACAAATCTTTAAAGCTAGTAAACTTACTAATACAATAAGTACTATCGAAGGAATAAAGGATAACCCTGTTACAATCCCCTCTACAAATGCTTCTAACCCATTTGCTATTCCGTCGAACATTTCTTCAAAATTATACGTAAGCCAATCAACCAAGGCATCTACCCAACGAGCCAAAGGGAGTTTCGGTAAAAAACCTTCCATTTACTTCACCTCCCTTAAGTTGTTACTAGAAGGAGAATCCTTATCAAAACCGTTAATATATGTATTATTTCCAGCTAACGCACCGATAACAGCGCCTCTAATTACAATGCCTTTTAGGCGATTTTCTTTATCAACAACTGCAACAGGTATGGTTGCTGTTGAAACTTTATCAAATAAATCAGTTAGTAATGTCTCTGGAGCTACCGTAATAACATCTTTTGTAAGTGCTTGTTCTAAGCTAAGATTCTGTTCAACCGCATTTGAAGCATCTCCTGCCGTTATTGCACCTAGTAATCTATTTTGTTTATTAATAGCATAAATCGTAGATAGCCCATTATCTTTCATCAGCTTTAATGCAACTCGCGGTCCCTTTTCAATAGACATTGTTTCGGCCCTTTTCATAACATGTGCAGCTGTTAATACTTTAGATAGATCTACGTCTTCTACGAATCTTTCAACATAGTCATTTGAAGGATTCATTAAAATTTCTTCTGGCGTTCCTATTTGGACAATATTTCCATCCTTCATTAAGGCTATACGATCACCAATCCGTAGTGCTTCATCCAAATCATGTGTAATAAAGACAATTGTTTTTTCCATCGTCGATTGCAATTGTAATAATTCATCCTGCATATCTTTTCGTATTAGTGGATCAAGAGCACTAAATGCTTCATCCATAAGTAAAATATCAGGATCATTTGCTAAAGCTCTTGCAAGACCAACACGTTGCTGCATACCTCCACTTAGTTGGTCAGGATATTGATTTTCATATCCTTTTAGCCCTACAAGCTCTAATGATTCCTGTGCTTTACTTGCAATTTCAGATGTAGGAAACCCCTGTATTTCAAGTCCGTACCCTGCATTTTCTAGCACAGTCCTATGTGGGAATAGTGCAAATCGCTGGAATACCATACTTAGCTTTTTTCTTCGAACATTCCGAAGCTCTTCCTTATTCATCTTGACAACATCTACTCCATCAAGTAGGATTTTCCCACTGGTTGGTTCAATAAGACGATTTAATAAGCGAACAAGCGTCGACTTACCACTCCCTGAAAGACCCATTATAACGAATATTTCACCTGAGTAAACTTCGAAATTAGCCTGATTTACACCAACTGTCGAGCCGGTTTTTTGTAGAATTTCTTGCTTTGTTTTTCCCTTTTTTAAAAGTTCTATAGCTTTTTTAGGATTTTTTCCAAAAACCTTTGTGACATCATTTACACTAATCTTTACTTTTTTGCCTTCTTCCATACCTTCACCTCTTGTCAACCTTTCCTTCGTAAAACAAATAATCTTACATTGGCTAGTCGTCCAAACCAATGATTTTTTACTTGACCTTATAATTGTAGAAGTAATTACCAATTTACTCAAAGCCGATATAGAGGTGAAATCAGCCATAAACTTCGTACAGAATATACTGTATGAACTATACAAAGTGTTTACATACAATTAATCTAATTTCCTCCTTCATCCTTCATATTACGCAACTTTACTTTCATTGGACAAATGGGTAGGCTATAGTTAATAGTTAATATAATGGGATGTGAAGGATGTTGGAAGGTAAGGATCAGCTTGAAACAGCGCGTGAACGTGTGATAGAAGCGGTTGCTCAAAACATGAATTTATATGGGATGACTCCTTCTGTAGGGAGACTTTATGGTCTTATGTACTTTGAAGATGGACCAATGACTCTCGATGACATGAAGGAAGAGCTTGGCATGAGTAAAACGAGCATGAGTACTTCTGTACGAAACTTAGTAGATCTTAAAATGGTCGATAAAGTATGGAAAAAGGGCGTACGAAAAGATCTTTATATGGTTCAAGAGGATTGGCACCAAACGTTTATTGATTTCTTTACAATTAAATGGCGCACTGGGGTTTCAATAAATATCTCCGCAATAGAAAAGTCACTTAAAGAACTAGAGGACTTGCTCGCACAAGAAAACATAACAACAGAAATAAAGGATGCTGCTAAATCTGACATCAACAAGCTACATAATGCTCTTGATTATTACAACTGGTTAAACCGGTTAGTCGATAGCTTTGAATCAAAAGAAATATTTAATTATATACCTAGATAATAAATGGAGGATAATAGTAACTTCCATGGTATTTATCAATTGAAATAGAACTATTCAAAGGCTTACACGAGCGTGTAAGCCTTTTAACTCCGTGTTTAAAATAAAAAACAGACCAGGAAACATTCTCCTGGCCTGGTTAATTTATTAGATAGTATAAGGGCTATATGATGTTGGATCCGGATGTTCGGCTTCACCTGCAAAATTATCTGAAGCAAGGTTTATCCCTAAAGTTAAAACGACACCAACAACTAATACTAACAATTTTTTCATTCTACTCTCTCCTTAGTATATATAATTTAGTTTCCTAAGCGCTTTAATCGTTATATTATAATAACGATTTGCTTGCTTATATTTAAACTTTTTTTCAAAGTAATTACCTAATATCTCTGAGTATTTTATCAAATACTGCATATTTTCTTTTGTCTGAAAATAAGGTAACGCAATATCCTGCATGAATTTCTCAAATTCTTCTGATGGATCATTGATTAGGAAGTTATAAATTTCAAAATGGACGTTATACTCCTTAAAACCATATTCCTCTTGCAATCTTTTAGCTTCTAAAAGCCAAATCTTACAAAAACCATACTCTTCTATTGAGTAATACTCAGTTATAATTCCATGAATAGAAACAAGTTTTCCTTCAATATTTGATTCTAATTTATAACTCAAGCTCTTCTCATATTTTTTAACTGCTTCATTCGGCCTCTTTTGTATCGAATACAAATATCCAAGATTATGATAAATGATTCCTCTTAAGTTCGAATCATTCATACTTTCAACCACTTTATTTGCTAGTAAGTAATTTTCTTCAGACAACTCATACTCTTCTGTTCTTAAATAACAAATACCTAATAAAACATGACATTCAGCACTTCTTTTTAAATCATAGCGAGACTGATATATCGCTAGTGCTAAATGTGTATAGCTATTGCTTAGAGCCATTTTTCCCAATTGACTATAAGTCAATCCAATGGAGTAGTATAAATCAGCTTCTTCCCATTTTTCGATGTTAATACTTTTATTTAAGATTCGTTCCGCCAGCTTGTAATAGTCCTTCGCTGTAGTAAATTTGTTTTTCATATAGTTATACAAACCAAAAAATTTACTATAGAAGTAGTTCATTTGATCATCGAAAATATCTTTAAATGTATTAATTTTGTTAAGCTGTAATTCTGCTTTCTCGAGATCTCTTTGTAATAAAAAATATCTCAATTCAAATAGAACAAAATGTATGTATGCAGTTGAATCATTTGTGCTTTGAACAACATTAACATACTTCTCGTACCTGGAATCTGCTTCTTCTTTATTACGGCTAACAATAGTAAAGTACCAATCATGTAATTCTTTTAAAAGAGAATACTCACTCTCCTCAATCAATTGTATGCCAAGCCTCTTACAAAGCATTTCTAAAACCTCTACACTTGCAGAGGTCTGGTTATTCTCGATCTTTGATAGATATGAGATAGAGATGATACCACTTGCTAGCTCCTCTTGTGTCATGTTTTGCTGTATTCGATAAAAGCGAAGTCTATTTCCTATTTCCATAACACATTCCTCTCTTTTAAGTATAGTATTGATTCTTTATAATATTCTGATAATCTCGCTTTTACATATTTGGAAAATTGAACTTCAAATCCTGCTCTTATCCTATGTAGAGTACCAATTATCCCAAATCCCGAGATTACATTTTAAAACTGTACTATTACATAGTAGTATATTGCGGAAAACTTACTTTTACGATTGGGAAAATTCATTCTGTTACTCTTTGTTAGTTACTATTATTTGTTGTGATTTTCCCAATAACAAAACATTCAGATTAATGTTACGATTTAATCCAGCAATAATCATAATTCAATTTGGACTTCCCGGGACTCATATTGAATTACAATAATCTACTTTTAGTTTCCTTCTCCTAAGCCATTCATTCTTATTTGATTGTTGCCAAATAAAAGTTGGAGGTCATGGAATGAAAAAGAGTAATAAGATTGTAGGTATTCTATTTAGCTTTATTCTAGCATTTGCAATGATCATTGGTACGACATCACCAGTAAGTGCTAAATCTGATAATGCTCCAAAAGATTACTTAATTGGTTTTAACTCCAAAGTATCAGAGGATGAGTTAGCTGAAGTAAAAGGCGCGGGCGGAAAAGTAAAACTTCAATATAAATACATGAATGTTATTCTTGCAAAATTACCTGATCAAGCAGTTAATGCCCTCCTTAAAAACCCAAACATTGCTTTTGTGGAAGCAGACGGAACTATGGAAGCTATTGGTCAAACAACACCTTGGGGCATTCCTCATATTGAAGCTGATACCGTACAGTCAACTGGTGTTACAGGCAATGGCGTTAAGGTAGCTATTTTAGACACAGGCATCGACGCTAGTCATGAAGATTTAAATGTAGCAGGTGGTGCTAGTTTCATAGCCGGAGAACCTAATGCCCTAGAAGATGGTAATAGTCACGGCACACATGTTGCTGGTACGGTCGCTGGGTTAAATAATTCACTTGGAGTGCTTGGTGTTGCTCCAGCTGCAGAGCTTTATGCAGTAAAAGTATTAGATAGTGCTGGTAGTGGATCATATAGCGGGATTGCACAAGGAATTGAGTGGGCAATCGAAAATGATATGGATATTATTAATATGAGCTTAGGTGGTAGTCAAGGTTCAACAGCCCTACAACAAGCAGTTGATAACGCATATAACAGTGGAATTGTGGTTGTAGCCGCTGCTGGAAACAGCGGTTCAAAGGGTAAGCGTAATACAATCGGCTACCCTGCAAAATACGCATCTGTTATAGCTGTTGGAGCGGTTGACTCTACTAATACTAGAGCCTCTTTCTCAAGTGTAGGAAGTGAGATTGAAGTAATGGCTCCAGGTGTTAACATCCTTAGTACAGTTCCAGGAAATAGCTATGATTCATACAACGGAACTTCAATGGCTTCACCACATGTTGCCGGTGCAGCTGCACTTATATTAGCTAAGCACCCAACACTGACAAATGTTGAAGTGCGTGAACGCCTAAATACTACCGCTACCTCTCTTGGAGATTCCTTCTATTACGGAAATGGTGTAATTAACGTCTTTAAAGCAATTCAATAACAACTTTTGTCATGGTGGTACTTAGTTCAGAGTGCCACTTTTCACTTTTAGGTTTATATGAGTTCCTTTCGTCTAAACTAAAGATGTAAAGGAGTGACCACATGGATACATTTATTTCAATTGTTAGTGCAATTCTTTTAGTTCTAGCGGCATTCGATGTGATAAGACGTAAAAAGGAAAATGATCAGCTGCGATCAATGATCACAGACTCTATTTCAACTAGTAGTGAAATTAAAAAAACATTAGCGATGGGATTGTTTTATCGGTTTAGAAAAGAATCAAGTGACATTTCAAGTCAAAATTTATCATCTCTTTTTATAAAACAAAGTTCCACCGAATTTGAGAACTTTGTTGGGAATGTTTTGGAAGGGTACTATGGAGGGATTGTATATTTAAGCCCCCCATCTGACTACGGAGTTAACATTGAACATGAACGAGAAGATGGTTTATTTCTAGGACAAGTAAAATGCTTAGAAAAAGACCTTGGCTTTGAATCAATAGCTATTCTTCATTCCCAAATCCTTAAAAAAAAAGCAAAAGGTGGTTACATTGTCACAACTGGAGATTTTACAAATCTTGCAAGATCATATGCAGAAGATTTAAATATCGAATTAATCCAAGGAACACAACTTGTGAAATATTGGATCCGTGGCCTTGAGGATAAAAATGTAAAAATAAACACAATAAAATCAACACCTGAATTAGTTTAATTAAACAAGAAAAGCGCAAGGCGCGCCCGCCTATCGGCGACAAGCATAAGACAAGCCCTGACTGAAGGCGTTTTTTGCCTTCGGAAAGGGATTGGCTTATGACCTCAGGTCCGATGGCGCCCGGAGCTAGACACTAAAACTAAGCACAAAATTTTATCAGTTTAGGGGAAGGATCAGCCAGTATCAATAAACCAATAGGAGGTTCCTCATTAACATTCAATTCTCTAATTTGCATTGTTTCTACTCCTTACTTGGTGTCGTCCCCTAACTTTAATGTAATTGGGGATAGGCTCTACAGCCTTCCATTGAAGGTCTTTGTAGTCACGTTCATGTGAATTTTCAATTTAAAGCATCCATCTAAACCATCTTCCAAGTCCATCAGTTTCAGCTAATATTTCATTATGCTCAATACTGTTAATAAAGTAGTCAAGGTGAAGGTCTCTATCCCAAATATTGTTATAGATATGAAAGACATCCCTTTTAATCGCAATATTCTTAACATTATCTAATAATTTATGTTTTTCATCTTCTGAAATTTGATTAGCAACATGAGTATGGAATATACATATAATCGAATCGGTTGGAATTTGCTCGATAATACGGGGGAGTAATTCTAGACCATCCCCTTCAATTAAATTGAGTTCATCTTTATTATTCATAACACACCCAAAAGCCTGTTCGAATAATGCCCTTCTCTCTTTATGTTCTGGCCAGATTAAAGAATTTAACCACAAGGAGTCTTCGATGTTGGATAGATCATTGATGTGCAAATCTAACCCATATCTGTTAAAAACGGGGGGGATTTTTTTAGAAAACGTTGGTAAGTTTTCTCCTTTAATTTCTGATTTAATGTAAACATTTGACTCCATTTTCCCATATACTTCATCCGAATAATACGAATAAGAGTATTTATCCCATAAAAGTTGAAATCCTGCACTGGTTCCTATTTCTATCAACGCTAACGGCTTTTTTACTTTGTTATAAACATAGGAGAAACTTGGATAGAGGTATCCACAACGTCTAATCTCATTTGTCTGTACCATTTTTTCTTTTAAAATAGATATGATTTGATCTTTATATTTTGAACAAAAATCCCTAAAATGCGGAAAAGATTCTTTGGGTACTTTTGGTTGCTCAACTATACTTTGATAATTTAAGTGTTGACATACCATTCTTCAAACTCAATTTGCATATCCAATAATTCATTTATATAAAATGGAGTAATTCTTAAATAATCGGTAGTTGATTTAGAACTAATTATCTCATCTAACATACTCTTTAAATCTGTAATCGTTGGGTAATATCTATATTTTCCGTTATAGTAAACAGTGTTATTGTATACTATCTCGTTAATCATTCCACTTTTTTTCTCTATCATTTTATTTTACCTTCGTCCACTTAACTACAATATATTTCATCGCTTCCTCTTCCACTAATTACCCCGTTTATTCAATAAGAAAAATGGCATCCCTATTTAGGAGCAAAATATATTCGCTTCTTTTTTTATTTCCTCAGTTAGTTGTGGTTCCTCGTATTCTACGAGTGATTCTACAGATGACTCAGAGCTATTTGCTAATGTAGCTGTAGGTAAATATTGAACAAACAAAAGAGAAATGACCAATATTGAAATCCACTTTTTTAACTTCTTCAAATTAAGTATTCCCTCCTAAAAGTATAAATTTTATTTCTTTGTACAAAACAAAAACTTAGCCTCCTTTTTGAATTAAATTACATGCATTTATTATCTGTTATATATTTTGAAAATTCTAACTTTTTAGACAAAAAACGTTTTTTTGGGGTCAATATTCCCTAAATTAAAGTAATCAAGTGGGAGCATTCCTTTTCAGCACAATCCCCCGTCAAAGGATATCAATAGAGATTTCACACTAAGTTCGATTTCCGATAATAGGGAGTTACCTCCCTTTCTATTCATATAAGGTGTTTCACTTAAAAGCTGGATAATTCTTACCCTTTTATACTTGTAGGAGCAAACTGTTAATCAAATCCTTCAATTTCTCCTTCTCTGCGTTTGTTATAGGCAATAATTAAATGTGCATCCATTTGAAGAAGTTGTTGATAAATAGGTGTGTAATCATAACCTTCATCCATCGTTCCATACTTAACTTATATAGGAAGTTAAAAATAGAATTTTCGAATAATTATTCTCTTCTCTCTTAAATAATAAAGCCCTCATATGAATGAGAGCCTCAAAATGATTTATTATTTTCCGATAAATATCATTAAAATTTCTTCCGGAGTTCCAGTGAATAGTATCTCCACCATCATTGTCTTTAAATTCTATCTTCAAAATATCAACCTCCAAAAACTAATTAATAATTTAGGATAAATGTGGTCAAAAAATAGTTAGATGTGAGAAAGATTATATCTGATTCCTGCGAGTGCTTTGTTTTATGGTTTAAAAGTCAACTGAGCAAAGATAGCAACTCCATTATTCTCTTTCCTTCATGAGAACGTAGTGTAATAGTACCGTCATTCCCTAGAGTTCAGGTTCAAAATAGGATCTGCCTAGCCTTTACCAGAGTGATGTTGCCATCCTCAATTTAAACTAAGAACAATTCGCACAACTATCCTGACCCTTATATTTAGTATGGTTTTGGACCGTAATTAACGTTAATAAAGCTACAAATACAGCCTATTTCCTATCTTTGTTTACTAGTTATATATAGTTATTAATTATAGTTTCCAACTTAAACAACGATAGGACTTTACTTGGAGGGGTGGGTATGATAGACTGATCCGCCACTGAAACACTTGCTTCAGCCTTTCAAGACCAATCATGCCCACAGAGGCTCCAAGCCAAGTCCTTAAACGGCTTATCTATGGTTACATGTAAATAATGATAAGGGGTGCACCATATCAATGTTTTTGAACAGATACTACATATAACTGACCTTCAACAAGAAGGGGCACTAACCCTGCTTTGATCAGTACCCGTTCGTATGAAAGAATCACAACCCGTTTGCAGACCTTCCTATTTTTTTAAAAAAGGATATAAGCCTCTTACATCATGGGAATAAAAGTTAATAATAATTTTCATTAAGGAGGCCTTTATGAGAGGATCAATTGTAAAAAGAGGAAAAACCTATACATATATCGTTGATACTGGTAGAGACCAGGTTACAGGTAAAAGAAAACAAAAGACAAAAGGTGGTTTTCATAAGAAAAAGGATGCCCAATCAGCATTAAGTAAAATTTTATCAGAAATAAATGAAGACTCTTTTATCGAACCAAGTCGTGAGATATTTTCATATTTCATTGTGAATTGGATGGAGAACCATTATAAACGGAGAGTTAAAGAAACTACCTTTTCAAGTAGAAAATACTTAATTGAAAAACATTTAATCAAAGAAAATACATTTTCTTCTGTTCCTCTGTTACACATTACAACCAAACATATTGATAACTTTTATAATGTTAAATTAGAGGAAGGCTACAGCAAAAGTACAGTTAGAAAAATTCACCAAATCCTTAACCTTGCACTAAACCAAGCAGTAAAATGGAACAAAATTAAATTTAATCCGGTTCAAAATACCGATCCACCTAGTGACACTAATAAAGAAATATTGATTTGGTCATTTGAAGAAATAAGGTTATTTCTTAAGAGCTGTTCAGAAGAAAGGCTATATATTGCTTTTCTTTTAGCAATATATACGGGAATGAGGAAAGGAGGAAAGGAGAAATTCTTGGGTTAAAGTGGTCTGATATAAATTTTTCTAATAGGACAATCAGAGTTGAGAGAACTCTGTCACATATTCCTAAATCAGGATATCAATTAACAAGTGTAAAAACAAAAAATTCTATGAGACAAATTCCTATTTCTGATACTATCGTTAACGAATTAAAGAAACTCAATGCTGCTCAAGAAACAGTTAAGAAACGATTTGGTCTTCTTTACCAAGACAGTAACTTAGTCGTTTGTACTTAAACAGGAACCTTCCAGGATCCAAAAAATTTGATGAGAGTTATGAAAAGGGCTATAAAAAACGCTGGGGTATCGGCTATTAGATTTCATGATTTAAGACATTATGTTGAGCTCTCCATAACCGACACACTCACGCTTCTATTCTTCTATCAGAGGGTGTAGATATAGTAAAAGTTTCTTCAAGGTTAGGACATTCAACTCCAAAGGTAACCCTTGAATTTTACGCTCACTTAATACCGAATAAAGATAATGATGTGGCAGATATTTTTCACAATGCACTAAATCATGTTTAGAATGTTAGCAAATGCATTTTAATTAACTACATTGTACATATGCCTTTATACAATAAAAAAACCAGAATCCCTATTAAATTAAGGTTTCCGGCTCTTATTTTCTGATGACCTGTGAGGGACTTGAACCCACGACCCCTTCCCTGTCAAGGAAGTGCTCTCCCACTGAGCTAACAAGTCTATATGAAAATTGAAAATACATTGCTTGTATAATAGAATTATAGCCTCTCTTATTTGAATTGTCAAAGGGAATGTTTCTCGAAAAATCTTCTAAAAGTATTGATCGATTACTTGCTATGGCAAGAACTGCAGTAAATATTATTCGACAATTGCTTGAATAGAATCTGAGAAAAACAAGATAAAAAAGCTTAAATAAACATAAGAAAAGCGCAGGGCGCCCGCCTTTCGGTGCGTCGATTAAAACCCGCCACGTCCCGTGGCGAACATCAACATCAGCACATCCTGTGCAAGTCATGCATAAGACGGTTTATTCAAGAAGGTGATTTTTCCTTCTTAAAGGAAATGGCTTATGACCTCAGGTCCGATGTCGCCTGGAGCTAGAAGTAGATAGACAAAGACACGAAGTTATACACAACCTTACAATTTTATAAATTCCTAAACAATAAAAATGACAGAGAATTTACCTCTCTGTCATTTTTCGTGCAAATTTTTTACAATTTACATCTTTAAAGCTATGGTGTAGTTGTGTTATTCCACCAACTTTTCCAATTCTTCAATTGGAAGCTTTACATATTTTGACACTAGTTCAACCGGCATACCGTCTTTCAATAGTTCAAGCGCAACAAGTCTTTGTCCTTCCTCTCTTCCTTCTTCTCTTTCCAATTTTTTTACTTCACCCCAGGTGGGTGGTGGATTTTTTCGATCTAGATACATCATTTCCATTTCCTCCTCTGAAATAATAATTTCATTTCGTAGCTTTTGTGTTAACTCGATTGGAATTTGTAATAAGTAATCAATGAAGTATATTAATGCTGACAAATATATGTGGCGTTCTTCTTTGGGATAATCGTTTTTTTGTAATAGTAGACGAATAAGTTTGCTTTTGAAGCGATAGCGTTTCTCGGCATCCTTCTTTGCCTCATTTGCATATCTTCCAGCTAGCACAGCAATAGCAAACGGATTATTTGAATTGGTAAGCCCTGCTTCATCTTGATCATTAAATTTGTAAATATTATATTCATAAGTTAACGCTGTTCCATAAGATGAGCGTTGATATACGCTCGGTCTAAACTGATTGGAGGCATCCGTAAAAAGTGCGATGGCCACAATATCTCTATCGTAGATGTCAAATATACGATAGTAATAACGAAACATTCTTTTTGAAAAATTCGGATCAGGGTCTCCTTGCACTTCAATGTGAATCAACATCCACTTTTCCTCGCCACTCTTAAGAAAAACTTTCACGAATTGATCGGCAATTTGTTTACCTTTCTTTTCTTGAATAATCTCCTGAAAAAGCTCCTGCTGCAAAAACTCTGGTTCCTTTAAAAAATCAATCCCTTCAAACAAATCAGGAGCAAAAAACAGGACAAACTCCTCAAACAACTCATAAATCAGCTTTTTCCAAAGACCGTCATAATCGACCGCATCATATTCTCGAGGCCTTTCTAACACATAGTTCTTTACCATTAGCTTACCACATTATATTTCAGTTTTATACATTAATAATACCACAAATAAAACATATGTTCGATATTATATTTTTTACAATTGTATTTCATTTATAGAAAACAAAAAAATGACAGGGAATTTAAATCCCTATCATTTTTCGTGTACTTTTTATGTGTTTGCCGGTACGGGCTTCTGTGCATCATCTCTTTTTATCACATACTGAAGCACCAACAGTCCAATAAACATAATTAAACCTATTGTGTCACTATACCCTTCAGGATAAATCAATAGTAAACCAGCAGCTACTGCAAGAATACGTTCTATCCAGTGGGTGCTTCTCATCCAGTATCCAATCAAACCTGCACCTATTGCAATCATCCCCATTACTGAAGTGGTAACAACCCATAGAGTTTGCGGTATGGTCGTATCAATCATTAACAGCTCTGGTGATAATACAAATATATACGGTATGATGAATGCTGCAATCGCAAGTCTCGCTGATTGTACCCCTGTTCGTATCGGTTCTCCACCAGATACGCCTGCTGCAGCAAATGCCGCTAATGCAACTGGCGGTGTAACGTCTGCTACAATACCAAAGTAAAATACGAATAAATGTGCAGAGAGATCAGGGAAACCTAATAAAATAATCGCTGGTGCTGCAATTGTTGACGTAATTACATAGTTAGCCGTTGTTGGGGAACCCATACCAAGCACTAATGCAGCAATCATCGTAAAGAATAGTGTCGGCAAGATATATCCACCTGAAAGATCTAATAAACCATTTGCAAGCTTTAGACCTAATCCTGTTTTTGTGACTACACCAACAATCATCCCTGCGGCTGCAGTTGCAGCTGCTACTGCTAAAGCTGTTCTAGCACCATCGACTAGTGCAGCTATAATCCCGGCCAATCCGATTCGAGTTTCTTTTCTTATCGCACTTACTACGACAGTGACAACAATTGCCCAAAGTGCAGCTCTTGTTACACTCATACCTGACATTAGTAAAACGACTACTGCTAAAATTGGGATAAGTAAATAAATTTTCTTTAATACTTCGATACGGTTTGGCATTTCTTCTTTAGAAAGTCCACGCAAACCTATACGCTTCGCTTCAAAATGAGTCATAATCCAAATTCCGGTAAAATATAAAACAGCTGGAATGGCGGCTGCCTTTGCAATTTCCCAATATGTAATACCATTACCAATAAATTCAACCATTAGGAATGCAGCTGCTCCCATAATTGGAGGCATTAACTGACCACCGGTTGAAGCTGCAGCCTCAACTGCACCAGCAAATTCTTTACGGTAACCAAGCTTTTTCATCATTGGAATGGTAAATGAACCTGATGTAACCACGTTTGCAACTGAACTACCACTAATAGTCCCTTGAAGAGCACTTGAGAATATTGCTACTTTTGCTGGTCCCCCGATTCTTCTACCTGCAATAGATACAGCAAGATCGTTAAAATATTGACCTACACCTGTTTTCACTAAAAATGCTCCAAATAATAGAAATAGGAAAATAAAGGTTGACGAGACTGCTAATGGGGTTCCTAATATCCCCTCAGTTGTATAAAACATCGTTTGAATAAGTTTTTCAATACTTAATCCTCTATGACTTAAAAAGCCTGGCATATAAGGGCCCAGTAAAGAGTAGCCCATGAAAACCATCGCTATAATCGTAATTGGTAAACCAACTGCACGCCGCGTTGCTTCAAGGACTAAAACAATGGCACTTAAACCGATAAACATATCTAACGCTGTTAAATCGCTTACACGAAGTACTAAGTCATTAATAAAAAGGGGCCAGTATAATCCGACTCCGATAGCTAATAAGGATAATATCGCATCATACCATTCGATTTGGAGTTTACCCTCTTTCATAGTACCTTTTTTAGCTGGGAAAAGTAAAAAAATTAATGCTAATGCAAAACCTAAGTGAATTGATCGTTGTACTTGTGCAGTAAACACCCCAAAAACTGCTGTATATAGCTGGAATAAAGAAAATGAGAGCAAACCAATAAATACAACCCATCGTAATAGTCCTGTTAGCTTCCTCGTGGCTGCCTCTGGATCATACTTTTCCAATAGCTCTTGTTGTTCTTCTGCTGTTAACGCTTCTAACTTTTCATCGTTTTTACTCAAGCATATTCACTCCTTTCATCAATTGCCATAAACTTATTTTCTTACTTTGAACCCTTGTCCATGTGCCTGGTTCGATATTCGTTAAGAGCGAATATTCTTTTCCGTTATAAATAACAAGATGCTTCGGAATTGTTTGTGCTATCTTAATATCTATAAAAGGAAAGGTTCTATTCATATTTTTAATATAATATTTTCCGTCCTCCTCAACAAACTTTTCATCTCCAGTTGCATTTGAAGGCATTCCTACATTGAAATCTTCATACATAAATTCCGTTTGATGGATTGTATTTTCTGAATCAATTGAATAGGTTTCAACTACATCAGAAAGGTGAATGGTGTGGGTAAACTTTATTTGAAATGTTTTGCCCCTCATATCTACAGGTATATACGTTAGTACATTATTTGTATTTTGGAAGCTAAAAGAAAGGACTTGTTTATACGGTATAAATAAAATCATAATAATAATTGCACTTGGAATGGCTATTTTAAAATACTTTTTTACGTTCATATTATACCCTACCTAACAAAAGATAGACCGATTACATCGGCCTATCTTGTATTAACATGGTCCTCATAACTAATTAATCAATAAGGCCTTCTTCTTTAAAGTATTTTGCTGCTCCTGGGTGGAATTCAATTCCAACACCTTTAACAGCAGATTCCGCTGTTACTAAAGCACCTTTTGCATGGGAAATTTTATCAGCATTTTCAAAAATTGCTTTAGTCATATTGTAAACTAAATCTTCATCTAATTCAGAGCTTGCAACAAGCATTGCAGAAACTGCAACAGTTGCTACTTCAGCGTCTAATTTATAAGTTCCAGCTGGTACAACGTCCTGTGCATAATATGGATATTTTGCAATTAGTTCATCAATTTTATCTTGAGCTAAAGGAACGATTGAAACATCCTTTAATGCAGCAAGTCCTTCAACAGCTCCAGTTGGTGCACCAGCTGTAATAAACGCTGCGTCAATGTTACCATCTTGAAGACCATCTGTTGACTCATCAAATGCTAAGTTTTGAGCATCTAAATCCTCCATTGTCAAACCATGAATTTCTAAGATTTGCTCTGCATTTGCGTATGTCCCACTACCAGGAGCACCTACAGATACTGTTTTTCCTCTTAAGTCTTCAACAGAAGTAATACCACTGTCTTTTAAAGTAACGATTTGAATTGTTTCAGGATAAAGAGTTCCAATTGCTAGTGCATTTTCGATTGCTGCACCTTCAAACATTAATTTTCCTTCAACTGCATATGCTGCAATATCAGTTTGAGTAAAGGCTATGTCAGCTTCACCCTTTTGAATATCCTTCATGTTGTCAGCTGATGCGTTTGAAGATTGACTTGTAACTTCAGCGTCTGTGTTATCATTGATTATGTTTGCAAGTTCACCACCTAGCGGATAGTATGTACCACCAGTTCCACCAGTAACAAGCGCTAGCTGGGCTTTTCCACCACATGCAGCAAGAATCATAGTTAGTCCTAACAACATTATAAACGAGATAAATAATCTACTTTTTCTCATTTCTTTTCCCCCTTATTTTAATTAATACTAGCTTAATGGTACATAAGTATTATGATAGTTGTCAATAAATATAATTTTAAGTTATTATAATATTCTAACGTCCTACTGATTCTTCACAATTTATACGGATCGACTCTATTATAGTTTATTGATTATCGGTTCAGCTTGAAAATTATCTGGACTAATTTTCTCTACTATATCAAAAGCTTGCTCAAAATCAGCAATTAAATCAGCAGGATTTTCTAAGCCTACAGATAGTCGCAACAAACCATCAGTAATACCTCTTTTTAACCGTTCTTCTAAAGGCATTGCTGCATGTGACATTTTTGCTGGATAAGATAAAATCGATTCAACTGCTCCTAAGCTAACTGCAAACACTGGGATCTTAACACTGTTAACAAAATTTCTAACGGCTTTCTCATCTCTTAATCGGAATGATAAAACAGCACCAGGTCCTTCTGTTTGATGACGTTGGATTGAATACCCGTTATGTTGTGTTAATCCTGGATAGTAGGTTTCTTCAACCTTAGGATGGTTAGCTAAGTAGTTCG
This sequence comes from Cytobacillus sp. S13-E01, assembly GCF_029193815.1. Lineage (GTDB taxonomy): Bacteria > Bacillota > Bacilli > Bacillales > Bacillaceae_L > Bacillus_BV. The sequence continues at coordinate 37,137 of NZ_JARFVC010000036.1, forward strand.
CCAGTTTTTCCGCCGATTGAGAAGATTGTTGAATCCGAACATGCAAGGTTTTTAACCCTCGGAGGACTAACCAAGCGTCCTGTACGCCTAGAATAGCCCCAAATGAATTTTGTAATGTGTATAGTTTCTGACCTAATTCCGCGTCCTTAACTACTGCCAAACCTGCTACCACATCACTATGTCCTGATAAAAATTTCGTCGCACTATGAAGAACAATATCCACACCTAAGTCAAGTGGTCTTTGCAGTGCTGGCGTTAAGAAAGTATTATCAAGGAAAGTTAAACATCCATTTGCCTTTGCTAACTTCACAATACCTCTAATATCTGTCACCTTTAGAAGAGGATTGGAAGGTGTTTCTATATATAATACTTTTGTATTATTTTTTATTTGTGAAGCTACTTGATTGAGGTCCGTCATATCCACAAATGTGTATTCTACACCAAAACGACTAAGAACTTGGGTAATCATGCGATAGGTGCCACCATACACATCCTCTGTAATAAGGACATGATCACCCTTTGATAATAGCAAAAATGCGGTCGAAATCGCAGCCATCCCTGATGAAAAGGCTAGACCACGTGCCCCTCCCTCTAATTCTGCTATCATTTCTTCTAACGCTTCCCTAGTCGGATTTCCCGATCTACTATAATCATATTTTCCAAAGCTATCGAAATCAGATTGATGAAAGGTTGAAGCGTGTTGAATTGATACACTTACGGCTCCTGTATATTTATCTACTTTTGAATTATTGTGGAGTAAATTTGTCTGAAATGAATATTCTTTTTTACTCATTTGTATTCCCCCACTTTCATATTAGTAAAAGCTTGATGTAAATCACTTATAATATCTTCTTCATGTTCAATTCCCACTGAAAACCGAAGTAATCTATTGCAAACTCCATTCTTTATACGAATCTCCTCGGGTATATCCATATGGGTTTGTGTGGCTGGATAAGTAATAAAACTCTCCACACCACCTAAGCTTTCAGCAAATGTAATAAGTTTTAGACTTTTAAGGAAGGGATTAACCCACGCCTCATTTTCCACTCTAAATGAAAGCATGCCCCCTCTTCCAGGGTATAACACATCAGTAACTTCTGGTGCTGTTTGTAGGTATTCATTTATTCGTTTCGCATTTTGTTCATGTTGCCTCATTCTTAACGCCAGTGTTTTCATCCCACGGATTAACAGCCATGAATCAAATGGTGATAAAACCCCACCTATCGCATTATGTTGTTTACCAAGTTCCTCACATAACTCTTCCCCTCTTGCAACAATTAAACCTGCTAATACATCATTGTGACCTCCTAAATATTTTGTTGCACTATGTATTACAAGATCCGCACCAAGGTCAATAGGTTTTTGAAGTACCGGAGTATAAAATGTATTGTCAACTATACAAAGGAGAGAGTGTTTTTTTGCCAGATTCGCAATAGCTTTGATGTCAATCTCTTGCATTAAGGGATTGGTTGGTGTTTCTATAAAAATTGCTTTTGTTTGGTCGGTTATACTACTTTCAACTTCATCTATATTATGAAAAGAACTATAGGTAAATGACAAACCATATTTTCTTGAACCTTCAAATAAGCGGTAGGTACCACCATATAGATCGGCGGATACAAGTAATTCATCTCCACTTTTAAATAGGGATAATACCGTTTGAATTGCCGCCATTCCTGAACTAAACGCAAAGCCTCTATCTCCGTTTTCTAATGTCGCAATAGCAGATTCTAAGATTTGTCGGGTTGGGTTACCTGTTCGTACATAATCAAAGCCAGTTGACTCTCCTATTCCCGCATGTCGATACGCTGTTGAGAAATAGACCGGTGGATTTACTGTTCCAGTTGTGTTTTCACTTCTATTTCCGATTTGAGCTAGTGTTGTTTCGATGTTATTATTTGTCATTTGTTCCATCCCCTTATAGTGTATTAGGTAAATCGAGCCAATTCCTGCAATATTCGGGCAGGCAAATATCAACTTCCTAGGCAAGTAAAACGAAAGGCGCGCCCGCGTCGATTAAAACTCGCCACGTCCTGTGGCGAACATCGACATCAGCACATCCTGTGCAAGTCAAGCATAAGACGGTTCCTTTAAGAAGGTTGTTCTTTAACCTTCCGGACGGATTGCCCGAAATGCGTAAGCGCCTTGGTCAGAAACGAGAAAACTGGAGACTCCGCCGAAAGAAGCGTTCTTTGCTTCTGTAGGAGGAGTTGAAGTTTCCCCTCGTTTCTAGGCGCTGGAGCTAGACAGGCTTATGATCTCAGGTCCGATGGCGCCTGGAGCTAGACACTAAAACTAGGTGAAATTTATACTTTGTAATCCGGTTAAAAATACAAAAAAAGCCTTCTATAAGAAGAAGGCTTTTGTATTTACACAGGCTTCTCCTTATCTTTCGAATTGGTTTTGACAATTCGCTGGATTTAGCACCTGGTCGGTTTGAGGTTTTGAGTTTGCATCCCTTGTATGGGATGGTCGCGATGAAATGATTGGCGGGGCCAATCATTTCATCGCTGGGTGGACTCGTAAAGGTCTTTTGTAGGTTAGTAAGTATCTTCTAGAACTGCACAGTGCCTGCGCATTTCAGCTGTCGCTGAAAGGAATCGAATTTGTTTATAAATGCTTGGGAAATGAATTTCCTAAGCATTTATAAACAAATTTGGTTCCGGTCTAGAAGATACACTTAGGGTGTATCAGACCTTTCCTCGTGGATGGTTGCTGAAGCTTCATTGGGCCAGTCCCTCTGCTTCTCTTGATAAGAATTTATATGTTTATTTAATTTTCTGAATTCCTATTTACCAATTTAACTTACTGAAGTATGAATTGCAAGGGTTTTTTTAGTTTAGTTTTTTGTCTTCGCTAATTTGGTTGAATGGTACCGTTAAGATACCGTGTATTTAGTTGTTGTTTTCCCGCTTTTTCCTATTTACATTAATGTATTATATTTAAAAAAAGCGCCGGGTTCATGTAATCTAATGGGTTCCGTTTTGAGGTGCAAATCCTATAAATGACAATAAGAAAAGCGCAGGGCGCCCGCTTATCGGCGACAAGCATAAGACGAGCCGTCTGGAAGGTTGTTCTTTGACCTTCCAGACGGATTGGCTTATGACCTCGAGCCGATGGCGCCCGGAGCTAGACACTAAAACTAGGTACAAACTTTTATACTTTCTTATCTTTAAAAAAAAGCGCAGGGCGCCCGCTTATCGGCGCGTCGATTAAAACCCACCACGTCCTGTGGCGAACATCGACATCAGCACATCCTGTGCAAGTCAAGCATAAGACGAGCCTCAAGGACCAAGAGATGAGGGAATCAGCATGGTTTAATAAATAAGCGGAGAAATTTCTCTTAATTTCGAAATAGCACTTAAAATAGCTTAAATAGACGGAAGAATTCCGACTATTTACACAAAAAACGTCAAAATGCGATCATTTTGCATTGCTTAAGCGGAAAACCTCCGCTTATATACCCCGAACCAAGCCTTATTACGTAGTTTAACCGGAAAATCTCCTCTTATTTTAACTATCACTGGTTACTAATTTAGGAGATGACTTCTGATGTATATGGAAATGTGTAAGAATTGACATCCCAATTGACATTTAATTTTGAGTGTCCAATAAGCATTGTCCTTTAAATTTATCTTGTCATTAGTGGTTTTATTTTACTATAAGAGGTATTATAAATCCCTATATAAATCGAGTAGAGTGAACGAATCAGAAGATTGATTCGTTCGACCCTCTCACACCACCGTACGTACGGACCCGTATACGGCGGTTCAATAATTTGAGTGTACAAACTGGTATTTTGCGGATATATCCAT
>NZ_JARFVC010000037.1 GCF_029193815.1 Cytobacillus sp. S13-E01
CGTCAGACTTTCGTCCATTGCGGAAGATTCCCTACTGCTGCCTCCCGTAGGAGTCTGGGCCGTGTCTCAGTCCCAGTGTGGCCGATCACCCTCTCAGGTCGGCTACGCATCGTCGCCTTGGTGAGCCGTTACCTCACCAACTAGCTAATGCGCCGCGGGCCCATCTATAAGTGATAGCAAGAAGCCATCTTTCAATAAAAGACCATGTAATCTCTTATATTATCCGGTATTAGCTCCGGTTTCCCGAAGTTATCCCAGTCTTATAGGTAGGTTGCCCACGTGTTACTCACCCGTCCGCCGCTATTTTTAGGAAGCAAGCTTCCTAAGAACCGCTCGACTTGCATGTATTAGGCACGCCGCCAGCGTTCGTCCTGAGCCAGGATCAAACTCTCCAATAGAGTTGATTGCTAGCACATGGAAGTGCTGACATCGATGTTGTCACAGGACGTGACGATCTTCGATGTTCATTACTTACTTTTTTAAAACAAACATTGACGCTTGTGTTGTGTTCAGTTTTCAAAGATCAATCATCGCATTTAGGCGACTTTATTAATATAACATAAATATTCATGTTGAGTCAACTTCTTTTTAGTTATCTTTTTAAACTAAGTAAGTCATTTTGTCGACTTATAGAAGTATAACAAGGTTGTGTGTAAAAATCAATACATTATTCATAAAAAAATTTCTCTTTCTGAAAACCTTAATAAGCTATTTTAATATAAAAGTTGGAGACTTAAAGTCCCCGTCCGTACTTTCTATAATATTTCCTCAATATGTAAGTCTCTATTTTTATCTAACTTAACAAACTCATTATTATCATCTAACTTAATCATTGGCCTTGTCGGTGACTTAGTTTCGATAAAAACTATTTCCCCTATTAATCCAGATGACAATTTAACCTTCGTTCCAATTGACATATTTGCAACCATGCTGGTTAGGGCTTGGACAACTTGGAGATCAAATTTTCCGAAACTATCTTGGATAACTTGCTCTAATACTATAAAGAGAGGTTGTTTTCTGCTATAAGGTCTATCTGATGTCATTGCATGAAAGATATCCGCCACTGCTACAATTTTACCAAAGGGGTGTAACTTTTCGCCAGTCACACCTAGCACATATCCACTTCCATCCACTCTTTCATGATGTTGAAATACTGCTAGTTTTACGCTTTCTTTTAGAACTGGAATTTTTTCAAGCATTTTGTAACTATATAGAGGATGTCTTTTTACATCAGCATATTCTTCTGATGTTAGTGAAGACCTTTTGGTTAATACTTTTGGATCTATTTTCGACATTCCGCAGTCACTTAAAAGGCCTGCAAGTGTAAGTTGGATATAATCACCTTTGTCATAATGTAGTTTTTTACCGATTAAGCCAGAAAGTAAACCCACTACAACTGAATGATGATATAAGTAATCTTCCTTAGAGGAATAGTGTCGTAATTGAAAAATTTCGCCTGGCAATACAACAATTCTTTCGAATAAAGGTAAAATCAAATTTCGTACCTTTGCTATATCAATGGGGGCTCCTGCTTGCCAATTACTAAATAATTTTTTATATTCCTGTACAGTTCGCAAATAATGACCAGTTAAAGACTCTGTTGCGATTATCTCTGCCGACTCTTCTTCTTCTATTATTTCAGAAGGTTTAAATGGTTCACCACTTACTAGTGTTGGTTCCACGTTCAAATCTTTAATTAAAAATGCTTTTAAAATTTCAATGTATTCTTCAGTTAACACGGTTTTTTTAGACACTACTGGTTTGTTAGTAAGCGAAAAGATATCCTTCGCTACTATACAACCCTCTTGTAACTGACTAGTACTAACTCTCATTGTAAACCTTCTTCCATAGCCGTTATTTTATCTCGTCACATAATATTTCATTTTACCAAAAAAAAGGAACACTGCAATAGTGTTCCTCTCGTTTTTATTCTTCAGTTTCTGGATCTGTTATTTCTTCGATAACTTCTTGGTTAGTTGTTTCTTCAGTTGTAGTATTAACAGTAGAAGTTTCATCAATAGCTAGTTCATCATCATCTATTGGTTCTTCTTTTTCAATCATGGCAACCGTTGCAACAAATTCATTTTCACCAAGACGAATTAGTTTAACACCCTGAGTGTTTCTTCCTATTTGGGAAATATCACCAATAGACATTCTGATTAATACTCCTGCACCAGTTATCAGCATTAAGTCATTTTCAGTCGTTACAGCCTTAACTGCAACAACCTGCCCATTCTTTTCATTGATATTGCCTGTTTTTAGACCCTTACCACCTCTACTTTGGAGACGATACTCTGATTCTGGTGTTCTCTTTCCATAACCATTTTTCGTAACCATTAACACGTCAACATTTTCATCAATAATCTCCATACTTACAACTTCATCGTCTTCACCAAGAGTGATTCCTTTAACCCCTGATGCAGTTCGACCCATTGAACGTACATCTGTTTCGTTGAATCGAATTAGCATTCCATTCTTTGTTCCAATCATAATATCTTTTGTTCCATCCGTTAATCGAACAGATATTAGTTCATCTTCTTCACGAAGACCTACAGCAATTAAGCCGTTATTACGGATATTAGCAAAGGATGATAATGGTGAACGTTTTGAGATGCCTTCTTTTGTTGTAAAGAATAAATACCAATCGTCAACAAATTCTTCAACAGGGATGATCGCTTTTACCCATTCACCTTTTTCAATTCCGAGCAAGTTTATTATCGGTAGCCCTTTGGCTGTTCGACTATACTCAGGAATTTCATAACCTTTTGTTCGATATACTTTTCCTTTGTTAGTAAAGTAAAGGATTGTGTCATGAGTTGATGTTGTTAATAAATGTTCAACAAAATCATTCTCATTTGTTCCCATACCTTGAATACCACGTCCACCACGTTTTTGGCTTCGATACGTGGATACTGGAAGTCGTTTAATATACCCATTATGAGTTAGGGTAATAATAATATTTTCACGTGGAATTAAATCTTCGTCTTCAATCATCTCAATTCCACCCGCTACAATTTCTGTACGGCGTTGATCATTGAAGCGCTCTTTAATTTCAGTTAGCTCTTCACGGATAATATCTAATACCTTTCCATCATCTGCTAAAATGGCTTTTAGTTCTGCAATAAGTTGAACAAGACTTCGGTACTCTTCTTCAATTTTTTCACGTTCTAAACCAGTTAAACGCTGTAAACGCATATCTAAGATAGCTTGTGCTTGTTTTTCGGATAAAGAAAATTGTTCCATTAGTCCATTTTTAGCAATTTCAGTTGTTTGAGAACTACGAATTAAGGAAATAACAGCATCTAGGTGATCTAATGCAATACGTAAACCCTCTAAGATATGAGCCCTGGCTTCTGCTTTTCGTAATTCAAAAGCTGTACGGCGTCGTATAACAACCTTTTGATGCTCAAGATAATGATAAAGACATTGCTTTAAGTTAAGGACCTTTGGTTGACCATCAACTAAAGCAAGCAAGTTGATACCAAAGCTTGTTTGTAGCGCCGTTTGCTTATATAAGTTATTTAAAAGTACGTTAGCATTCGCATCTTTGCGTACTTCAATTACCATCCTCATCCCATTACGGTCAGATTCATCACGAAGATCTGTAATACCTTCAATCTTCTTATCTCTTACAAGGTCAGCAATTTTTTCAACTAGCTTTGCCTTATTAACCTGATATGGTAATTCCTTTACGATAATAACTTCCTTGCCACTACTTTTCGTTTCGATTTCTACCTTTGCACGTATTGTGATAGAGCCACGTCCAGTTTCATACGCTTTTCGAATACCACTTCTTCCAAGTATTTGTCCTGCAGTAGGAAAATCAGGACCAGGAATAATCTCCATTAATTCGGCAACAGTAATATCAGGGTCTTTACTAATTGCTAATACGCCATCGATAATTTCGCCTAGTTGATGTGGTGGAATATTTGTTGCCATCCCAACCGCGATACCAGCAGCACCATTTACTAATAGATTGGGAAATCGTGCTGGTAGAACTGCAGGTTCTCTTTCTGAACCATCATAGTTATCTCTATAATCAATTGTATCTTTATTGATATCTCTAATAAGCTCCATGGATATTTTGGACATACGCGCTTCGGTATAACGCATTGCAGCAGCAGGATCTCCATCTACTGATCCAAAGTTGCCATGGCCTTCGACGAGCATATAACGAAAATTGAAATCTTGTGCCATACGTACCATAGAATCATATACAGCTGTGTCACCGTGTGGATGATACTTACCAATAACTTCACCAACAATACGTGCCGACTTTTTAAAGGCTTTATCAGAAGTCATTCCTAAATCATTCATAGCATATAAAATTCGGCGATGAACTGGTTTTAAACCATCTCGTACATCTGGAAGAGCACGGGACACAATAACACTCATTGCATAATCTAAAAATGATGTTCTCATTTCATGACTAATATTAATTTCTTTTACTTGGGGATTATTGGTTTCAGACATGTAACGACCTCCCTAATCAGGGTAAAGAATTTATAGTTCGGGTTCTATAATAAATAGTGAAAATATAAAAGTTTAAACTTGAGTTTATGTCTAGCTACGGGTGCCCAGCGACTAGTGGACTTCCCTTTCTTCCTTACGACGATGATCCAGGATGTGCAAGTAAGGCGTAGCGCACAGGACGTGCGCGTTCCTAGCGTAATAAGTCAACATCGAATCACTATCATACTTCGTGTTTCCTTTATCTCATGCGGACCGGTTTTAGTACATACGTCGCTGAACGGGTACCCTACGCTTTTCTTATGTAAAAGACAGGATAGATTTTTCTATCCTGCAAGAATACTAAACATCTAGGTTTTTAACGTATTTTGCATTTTCCTCAATGAAATTCCGTCTAGGTTCAACCTTGTCACCCATTAAAATATCAAACGTTTCATCCGCTTCCATTGCATCTTGAAGACTTACTTGAAGTAATGTTCTAGTAGAAGGATCCATTGTTGTTTCCCAAAGCTGACTTGGGTTCATTTCCCCAAGACCTTTATATCGTTGAATTCCTGGTTTTGGTTGAGTTGGCATTTCAGATAAAATTTGTTCCATTTCGCGATCATTGTAGGCGTATTCTATACGTTTACCCGCTTGAATTTTATATAAAGGGGGCTGAGCGATATAAATATAGCCATGCTCGAGTATTTTTCTCATATAACGATAAAAGAAAGTTAAAATCAATGTTCGGATATGAGCACCATCTACATCCGCATCTGTCATGATAACAATTTTATGATATCTAGCTTTGGAGATATCAAAATCTTCTCCAATACCTGTTCCTAGCGCTGTAATAATTGTTCGAATCTCGTTATTTGATAAAATTTTATCTAATCGTGCTTTTTCAACATTAAGGATTTTCCCTCTTAATGGCAGGATTGCTTGGAAATGACGATCACGTCCTTGCTTTGCTGAACCACCCGCTGAATCTCCCTCAACTATATATATTTCACTAATTGAAGGATCCTTTGAGGAACAATCTGCAAGCTTACCAGGTAAATTCGAAATTTCTAAAGCACTTTTTCTTCTAGTTAATTCACGCGCTTTTTTCGCTGCTAATCTTGCACGTGCAGCCATAACACCTTTTTCAACAATCTTTCTTGCTACAGATGGATTTTCTAATAAAAATGATTCGAATTTTTCAGAGAAAATGGACTCTGTAATGGTTCTTGCTTCACTATTTCCTAGTTTTGTTTTCGTTTGACCCTCGAATTGTGGGTCAGGGTGTTTTATCGAAATAATGGCAGTTATCCCCTCACGAACGTCATCTCCGCTTAGGTTGGCATCATTTTCTTTAAAGATGTGATGTTTTCTAGCATAATCATTAATAATTCGGGTTAACGCTGTTTTAAAGCCCGCTTCATGTGTTCCACCTTCATGGGTGTGAATATTATTTGCATACGAATAGATATTACTAGTATAGCTATCGTTATATTGCAGAGCTACTTCAATTGTGATGCCTTCACGCTCACCTTCAACAAATACAGGCTCTTCATGAATAACTTCTCTTGTACGGTTTAAATGTTCTACGTACGACTTAATTCCGCCTTCGTAGAAGTATTCTTTTTCTTTCTTTTCCTCACGTTTATCCTCTATCGTGATTTTTACACCACGCGTTAAGAAGGCTAACTCACGTAGACGGTTTGCTAAAGTATCAAAATCATATTCTAGCGTTTCTTTAAAAATTTCTACGTCTGGAACAAAATGAATAATTGTCCCAGTGTGATCTGTTTCACCGACGATTTCAAGATCACTAATTGGTACTCCGCGTTCAAATTTTTGGTAGTGGATCTTACCATCTCTATGAACGTGAACCTCAAGTAAGGTTGAAAGTGCATTAACAACTGATGCACCTACACCATGTAGACCACCTGAAACCTTATAGCCTCCACCATCAAATTTTCCACCAGCATGCAGTACTGTTAAAATGACTTCTACAGCCGGTCTGCCCATTTTTTCATGGATTCCAACTGGGATACCACGACCATTATCTTTTACTGTAATACTGTTATCAGCCTCAATGTAGACGTTAACTTCATCACAGTGTCCCGCTAATGCCTCATCAATACTATTATCGACAATTTCCCATACTAGATGGTGAAGTCCTCTTCCACTTGTTGATCCAATATACATTCCTGGACGTTTACGTACTGCTTCTAAACCTTCAAGAACTTGAATCTGATTTTCGTCATACGCTTGTTCATTCATCTCTTTTTGTTCCATTGCCACTTATACCACCCAACTTTCATTTGACAAAACCTATTAACTATTAAAATGACGTGTTCTTTATCAGTTATTATTCAGCTATTTCTTCTTCAAAAACTCTCTCTAATTCAGAAACATGTTGTGCACGTTTTTTTAACGTACTAGATGACAGTGGTGAAAGATATATCTTATCAACTGTGATCACAACCGATTTTGTGTCACCACAAGCTAGTTCAATAATTCGGTGCTTTTGTATATCTAAAAACTCGTTCACGATTGATGAAGATTTTAATAATTGACGATCGAGAATAGTTACCACATCACATGAACGAACGATGACATTATCCCCTAAGTGAATGAACATTTCATCACCTCATTTAAGCTTTGTCATTTCTCCAGCAGTCACATTAAAAGTGGCTGCCTGTCTTAATGTTTCATGATTTATTCCATCAACACTTGTCGTTGTAACAAATGTTTGTACCTTACCTTGGATCGTATTTAATAAATGTGATTGTCTATAATCATCCAATTCTGATAAAACATCATCTAATAACAGAATCGGATACTCACCAATCTCAGAATGAATTAACTCTATTTCTGCAAGTTTTAGTGAGAGGGCTGTTGTCCGTTGTTGTCCTTGAGAACCATAGGTTTGGACATCCTTGTTATTTACAAAGAAAGCTAAGTCATCACGGTGTGGTCCTGCTAATGTAATTCCTCGCTCTAGCTCCCTATCTCTTATTTTAGCAAATTTTTCAACATATGCTTCTATTATTTTCGACAAATCTATCTCTTCTGATACCTCTACAGATGGTTTATATATAATTTCTAGTGTTTCTAGGCCTCTACTAATTCCATGATGGATAGGTTCAGCCCACTTTTGTAATAGTGCTAGAAACTCAAATCGCTTATTTATAATTCGACCAGCTACTTCTATAAGCTGATCAGTTAGAACATCTAACATCGTCTGATCTGTCTGACGTTTTGTTTGAAGTAATTTCAGGTAATGATTGCGTTGTCCTAAAATCTTCTGATACTGACTTAAATCGTGGAGATACACTGGTGAAACCTGGCCAATCTCCATATCAATAAAACGCCTTCTAATTTGAGGGCTGCCTTTAACTAGGTTTAAGTCTTCAGGGGCAAACATAACAACATTCATACTACCTACATATTGACTTAGTTTCTTTTGTTCAAGATGATTACTTTTTGCTTTTTTACCTTTTTTTGAAATAACTAATTGTAATGATAAAGGGCTATTCCGTTTTTTTATCCTACCCTCTATTTTAGCATACTCTTGCTCCCAACGAATAAGATCTTTATCATTTGAAGTCCGATGTGATTTCGCCATGGCTAATACATAGATCGATTCCATCACATTTGTTTTTCCTTGTGCATTTTCACCTAGGATGACATTTACTTTATCCTCAAAGATTGCTTCAAGACTTTCGTAGTTTCGATAATTCGTTAATGATAATTCTTTTATAAACAAAGGGGATCACCCACTTTATGTTTTAACAATAAAGGTACCAAAGCCTGGTATATCTACCGTATCGTTATTTTTAAGTTTTTTGCCCCGACGGTTCTCAAGCTCACCATTCACATAGATTTCATGCTCACTTAAAAACCACTTTGCCATTCCACCAGTTTGAATGAGTTCTGCTAATTTTAAAAACTGACCTAACGGGATATACTCTGTAGAAATTTCAATCTGTTTAGCCATATTGAATCGCCTACTTTCGTTCGTTTGGTTATTTTGGATACCAACCACTAATTATACCTCAATCATACTAAATAATCCCGAAATATCAAAGAAAGCTACTAGAATGAATTTTCAATGACTAGTAGCTAAGCTTAATATTTGTTAGATTCCCTATTTGATATTTCTAAAAAGTACGAACAGGAAGGATTAAATGTAAAATTGAATCGTTTTGAATTGTGCGAATTAAAAATGGTCTCATCGCACCGGTAAAGCTGACTTTGATTTCCGTACTGTCTAGCGCTTTTAATGCCTCCATCATGTATTTTGCACTGAAAGATATTTTCAATTCTTCACCCTCGATTGATTGGCTTTGAATTTCCTCAATTACTTTTCCAATTTCGGGGGTATTAGAAGAAATCTCGATAATACCATCTAAAAATGCAGATAGTTTAACTACATTATTTTTACCTTCTCCTAATAGCGATGCGCGATCAATAGCTTGTAAAAAATCCTTTGTTGAGATTACAACATCTGTCTTACTTTCGTCTGGAATTAATCTAGATGTATCAGGGTAGTTCCCGTCAAGTAATCGTGAGAAAAATAGTAAGTGTTTAGTCTTAAAAAGAACTTGGTTTTCCGTGATAACAATATCAACTAATTCATCTGTATCATCTAAGATTTTACTAAGTTCATTCAAACTTTTCCCTGGTATGACTACATTGTAAGTATCCGTATCTTCATTTGCAGTCTCAACACGGGCTTTTCTCATGGCTAATCGATGACTATCTGTTGCAGTACAGGTTAATTCGCTATTTCCAACCTTCCAGTTTACACCTGTCAAGATAGGGCGTGTTTCTGAGGTGGACACCGCAAAAACAGTTAGACGAATAATATTTTTCAATAAATCTGTAGGAATCTGAAACATATTTTCCTCTTCAATCTGTGGTAAATGAGGGTATTCCTCAGCATCTAAACCATTTAAGTTGAATTGCGCCTTTCCTGAACGGATAATAGTAGAAAAATGATTTTGAACCTCAATCTCAACTGTATCTTTAGGTAGTTTTTTAACAATTTCATGAAAAAAGCGAGCTTGTAACACTATGCTTCCAGTTTCTCTTATCTCAACGATCTCATTGCCATCTTCTTCCGTAGGTATAAATGATTCAATAGAAATGTCGGAATCACTGCCTGTTAAGGAAACACCTTCAGTTGTAGCAACAATTTTAACCCCAGTTAGAATTGGAATGGTTGTTCGTGATGAAATAGCTTTCATTACATCTTGAACACTTTGAACGAGATAATCTTTTTGAATGATAAAATTCATGAAAAATCCTCCTTAACTGTTCTAAATAAATATGAGCTGAATAGTATATTATTTTTTAAAAATATAGTAGAAGTAATAGTAGGTCCTGTGGAAATGTGGACAACCTACATTTGATAAAGGAAACACAGTCTATCCACTTGTGGATAGACTGTGTATAAACTGATGCTAGTTATACACAAATTTCCCGGTGTAATAACTAAGCACCTTTCTACGATAGTTTAGGTTTACCCTTTTAATTGGGTATGAATTTCTTTTACTTGTTTTTGAAGTAAAGCATCAGTTTCGACTAACCTAGAAATTTTCTCATGGGCGTGGATGACTGTTGTATGATCTCGTCCACCGAATTCTTCACCGATTTTAGGTAGCGAAAAATCAGTTAATTCCCTTGATAAATACATAGCAATTTGACGAGGGAATGCAACTGTTTTTGTACGTTTCTTTGCTTTGAAGTCGTCTAGCTTTATATTAAAATGCGCACCTACAACCTTTTGAATTTCTAGTATTGTAATTACTTTAGGTTTCGAACCGGGAATAATATCTCGTAAAGCTTCAGCTGCCAGGTCAGCATTTATATCTTTATTAATTAAAGAAGAATAAGCAACAACACGAATTAATGCACCTTCAAGCTCACGAATATTAGTATCAATTTGATTCGCAATATATAGCATAACTTCATTTGGAATATCTAAACCTTCTGCCTTCGCCTTCTTACGTAGGATTGCAATCCTTGTTTCAAGGTCAGGAGGTGTAATATCAGTTATTAATCCCCATTCAAACCTGGAACGTAGGCGGTCTTCTAAAGTAGGAATCTCTTTTGGGGGTCGATCACTTGAAATAACAATTTGCTTGCTTTCTTCATGCAGTGTATTGAATGTATGGAAAAACTCCTCTTGAGTTTGTTCTTTTCCAGCTAAGAACTGAATATCATCTATAAGTAAAACATCGACACTTCGATATTTATTACGAAAATCAACAGCTTTATTATCCCTAATAGAATTAATGAATTCGTTTGTAAATTTTTCAGAAGATAAATAGACTACTTTAGCATTAGGATTATGATCCAATACATAATGGCCAATTGCGTGCATAAGATGGGTTTTTCCTAATCCTACTCCTCCATAGATAAACAGAGGATTATATGCTTTTGCTGGTGCTTCAGCTACTGCAAGTGATGCAGCGTGTGCAAATCGGTTACCAGATCCAATTACAAATGTATCGAATGTATATTTTTGATTTAACATGTTTTGAGGTAATTCAATCTGCTCATCATCATGCTTGGAAATTTTCTTTGCTGGAGTTCGAAGATCGAATTCCTCTTCTAACTGATTTTGGGGAATAATAAATTTAATACTTAATTCAGCACCTGTTAAATCATAGATGGTTTCTGCAATAAGGTGTAAATAACGTGATTCAAGCCAATCTCTTGCGAACTCGTTAGGAGCTGTAATTGTTAAAGTATCAGATTGAAGAGAATGTGCCTTTGTTGATTTAAGCCATGTTTCGAAGCTAGGTTTACTAAGTTTTTTCTCTATTTCACCTAACGCTTTCGTCCATAAATCAGCAATGTTTTCCAATTATTTTTCCCTCCTTTTACTCAGATTTACGGATTTCACCTAGTTGTATAACGTTTGTACAACGCATAAGTAAGTAGTTGTATAGTGAGTTATAAATATACATTTGCTCTAGAATGTGAATAATTATATATTATAGAAGAAAAGTATCTTTTCGACAAATTTCACTTTTTGTGGACAAGTATTTATCCACTTTGTTGAAAAAGTGTCCACATGTTATCCACAACTGTGGATAACGGTAAATATGGGATAAAGTTATAAAGTGTGAAAACACAAATATAATATCAAAAATTCCCCTTATAAGCAATGGTTTTCTAAAACTTATCCACAATATCTATACCTTGTGGAAAAAAACTTTCCACAACACAAGATAATGTGTGAAACTTGTCGATAACTGTTGTGGATACAAAATTATGTCGAAAAAACTATCCACAATCCCGAAAAGCGGAAGCGCCTCGGTCAGAAACGAGAAAACTGGAGACTCTGGCAAAAGAAGCGCTCTTTGCTTCTATTGACAGAGTTGAAGTTTCTTGAGTTTCTAGGCGCTGTAGCTAGACAACCTAGAAAAGCGGAGGGCGCTTGCTCATCGGCGACAAGCATAAGACGAGCGCTTGCAGAAGGTGTTCTTTCCTTCTGAAAGTGATTGGCTTATGACCTCGAGCCGATAGCGCACGTAGCTAGACAGATCCCGAAAAGCGGAAGCGCCTCGGTCAGAAACGAGAAAACTGGAGACTCTGGCAAAAGAAGCGCTCTTTGCTTCTATTGACAGAGTTGAAGTTTCTTGAGTTTCTAGGCGCTGTAGCTAGACAACCAAGCTGAATTTGAAATGCTACATTTAGTATTTCCTAAAAAAGCGGAAGCGCCTCGGTCAGAATATTATAGGCTTATGCCCGTCAATCGGAAGCGAAAATACGAAATCAAATGATCCAGAGGCCTTTTTAAATTTTTATGAAACCGGTGCTTCCTCTTCTAAATAAGAAGGAGCAATATATGAAATGAGTTTGGCATGGCTGTAAAACAATAAAATCATCGTTAAGGCTATAATCAATTATTAAAACGTAACTTAAAATGTTAGGCTTCCGTGACTTTATAAATATATTCCTTAAATAAATGTTTTACTAAATATAAAAAATAAGTTATAGTATTCCTTTAGGTTGAGTAATTAGATAAAGGTTGACAATTTACTGGTATCGTCACTATAATTAGTAAGACTGTCTTTTAACTTTTTAATAAAGAGCAAATTCCTTAGGGAGGTGTCATATAATGAAAAGAACGTTTCAACCAAACAAGCGTAAGCGTAGTAAAGTTCATGGTTTCCGTAGCCGTATGAGCACTAGTAATGGACGTAAAGTCTTAGCTCGTCGTCGTCAAAAGGGAAGAAAAGTATTATCAGCATAGGCCACTGAATCATCAGTGGTCTTTTTTTCTAATAAAGAGTTTGTCCAATCAGTGTTGCATTGACTTCCGATTGTTTGATATTTGTCAACCACACTTTGGTAATTAATTTAAAGTTCATTTTAAAAAATAGTTGAGCCTGTGAAATGAGTCATCATTATGTATGTAGGCTATATTCCTGGCTTTTTTCACTTTATTTAATTTCTTTTACATAGGATAAATAATGTCTTTGCTGTAAAATTGAGAAAGAAATAGCATGAGAAGGAATAAATTATATGTTTAAATCAAAATACTTTATGCTCATAATGGTATAGGGGGTTTGGTTTTAGAGTTTATCCTTAGGAAATCCAGGAGTGTTATAAATGAAAAAGGATTATCGCATAAAAGATAATAAAGAATTTCAAACTGTTTTCCAAAAAGGGATCTCAACTGCAAATCGCCAGTTTGTTATTTATGTGCTTGAAAGGGATCAAACTCATTTTAGGATTGGTCTATCGGTTAGCAAAAAAATAGGAAATGCAGTGACTAGAAATAGAATCAAACGACTTATTAGACAATTTTTTCTAGAGCATAAAGATTATGTTGATTTGAATAAAGACTATATTATAATTGCTAGAAAACCAACTTCAGCAATGGATTATCATGAGGTTACGAGTAGTTTACGTCATGTTTTAAAAGTGGCGAAGGTTTTAAAGCCGAAAAGTAAGCATTAATTTTTTCTAATATAAAGAAAGAATTCTCTCTCGATAAATGATAAAATAGAAGTGTCTACATTTTTTATAGCATATGTATAAAAGTTTGTACCAAGTTTTAGTGTCTAGCTCCTGGCGCGCCTTGCGCTTTTCTTGGAATATTTTAATAGGAAATACTTTTATTATAGGAGGAAAAACGGTTGAAAAGGCGAATATTACTGATTAGTACATTAATTGCTCTGTTAACAATCATGACTGGTTGTACTGAAGTTAACGTGCCGATTAATGCAGAAAGCGAAGGATTTTGGAATTCATATATTGTTTATCCACTTTCATGGCTCATTACATACTTTGCTAACTTAACGAATGAAAATTATGGATTGGCAATTATTATTGTTACTCTAATAATACGTTTTGCTATATTGCCTTTAATGATTAAGCAAACAAAAAGTTCAAAAGCGATGCAAGCATTACAACCTGAAATGCAAGAGTTACGAAAAAAATACAGCTCTAAAGATCAAAAAACACAACAAAAGCTTCAACAAGAAACGATGCAGCTTTTTCAAAAACATGGTGTTAATCCATTGGCAGGGTGTTTCCCACTAATCATACAGATGCCGATTTTAATTGGTTTTTACCATGCAATCATGAGAACTGAAGCAATTGCTAATCATAACTTTTTATGGTTTGATCTTGGAGAATCAGATCCGTATTACATCTTGCCGTTAGTTGCAGGTCTTACAACGTTTATTCAACAAAAGATCATGATGGCAGGTACGGCAAACCAAAATCCACAAATGGCGATGATGCTTTATATCATGCCGGTAATGATTATTGTCTTTGCAGTTACTTTCCCTGCTGCACTATCTTTATACTGGGTAGTCGGTAACTTGTTTATGATTGTTCAAACATACTTTATTAAAGGTCCAGATCTTAAAGAAGCATCTGAAAAACCTGCGGGAGGAGCAAAAAAGTGAAACAGATAACTGCTACAGGGCAAACCGTCGATGAAGCAGTAGAATCAGCTTTGGCTCAACTAAATACAACAAAAGACCGCACAGAAATTAGTATTATTGATGAAGGTAAAAAGGGAGTCTTTGGGATCTTCGGTGCGAGACCAGCTGTTGTTAAAGTATCAATAGTAATTGATCCAATCGAAGAGGCGAAAAAGTTTTTACAGCAAGTTACTGAAAATATGGGCGTTACAGCAGACATTCAAGTAACGATCCAGGGGAAAAATGTCGAGTTCAATCTTTCTGGTGAAAAGATAGCAATCCTGATAGGAAAGCGCGGACAAACTCTAAATTCCTTGCAATACTTAACCCAGCTAGTGGCAAATCGCTTTTCAGAGCAATTTATCAATATCATTGTTGATGCTGAGAATTATCGAGGGCGACGTAAAGAAACATTAGTTCAACTTGCTGGAAGACTTGCAGAAAAAGCTATTCGAACTAAACAAGATGTACCATTAGAACCAATGCCTTCATACGAGCGAAAGGTGATTCATACCGCTCTAGTCTCAAATAGAAAAGTTAAAACATATTCAAGTGGTGCAGATCCTAAGCGTCACATCGTTATATCACCAGTTAAATAGTATTTCAAAAAGCCCTAGGATTTCGGTCCTAGGGCTTTTTGAAAAGGTAAGAAAGTATAAAAGTTTGTACCTAGTTTTTAGTGTCTAGCTCCGGGCGCCATCGGCTCTATGGTATAAGCCAATCCGTCTGGAAGGTCAAAGAACAACCTTCCAGACGGCTCGTCTTATGCTTGTCGCCGAAAGGCGGGCGCCCTGCGCTTTTCTTATGTTCTCAGGTTGTAAAAAAAATCTTTTAGACTTGGTTATATATCAAGTCTTTTTTCTTGTTATTTTTCAAAGTCACTTTTCTATACAAACGGTAACCTCTTTACATTTCCGCCTGTGGATTACTCTAACTGTCGATATTTGTTTGTTTTAATATTGTTATTCACATGTGGATAAGTTAAAATCATAGTAACGTTTTAAAAAAAGGAACGGTAACGTTATCCCTTGTGGATAATTAGGGAATACTAAATTTTGTATGAGTAAATGATGAAAAAGTTTGTATTGTAGGAAATGCAACCGTGAAGTGGCAAAAGAGGTGGAGTAATGGAATTTGATACGATTGCCGCAATATCAACTCCAATGGGAGAAGGAGCAATTGCTATAGTTCGTTTAAGTGGCGAGGAAGCAATTGTAATTGCAGATAGATTGTTCAAAGGTAAAGCAGGGAAAAGTCTTAGTGAAGTAGCAACACATACGATTCATTATGGAAATATAGTAGACCCTGATTTAGATCAAGTTGTTGAGGAAGTAATGGTTTCTTTAATGAGAGGACCAAAAACATTTACGAGAGAAGATATTGTCGAAATTAACTGCCATGGTGGATTAGTTTCTGTAAATAGAGTATTACAGTTGGTCTTAGCTAAAGGGGCAAGACTGGCAGAACCAGGAGAATTTACAAAGAGAGCATTTTTAAATGGAAGAATCGATTTATCCCAAGCTGAAGCTGTCATGGATTTAATAAGAGCAAAGACAGACCGAGCAATGACTGTAGCGATTGACCAAATGGAAGGTCGTTTGTCAAAGCTGATTCAAAAATTAAGGCAGGAACTATTGGAAACCTTAGCTCACATTGAAGTAAATATTGACTACCCTGAATATGATGATGTAGAAGAAATGACACATTCTGTCCTAATTGAAAAAGCTTTATTTGTTCATGGAGTAATAAATAAACTTCTACAAACATCAAATCAAGGCAAAATATTGCGTGAAGGTCTTTCAACTGTTATTATCGGAAGGCCGAATGTTGGAAAATCATCATTATTAAATAGCCTAGTTCACGAAAATAAGGCTATTGTTACCGATGTTCCTGGTACAACCCGGGACGTTATTGAGGAATATGTCAATGTTAGGGGTGTCCCTTTGCGTCTTGTCGATACGGCAGGGATACGCGAGACGGAAGATATTGTTGAACGTATTGGTGTAGAGCGGTCTAGAGAGGTTTTGAAAAAAGCAGATTTAATACTTCTTGTCCTTAATAATAATGAAGAGCTAACGGATCAAGATAAACAATTGTTTGAAGCTGTTAAAGGTATGGATACAATAGTCATTATAAATAAAACAGATCTTCCTAGGAAAATAGATATAGAAAGAGTGAAGCAATTAACAGGTAATCAACACCTCGTTACGACATCAATACTTGAAGAAGAAGGCATTGATACTATTGAGGAGTCTATTTCTTCGATGTTCTTTGCTGGAAGCCTTGAAGCCAGTGACTTGACCTATGTATCCAACTCTCGTCATATAGCGTTATTAAATCAGGCTAAAAAGACAATAAATGATGCAATTACAGGTATTGAAATGAGCGTACCAATTGATTTGGTGCAAATTGACCTTACTAGGACATGGGAATTGCTCGGTGAGATCATCGGTGATGCAGTACATGAAAGTCTAATAAATCAATTATTTTCACAGTTTTGTTTAGGAAAATAACCATGTTTAGAAATGATAAGGAGGTGCCTACGTGGGATATAAAGCTGGCTCATATGATGTCATCGTTATAGGTGCAGGGCATGCTGGCTGTGAGGCTGGTTTAGCTGCTGCACGTGTCGGGGCTAAAACATTAATGATTACTATCAACCTAGATATGGTCGCATTTATGCCATGTAACCCATCAGTAGGTGGTCCAGCTAAAGGAATCGTTGTACGTGAAATTGATGCCTTAGGTGGAGAAATGGCCAAAAATATTGATAAAACGCATATTCAAATGCGTATGCTTAATACAGGTAAGGGGCCTGCAGTTCGAGCACTAAGAGCCCAAGCAGATAAATTTGATTATCAGCATGAAATGAAAAAAACGCTTGAAAATGAAAAAAATTTAGATTTAATTCAAGGAATGGTTGAAAAACTAATTGTTGAAGATGGAACATGTAAAGGTGTCATTACACAAACAGGAGCCGAGTATGAGGCTAAAACTGTGGTCATTACAACGGGTACGTTCCTACGAGGCGAAATAATTATCGGGGATCTTAAATATTCAAGTGGTCCTAATAATCAACAACCTTCTTTAGGCTTATCAGAGCATTTAGAAGAGCTTGGTTTTGACTTAGTTCGTTTTAAAACAGGGACACCGCCTAGAGTTAATAGTCATTCCATTGATTATAGCAAAACGGAGATACAACCTGGAGATGATGTTCCACGAGCCTTTTCTTATGAAACCACTAAATATATTACTGAACAATTACCATGTTGGTTAACCTACACAAGCACTGAGACACATCAAATCATAGATGATAATTTACACCGTTCACCAATGTATTCAGGCATGATTAAAGGAACAGGTCCTAGGTACTGCCCGTCAATAGAAGATAAGGTAGTGCGTTTTAATGATAAACCACGCCATCAAATCTTTTTAGAGCCAGAAGGACGAAATACCCAAGAAGTATATGTCCAAGGTCTATCAACGAGTCTACCAGAAGATGTTCAACAAAAAATGTTAACTTCTATTCCAGGATTAGAAAATGTTCAAATGATGAGAGCGGGTTATGCAATTGAATATGATTCAATTGTTCCTACACAGTTATGGCCAACATTAGAAACTAAGCGCATTAAAAACTTGTATACAGCGGGCCAAATTAATGGTACCTCAGGCTATGAAGAAGCTGCTGGTCAAGGAATTATGGCTGGAATTAATGCAGGAAGACGTGCTATAGGTAAGGAAGAATTAATCCTAAGTAGAGCCGATGCTTATATAGGAGTACTCATTGACGATTTAGTAACGAAGGGAACAAATGAGCCGTACCGATTATTAACATCACGTGCTGAATATCGTTTGTTACTTCGTCATGATAATGCTGATCTTCGTTTAACAGATAAGGCCTATCAATTAGGATTAATATCTGAAGAAAGATATAAAGCATTTGAATTGAAAAAGGCAGCCATTGAACAAGAAAAAGAAAGATTACAGACTATAATCATAAAGCCAAAAATGGAAGTGCAAGAAATTATTCGCTTAGCGGGTGGCAGTGAGCTTAAAGATGGTATCCGTGCAGCTGATCTTTTAAAGCGACCGGAAATGACATATGAACATATAAAAAAAATGGTACCTGCTGAAACTGAAATTAGCTATGATATTACCGAACAAGTAGAAATTCAGATTAAATATGAAGGCTATATTGAAAAGTCATTACAACAGGTAGAACGCCATAAAAAAATGGAAAATAAGAAGATTCCAGAAAATATCGATTATGACGCTATTTCTAGTATAGCAACTGAAGCAAGACAAAAGCTTAAAGAAGTTCGACCACTTTCAGTTGCTCAAGCCTCTAGAATAGCTGGAGTTAATCCAGCTGATGTATCGATACTTCTTGTATATTTAGAGCAAGGCAGAATCGCAAAAATATAAGGCGATTTAGGTGCTATTAAATACCTAACAATGTGTTGCACGAAAGGATGGACACATGGATACAATTGAATTTAAAAGTATGTTGGAGGAGAAGGGGATAACGCTTTCTCCTAGTCAACTTGAGCAATTTGAAAGATACTATGAGCTATTAATTGAATGGAATGAAAAAATAAACCTAACGGCAATTACTGATAAGCCAGATGTTTATTTAAAACATTTCTACGACTCGATCACATCCGCATTTCATTTTGACTTTTCTAAGGATTTGTCGATTTGTGATGTAGGAGCTGGTGCGGGGTTCCCAAGTATTCCATTGAAAATCTGTTTTCCAAATTTAAAAGTTTCGATAGTAGATTCATTACAAAAACGGATCTCATTTTTAACTCTTTTAGCGAACGAGTTAAAGCTAGATAATGTAACCTTTTATCATGATAGAGCTGAAACGTTTGGTCAAAGACCTGAGATTAGAGAGTCTTATGATATTGTAATGGCAAGAGCTGTAGCAAGGTTATCAGTCTTAAGTGAACTCTGTTTACCACTAGCAAAAGTTAGTGGTACATTTATAGCAATGAAAGCTAGCGCAGCTGCAGATGAAATAGAAGAAGGTAAAAAAGCTATTTCAATACTTGGTGGACAAGTTTCAGAAATTAAGCATTTTTTATTGCCTAAAGAAGAAAGTGACCGTAACATCATTTTAATCAATAAAATTAAGACAACACCTAAGAAATATCCTAGAAAACCTGGTACACCAAATCGATCTCCTATTAAATAGTGTGATGTGGTGATGATTACTCGTACGGGGAGGAAGCCATTTTCTTCCCCTAAAAGGTAGAAATGTTTCACGTGAAACATTTATACTACTAATTTACTAACCTAGTTCACTCTTAAATTATTATGGTAGGCCTTTAATAATAGAATATTATTTTAAAATCTATTTCCAACTTGCAGGAAAGATATAAAAAATGGAGAATTCTAATAGAGGGAGTTCTAAAAGGTGGTGCAGGATCATGAAGCATACTTTTTCACGTTTCTTTAGTCTTGGTGAAAAAGAAGTAGATAATGAAGTAGAAAATGATGTTGTTGAGGAAAAACTAAGGAATAATGAGGAAATAAAACAAATACCTGTTTCTAATATAGTACCCAATCGATTTCAGCCACGTACAGTTTTTAATGAAGAGAAGATTACAGAGCTTGCTTTAACGATACGCACGCATGGAATCATTCAACCAATCGTTGTTAGAGAATATTCGAATGATCAGTTTGAAATTATTGCTGGTGAACGACGGTGGAGAGCTGTTCAATCTCTTAAATGGGAGACAATACCTGCTATTGTAAAAAACTTTAATGATAAAGAGACAGCTTCTGTTGCACTAATTGAGAACCTTCAAAGAGAAGAGTTATCTGCAATTGAAGAAGCAGTAGCATATGCGAAACTTTTAGAATTACATAACTTAACCCAAGAAGCTTTAGCTCAGAGATTGGGTAAAGGTCAGTCAACTGTTGCAAATAAATTAAGATTATTAAAGCTGCCACAAGAAGTACAAGAAGCCTTAATGGCCAAAACAATTACCGAAAGACATGCCCGTGCACTTATTCCCTTAAAACAACCCGAAAAACAAGTGCACTTACTTAAAGAAATAGTAGAAAGACAGCTGAATGTTAAACAGACGGAAGATCGAGTGGTTAAAATACTAGAACAAAGTCAAAGTAAACCTAAACCGAAGCGTAAGGCTTTTAGTAGAGATACAAGAATTGCAATGAATACGATTCGCCAATCATTATCAATGGTGACAGATAGTGGGGTAGCGATTGATTCAGCAGAAGAAGAATTTGATGACTATTATCAATTTACAATTAAAATCCCCAAAAAATAACCTTTTCCTCATCTACCTTGTGATGGGGTATTTTTTTCGAACGTATAATATCCATAAATTCAAAAACGCATAAATGCAACTACGCCTTTGTCTTCACCCTTTTGGCTCGCCACTCGGCGAGTTTTCGTTAAAAGATAAGAAAGTATAAAAATTTGTACCAAGTTTTAGTGTCTAGCTCCGGGCGCCATCGACTCTATGGTATAAGCCTGTCTAGCTCCAGCGCCTAGAAACGAGGGGAAACTTCAACTCCTCCTACAGAAGCAAAGAACGCTTCTTTCGTCGGAGTCTTCGAAGCACACGATGTGCAAGTGTCGACAATGACACAGGACGTGGCGGGTTTTAATCGACGCGCCGATAGGCGGGCGCCCTGCGCTTTTCTTATGTTTTGCTCATGATAATCAATTTAGATGTTTCACGTGGAACTTTTCTACTAATGAAATATTGTTTTTACTAATCTACTATTTTTTTTGTAAAAAAACATCAAACTATTCTTTTTCATGATAAAATAGTGAAAGTGTAATAAATTGTTACCGCGTTTTAACTATCGATATGTACCCTTACAACTTTATTAATAGAGGGAACTACCGACTGAAAATAAGAACCTGATCAGAATTTCTAACAGTGATGGATTGTGAATCCCTCTCTAATGGAAGTAATACTTTACCCGAAAGTAGGTGAAATCGTGGGTAGAATCATCGCGATTGCAAACCAAAAAGGTGGAGTTGGTAAAACAACGACATCTGTTAATTTAAGTGCTTGCTTAGCATATATCGGAAAAAAGGTACTACTTGTAGATATCGATCCACAAGGTAATGCAACGAGTGGAACTGGTATCGAAAAAGCTGAAGTTGATCAATGTATTTACGATGTATTGGTTGATGATGTTAATGCAAAAGATGTTATAAAGCCAACAGTGGTTGAAAACTTATATATGATTCCCGCAACAATTCAACTAGCGGGTGCTGAAATTGAGTTAGTGCCAACTATATCAAGGGAAGTTCGGTTAAAAAGGGCATTGGATGAGGTAAAAGATCAATATGATTACATAATTATTGATTGTCCACCATCTCTAGGACTCCTGACAATTAATGCTTTAACTGCTTCTGAAGCAGTATTAATACCAGTTCAATGCGAGTATTATGCACTTGAAGGGTTAAGTCAACTACTTAATACTGTAAGATTAGTTCAAAAACACCTAAATACTGAGCTAATGATTGAAGGTGTATTACTAACAATGCTAGATGCTCGAACAAATTTAGGTATTCAAGTCATTGAAGAAGTGAAGAAATATTTCCAGGATAAAGTATATAAAACAATTATTCCAAGAAATATTCGCTTAAGTGAGGCACCAAGCCATGGTGAACCAATCATTATTTATGATCCGAAATCAAGAGGAGCCGAAGTTTACTTAGATCTTGCAAAGGAAGTGGTTGTAAATGGCTAAGGGTTTAGGAAAAGGAATTAATGCTTTATTTTCAAGTATGGAAGTTGGAAAAGAAGAGGTAGTTCAAGAAGTGAAAATTAACGAACTACG
Organism: Cytobacillus sp. S13-E01; assembly: GCF_029193815.1. GTDB lineage: Bacteria > Bacillota > Bacilli > Bacillales > Bacillaceae_L > Bacillus_BV. Next base: position 22,230 of record NZ_JARFVC010000037.1, read on the forward strand.
TCCCAACCCCTACCAACCGCGAAAAAACTTTAATGCAGAAGCAATTACGGAGTTAAAGGAATCCATTCTGACTCATGGAATTTTACAGCCAATTATTGTTAGAAGAAGTATTAGAGGATTTGAAATTGTTGCTGGAGAAAGACGCTTCCGTGCAGCAAAAGAAGCGAAGTTTACAGCAGTACCGGTTGTAGTAAGGGATCTATCAGAACAACAAATGATGGAAATTGCCTTATTGGAGAACCTTCAACGTGAAGATTTAACACCTATTGAAGAAGCAGTTGCTTACCAATCATTAATTGATCATTTAAAATTAACACAAGAACAGTTAGCACAAAGATTAGGGAAAAGTCGTCCACATATTGCAAACCATCTTCGCCTTTTAACTCTTCCTAAGCAAATACAAGCTCTTATTTCAGAAGGCAAGTTGTCAATGGGGCATGGTCGGACATTACTTGGACTAAAGAAAAAGGATAAGCTTCAAGCTGTTGTTGACAAAGTGATTAAAGAAAAATTGAATGTGCGTCAACTTGAACTGTTAGTGACACAAATCAATGAAAATGTTCCACGTGAAACAGTGAAACCCAAAAAAGAAAAAAATGTGTTTATAAAAGAACGTGAAACATTCCTCCAAGAAAGATTTGGAACATCGGTTTCTATTAAACAGAATAAGAAAAAAGGGAAAATTGAAATCGAGTTCTTCTCTAACGAAGATTTAGAACGAATTCTTGAGATATTAGATTCTTCTAGTGTGTCGTAATTTGTAAGAATTAGGAGAATAAAAGTATGGTATTACTAGGTACAATTGTGAATGGTTTATCTATCATATTAGGTACTCTAATCGGAAAGTTACTTCATCGTATTCCTGATTCCATTAAGGCAACTGTGATGCACGGTATTGGGCTTGCAGTAATGATTCTAGGAATCCAAATGGGTTTAAAAAGTGACCAATTTTTAATCGTAATTATCAGCATTGTCCTTGGTGCAGTTCTTGGAGAATGGTGGGGACTGGATGATAAACTAAATAAATTAGGTTTTTGGATTGAATATAAGGTCGGTGCGAAAGGTGAAGGTAGTATTGCTAAGGGGTTTGTAACGGCTACATTAATCTTTGTGATTGGTGCGATGGCTATTATTGGTGCACTTGATAGTGGGCTAAGGCAAGACCATCGCGTCTTATATACTAAATCAATCATTGATGGTTTTACAAGCCTAATATTAGCAACTACACTCGGTATCGGTGTTTTATTCTCTGCTATCCCTGTTATGGTTTACCAAGGGTCCATCGCTCTTTTTGCAACTCAAATTGAAAAGTGGATTCCTACTGATCTAATGAATGCATTTATTTCAGAAATGACAGCTACAGGGGGACTTATGATTTTCGCTATAGGTCTAAACTTAATGGGAATAACGACGATTCGTGTAGCTAATTTATTACCTTCTATTTTAGTAACGGCCATTTTAGTAACATGTGTCTACTATTGGAGTAATATGCTCTATTTTGTTCAAAGTTTTATGTAGCATAAAAAGCCTCTGCACTTTGAATGGGTTTTTTAAAAGATAAGAAAGTATAAAAATTTGAACCTAGTTTTAGTGTCTAGCTCCGGGCGCCATCGGCTCTATGGTATAAGCCAATCTGTCCGGAAGGTAAAGAACAACCTTCCAGCCGGCTTGACTTATGCTTGACTGCACAGGATGTGCTGATGTCGATGTTCGCCACAGGACGTGGCGGGTTTTAATCGACGCGCCGATAGGCGGGCGCCCTGCGCTTTTCTTGCTTTTTTGAGGTTATATCTTTGATTAGCTCTTTAATTTTACAGTACCTAACCACATAGAGTGAAATCATAAGAGTATCCTAGTTTAAGGTGCTTTATATTGAGAATGTTGGGCTGAATATTTGACTATTTCTTGCCTTCTAACAATCAAACGCTCTGAATCCACTATCCCATCAGCAATGGTATTAGCCATTTTCATAACCAGGCTTAGGCGAGTATTTTGTAAGACAAAAAACTCCATAAATCCACTTACATTAACGATACCTGTAATATGAATATCTCCAATTGGCATCAATTCTTTATTGACTCCAGCCCCTGGCTTTACTGGTCCTTCATCAATGGTAATAACTCCAACACTTTTTAATCTACCCAAACAGGCGTCAATTCCGATAATAAAGGGGTTTCTATAGGATTCCTGAACCAATTTAATCTTTTCAACTAAATTAACTGCATGTATAGGTTCGTCTAATGTGCCATATACATGGAAGTGAGATATCCCTAATTCAAGCATTCTTGAGCCAATTAAAGGTCCAAGTGAGTCACCAGTAGATCGGTCTGTACCAATACAAATAAATACGATTGGGCGATTAGATGTTGGTAAAAGGGATGTTAATCTCATCGAAATAATTTTACGTGCATCGTCTTGATCATATGAAATCCTCGGCAAATCTTCTTTTTCGCGGATATCAAAAAAATTAGGTTTTAGATTCATAGGTTCCACCCCTTGTTAATAGTACTAACAGTATACGGATAAAAGTAAAAATCTATACGTAGAAAGTGAATTTGAAAGTCAAAAATATACGAAGTTAAATGAAGAGTAATTGTTTGCAGGAGTAACCAATGGAAGGTGGAGGAGTTATGTGGCGATCAGGTTTAAAGTGGATGTTTCTAATAATGGGCACAACAATTGGTGCGGGTTATGCATCAGGTAGGGAGTTATGGCAATTCTTTGGTGACCAAAGTGGACTTGCTATTCTATTATTTACTATTATTTTTTCAATTTGTTGCTATGTAATTATGAAAATAAGCTATGAAGAGAAGTCTGAGCACTTTTCGCCAGTACTAAAAAGGTTAATCGGAAAGAAACTGTCATACTTTTATGAAATCATGATTGTAATATACCTTTTTTCTACAACTGTTGTAATGCTAGCAGGCGGAGGAGCAACACTTGAGATGTTTCATATTCCCTATTGGGGTGGAATCCTTATTTTTGCATTTTTATTAGTACTCTTGTTTGTTTGGGATATAAAGGGTATGATTTCGATAAATGCTTTTATTCTTCCTATATTAATTATTGGACTTATTGGTATTTTACTATCTTTCATTTTAAAAAATGGACAGCCGTTTTCTTTTAATCTAGAGGCACAAAAAAATTGGCCTGCTGCTTTTACATTTTCAGCTTTAAATGTATTACCATTAGTGGCCGTTTTATCTGCCATTGGTAAAGAAATGAAAAGTAAGGCTGAGGGTTTAATTTCAAGTGTTGGAAGTGGTATTGTATTAGGAACAATCTCTTTTATCTACAATGAATCTCTTATGCAAATTGCAAGTCAAATTGTATTATACGAAATACCATTATTTGCCATTTTAGAAAATTATCCCTATTCAATGATCATCTTCATGTCATTTTTACTATGGGCAGCTATCTATACAACTGCAGCCTCTGGCGTATTTGGAATTACATCAAGATTTCGCGAAGGTATTAATCTACCTCTATGGGCTATTGCTGCTATTACAGTTCTTGCCATGATTCCATTTACTACATTTGGATTTGCGACACTTGTATCTGTTCTATATCCGCTATATGGGATTGCTAATCTATACTTGCTTGGAGCAATTTTATTGTTCCCAATTACAAATCGCTACAAATGGGATTAAAATCCTGCTAAAATAAATGTAATATTAACAATGTGAGGGAGATCTTATTGGATTGGTTAAATAATTTGTATGTAAAAACCAAGGGCAATTTAATGAATGAAGAGCTTTGGATTAACATTGGAACAAGTTTATTGAAGATAGTTGTCATTCTAATTGTATCTTCAATCCTTATTCGGATTGGCAGAATTGCAATCCAAAATATTTTTAAGGCTAGAAGCAGAGGTCCTCTTCAAATTTCTGAAAGACGAGAAGCAACATTAATTAAACTTCTTGAAAATGTACTGAGATATGTTGTTTATTTTGTTGTCATTATTATGATTCTCGAATCAATGGAAATTGAAATTCGTGCATTATTAGCAGGGGCAGGGATTGTAGGTCTTGCAGTAGGTTTTGGTGCACAAAACCTTGTTCGCGATATCATCACAGGTTTTTTTATTATCTTTGAAGATCAATTTTCTGTTGGTGACTTTATCAGGACAGGTACCTTTGAAGGAACTGTTGAAGAAATTGGACTAAGAACAACCAAAATAAAAGCCTTTACAGGTGAGATACACATATTACCAAATGGAAGTATTGTTGAAGTTACCAATTTTTCAATTAATAATAGCATTGCAGTTGTTGATATTAGTATTTCTTATGAAGAGGATATTCCTAAGACAGAAAGAGTCATTGAAGAGCTGTTATTGGAGTTACCTGATAAATATGAGGACATAATTAATCCACCAGAATTATTAGGTGTTCAAATGCTAGGGGCTTCAGAAGTAGTATTAAGGGTTACTTGTGAGGTATTACCGATGCGCCACTTTTATATTTCAAGAGTGCTTCGTAAAGAGGTGAAACTTCGACTTGATGAACATGGAATTGAAATTCCATACCCAAGACTTGTTATGTACACTAGAAATGAAGATAATAAAGCTAAACAAAATTAAAGCGGCTTAGAAATGCCAAACTACCTAGTATGAAGAAAGACAACAAATCCACTTCAATAAGGCGGTGGAGGAAAGAAGTGATACAATCTATTTTAATATATGCTAGTTAATGTTAGCATGGCTAGGATATATAGGATACTTTGTGACGTTTCCCCGCCATTTTTCTTCATACATGAGAGTGCAAATTAGAAAAGGTGATTTATAATGATAGATAAGGACTTTGCTATATATGATGTTGTTGAAATGAAAAAGCCTCATCCTTGTGGAGTTAATCGCTGGCAAATTATCCGGATGGGAATGGATATAAGAATCAAGTGTGAAGGCTGTGCTCATAGTGTCATGATTCCTAGAAAAGAGTTTTCAAGGAAAGTAAAAAAAATTCTTGTTAAGCATGAAGAATAGATCAGTGGAAAAAGAGTCTAACTTACCTTTAGTTAGGCCTTTTTTGAAAGATAAGAAAGTATAAAAGTTTGTACCTAGTTTTAGCGTCTAGCTCCGGGCGCCATCGACTCGAGGTCAAAAGCCAATCCGTCCGGAAGGTAAAGAACAACCTTCCAGCCGGCTTGTCTTATGCATGTCGCCGATAGGCGGGCGCCCTGCGCTTTTCTTAGTAAACTGTGATTAGTATAGAACTAAAAGAGAGGTGAAACCTTTGGCTACAAAAATAGTTACTTCATCATGCTCGCTTAATTGTTGGGATAGCTGCGGTTTTGAAGTTACAGTTGAGAATGGAAAAATCACAAAAATAGATGGAGATAAGCAACATCCAATTACAAAAGGTAAAATTTGTGGGCGAGGTCGAATGCTTGAAACGAGAACTAATTCTAACGAACGTTTGTTATATCCTTTAAAAAAGATTAATGGGGAATTCAAACAAATCCCTTGGGAACAGGCATTACACGAAATAGCAAAAAAATTAATAGATATAAAAGAAAACGTTGGAACTCATGCTGTCTTACATAGCCATGACTATTCAAACGGTGGGCTATTAAAAAATTTAGATAAACGCTTTTTTAATTGCTATGGTGGGGTTACTGAATTAGTAGGCAGTATATGTTGGGGTGCTGGAATCGAAGCGCAAAAATGGGATTTTGGTAATGCGTGGAGTCATTCGCCAGAGGATATTTATAATAGTAAGAACGTTGTTATTTGGGGTAGGAATGTAGTACGAACAAATATGCACCTCTACCATTACTTACTAGATGTGAAGAAAAAAGGTACAAAAATTATTGTTATAGATCCAATTTATAATGCTACGGCTAAAATGGCAAACCACTATGTATCTGTTAAGCCAGGAATGGATGGTATTCTTGCGTTAGGTATTATCAAGGAGATTCTTTCAAATAATCTGGAACATCAAGAATTTATTACTGACCACACATACGGTTTTGTAGATTTACTAGAGTTAGTTAATAGTATTTCAATTGAGGAAATCGTAGAAAAAACAGATGTTCCACGTGAAACAATTTCATACCTAGCAGAGGTTTTTTGTGATCGTCCTACCACCACGTATATGGGCTTAGGAATGCAGCGCTACACAAATGGCGGCAATACGATTCGGCTTATTGATGCATTAGTTGCTGTAAGTGGCAATATTGGGATAAGTGGCGGAGGTGCTAATTTTGGTAATCTTCAAGTTGGGCAAAGCTTTGATACTGGGGCACTTGCGTTAGCTGAACGTAAAAGTCAATCTCGAACATTTACAATGATGAAACAAGCAGAAGGAATACTAAAGGCAGTGAATCCAGAAATTAAGATGATTTTTGTAACCTGCGGTAACCCTTTGACACAAGTTCCTGATACTAATTTAGTCAAAAAAGCTTTTGAATCTGTCGATACACTAGTTGTAGTTGATCAATTTATGACAGACACAGCCTCATTAGCGGATTATGTTCTGCCAACAACGACAGTATTTGAAGAAGAAGATATCTATTATTCATCTATGTATCATCATTATATGAACTATGGTCCAAAACTAGTAGATCCACCAGGGGAAGCCAGGTCAGATTTATGGATTTGGACTGAGTTAGCTAATTTACTAGGTTTTGGTAAAGATTTTTCCTATACTAGAAAGGAATTTTTAAAAATAGGTCTTGGTCAGTTAGAGGAAAAGGGAATAACCCTTGAAAAGATAATGGAAAATCATCACTTACCATTACCAGTTGAGGATGTGCCTTGGAGTGATTATAAATTTGGTACAGCCAGTGGTAAATTTGAATTTACATCAAGCGGTGCTATAGAAAAAGGTCATGATGGTAAGCTGAAATTATTATTTCCTGAGGAATCGACGAATCAGGATCTATTAAAGGAGTATCCTTATTCACTGTTGACTATTCATCCAATGCGCTCAAATCACTCTCAGCATTACCATATTATCGATGCTTTGCAACAAATAAGGGTTGATATATCTGAGGATATTGCCAAAGAAAAAGGGCTAAACGATGATGATGAAGTGAAGGTGTATAATGGAAGAGGAGAGTTAAAGGGAATGGTAAGAATTATGCAGAAGGCTCATCCTAGAACCATTAACATCGACGAAGGTCAATGGAGTAAATTTGGAGGAAGTGTAAATCTGCTAACATCAAACAAAGAATCTGATAATGGACTTGGAAGTAGTTTGTATGATTGCTTAGTTAATATTGAGAAGTTATAAAGTATAAATTATTCCGTTCCGCTCTGTGAGCGGTTTTTTTGACTTATAGAATTTTTATTTTCGTAAGCTATCTACAGGTAACAGGCTAGAAGAACATTATTGCGTTATTGTGAGGAATGATAAATAAACTTGTCTTTTTAATAGTAAATATCTATAATTGTGTAGTGTTATGTGTTAACGAAAGACTCTTTTCTAAAGGATTGTTGGTTTTAATATCCCTTAGAATGTAATTTTAGGATTTTCACGCATTATGTTCAGGGAAGATGCCACTATACCATCTACAATGAGAATTAATATATACCTTTGATAGCAATAAGTTTACGAAAATAGCCTTATGGAAAAATAGAGGAGTGAAGTTTATAATGGCATTAACAGCAGGAATAGTAGGTCTTCCAAATGTCGGAAAATCAACACTTTTTAATGCAATTACACAAGCGGGTGCAGAATCTGCAAACTATCCGTTCTGTACAATTGATCCGAATGTTGGAATAGTAGAGGTTCCTGATCATCGTTTAAATAAATTAACTGAGCTTGTAAAGCCTAAAAAAACAGTTCCAACAGCATTTGAATTCACAGATATTGCTGGAATTGTAAAAGGTGCTAGTAAGGGTGAGGGATTAGGTAATAAGTTCCTATCACATATTCGTCAAGTTGATGCAATTTGTCATGTTGTTCGTTGTTTTGCCGATGATAATATTACACATGTTTCTGGAAAAGTCGACCCAATTGATGATATTGAAGTAATCAATCTTGAACTCATTTTAGCTGACTTAGAATCTGTTGAAAAGCGAATGGACCGTGTAGGTAAATTGGCGAAACAAAAAGATAAGGATGCTGTCTATGAGCATGAAGCTCTAGTAAAATTAAAAGAGGCATTCGAAAATGATATGCCAGCACGTACGGTTGAATTCACAGAAGAACAAATGAAATATGTAAAGGCGTTACACCTTCTAACAATTAAACCTGTTCTTTATGTTGCAAATGTGAGTGAAGATGATGTAGTTGATCCATCTTCAAATGAATATGTTAAAGTGGTCCGTGAATTTGCTGATAAAGATAATGCAGAAGTTATTGTTATTTGTGCAAAAATCGAGTCAGAAATTGCTGAACTGGATAGTGATGAAAAAGCGATGTTCCTAGAAGAAGTTGGGATTCCTGAATCAGGGCTAGATCAATTAATTCGCGCTTCCTATAATCTACTTGGATTAGCAACCTATTTTACTGCTGGAGAACAGGAGGTCCGTGCATGGACATTCCGAACAGGCATGAAGGCTCCGCAATGCGCAGGGATTATTCACACAGATTTTGAACGTGGATTTATTCGCGCGGAAACTGTTTCTTATGAAGATTTACTTGCCAATGGCACGATGGGTGCTGCACGTGAAGCAGGCAAAGTCCGCCTTGAAGGCAAGGAATATATCGTTAAAGATGGCGATGTCATTCATTTCCGTTTTAACGTGTAATAAAGATAAAAACCTCAGTCTACAATTATAGACCGAGGTTTTTTGCTTTTGAAAGATTACAAAAACAAAAGGATTTTTATTATCTTGCAGTACACAATTGATTATGGTATAATTTGTTCCTGTGAGTAATTTAAAAGATTGCTCCTTGCCCTATAATGGGCCGTTAGTCCAAAAGGAGGTGAACGTGATGAGAAAATACGAAATTATGTATATCATCCGTCCAAACATTGATGATGAAGCGAAAAAAGCTTTAGTAGAGCGTTTTAATGGCGTTTTAACTGACAATGGTGCGGAGATTACAAACGTTAAAGAAATGGGTAAACGTCGTCTTGCTTATGAAATCAACGATTTCCGTGATGGTTACTACATGCTTATTAACATAATGTCGAATGCTCAAGCTGTTAACGAGTTTGATCGTTTAGCTAAAATCAGTGAAGACATTATCCGTCAAATCATTATTAGAGTAGAAGAGTAAGGAAATAAGGACAGTATGTTCTTTTTGAATAGCTTGTAAGGAGTGGTTCTGATGATGAATCGCGTAATTCTCGTTGGCAGACTTACGAAGGATCCTGAATTAAAGTATACCCAAAGTGGAGTAGCTGTAGCATCGTTTACTTTAGCTGTTAACAGACCGTTTACAAACCAGCAAGGTGAACGTGAAGCGGATTTCATTAGTTGTGTAGTTTGGCGTAAACCTGCAGAAAACGTTGCAAACTTTCTTAAAAAAGGCAGTTTAGCGGGTGTTGATGGCAGAGTTCAAACGCGTAATTTTGAAGGCCAAGATGGTAAACGTGTATATATTACTGAAGTTGTTGCTGAAAGTGTCCAATTTCTAGAGCCTAGGAATAGTGGTGGCAATGATCAACAACGCAGCGGTGGCGGTAACTACGGTGGATCACCACAAGGACAAGGGTATTCTTACGGACAACAAGATCAGAACCAACAGAAACAACGTAATAATAACCAAGGATATACTCGAGTTGATGACGATCCATTTGCAAATGATGGACAACCAATTGACATTTCAGATGATGACTTGCCATTTTAGGCCGACCATATATTCTTAAAAATTAAAAGTGAAAGGAGGCGTATCACATGGCAGGAGGACGTAGAGGTGGACGTGGAGCAAAGCGTCGTAAAGTGTGTTTCTTTACATCACACGGAATCACTCATATCGACTATAAAGATCTTGACGTGTTAAAACGTTTTATTTCAGAGCGTGGTAAAATTTTACCACGTCGTGTAACAGGTACTAGCGCTAAATATCAACGTAAACTAACAGTTGCGATCAAACGCGCTCGTCAAATGGCTTTATTACCATATGTAACTGGTGAATAATAGCATTCAAAAGCAGTGAGTACTCCTCACTGCTTTTTTAATTGATAAGGAATTTATAAAATTGTAAGGTTGTGTATAACTTCGTGTCTTTGTCTATCTACGTCTAGCTCCAGCGCCCAACGACTAGTGGACTTCCCTCACCTCCTTACGATAAGTCAACATCGAATCGCTATCGCTCTTTCGTATTTCCTTTATCTCATGCGGCTCAGTCCAGTCCATACGTCCCTAAACGGGGCGCTTGCGCTTTTGTTCTTTTTAAAAATGAACAACCGTATAAACTGTATTATTCCACGCTAAAGGGGCAGTAAAACCCCCACTAATTGTAGGTTTAGTTTATAATTAATTATAAATTTAACGTACCATTTACAATATATTTTGTTAAATAATTAAATTATAGGGAAAAATGGTTAACAGCTTTTTATTGTATACGCAAGATAGTTGAATGGGCTTCGGATTGCGGATAAAATAGAATGGTCCCTTCCTTATGGGAATTACTAAGCTTGATCGTGAGGTGAAGAAGTGGAAAAAACAAAACAACTTACAGAAGGTGCTATATTACTTGCATTATATAGTATATTACTATTACTTTTTTTATACGTTCCATTAGTAGGAATAATCGTCCTATTTGTATTACCATTACCCTTTATCATTTACACAATTAGAAATGGAATAAATAATACTGTAGTTTTATTTATCGCTGCGCTATTGTTAACTATTATTCTAGGGTCATTTGCCGCTTTGCCTCTAACCTTTATGTTTGGCAGTAGCGGAATTGTGCTTGGCTATTTGATTAGAAGTAGAAAAAGTAGATATGGAATATTATTAGGTGGAACGTTAGTCTACATTATTAATATTGTAATTCTCTATGTTATTGCTGTTACATTGATGAATATTAATGTGATGGATTTAGCACTGACTACCACAAGAGAAACAATGGACACTTCATCAGACTTTTTGAAGTCAATAGGCCAACAAGGGAATGAAACAGCCTTACAGCAGTTTGAGGAGGCATTAAAAGTTATTCCTTATTTATTACCTAGTACATTTCTCATGCTTGCTTTTATACTTGCCTTTTTTACTCAATTGGCATCAATTCCATTTTTAAAGAGGTTAAAAATAGATGTCGAAGCTTGGCCACCATTTAGAGATCTGATGTTACCAAAAAGTATATTATGGTATTACTTAATTGTAATGGTCTTGATGTTCTTACAATTTGAAGTTGGAACATTTGGATATACTGCAATCATAAATCTCTTTTACATATTGCAGCTTTTAATGATGATTCAAGGAGTATCCTTTATCTTTTATTTTTGTTACCAAAAGGGGATTGTGAAGGGCATCCCAATTGCAATAACGATTGTTTCACTCATCTTACCATTTCTCCTTTATATTATTAGAATCTTAGGTATAATTGACTTAGGATTTCAAATTAGAGAAAAAATTCAACTCAAAAAATAATGCACCATTGATATTTAGGAGCTGAAATTATGCCTGAATTTTATAAAAAGAAGATATTCCGCTATCCCATTTATGCATTAATGCTTATTTCAACAATATTATTGGGAATTACATTTTATTTTAATTGGATTATAGGGTTAGCTTGTTTTCTGCTCCTTGGATTAGTTCTATTTTATCTTTATAAGGCAGATTCTATTTTAAATAAAGAAATGGAAAGTTATATTTCAACCTTGTCTTATCGGTTAAAAAAGGTTGGGGAAGAAGCCCTAATGGAAATGCCGATTGGAATCATGCTGTTTAATGATGACCTCTATATTGAGTGGACAAATCCTTTTATTGCATCTTGCTTTAATGAAGACACATTAGTAGGAAGATCTCTTTTTGATGTTGGCGAAGTGTTAGTTCCATTGATTAAACAAGAGGTTGAGACAGAAGTGGTTACACTTCACGAACGAAAGTTTAAAGTCATCTTAAAACGTGATGAAAGACTATTATACTTCTTTGATGTTACTGAACAGACAGAAATTGAGAAATTGTATGAAAATGAGCGTACGGTATTAGGTGTCATTTTTCTTGATAATTATGATGAAGTTACGCAAGGAATGGATGATCAAAGAAAAAGTACCATTAATAGTCAGGTAACCTCGATTCTAAATAAATGGGCTATGGATCATGGTGTCTATTTAAAAAGAACATCTTCAGAACGTTTCACTGCCGTATTTAATGAACATATTCTAACACATTTAGAGAAAAGTAAATTTGCTATTCTTGATGAGGTAAGAGAAAAGACAGCAAAAGAAAATATCGCCTTAACATTGAGTATTGGAATTGGAACTGGTGTTTCATCTCTTCCAGAGCTAGGAGCTTTAGCTCAGTCAAGTTTGGATTTAGCATTAGGAAGAGGTGGAGACCAGGTTGCAGTTAAGCAAACAAATGGAAAGGTTAAGTTTTTTGGTGGTAAAACCAATCCAATGGAAAAACGCACAAGAGTACGTGCTCGTGTAATTTCACATGCCCTACGAGAACTTATTAATGAAAGTGATAAAGTCGTGATTATGGGTCATAAATACCCTGATATGGATGCTATAGGAGCAGCTATAGGGATATTAAAGGTTGCACAAATCAACCAAACAGATGCCTATATCGTTTTAAATAGTAATGAGATTGATATAGGTGTATCGCGCTTGATTGAAGAAGTGAAAAATCATCCTGATCTTTGGAGCCATTTTATAAGTCCCGAAGAAGCATTAGAAGTTTCAACTGATGAAACATTACTTGTTATAGTAGATACCCATAAACCTTCATTAGTTATTGAAGAACGATTGTTATCAAAGATTGATAATGTGGTTGTAATTGACCATCATCGCCGTGGTGAAGAATTTATTGACTCTCCATTACTGGTTTATATGGAACCTTATGCATCTTCAACAGCAGAACTTGTAACCGAGTTATTAGAATATCAACCAAAACGGATGAAAATTGATATGCTTGAATCTACAGCATTATTAGCTGGTATTATTGTAGATACAAAAAGTTTTACATTACGTACAGGTTCGCGGACATTTGATGCAGCTTCCTATCTTCGCTCACAAGGAGCAGATACAGTTCTTGTACAGAAATTTTTAAAAGAAAATATTGAACATTTTAATAAACGTGCTAAATTAGTAGGAAATGCCTCTATTTATAAACAAGGTATTGCTATCTCAAAAGGTGATCCAGATGAAGCATATGATCAAGTACTAATTGCTCAAGCGGCTGATACACTGTTAGCGATGAACGGAGTTGTTGCTTCTTTTGTAATATCTGCACGAAATGACCTTTTAATTGGCGTAAGTGCACGTTCACTTGGAGAAGTTAATGTCCAAGTAATCATGGAAAGTCTTGAAGGCGGCGGACACTTAACAAACGCTGCAACACAATTGCTGAATGTTACAATAGATGAGGTAGAAGGAAGATTAAAAGCTGCAATAGACGATTATTTAGAAGGAGGGAAAAAATCATGAAAGTGATTTTTCTAAAAGATGTGAAAGGTAAAGGAAATAAAGGTGAAGTGAAAAATGTTTCAGATGGATACGCACATAACTTCTTGATTAAACAAGGGGTAGCGATTGAAGCAACACCTGGTAATATTAAAATGCTGGATGCACAGAAAAATAAAGTTAAACAAGAGGCTGCAGAAGAATTAGAGCAGTCTAAACAATTAAAAGAAAAACTTGAGTCATTAACAATTGAGTTAACCGCTAAAGCTGGCGATGGGGGCCGTTTATTTGGTTCAGTAACAAGTAAACAAATTGCAGATGAACTTTCTAAAAAACATAAAATTAAAATTGATAAGCGGAAATTTGATTTGCCGGATGGAATAAGGTCTTTAGGCTTTACAAATGTTCCTCTTAAACTACACCCAGAAGTGACTGCTTCTGTTAAGGTTCAAGTTAAAGAGCAGTAATTACCATTGAAATAAAGCTTTCTTATCATATAAAATAGTGAAATGTGATTTTGTTATAAATACAGGTCACATTTTTCTTATATAATGAGCGTACAAGATAAAAATAGACTATTAGATATATAGAATGTAACTTTGTTTAAAAAGATAAGAAAGTATAAAAGTTTGTACTTAGTTATAGTGTCTAGCTCCGGGCGCCATCGGACCTGAGGTCATAAGACAATCCCTTCCCGAAGGCAACAAACGCCTTCAGTCAGGGCTCGTCTTATGCTTGACTTGCACAGGATGTGCTGATGTCGATGTTCGCCACAGGACGTGGCGGGTTTTAATCGACGCGCCGAAAGGCGGGCGCGCCTTGCGCTTTTCTTACAATATCTCTATAAACAAAAGGGGAGAGTGGAGATAATATGAGTACCCTTCTTGCTGATCGTATTCCTCCGCAAAATATTGAGGCAGAGCAGGCTGTGTTAGGGGCCATTTTTCTAGAGCCAGCTTCATTAACATTAGCTTCTGAGATTTTAATACCAGAGGATTTTTACCGTGCAACACATCAAAAAATATTTAATGCAATGCTTACTCTTAATGATAAAGGCGAACCAGTCGATCTAATTACAGTTACGTCGGAATTAGCAGATGTAAAACTATTAGAAGAAATTGGTGGTGTATCCTATTTAAGTGATATTGCTAATTCTGTTCCAACAGCAGCTAACATAGAATATTATGCGAAAATAATTGAAGAGAAATCAATTCTCCGACGATTAATTAGGACAGCAACTACAATAGCTCAAGATGGATATTCACGTGAAGATGAAGTTGAAGCCCTGCTTAGCGAAGCGGAAAAGACGATCATGGAAGTAGCCCAAAGAAAAAATGCGGGTGCATTCCAAAATATAAGAGATGTTCTCGTTCAGACCTATGATAATATAGAAGAACTTACAAACCGTAAAGGTGATATTACCGGTATTCCGACGGGATTTACAGAATTAGATCGGATGACCGCCGGTTTTCAACGAAATGATTTAATTATTGTTGCGGCACGTCCATCAGTAGGTAAAACGGCCTTTGCCTTAAATATCGCTCAAAATGTGGCTACTAAAACAGATGAGAATGTCGCTATTTTCAGCCTTGAGATGGGTGCTGAGCAACTTGTTATGAGGATGTTGTGTGCCGAAGGAAATATTAATGCGCAAAACCTCCGTACAGGTGCTTTAACAGCAGAGGACTGGAGTAAGCTCACAATGGCAATGGGAAGCCTCTCTAATTCAGGGATTTTTATTGATGATACACCTGGTATACGTATAAGCGACATTCGTTCAAAATGTCGACGCTTAAAACAAGAAACTGGCCTAGGTATGATTTTAATCGACTATTTGCAGCTTATTCAAGGTTCTGGCCGAAGTGGTGAAAACCGTCAACAGGAAGTTTCGGAAATCTCTCGTTCTTTAAAAGAATTAGCTCGTGAACTCAAGGTGCCTGTTATTGCCCTTTCACAGTTATCACGTGGAGTCGAACAAAGACAGGATAAACGCCCAATGATGTCGGATATTCGTGAATCTGGAAGTATTGAGCAGGATGCCGATATTGTCGCGTTTTTATACCGTGACGATTATTACGATAAGGAATCTGAGAATAAGAACATTATTGAAATCATTATTGCAAAGCAACGTAATGGTCCAGTTGGCACTGTCGCCTTAGCTTTTGTAAAAGAATATAATAAATTCGTTAACTTAGAGCGGCGATTTGATGACACAGATATGCCACCAGGTGCATAGAATAGTGGAAGGACCTTTTCAAATGAGAGGGTTCTTTTTTTATATTATAGGATAAAATAGTTATGAACAGTTCAAATTACTAATACGAACGAATAATATAATTACTAATTAAACGTTCGTGTTTTATTGACTTTACTATATGAAATTGATACACTTAGTTTGTTTGATTGAGAAAATGAACGTTAATTTTTAGAAGTACATTCGGAGGTGCTAAGCCTATGGCTTCAGTAGTAGTTGTTGGAACGCAGTGGGGAGATGAAGGTAAAGGAAAGATTACCGACTTTCTATCTGAAAATGCAGAGGTTATTGCAAGATATCAAGGTGGAAACAATGCCGGTCATACGATTGTATTTAACGGTGAAACTTATAAACTTCATTTAATTCCTTCAGGGATTTTTTATTCAGATAAAATTTGCGTGATTGGTAATGGAATGGTCGTTGACCCGAAAGCACTAGTTACGGAACTAAAATATTTACATGATCGTGGTGTAAGTACAGACAATTTACGAATTAGTAACCGTGCACATGTCATTCTTCCTTATCATTTAAAACAAGATGAGGTTGAGGAAGAACGTAAAGGTGCTAACAAGATTGGAACAACCAAAAAGGGTATTGGTCCGGCTTATATGGATAAAGCTGCTCGTGTGGGTATCCGTATGGCAGATTTATTAGACCGTGAAGTATTTGAAGAAAAACTAACACATAATTTAGCGGAGAAAAACCGTCTACTAGAAAAAGTATATGAAGTTGAAGGTTTTAAAATTGAAGCCATTTTAGATGAATATTACGAGTATGGACAACAAGTTGCACAATATGTATGTGACACATCAGTTGTGCTGAATGATGCACTAGATGAAGGGCGTCGAGTATTGTTTGAAGGTGCACAAGGAGTTATGTTAGATATTGACCAAGGTACATATCCATTTGTAACGTCCTCTAACCCAGTTGCTGGAGGCGTAACGATTGGTTCTGGAGTAGGACCAACAAAGATTAATCATGTTGTCGGAGTATGTAAGGCTTATACTTCTCGTGTAGGTGATGGTCCATTCCCAACAGAATTAGAGAATGAAATCGGTGAGCGAATTCGTGAAGTTGGTCGTGAGTATGGAACTACAACTGGACGTCCACGCCGCGTAGGTTGGTTTGATAGTGTTGTTGTACGTCACGCACGAAGAGTTAGTGGTATTACTGATTTATCTTTGAACTCTATCGATGTTCTGACCGGAATTGAAACATTAAAAATTTGTGTTGCTTACAAATATAATGGGGAAGTAATCGAAGAGTTCCCAGCAAGCTTAAAAATTCTCTCTAAATGTGAGCCAGTATATGAAGAATTACCAGGCTGGACAGAAGATATTACAGGAGTTAAAAACCTAAAGGACTTACCTGAAAATGCACGTCATTATATTGAACGCGTATCCCAATTAACAGGTATCCCTCTTTCTGTATTCTCTGTAGGACCAGACCGTACACAAACAAATATTGTTCGTAGTGTATACGCATAATGAAATAGACCCTTTTAGTACAGATTGTATTGTGCTAAAAGGGCCTTTTTATTTAAGAGGTTAATTGTAAAATGAAATGCATAGAGAAAATATAAAAAATCATGTAGATGCGATATACTTAAAAGTGACCAAACCAATAAGTAAGGAGCATCTACATGAACAATACTAATTTTACCACAACCGAAAGAAGCTTTAAACACCTGACAGATATTCACAGAGGACGACTTGAGGAAATGGCAAGGCAAGGCACCTACACGCAAGCTGAAATGGCACAAGAGCTAAATGTAAGTCAATCAACGATATCACGAGAACTAAAACGTGGTAGAACGCGTCAAATGGCATCTAATCGAACATATTACGATCGCTACCTGGCTGATTCCGGAGCACGTGTTTATCATGAAAACAGGCAATCATGTCATGCAAAAGACTTCCATAAATACTCGGAGGGTTTCTTTAAGGAATTACCAAAGGCCATCATTTCTACTAAGAAACAGCCACGTGAACATAGTATTGATACCTTTGTCCACACGTATCGAAAGGACCATCCAGATGAACATGTACCTTGTACGAAGACGGTTTATACGTTAATTGGTCAAGGCGTTCTATCTATCCGTAATATTGATTTACCAATGAAAACGCGGATGCGGCCACGAAAGAAACAACCTTCTGAGCCAAAAGGTAAAAATACAAAACATCTCGGTCGAAGTATAGAAGAAAGAGACGCCTCTGTACTTTCACGAGAAGAAACTGGTCATTGGGAAGTTGACCTGGTAATTGGTAAAAAGACAAAAGGAGAACCAGTTATTTTGACAATGGTTGAGAGGAAATCTCGCTTCCTCTTGACGAAAAAGATTTGGGGTAAAGATGCGGAAACAGTTCAAGCTGCAACCTTACAATTGATGAAGAAACATGGATTAGAAGATTTCAAATCACTTACAACTGATAATGGATCAGAGTTTTCTACACTTTCTCTTATTGAAGAAAAAGAACCAGCCGTACAAGTGTTCTTTACGCACGCTTTTGCTTCATGGGAAAAAGGCACAAATGAGCGACACAACGGACTTTTAAGGGAGTTCATACCAAAAGGAGAGTCACTAAGGACTCTTACTTATAGCGACTTACAAATGTACACAGACGCTATTAATAATCGACCTAGAAAAATACTAGGCTACCAAACACCTGAGCAATGTATAGATCGTGAACTACATAGTGTAGCTTAATTTTTCCTTTTGTTGGTCAGATAGAATAAGTCTTGGAGGAGAGTTTATCAAGAGCCGCTACGCTCTTCCTCTTGACAAACTCTCCTCCAAGACTACAAAAAGCCATGCCAACAAAAGGAAAAAAATGGAGTGG
>NZ_JARFVC010000038.1 GCF_029193815.1 Cytobacillus sp. S13-E01
CGTCAGACTTTCGTCCATTGCGGAAGATTCCCTACTGCTGCCTCCCGTAGGAGTCTGGGCCGTGTCTCAGTCCCAGTGTGGCCGATCACCCTCTCAGGTCGGCTACGCATCGTCGCCTTGGTGAGCCGTTACCTCACCAACTAGCTAATGCGCCGCGGGCCCATCTATAAGTGATAGCCTAAGCCATCTTTCAATAAGAAATCATGTAATCTCTTATATTATCCGGTATTAGCTCCGGTTTCCCGAAGTTATCCCAGTCTTATAGGTAGGTTGCCCACGTGTTACTCACCCGTCCGCCGCTATTCTTAGAAAGCAAGCTTTCTAAGAACCGCTCGACTTGCATGTATTAGGCACGCCGCCAGCGTTTGTCCTGAGCCAGGATCAAACTCTCCAATAGAGTTCACTTGCTCATGTAAAACATTTTTTAAAACAAACATTGACGCTTGTGTTGTGTTCAGTTTTCAAAGAACTTTTTAATCATCTTCGCTCTGAAGCGACTTTATTAATATAACATTTACTCATTTAAGTGTCAATAACTTTTCAAAAAAAGTTTTTCACTTATTTCGCTCGATCAGTTTCTCTCATCGGCGACGTATAATAATATAACATAGTGTAAAAATGATTTCAACCCCTAAAGTAAAAAAATCCAAAAGAACTAATCAAGTTACAATTAATTCATTTTAATCTTATCTTTTTAAAGTTCTTCATTACTTCTTTATATTACTGACAACTCCCACAGCTAAGGCAGTGGAGTTCTGGGGTACAGTGGATAGATAGTATCTGGCATTAATGGATAAAAACGCACCACTTCATTAAGCTTATTTATTTCATCCTGCAAACCGAGCTCTTTATATATAGATAGAAGTACAGCTATTGATCTAATCTGTGGAATATTCCTCTTGCACTTTCGAAGTTCTTCTATAAGAAGTGGAAGTATATCAATATCATGTACACAATATGTAATACAGTCATCTAAAGAGGACTTATTGGTAAGCCTTAGATGGTCATGTATTTTTATTAACCAGTTGTAAGAAGAGTGAAGCGTCAAAATATCTGGTGCATACTCAATAGATGTAAGAAGCAGCTTTTCAGCAAAATCGTATTTTGCAATTTCAATTGCCCATGCTGCACACCCTATTAGGAAAGAACTTGTATTTCTTCTCGTCCGTAATATACTTTCTTGTGTATCAACATCCATTAAATCGAAATCCGATTGTCCAAATGAGCGCTTGCAGCTATTTCTAATTATCGCCCTCTCCCCTTCACTTATAGATGCCCAAAATTCTTCTAAGTTTAATTGTTTTATTATTCCACCGTATTGATGTTGAAGCTGGACTCTTGCATCACTATTTTTTAATTTGAATAGCTTATTAATATACATTCAATCACCCCAAACTTTTGTACAAACATTTTATGTTACCAACGAGGTGTTCATACCAATCTTAGGTTACTAACAAACCGTCCAAAATAATTAAACTTTTATAATAAATAATAGGTTTTATTCAAAAATTCGCACATAACCATCAACAGTGTAAGGTTGCTAACCACATTATAAGGCAAAATATCTAATTCTTTAGTATAAGAAACTGTCGGTTTTGTGTGGATAACTACAAAAAAATCTATTATAACTTTTACTAGATATACAAATATCAAATAGTAGAATAAGTTACATAATTACTAGATTCTACACATATATTCTTATAACTAGACTATGAGAGAGGAAGATAGTATGGAGTTTTTAAAGGCTTTCGCTATGTTTTTATCATTGGTTATGTGCATATTTTTATTTACATATTCATACATGGAAGGAATACGAATGAGTAATGAGGAAGGAAAAGTCCGGGGGGGTACTTTTATATTTAGTATTGTAATGGGATTGGTTTTTGCATTTACTGCAAACACTCTCTATTTTCAATAGAAACAAACAGTAGATAGCGAAGTAGACCAGTTGCTATAAAGTAGTGTTGGTCTTTTTGCCATTCTAATAACTTTTTATTCATAGTAAACGTGGATTATTGTCATTCGACAAGGTTTGTAGTAGTACTCTACATTTGTGCTCACCTACCTATAACTGTTTTATTAATAATCTATAAATACTTTATTAATCATTCCAATCTCGTTTCACTTATATCTATTAGACGGAAATGTATTTAATCTACATTCGTCTTATGCACAAAAAGCACCTGACCTTATTACAGATCAAATGCTCTTTCTTCTATATAATATATTGGTAGCCCTATTTATGCTGTTAGTTTAATGTTCTTTTTCAAAAGTAATGATTTTAATTGTTGTCTAGCTCTGTATAATCTTGTTTTAACTGTTGCTTTTTTTATATGAAGTTGATTAGCTATCTCTTCATCACGCAATCCTCTCGTGTACTTTAATAGTAAAACCTCCCTTTGCTCTGGCTTTAGGTGCTTGATTTCCGCTTGGACCTCTTCGCTAAACATCGTTATTTCAATTTCACTTTCTACAGTTATATTTCCATTTTTACAATCAAGAAGATCCAGTATCGTATCTTCAATTGGCACCAATTTTGTCCTTTTTTCTTTTCTCATTAAATCTATCGCTGTTCTGGAAGCTATTGTAGATAACCACGCTCCAATTTTCCCTGCATCTACTATCGTATCTAGCTTCTTATAGGCTTTAATAAAGGTTTCTTGTACAATATCTTCGGCTAGGAATGTATCCTTAGTGATAGAGTAAGCCGCTTTAAAAACTTTCTCATAAAACAGTCTATACATCGTATTAAAATCAGTTTCATTGAAACTTGGATTATTCATGTCTATCCCTCCAACTAGTCTCCTAAGGCGATAGTATTCTAAAGTAGAAGCTCAGTGGACATCATTCAAAGTAATCTACTATGAAGGTGAGAATATGATTTTCATCAAAGCTTCGAATGTCAAGGAAGTCTTGATTATTATAATAAAACGCAATCATATATTCCCCTTCTAATTTCCAACTCATACTTCTAATCCTAGCTTCTAGTTGATTTTTAGCAGTTCTTTTAAGAGTTCTCTTTCTGTTTTAAACTTTTTATATAATTCGTCTTGAGGAATGGGAAAACGTGGGTCGTTATTAGAAAATTCTTGCTTCATAACCACCACATAAGCTAAATCATCTGCTGTCATTCTTGCATTATCGACTTCCCCTATACTGCAGCCCAATAAAAAACAGACTTTATTGGAAACAATTGATCAAGGTCCATCGTTATTCGCCCAGCAATTAACACTAATCCCGTAATTAGAACAGGGATAAGTAAAAAGAAGACACCAAGACAAAGATAATGGTTAAATACACACTCTCTATTTATAGGCATGCTATGTATGAGGTCAGCTAATGGTTTTACTTGTAAAAAGCGAAATAAAAAGATTGCAAGTAAAACAGGAATGATGAGTAAGAAAAAAATTTGCATTTCAAATTCATATTAGAATAGACTCTCTATATACGTATAACTTGAGTTTCGCACCCTTAATAAACAGGATTTTCTAACTCATAATCCTGCCTAAACCCTTGTTATATAAGGCTTGTCTATTATTCCATTTTAATTGCCTATGCAGCTTTTGAAATAATTGTTTACCTAAAAATGAGTCTTCAAATAGCTCCCTTTAGAAATTGACATTCTGGGGAGTTTTTGAACTCTTTGATGTCGACCGTTCCAGAGTCTGCTACCTGCCGTGATCACTACTTGCAGAAGCTCCTCGAACATATCCCATAACCTTTCGGCTAAAATTTTTTTCGATCATCTCGTCTTTGACATGTTCAAATAGGCCTCCAAGTGTCTCATAATCATTGACCCTGCGAAAATAGGCAAGAAACACACAGAGGATAGAGGTGGTGGTCACATGGCTAATTTGGTTAAAATCCTGGGATTGACACTTTCCAAACTTCAGATATTGTTTGACCTCTCGAAAGAAGACTTCGTTCGTCCAACGTACCGAATATATTTCCAGCATCGCTAGAAAAGAAAATGAAGTGGCTGTGGATAGATGCAGTTTCCAATCTTTTTGATATGGAAATCGGCAGAAGTATAACTTCACTTCTCCCACACCTTATATAGTCCACAATAACCTCAAAATAACGGGTGTTTCTTTTACTAAAGGGTTCCGTTTTGAGGTACACAACGGTAAATTGACATTAGAAATGGCATACGAATCGACGTATGCCATTTTCCTTTTATATAGGGATTTATAATACCTCTTATAGTAAAATAAAACCATTAATGACAAAATAAAGGACAATGCTTATTGGACACTCAAAATTAAATGTCAATTGGGATGTCAATTCTTACACATTTCCATATACATCAGAAGTCATCTCCTAAATTTAGTAACCAGTGATATAGTTAAAATAAGAGGAGATTTTCCGGTTAAACTGCGTAATAAGGCTTGGTTCGGGATATATAAGCGGAGGTTTTCCGCTTAAGCAATGCAAAATGTTCCATTTTGACATTTTTTGTGTAAATAGTCGGAATCCTTCCGTCTATTTAAGCTATTTTAAGTGCTATTTCGTAATTAAGAGAAATTTCTCCGCTTATTTATTAAACCATGCTGATTCCCTCATCTCTTGGTTCTTGAGGGTTCGCTCTTTATTTTTATTTATGCAATTTCATTAAAAATATATGAAAGGTAGCAACATTTTCGTGATCGATTTTTGGCTTTACTCCTATTCAAAGGTTTTAGTATGGGGGTTTAATAGGTGATGCAAGAGGAAAATAGCGTAAACTATTTGGTAGAAAATTAAAGGTTTTTTCCGATACGCCGTTGCTTGTAATTTCTCTAACGTCAAGGCTTGTCCACTGTATGTCCACGGGGACTTTGATAGCTTATGTAGCATGGTGAGATCCTGCTACCTTTTCAAAGACGATCCCCTTTCTGCCATTTACCTCTGTTATATCAATAGTATTTTCCACTTCATTTATCATATCTTGAACATATGAAGTCAATGAAACCTCAAATTCTACCGTTGCATCAGATACTTTTTTTCTAAATAATTTCAGTATTCGTTGTTCTTTATAACTAAATATTTTCACTGCTTTTCCTCGGGCAATCAGACCTAGCTTTGTCATGATTACAACTTCCTTCGTGTTTAAAATTAACTTACTATATTTTAGTGCTATTTTATAGATTGTCATTTCAATGATTTTTATTCTTTTTACTTGCAGCCCAAAATGCTAGTAAAACTAATGGGATAAAAATAATCCATGGCAATTGAATTGTACTTTGAGTAACAAATGCAAAAAACAACAGTACAACTACTCCAAGGATACAGTAAAGACAGCCTCTTCCAAACGTTTCCAATATATCACCCCCTTAGTAATCGTTATGCATATACAGAAAAATCATGTTAAGTTTATGATGAGACAAATTATATTTTTGCTAAACTAGAAATGGAGACCTATCCCCCTAAAAACAAAAGCGCAGGGCGCCACGTTTAGCGACGTATGGACTGGACGGAGCCGCATGAGATAAAGGAAACAAGGGGAGAGCGATAGCGATTCGATGTTGACTTATAACGCTAGAAGCGCGCAGGTCCTGTGCGCTACGCCTTACTTGCACATCCTGTGCTTCGTCGTAAGGAGGTGAGGGAAGTCCACTAGTCGTTGGACGCTGGAGCTAGACGTAGATAGACAAAGACACGAAGTTATACACAACCCTACAATTTTATAAATTCCTAAACAATTAAAAAGTGCAGCAAAACATTATGTTTTTGCTGCACTTTACATTAACTAATCTTTATCATGGTCTTCACACATTTTTTCGTGGTGATGCCAGTGAGCGACATATCCATTTTCTTGTAATTCGGCCTTGAATTTCTCTAAACGAGCCAACTTTTTCTCTGCCTTCTCAGGTGTTATCACACCATATTCAGCATATTTATTTATTATCTCCTTTTTCTTTACGAACAGGTCATTATATAGATCTTCTAATTCTTTTTTTTGTGCCTCCGTTAGTTGTACACTCGCATCCTTATTGCCTTGCGTTTCGGCACTTACATTGACTTGTTGTCCACCCATCAACCACGCAATACATGTAATTGATAAGCATAGAATTATCTTTTTCATTTTCATCACTCCATTCAAAGTTTTAGCTCCGAATGTAGTTTTTGACAGTGATGGATAATTTATTCATAAATTTTTTACTATTTTTTTAATGAGTAAGTTTACTATTTTTTATTAGATCTATTAAGACTAACTAGCGTGAACAGTTGGCAATTCTTTGCTACCTTTCTTTTTCCTTCCACTGACCGCAAATAAAGATATACCTAAAATAATAACGAATCCACCAATAACCTGTGTCCATAGTATTGTTTCATCAAGTATAAAATAAGCTAATATGGATGCCCCAACAGGTTCAAAAAGAATACTAATTGAAATAATCGATGTGCTTACCCATTTGAGTGACCAATTAAATAATGTGTGGCCAAATAGGGTGGGAACAATAGCCAGTAGCAAGAAATAAATCCAATCACCATTATTATTTGGGAGTATTGGATACTGTAACAATACTACATATGCAAACAAAGTAACTGTACTAATTCCATACACTACGAATGTATAAGTGATCAGAGAAAGTCTTTTTCTAACAGTTTGACCGAATAATAAATAGGCGGTTACCATGGCACATGCTACTAAAGCTAAAAAATCTCCGAACAAAGCCATCCCGCTTATTTGGAAATCACCCCAGCTAATAATGACACTTCCACCTACTCCAAGTGCTCCACTTAAGATCGCTTTATAGCTTGCTCTTTCTTGAAAAAAGAGATAGGTACCGATAAATGCAAATAGAGGCTGCAAGGTTACTAGAACAGTTGAACTAGCAACAGATGTGTAGTTAAGTGATTCAAACCATAAAATAAAATGAAAGGCTAAAAATACTCCCGCTACAGTCGATAGAACCCAATCTCTTTTTGATATAATTTTGAGTTCGTGCCTATACTTTAGGAAGAAGATTGGTAGCATTAGTACTACTGAAAAAAACAACCGATAAAAAGCAATAACTGGCGCAGGTGAACTTGCTAGTTTTACAAGAATCGCTGATGTAGAAACAGCTATTACCCCAACTGCGAGAACAATATATGGATTCATTCTAGGCTCGTTCATCATAATCCCCTTTTTCCACTTTAAGAGGATGTTCAAAAGGTTCGTGAAAAACAGCTGTCATTTACTCAGAACAGGAAGTGCATTTCCGACGTTCGCACAGGATGTGGCGGTCTTTAGTCGGAGTTCGTCACTCTGACACTTTGGTACTGACCTAAGAAATGAACTTCTGTTAAATACGTGCACGTAATGCGCACAACGCAGAAGTCCGAAACATCCTGTGCAAGTTAGGTCCCCCGTGTCTTTCGTTCCGCGAACTTCCCGGCTCTTTTTGTCCTCCCTTTTGAACAAACTCTTTAATCCTATTCCTAAATTATAATGCGAAAATACATTTTATGGGGAATTTTTTATTCTTTATTGATATTGAAGCCGTAAAAATATAAAAATGGCTTTGGAAGCAGTAGGTTGTAGTTCCATACTCGTAAAAAAAATTTTGAAGGCGGATTCATCTTTAATAAGAAATAAACATGTACTAAGAGGCGTATATGACAAAACTAAAAGATGTAATGATTGGGTTTAAATTTCCAGATGATTACCCAACGACAGAATCAGGAAAAATTCAGCAATTCAAGCTGCAAAATCAAGTAAATAAATTTGCGCGATTAGGTAATGCAGTTTTAAAAAAACCTCCATAAAGGACACAAAAACGGGAAGTGGTATAATCCCTCTTCCCGCTTTTTTAGACTCTAGCTCTAACCTTTAGGTACTGTACTGTTCTTGTGACAATTGCAGTATGATAGTATGGACAAATTAGTTTTGAGGACTTTAATGTATGTTTTTATCTACATACTTACCGTAGTCAGGGATAGCGATGCTTTCAAATTTACTTACTAACTTTTGTAAGCTACTTGATAACATTTCCCCTTTCATTGGTATTCCATGGCCGGTAACGGCTACTGCAGGTTTTAATGCTTCTAATTTTTCCACAGATTTAAAAGCAGCTTTCCAGTCTGTTGTTAAATACCTAGGGGGGCCACTAATTTCCTGTTCTTGAGTAAAGACTTTATAGAGATATTCTTGTTTAACTGTTACAAAAGCATCTCCTACAATCAATGAACGATCTTCATCTCTGTAAAGAGATACATGACCAGGGGAATGTCCAGGTGTATGAATCCAGCTCCATCCAGGCATTCCGGGCACTGTTCCATCAGAAGGAAGTGTATGAATGTGACTGCCCAAATTAATTGGTTCATTTGGGAACATTGGAGACATTTTCGAAACCATTCCACCTTCAACAGTTGGGTCAGGCTCTGGATAACTTTGCTGCCCTTTTAAAAACGGGATTTCTAATTCATGTGCATAAACCGGGACTTCCCAATGCTTCACCAATTCAATAATGGCACCAACATGATCAAAATGGCCATGGGTTAAAATAATCGCTCTTGGACGACTGTGTGACCCAAAACGTTCTTCAGTAACATCTATTATCTCATCAGCAGACCCTGGCATACCCGCATCAACCAACACAAAATCCCCAGTCTCTGGATTGCCAACCAAAGAAACATTTACAATTTGGATTGTTTGGCAAAATAAATCCCGAGCCACTACCGTTCCTATACCACTTCCAACAGATGTTGCGGGGATATACTTATAATCACTACCATAATTCATATCATTTTCCATACCACTAATACCTCATTTCACAATATTTGTACTAAACTAGCTCTAGTGTGTCACAGTTATTTATGTATTATGTTTAAATCGTTTAAACATAAATATTTTTCAAATAGTCCATTATTTTTGTGTTGCAAATAATGCGTATGATCGATATAATATTCTAAAATGCATTATTAATATAAAGGACACTACCCTCAGTGAGGATTTTCTTTCATCCCCCACTTAAACTTCTTTGATTACTCTAAGGTTTGAAGTGCGGGTCATACTACCCGTTAATGCGGGATAAACATTTATATCATGGGGCATTAGCTCAGCTGGGAGAGCGCTACGCTGGCAGTGTAGAGGTCATCGGTTCGATCCCGTTATGCTCCACTTATCCAAACCCCTTGCGTAGCAAGGGGTTTTTTAAAGATAAGAAAGTTAAAAGTTTGTACCTAGTTTTAGTATTTAGCCCATGCGCCCTGGGACCTGAGGTCATATGCCGATAGACGGGCGTCCTGCGCTTTTCCTAGTTATTGACTCATTATTTTTACCTGAGCCACCATTCCACCTTTAATTACATGATCTTTATTTTCAATTAATACCTTAATTGGGAATGTCTGTGTGCTTGCATTTCCAATGATAGAAATATAAGTTATTTTACCTTGAACTGTTTTCCCTAATGTAGGAAAGTTAACTGTTACAGTTTGGTCCTTTTTAATTTTGTTAATAAATGCTTCTGGAACATCTGTATCAATATATAATTCGTCAATATTCTTAATTGCAAACATAAGATCATTTGGTGTAACGGAACCCCCAGCAATCGCGTTAAGTTCTGTGATGTAGCCGTTTATAGGTGCATTTATGATTAAGTTTTCTAATTGTCGTTGCATTAATTGAATCTCTGATTCTGATTTTTTGATTTCAAACGAGGTTCTTTCATCTGCAATTGAATTCGATTTTTTTTGTAGATTTGTAGTAGCTCTAGCAACCTCTTTCCTCTTGGAATCTTGTGCTTTTTCCTCTTCTAACATTTGCTTTGCCCTTCCTAGTCTTTGCTCAGCTTTTGCTATTTGTACTTTTAATTGTTCTAATTCTTGTGTTTCAATTAAACCTTGCTTTAATTCATTTTCTTTTTTTTCCCAAGCTTTTTTGAGATTTTCAAGCTCAAATAGTTTTGCAGTCGCTTGCTCTACCTCTTCCTGCTTAGAATCTTGTGCTTTTTCCGTTTCTAATGCTTGCTTTGCCCTCTCTAGTCTCAACTTAGCCTCTGCTATTTGTACATTTAATTGCTCCAACTCTTTTTGTTTAATTGAATCTTCCTTTAATTCACTTTCCCTTTTTTTAAAAGCCTTTTTTAGATTTCCAAGCTCCACTTCTGCCTCATTTACTGCAATTTTACCCTGTTCTATATTTGGTGACAGGTTCGCTGTTATCATGACCATCGTTTCATTTAGTGAAATCTCTTGTCCCATGGCATTGACTTCGGCTTCTGCCTTTTTCAAGTTAAGTAAAGTCTTTGCTTGTTCGATTTGATAATTTAAGTCACTATCATCCAAAACTGCCAATTCTTGACCCTTTTCTACATAAGAACCTAACTCAACAAATAATTCTTTAATACCACCTGTAACAGAAGGAGATACCACTACTTCCTCAAAAGGTTCAGTTACACCCTTTAGTGTAATTTCTTGATTTTCCTGTGCAGCAGATACCTTTACCTCAGTAAAAATTTTCTTTTGAATGTTATTTTGACTCACTTCCCCAATTCCACAGCTAGCCAACAATATTACACTTAAAATAAATGATGTTGTTGGCAGGTATTTTAACTTTTTAACAAACACTATAGCCTCTCTCCTTATGTTTACTATCTTTTTTATAAATACAGTATTAACTAATATAGAACGTATTATTCTTTATAAAGAACATTTTAGTTTAAAAACTTACTTTCCATCATTTAAAATGACTCCCATTAATTTTGCATTTGAAAAATGAAGTACTTTTCTAGCTTCAAGAGCTTTATCAAGGACAGTTTTACCTTGATTAACTACTAATAACACTCCATCACATCGATTCGCTAAAACTCTAGTTTCAGCTGCCTCGAGAACTGAAGGTGAATCAATTAACACGATGTCATATGAGTTTCTAACTAGATTTAATAAGTCTTTCATTTTCCTTAGACCTAGTATCTCAGATGGGTTGTCTTCCTTTGGTCCACTCGTTAAAATATTTAACCCACTAATATCTGATTGTAATATGGCATCCTCTACGGAAGTATTATCAGTTAGCACATTGCTAAGACCGATTGTATTTGGGACATTAAAGATAGAGTGCACCCTCGGTTGTCTTAAATTTGCATCTATTAACAATACCTTTTCTTTTTGTTGGGCAATTGCTACTGCAAGGTTTGCTACAGTGGTTGTGTTTCCCTCACGCATTTTTGTAGATGTAAATAGAAGCGTCTGATTCCTGTTGTCCCCTATTAAAATTTGAATATTAGCACGAATCGTCTTGAACTGTTCAGAGACGTTTGAGTTAGGGCTTGAATGAGTAACCAAGTTTCTTTTATCTTTGGTAGTAAATGGATTCATTATTTTAAAGGCCAAAGCTGTCACCTCTTAACTCTATGTTGCGAAATCTTTTTCTTTTTACTGTTGTGTTCTTCTTGCTCATTTTAGCTATTTTCCCTAGAACAGGTACACCCAAATACTCCTCGATTTCTCGTTCTGATCGAATCGTATTATCCAATGAATCTAGTAAAAAGACAAAACCGATTCCAAGTACAACCCCTGCTGCAAATGCAATAACGACAATATTATTATTATTTTGATCTATTGTAACAATTTCTTGTTCCTGGGCCTCAGAAAGGATTCTAACATTAATAAATATATTTAGAACACTCCCTATTTGGTTTTTGAATACCTGTGCTGTAGTATTTGCGATATCAACTGCCATCTTTGGATTAGAATCAATCACATTAATTCGAACTATTTGAGATTCATCGATATTACCAGCACTTATCTGTCGTGCTAAAGCATCAGAAGATTTTGTTAATCCTAAGTCTTCTCGCACTTTATCCAATAATAATGGGTCTTTAATCATTACCATAAGAGTACTCATTGACTGTGGATCACCATCTAATATTATTTTAGTTGAAGCTTGATAAAGAGGTGGTTGCTTAAAGTAAGTTTTCTGAAAAACACCTGCAGCCGTTGCAAGCAATGTAATGAGGATAATAATCCAAATCCGCTTTTTTAATACATCAATATATTCTTTAATATTAATCTCCTTTACCTTACCCTCTTCTTTAAAATTAACCTGGTTTACATTATTACTCATTAAATAACCACCTATCTAATAGCCTAATTTGTGTTTAAAACCAAAAATCAGCCATTCTATATAAAGAACACCTCTATAAAAAACTCCTCTAATTAGGATTAGCCTTTTATGCTACTACTTTTCCAAACGGAACAATTAACTCTCTTACTATTTTAGTTCTATATAAAGAACGTGTCAATACATAATTAAATAGCATTAACACAATTTTCTGTTTTGTTTAAAATATAAGACGAATATTTTAGCATGTAGTTTCAAACTATATAGGAAACAATATTCGAGGTGAGTTCATGTGGGATTCTTTAAAGATAGAAGATTGTCAAGAATGAAAAACAAGAATAAATGCCCCGATTGTAAAGGGAGAGGCTATCATGCCTTTGCTGGGAGTGACTTTTTCAATGCGATTCCCTCAAATTGTTCTTCATGTGTACAAAGTGGTCTGTTCTCAGTCTGGGATAAAAATAACATCTAGACCCTGAGGCTCACTCCATACGGGGAGAGCTTTTTTTCTGTCATCTATGTTTCGTCTTAAATGGTACCTATAATAACATCGCATATCACTTATGTTCACAACGCGATCACTTCTATACGATATAATTATTTATGTATCCTTCTTTTTCTAAAAAATTATGCATTTAGTATTGCAATTTAGCTTTTCTAAAAAATCTCAAAATAACTGACTTTTGTTATTGACAAAAAGATCCTTTAGATTATATAATTAATCTTGAATTGATATATCTTTAATTTGAGATAAATGAATTAAAACTAATACAATTGGAGGAATTAACATGACAAAAACAAAATGGGCAGTAGATACAGCACACAGTAGTGTAGATTTTTCAATAAAACATATGATGATTTCAAACGTTAAAGGGGCTTTTAATGCTTTTGATGCTTCAATTGAAGCAGATCCTACTGATTTAACGACAGCTGATATTATTTTCAATGTAGATCTTTCAAGTATTGATACTCGTAATACTGACCGTGATAACCATCTTCGTTCTGCAGACTTCTTTGATGTAGAGACAAAACCAACAATGACATTTACATCTACAAGCATTGAAAAGAAAGATGATGATGAGTATTCAGTAACAGGCAACCTTACACTTAATGGTGTTACGAAGAGCGAAACATTTGTAGCGACTTTTGAAGGGCAAGGCAAGGATCCATGGGGTAATGAAAAGGTTGGATTCAGTGCAGTAGGAACTCTTAAGCGTAGTGATTATGGCTTAACTTGGAATGCTGCTTTAGAAACTGGTGGAGTACTTGTAGGAGACAAAGTAAAAGTAAGTCTACAAATTCAAGCATCTAAAGCTGAATAATATATAAGAAAAGTGCAGGACCCGCTTCCGATTGATGTCGATTAAAACCCGCCACATCCTGTGGCCAGCTTCGACATCAGCACATCGTGTGCAATTCAAGAATAAGCCGATCCGCAACTGGAAGATTGTTCTTTGACCTCCCCGGACGGATTGCCCGAAATGCGTAAGCGCTTTGGTCAGAAACGAGAAAACTGGTCGACAAGAACGCCACGTCCTGTGGCATTGTCGACACTTGCACATCGTGTGCTTCGAAGACTCCGCTAAAAGAATCGTTCTTTGCTTCTGTAGGAGGAGTTGAAGTTTCCCCTCGTTTCTAGGCGCTGGAGCTAGACAGGCTTATGACCTCAAGTCCGATGGCGCTCGGAGCTAGACATCAAAATAAGCTGAAATTTATAGTTTAAAAGGAATTGGAGATTATTTTCCAGTTCTTTTTTTATATTCTTCGGTAACTTTTTCCGTTCACTGTCGTCTAAACTAGAAAGGAGTGAGTGGAATGAAGAAACTAATAATAGCACTTGCCTTTATGATTTTGTTTAGTGGATCCTTTCTGTATAAGCCATCAACAACTTTTGCATGTTCTTGCCTTCAGCCTCCACCAGTAGAAGTTGAATTAGAAAGAAAAACAGCTATATTTTCTGGTAAAGTTATCAAAATTGAGGATACAACTACGTTTAATCAATCTTCAGGCGATTTGTTAAAAGTTATATTCGAGGTAAAATCTTCATGGAAAGGAATAAATCAACCTCAGGCAATTGTTTATACAACAAGAGATTCTGCAAGCTGTGGGTTTAATTTTAACTTGAATGAAGATTATGTTGTATATGCTTATAGTGAAGAAGATAAGTTGATGACAGGACTTTGTGAGCGTACAAAAAGTCTTGATATAGCACAAGAAGACTTAAAAGCACTAGGTGAAGGTAAAGAGCCAAGTAAGGATTTAGACTTTTTTAAAGAGTCTACCAAAGAACAAAATAACAACACCTATTATGGTACAATTGCTCTGATTATTATAGCCATCTTAGGTATAGTATTTCTAATCTATAAACGTGTAAAGGGTAAGTAACTTGTACTATTTTTTAATAGTAAAAGAGCTTTTAGCACGCTAAAAGCTCTTTTATTTTTTGGCGCGATTTCGGGTTCCTTTAAGAAGGTATATTGGCACGCAATCCATCGCAATTGTCAGTTTGCACGAAGTGAAATTGAAAAATCTAGCAGAACGGTCTCATAAGGTGTTTAATATAGAAAGAAAAGTTGGATTAGAGAATAGATATTTAAGTCGTTCAAGGAGAGCGTCCAATCCGAAAAATTATAATAAAGATGGGACAATAAAGAAGGGCAAAAAAAAATGGGTAAAATCTAAACGATACGACAAAAGGCAAAAGAAATTAAAAGAACTACAGAGAAGAACTGCATTGAGTAGAAAATATGCTCACAATGAAGAAGTAAATACGCTTCGTTCATTAGGAGATGAGCTTTTCATTGAAACGATGAATATAAAAGGATTGCAAAAGAAAGCAAAATCAGTCACAAGGAATGAAAAGACTGGCAAGTTTAACAAGAGAAAAAGATTTGGAAAAAGCATAGGAAAAAGAAGCCCTGGTTACTTCATTAAACAAGCAAAATATCGTTTTTTAATTACAGAGGGTAGTGTGCATGAGGTAAATACGTGGAAATATAAGGCGTCTCAATATGACCATATTATAAACGATACAAATAAAAAACAGCTATCTAAAAGGTGGCATGAATTACCGAATGGCTTAAAAATCCAAAGAGATCTTTACTCAGCGTTTCTGCTTTATTGTTCTGAAGATACCTTAGAAAAACCAAATAGAAATAAATGTCTACAAGAATTTAATTCTTTTTACGATAAACATCAACACTGTATTGAACAAATAAGAAAAAACCGTGTAGTTGTTTTAAATAGTGGAATTAAAATAAACAAAGTCGTATCTTAATTTTAAAAACAGGGGTTTGACTTCGCCTCTGTCTTCACATGAAGAGAAAACAGACGCCAATGTGGTCGGTGGATCGCTTGTCTGTTGGTTTTCACCCCTGTAGTTAGTGCGTAACGCAGATGGGAGTTCGACTCCATGTACGCTTGCGAGAATCTACATGTGAGAACCCACGTGGGCTTGCCCCGTGGAGTGAGTCAGGAAACATTTAATGATACATTCAAGCATCAGAATTCTCCTGAAAATATGAATGCCTATTTGGATAGGGCATTTAACTTAAAACAACTAGAAAAAGAATTATTCAATAATTCTTCACAATTCTATTTTGTTTATTTTAATAATGAAGTTTCTGGATATTTAAAGGTCAATACCAATGATGCTCAGACTGAAAAATGGGGGATGAATCACTTGAATTCGAGAGGATTTATATAAAGAAAAAATTTCAAAAACATGGTCTTGGTAAATGTCTTCTAAATAAAGCTATGGAAATTGCAATGGAATGTAATAACAAGAAAATTTGGCTAGGTGTTTGGGAAAAAAATGAAAATTCAATTGCTTTTTATCAAAAAATGGGGTTTGTTCAAACTGAAACCCACTCCTTTTTTATGGGTGATGAAGAACAAATTGACTTTATCATGACCAAAACACTTATATAACTTTAGTGAAAGGTGGGTTATTATGTATATCCCAAAATATTTCAAGGTAACAAATTTTGATGAAGTTCGGGAGTTTGTTCAAAAAAACTCTTTTGGCACTATTGTCACAACAGAACAAGGGAAACCAATTGCCACTCATTTACCTTTGGGATTAAATCAAAAAGGCGATGACTACTATATTACTGGGCATATGGCTTATGGAAATCCTCAGTGGAAAACATTTGAAACCTGTGAAGATGTACTTGTTATGTTTCAAGGACCGAACTCTTACATTTCATCTTCTTGGTATTCGCACGAAAATGTTCCAACATGGAATTATCAGGCTGTCCACATGTATGGAAAAGCAACTATATTAGAAAGAGATGAACTAATAGAAGAATTAACAATAATGCTAAAAAAGTATGAACAAAATCGTGAAAATCCTGTTTTATGGGATAAACTTTCTCCTTACCTATTAGAAAAAGAGCTTAAAGGTATAGTTGGATTTAAGATTAAAGTTGGAGAAATTCAGGCTGCATTTAAATTAAGTCAGAACCGAACTGAAACCGATTATAACAACATCATTGATAAATTAAAATATGAAGGAAACCTAAACTCGAAACAAATTGCTGAACAGATGGAGAAGAGAGTAAAAAATCAAGAATAAGTCCACCTTTATTTAAAGGAAGCATACAAAAATTAAAGACCGGAACAAATTGTCGTAGTAGCAGCATCTCTTCAGATTGTGAGAATTAATTAGAATTAGGAGAAAAATACCTATGCTATTGTCGGATTTAACTTATGAACAATATAAATCATTTGTTGAGGATAGAGATTTTTGGGACGGAAAAATGTTGGGAATTATTAATCAAGAAAATTTACCTGAAGGGTGTTTATCACGATTTTCACACGGTTCTAATATTGTATATAGTTATAATAGCGAACTAGTAGTTAAACTTTATCCTAGTTATTTTAAAAATGAATTTGAACGTGAAATTGAAGTTTTAAAAAATATAGAAAACCATATTACACTAGTAGAAACCCCAAAGATACTTTCAGTTGGTTCATATGAAGGGTGGGATTACCTTGTCATGAATGAACTAAAAGGAACGCTGTTAATCGATTTATGGGATAAACTTACAATGGAAGAAAAGAAAGAACTTAGTATAGATTTGGGTAATGTCATACGTGAGTTTCATTCCATTCCAAGTAGCCTCTTTGAAACAATTGATGTTGATTGGCAATTATTCATTAAAAACCAATATCTAAAAATGACAGAAAATCAAAAAAAATCCAACTTACCACAAATACTTTATGATACTTTACTAGAATATGTTGACGAATCTTATATAAATTATTATCCCAAGCTTAGGTTGCTAACTGGTGAGTACACCCCATTTAATTTACTTTTTAATAAAGAGAATAATAAGTGGAAGTTAACAGGGGTTATAGATTTTGCCGATAGTTTTTTGGGTGATAATGAATATGATTTACTGGGTCCAATCCTTTTTATGTTTAATGGACATATAGAACTTACCTATTCATTCTTAAAAAGCTATGGCTATATAGAAGCAGAGTTAAATGATTCTCTTCGAAAAAAACTCATGATTTATACTATTCTTCATAGATTTAGTAATATAAATTATTACATTTCTAGGAATCCTAAAGCAGTTACTATTGAAAGCTTTGAAGAGCTATCAAATCAGTTGTTTAATTTTTAGCAAAATAATTAAATTATCGAATAAATCCCTTTTTAAATATAGGTGTCACTACCGCTACTTCAAAAACAAACGGCATTGATCCAAGAAGGATAAGTGCCTATTCGTATTTACTTAAAGGATAGAATTGTATAATAAGAAAGGATTTTAACAGGTGCATATTGAAGGTAAGTTAGTAGAACTCTTTACAAAGGAGAGAGTTTTTGGTTTCATACCAAATTGCCAGCCACTAACACACGGTGAAAAAGCAAAACCTAGAAAAAGCTAGTGTTAATTGGTCTACTGTGCAAAGCGAAATACCTCAGATAGACGTACATCTATTGAAAAAGCAATAAATCATTTAAACTATATCAATGATATGGATAGACATAAATATATATTTACAAAATGGTTAATCAAAATATCGACTTACTCCAAATGAATTTAATTCAAAGTTTAAATATACGTTGATACAAAAACTTAGACCATTTTGTTATTAGTAATTCGAATATTTTTATCTAAATATTTACACAACTTATAATGAAAAAGGTATAATATAAAACAAGATACTGTTAATCTATCAACTATTTTTACTGAAGTTAGCGCGATACATACTTAATTCAGAGACAGGAGCAACGATGATGAGAGAATTTGAGATTAAAATTACCCTTAGCACAGCAAAAAAAACGATACCTCCATTTGATCGACTAGAGTTTGGAAGAACCTTTACCGATCATATGTTTATTTGGGATTATACAGAAGGGAAAGGTTGGCATGATCCTCGCATAGTACCCTATCAACCAATTACCTTAGACCCTGCAGCCACGGTTTTTCATTATGGTCAAACTGTTTTTGAGGGGTTAAAAGCGTACCATACAAAAGATGAGCAGATACTGTTATTTAGACCTGATCAAAATATGAGCAGGCTAAATAAGTCAAATGATCGATTATGTATTCCACATATTGATGAAGAGTTAGCCGTCAGTGCCTTAAAACAATTGATTAATATCGACAGGGACTGGATTCCGACAGC
Organism: Cytobacillus sp. S13-E01; assembly: GCF_029193815.1. Lineage (GTDB taxonomy): Bacteria > Bacillota > Bacilli > Bacillales > Bacillaceae_L > Bacillus_BV. The sequence continues at coordinate 18,668 of NZ_JARFVC010000038.1, forward strand.
GGAGGGAACTTCACTATATGTTCGACCATTTATTATTGCGACAGAACCATATCTTGGTGTAGCTCCATCTAGAAACTATCAATTTATGATAATTTTATCACCAGTCGGTGCTTATTATAAGGAAGGTATTAATCCTGTTAAGATTGCTGTAGAAAGTGACTTTGTTCGAGCTGTAGCAGGTGGAACGGGTAATGCGAAAACAGGTGGAAACTATGCTGGTAGTTTAAAAGCATCCGAGAACGCCAGTAAAAATGGTTATTCTCAGGTTTTATGGTTGGACGGAAAAGAAAAGCAATACATTGAAGAGGTTGGAAGTATGAATATCTTCTTTAAAATAAACGGTGAAGTTATTACACCTGAAATAAATGGGAGTATACTTGAGGGTATCACTAGAAAATCAATTATTGAGCTATTAAGATATTGGAATATACCTGTTGTAGAACGAAGAATTTCAATCGATGAAATTCAACAAGCCTATCATGACGGTTTATTAGAGGAAGCATTTGGGACAGGCACAGCAGCAGTAATTTCACCAATTGGAGAATTCTTTTGGCAAAATGAAAAATTAGTAATTAATAACGGCGAAACAGGCAAGTTATCAAAAAAAATCTACGATTCATTGACTGGCATTCAATATGGAACCGAACCAGATCCGTTTGGATGGACTGTAAGATTATAACGTGGTGCCTTTCATCTAGTGCTTTAAATAGTATAAATCCAAATTTACCACACAAAAAAAGTCTGAGCCTATAGTTAGAGGCTCAGACTTTTTTTCCACGTTTTTTTATTGAACTTCGACTTTTCTGCCTTCTTTCGCTGATAATCTAATCGCATCTAACACTTTTTGTGTTGTATGTCCATTTTCAAAATCAGCAAGATATGGATGTTTGACACCTTTATCAAGAGTTTCATGAAGTGCATCCAGCATCCGGTTATATCCATTGTAATAACGGGCTGCAATTGCTGGCGTTTTCTGAGGCGCTATAATTTCTTGTGTAAGTGCGACTTCTTCAAGCTTAGAATCACCTGTAGAGAGTAAGACTTGGTTGTCATCAAGCATGAACAGTGTGCCTCCCTGACCAAATATCTCCAGACGCCAAGTGTTGGCAGTTTGACGAGCAGATGAAAGAAGTTCCAATGTTACAGTTGCTCCGTTAGTTAATGAACCGATTACCTGGAATGCATCATCAGCAGTACGATGTTCCACGATGCCATCTTCATTAGTATAGGTAGGAACATGAATAGGTAGGTTTGCAAACACTTCTTTAAAAGTACTATTGCCCCACCATTGGAGTGTATCGATCATGTGCGATCCTATTGCTCCTAGCATACCGCCACCTGTTTCTGCTTGACCAAGCCAACCTCGAGATTTTGATAGGAGGGCAGTATAATTAGCAAAGGAACATTCATAGCGAATATGCATAATTTCACCTAGGCTTCCACTGTCTACGATCTCTTTTATCTTAGTACGTGCAGGTAAGAAACGGAATTCATGATTGATAAAACCTAATTTTCCCACTTCGTTTTTTAAAGAAATCATTTGTTCTGTTTCATCTTTATGTAATGCCATTGGTTTTTCACACAAGATGTGGACACCTTTTTTATAAACAGCATCAACCATCTCTTTATGTAAATGAACAGCAGATGCGACAACAACCAAATCTAGTTTCTCCTGTTCAAGCATTTGCTTCCAGTCAGTGTACACATTCTCAATTAGACTTACCTTTCTTACTTCGTCTACATTTCCTCTTGAAACACTTGAAATGGCAACAACCTCAAAGCCATCGTGAAATTTCATAATTGGCGCATGAACCTTGGCGCCAAATCCAGTGCCGATAATCCCAACCCTAAATGTATTCATTGGTATTCACTCCTTTTTCTCAATATGTTTATATTAATTTATTAGTCGATGAATTGCGAATTTTTACCATCGCTGTTCTAACATCATTATCAACGTTATTCTATTTAAACGTCTACTTAATACAAGTACTAAAGTTACTATCTTCATAAAACATTAATGGTTTATCTTAACAAAAACATCTGACTTTTGATGTGTTTTCTTGATTACAAACCAAAATCGGATTAAATGAATGTATAATAAGTTTGCTAGATTTTAGTTTTAAGTGATGGAGGATTTTAATTATGGAATGGGCGTTAGCGATTATATTCGGTATAGCAATTTTGTTACTCATTTTCTCGTTTATGCAAATTAGACAATCATCTAAAATAGAGAAGAGAGAAATTGATTTGATGTCAATTCATTTGATGGAAGAGATAAATAAACTAGAAAAACAAATTCGAGATATCGAACTCGATGCAGAAATTACCGCTCACGAAGCCGGTGTACAATCAATCTCTTCAAACGAACGGATTTTGTTACGTGAAGTATTAGATTTGTATAAGCGTGGATACTCAATTGAAGGCATTTCAGCGCAAAAAAAATTGACTGTAAATGAGATAAACCAGATTCTTTCTCCTTATATGACATCAAAAGGTGAAAGGAGAAAAGTAGCAAATGAAGCCTAAAATAATAATCAGCTTTGCAGCAGGTCTTATTCTGGCTGCAAGTGTCAGTGGAGCAGTATTCTACGCAGAACCTAACAAAGGTACTCGACAGACAGATGCTACTACAGAAATTCCTTCTGAAGAAGAGATGAAAGACCTACTCGCCTCTGCAGGTTACGTTATCCATACTGAAGAAGAGTGGAAGGAGCAACTGGCTACAGTTGAAGCAGTAGAAACAAAAGAAGAGGCAGTTAAAGATGTAAAAAAAGAAACGGTCATATACCGGACAATGCTAACTGTGTCACAAGGGATGACAAGTATTGATGTTGGAAGGGCACTTCAGCAAGCGAATATTATTGATAATGCGTTGGATTTCTTTAAAGAAGTAGAGAAACGAGGATTGGCGAACGATTTAAGGCCAGGAACGTATGAGATTGATAGTGAGATGACCTTGGATAAAATTATGTCGACTGTATTTAAATAGTGAATTTTTTGTAGTTGTATATTTAATAGAAAAGAGTTGTTAAAAAGAGGCGCCGTTAGTAACGGGTTCTCTTTAAAGGTGAAAAACAGTAAATCACAATGCAAATAGGGTGCGAAATCGTAGTGATTATCTCACCCTATTTTTTATTGCTTGATCAATGTTTTTTTTGCAATTTAACATATAAAATCGCATGTAAAAATAACTATTTGCGAATAGCAATTCTCTATCTGATAATTGGATTGCTAAATAGATGTAAATTACTATGTTGAATTATGTATAAGATCGGATTATCAGAAATTTTGGCTCCATTATAACTAAATTCTGTTTTTACCGTGTTTAAAAAATAAACGGAAAAATTCCGTTTAAATTGGTAAATGCGCATATTTTCCAAAAAATAAGGGAAGTTTTCCGTTTATATTATCCAAATCCTTGGATTTTGTCTTATTTAGAGCAGTTAATCGGAATATCTCCGCTTATATCTGCATCTTAAGCCTCCACTATATACATTAGCAGGAAATTCTCCGCCTATGAATTCTTATTCCTACACGAAATTCAACAATGAATAATAACTGAGCCTTGATTTTAAGGACATTATTTATATACCTTAAACACTATAAATTTTTGGGTTTTATTTAGGTTTAACGAAATATAAAAAGCATGGCGATTTACCACGCCTTTTTGTAGAGTGTTTGCTTGGTGTTTGTGCATTCCCTGTGCTTAAAGTTATAGATTTGTGGGAGCTTGGCACCTTCACTCAATACTTCGATAATAGCTTTACACTGAAATAATCCAAAGCTTGATTGACCTTATCTAGATCATATATTCTTTTCTCTAAACAGAATTGAATAACCAAATCAAATGTATCACTATCCGACAAAGAGAAACCGGCTGAACTCAAAAGTTTATCGGTTTCTTTTTTATTTAATTCGAGTGCTAGTGCCAAGGCGACAGCGCTATTTTTTCCCGGTCGATAATCGGAATTTGATCTTATTTTCGAAAAATGTCTACGGTCAATACCTGCTTTTTTGTAAATATCTGAATCACTATACCCTGTATCATCAATAAGTCCTAATAATACCTGGGCGAATGTTGGTTTACGGTTGGTGGTTATAAAATCTTCTAACTCGTTATGTTCTGCATCTTTAGTAATAATAGATTCCGGTTCATAAAGATTGAATTCCTGTACACTTAAATGCAGCTCAACATACTCCTGTAATTCTATTAAAATTTCTTTTTCAAGCATGTTATTAACCTCCAAAAGTGTCGCCTAACAAGCGACCAAAACAATGATAAACTTAGCTACTATTATAGCATGAACAACAAATGAAAGGATGATAAAAGAGATGAATATGAATGTAACAGAAATCATTTTTCTACTTGATAGAAGCGGTTCAATGTGTGGACTTGAAAGTGATACAATTGGTGGGTTTAATGCATTTATTAAAAATCAAGCCAAATTAGAAGGCGAAACAACTGTTACCACAGTTCTCTTCGATGATGAGTATGAAATCTTATGGAATGGCGTTAATGCTAATACTGTTAGGTTATCAGAACAAGAATATTTTGTGAGAGGATGTACTGCCTTGCTTGATGCAGTAGGGAAAACGATTCTTGATGTAGGTTATCGGTTATCAAAAACAAATGAGGATCAACGACCAGGCAATGTAATATTTGTGATTACAACGGATGGATTAGAAAACGCTAGTCGTGAATTCACATATGAGAAAATAAAAGCACTTATTAAACACCAACAGGAAAAATATAGCTGGGAGTTCATCTTTCTTGGAGCAAACATTGATTCCGCAAAGGAGGCAGACAATATGGGCATTGACATAACTAATGCCTATAACTTTGAAGCTTCGGGAAAAGGTGTGGAATCTATGTACAATATCGCGTGCGAGGCTGTATCGAATAAAAGGATGAATTTAAAGGATATTGATTAGTATAAAAGCAAGGCCAACCATACACATTATATTGATACATAATAAAATTTATGCTGGATATCCCGTGGAGATTTCTTTAACTTATATAACTTTTCAAAGGTCGAGGGTAGTAGTTAACCAATGCTCAACTTAATTGAAATAAACGGAATTCTCCGCTCCAAAATAGTGGTAAAATGGCCGAACAGCTTTGATTGTTTCTGTTAGCTACTGTTTGTTATGGAAGAGATTAATGGGGATAAACTGGAATTTAAACCTTTTTAGGCACTTGTGTTAATTTTAATTTCAGGGCAGATTTTAATAAACTTAGTTTATAAGCAAATAATTGTCGTATACTTGACAGAATTTTTAATAAATATTATTATATTATAAATACAACGTTGAGCTATGCTTCCACATTTTTTAATCATATTTAAATAAAATTAAATCAAAGGGGAGAGAATAATGATTAATATTTTTAAACTTGGGTATGTTGAATTCGGCGCAAAGGATATGGAGGGGATGAAATCCTATTATTCTGATACTATGGGATTTACATTAACAGATCAGGACAACAATGGAAGCGTTTACTTTAGTAGTTCAACTGACCATCATAATATTGTACTTACTCCATCAAATGAATCTGGTATTCGTTGCTTTGGACTGCAATATCAATCTGATTTACCAATTAACGAAGTAGCAGAATATTTGAATTTTAAATTTGGAATCATCTCAGAATTGAAAACAAACTCTAAACCTGGAGTGAATGAATTACTAGAATTTACGGATCCAGAAGGTTATGTTGTACAGCTTTATCCTCAAATGAAATTAAAAAATCCAGGGTTTAAAAAAGAAGGAATAATTCCAAATAAATTAGGTCATCTTTCAATACGTGTTAACGATCCTAAAAAGCAAGTTGAATTCTATACACAATTAGGCTTCTTTAATACGGATTGGATTGAAGATTTCTTTGGGTTTATGACATGTAATCGTGATCATCATGTCCTGAATTTTTGTGCATCTGAGAAGAAAGGTATGCACCATATAGCATTTGAAATGAGAAATTATTCCCACCTCGTAGAGAAACTGGATTTCCTTCGTTCTAAAAATACTAAGATTGAATGGGGACCTTCTCGTCATGGTGCAGGTCATAATATAGCTTGCTACCATTATGATACAGAGGGCAATATGATTGAGCTATTTACAGATGCTGATATATTCGTCAAAGAATTAGGTATGTTTGAACCAAGACCATGGCATAAAGATTACCCGCAAAAGCCAAAAGTTTGGAATGCAGAAGAATGTCTTTCTGTGTGGGGAGTCGATTTTGAAAAGGCTCTCGTTTAAAATGATTGATAGATAGCTAGAACTTGGTAACACTTTGCAGTAGGAGGAAAGTATCTTATAGTTGCTTGATACTTTCCTTTTTTTGATACATCAATTTAAAATCTCCGTTTTAACTACAGCCATTCCTTTATTACTTGAAAAGGAGAGAGGAAACTAAATTATTTTTTGAATAGAAATTATTATCATAATATGATATTATTTATTAATTATCGACATTTAGGCTTTTTTAACAACAAAAAAATATTGTATTGCTTGAAAGGAAATGGTTTTTTATGCCACCCCGAAACCTTAGTGAACAATTATTGCATGATCTAGGTAAGGACATAGTTCAAGGAGAAATACAGCCAGGAGAAGTATTACCAAAGGTTGAGGATATTAGTGAAATAAAAGGCGTGAGTCGAACTGTTGTACGAGAAGCATTAAAAGGTTTAGCTGCTAGAAGACTTGTAGAATCCTCAACAAAGGTTGGTACAATAGTAAAAAATAGAGAAGATTGGCAATGGTGGGATCCTGATGTTTTATCTTGGGCCTCTCATTCAAATGTTAGTCGAGAAATATTACTACAATTAACTGAGGTTCGTTTAGCAATCGAGCCAGCAGCTGTTCAATTAGCAGCAAAAAAAGCAACTGAAGATGATATTAAACAAATTAAAAAGTGCTATAAAAACTTAGAATCATCGTTAGGAAATGAAGAAGAGTGGGCAAAAGCTGATTATGAGTTTCACAATAGTATTCTTGTAGCATCTCACAATGAATTAATGTTAAGTTTAATTAAAACATTGCACGATGCACTTTTAAAAAGCAGACAAACGAGTATTAAGTTACTAAAACAAAAGGAAAAAAACACATACGTCGAAGCAAATGAAGAAGTAATATCTAGGCATAAGGGACTTATGGAAGCTGTTTGCTCACGGAATGGAGAGCTTGCATATAAAAAGATGCAAGAACTACTTGTACGCGTAGTTCAACTAATTGAAACATCTGAAGATGAGAGTAGCGTGAAATTACAGTAAATAGGTTTAACTATCAAATGTAAGAGTCCATTATTATCAAATGAAGGGACTCTTTTTAGTTTACCAAAAAAATAGTTAGCAATTAGTTCTTTGACACTGTAGAAATAATAATATAATATTATTATATAAGAAATACCTTGTAAACTTAGGAGGGAAATATGGCTAATAAATTACATTTTCTATTTATCCATGGGGCAGGGGGAACACAAAGCAAATGGCGTCTATTACGTGAAAAGCTAGGAGATATCCCAGCTCAATATGTGGATCTACCAGGACGTGGAAATAACCTAGATGTAAGCGCTAATAGTATTGGTGCTTATGCAAACAAAGTAAGTGACATGATTCATGAAGAGACAATTGTAGTTGGTCATTCAATGGGAGGTTTAATTGGAATACAATTGGCATCAACAAATCCAAAAGTTAAAGGTTTAGTGTTAGTTGGTAGTCACTTCACTCTTCCAGTTCATCCGAAAATTCTTAATAAGTTGAATGAAGGGACTTTTCCTGATGGATTGTTTTATGCTTCGTACAGTAAGGGAGTTTCAACTGTACTTTTAGAAGAAGAAAAGGCTGAAATAGGAAATGTACCTATCAGTGTAACCCATAATGATTTTTACGCCTGTAATGAATATATGGAAGGGAAAAAGAACTTAATAAAAGCAGCTGTTCCAATTTTGGCGGTATATGGGGAAGATGATCGAATGCTCCCTCTTAATGCTTCATCAGAAATAATGTCATTGAATTCAAATACTACTGTTACTACCGTTACTAATTCCGGACATTATATCATGATTGAACAACCAGAAGCGTTAGCTGATATATTAATAGAGTTTAGAAACAATCTTAATTAATCAAATTCATGGAGGTAGATAGTGATGAAGGTTGCTGGGTTAATAGGTAGCGTTCGAAGCGGCTCATATAATAATTTAGTTGCAAATTATATACAAAAAGAATACAAGGATAAAATGGAAATAGATTTTCTAAATATAAAAGAACTTCCTTTTTTTGATCAAGAATTAGAAGAGGATCCCCCTGAGATCGTAAAGAATATCAAGGATAGTATTGCAAACTCTGACGCTGTATTACTCGTAACACCTGAATACAATCATTCTGTTCCAGGTTTGCTAAAGAACGCATTAGACTGGTTCTCACGCGGGGAAAAAGTAATGGTTGGTAAGCCTGTAATAATCGTTGGTGCAACAACGGGTGTACTTGGTACAGTACGTTGTCAAATTCATCTTCGTCAAATACTTGCATCTCCTGGCCTCGCCGCAAAGGTGTTACCGGGAAATGAAGTACTAATTGGAAAAGTTCATGAAAAGTTGGATACAAACGGTAACCTTACTGACGAACCAACAAAAGATTTCCTAAACACAGTAGTGGAGAATTTCACCAAGTTTGTTATTAATCAACGAATCACGTAAATGCGTAAGGAGTTACTATGTTTAGGTAATCCTTTTTTGAAAGATAAATAAATATAAAAGTTTGTACCTAGTTTTAATGTCTAGCTCCGGGCACCTTGGGCTTTTCTGTTATTAGATAATTTAGAAAAATTAAAATAACTTCATTGACATGAAAAATAAAATAATATAATATTATTAATAATAATAAAGAAGTAATATTATTAATTGTTTGAAATTTGGTGCTAATTGTTCTTGATAATCATTTTCACAATTACAAAGTTAATTTTCCAGAGGTTGTAAGCGTTTCCTATAACATATATAAGGAGGATTTAATATGGGAATTAATGTAGTTAGATATGAAGAAAGTGGAAATTCAAGGTGGGGAGTTCTTAAAGATTCTTTGGTTTATCCTGTTAATGGAATATATGAAACTTTATCATCATTTCTTCAAAATGGGCTTGATGAAGCTAATGAAACTCTTACTAATGGTCAAAATGGAGTTTCATATGAAGTATTGAAATTACTTAGTCCTGTGACAACTCCAGCACAGATTGTATGTCAAGGTGCCAACTATAGCGCTCATCGTGAGGAAGCCGGCCTTCAAGCAGCAAAACCACCTTTTAATCTAATCTTTACTAAAGCTCCAAGTTCTATCTCAGGACCTAACGATGATATTAAAAGTCCGGCACATGTTAAACTATTAGACTATGAGATTGAGTTAGGACTAGTGATTAGAAAAGAAATAAATAATGAAGTTCAAGTAACTACAGATAATTTTCATGACTATATAGCGGGATTTGTCATTACTAATGATGTATCTGCTCGTGATGTTCAGTTTACTGAAGGTCAATGGTTTAAAGGGAAAAGTTATCGTACATTCTGTCCAGTTGGACCAATCCTTTACCTATTCGATAAAGATGAGACTCCATATCTTCATCAACTACAATTAACATTATCCGTAAATGGTGAGGTGCGACAATCTGCAGTAACTGAACAACTATTGTTTAAACCTGAGGAAACCTTAAACGAGTTATCACAATTACTTAGTTTCTATCCTGGAGACCTATTATTAACAGGGACGCCTGGGGGAGTAGCACTTAAACTAACACCAGAAGATCTTGATCAACTATCTAATCCTTTTGCAAAACTTGATCAAAAAATCACACGTTTGAATGATAGCCAGGAAAGCAACTCCAAGTATTTGAAAAATGGTGATGTTGTCAAATGTCAAATTAAGAGCTTGGATGGTCATATTGATCTAGGTGTTCAGGAAACACATGTTACCTTTTTATCTGAATAATAGGCTCTAACAAAACCAGAATTAATCATTTCAGATAGTATAATTTTAGATTCTTATTAACTATTATGACATGAAAGGAGGGAAATTCATGAGAGTCATAATAAAAAGAGCGCCAGATGGAAAAATCACACTACAGGAAACTGCCAAGATTGCAATAGTAACGATAAACCGTCCTATAGCAAGAAATGCACTCACCACCAATATGTGGAGAGAACTAACTAGAATTGGAGAAGAGATTACTACTAATCCAAAAAATAAGGTAGTGCTATTAAGAGGGATCTCTGGAAACTTTACAGCAGGTTCTGATATAAAAGAATTTTGTGAGATGGATGTTTCTCAAGCAAATGAAGCGTTTGAAATGATGGAAAAGACGATATCAACCTTTGAGAATCTTCCTATGCCTGTTATTGGAGCAATAGATGGCCCAGCTCTTGGGGCTGGTTTTGTCTTGTCACTAGCCTGCGATATCAGAATTGGCACACCAAAGGCTAAGATGGGTATACCAGTTGGTAGATTAGGAATTAAGCTTGGTCCCTCCTTTGTAAGTAGAATATCAAAATTAATTGGTCCTAGTCGAACAAAGGAACTTGTTTTTACAAATGAAATATACGACTCTCAAAAGTCCTATAATTTTGGTTTACTAAATCAAATTGTACCTAGTTCTGAATTAGATCATTTTACTTTACATTTGGCTCAAAAAATTGGAAAACAATCAAGAGCGTCATTAAGAGCTGTGAAGGACTCAGTCCAATTAACATGGATGGACAAGGATACTAAATGGGATTTTGTTGATCCAACCGACTTTCCAGAGGGTTGTTTAGCTTTTGTAGAAAAACGAGAACCGAGCTTCAAGTAAGTGAAAAATGTTAAAACATACGTATGAGCTCACGTTTATTCCTGTTACAGGAGTGCATATATGGAAATCTATGGGTTGTATGGAAAGAGTGGTACGGGTAAAAGTCACAAGGTTTTTAAGGTATTATATGATTTAAAGATAAACGCTGTAATTGATGATGGACTTTTAATAGTTAACAAAAAGAAGGTCGCTGGGAAAACAGCAAAAAATGAAAATTCATTAATAGCGGCCACAAAAAGAGCTACATTTTATTCAGATAGTCATAGGGATGAAGTATATACCTATATAAGAAAAGCGAATATCAATTCATTACTTATAGTAGGAACATCTAAGAAAATGATTAGTAAAATTGTGGAGAGATTGGATTTACCTACCGATATTTCCTGGATCGCCATTGAAAGTTATCAAACTAGTAAAGAGCTTATAACCGCACAGCAAAAAAGAACAAAAAATTTTCATGTTATCCCGGTATGTCCAGATGAAATATCAAATACCTTTAATGGAAGCTGGTTTAAAAAACTTATCATAAAGCTAGGAAAAAGTAAGGAATCAATCCTGTTAGTAAAACCAATTTACCAACAGAAAAACAAAATTATTATTTCACCGGAATGTATAAAAGATATAGTAAACATTGTATCTATCAGTTCTTTTTATATTCATAACCTTCAAATCGATTATGAAAAAGTAACTATAACAATCTCCACTAAAGGAGAATGTAAAATAGGCAATTTAATAGAATGGCGAGATGAATTGGTGTCTATATTATATAAAATTTCTAAGATTAACTACACAGTAGATATTAAATGGCGCGCTATTACAGTTGAAAAGAAATCTAGTTTTTTCAGTACTACATTATAATAACAAATAGGTAGTATTATTTATTTGTTTATGAAAGCGTTTACCAAACAGCTGACTGTTGATTTTTTTCTAAAAAAATGAGGGTTATCTTTATCTTACAGCCAATCGGCTTACAGATAATTAAATAATTTCTATAAACTAATTAATCGAATGGAGTGGTTGATTTGAGTAAAAGATTATTGGTTAAAAATGGTAGAGTATTAACGTTGGATAAAAGTATTGGGGATTTTTCAAATGCAGACATTCTAATTGAGGGAAAGAAAATTGTTGCAATTGAACCCAGTATTGATGCAACTGATTGCGAAGTTATTGATGCAACCGACATGATAGTAATGCCAGGCTTTGTTGATAGTCATCGTCATACTTGGGAATCACTTGTTCGAAATATCGGTCCAGACTGGTCATTAGTAAAGTATTTAGAAAACATTTATTACGGGAACCTTGGAAGTTTGTCAAGACCTCAGGATAGTTATGTTGCAAACTACCTTGGCGCCTTGGAAGCACTTGATGCAGGTGTAACGACATTGCTAGATTGGTCAATGATTATTTCTCCTGATCATTCTGACGAACTTATTCGTGGATTACAGGATTCAGGAATAAGAGCTGTGTTTGCACACGGTGTCCCAGGTGATGGAGAATATTGGTCTAGAGATAGTGTTCTAGAAGCACAAGATAGCAGACGACTTAAGAAGCAGTATTTTTCTTCAGATGATCAGTTACTTACAATGGGATTAGCAATTCGCGGCCCTGAATTCAGTTCATGGGAAGCTTCTGTTAATGAAATTAAGTTAGCTAGAGAACTAGATGCTGTGTGTTCTATGCATTTGGGTTTTGGGACTTGGGGCTCAGTGGATAGATCAATCGAAAAATTACATAAAGCTGGATTACTAGGTCCAGACCTCAACTTTGTTCACGCGAATACGCTAAGTTATGGAGAATATAAACTGATTGCAGATTCAGGCGCATCGATTTCAGTTACTCCAGAAATCGAAATGATGATGGGGCATGGCTACCCAGCTACTGGCTTGTTTATTGAAAATGGTGGAAGACCAGCTCTCGGTGTAGACGTGGTAACTTCAACTGGAGGAGATATGTTCGCCCAAATGAAATCTGCAATACAATCGGAACGTTCTAGAGTAAATGAAGTGACTTTGGCAAACAGTGAAATGCCTGTACAACTGAACATTTCTACTAGGGATGTCCTAGAATTCGCAACAATTGATGGTGCTAAAGCGCTAAAATTAAATCATAAAGTCGGGACGTTAATACCAGGAAAAGATGCAGATTTCATCATGGTGAGAACTACTGATTTAAATATGTTCCCTATTAATGATCCAGTTTGCGCAGTTACACAGTGTGCACATACAGGTAACGTTGATTCAGTCTTTGTTGCAGGTAAAGCAGTAAAGAGAAATGGTAAGTTGTTGAATGTTGATTTAGATGGGCTACGTAAAATAGCATATGAATCCCAAGAATATATTTTAACAAAATTCGCCGAAAAAAAGCATGTTCAACAATAATATTACCCAAAAAAATAATAGAGACGGTTGATAGTAAGTAATCGCTGATTTAGCGAACAGAGTTTAGAGGCTTCGAAAAAAAGGTGTGGAATCTATGTACAATATCGCGTGCGAGGCTGTATTGAATAAAAGGATGAATTTAAAGGATATTGATTAGTATAAAAGCAAGGCCAACCATACACATTATATTGAAACATAATAAAATCTCTGCGGGATATCCCGTGGAGATTTCTTTTAACTTAATCAAACCAATTTAGATTCACCGATTCATTTTACTAGATTTTTTCCGGTTGTACTGTTTATGATATTTAAGTAGGCTACAAATAATGAAAATAAGGAGACCCTAAGAATTGACAACAATTGCTGGACAACTAAGTGTGGAATATAATTTATCCAAATCGGAAAAGAAGAAAATCATCTTCTTGATGTGTTCTGTCTTACTATTTTCTGTTATGAATGGAACCATGTTCATGATTGCTATACCTGATATTGCTAAGTCATTTTCACTTTTGCCCTCACAGGTTAGCTGGGTTGTAACAGGGTATATTATTCTTTATGCAATCGGTGCATTGGTGTATGGGAAATTAGCCGATATATACCCTTTAAAAACGCTATTAACCATTGGACTTAGCTTGTTTGCTATTGGTTCAATTTTAGGGTTTTTAGCACCGAGTTTTATTCTGGTAGTTCTTTCACGCATGATTCAGGCAACAGGAGCAGCCTCTATTGTTGCACTGGCATTTATTGTACCGTCAAGGTATTTTCCAGAAGAACGGGGTAAGGTATTAGGAATTGTTTCGAGTACAATGGCTTTCGCCTCTGGTATTGGACCCGTGATCGGTGGGTTTGTAGCGGGTGCACTGAACTGGCAATATTTATTTTTAATTTCTGCGTTGGTTTTACTTACAATTCCTTTTTTTCGGATCTGGATGCCTGAAGAGGAGAAAAAAGAAGGAAAAGTTGATATACTTGGTGCTGTGTTTATCGGGGTTGCGGTAGCTTCCCTTATACTCTTTATTACGATATTAATTTGGTGGTACATCGTTATTAGCATTGTGTTCGTTAGTTTGTTTGTTTGGAGAATATTTAACAGTGATAATCCGTTTATCAATCCTGATGTATTCCGTAACGTACCTTTTCGAACGACGATTATTACAGGCTTTTTAGCGATCATGACAATGTTTGGTATGATGTTTATGATGCCTCTTATGTTAAGTGAGGTTAATAATTTAAACACACTATTTATAGGTCTAACACTATTTCCAGGTGCAATGGCTGCAGCCTTTATCGGAAGATGGGTAGGTGTCTTAACTGATCGGCAGGGTAGTAAACAAGTAGCCTATATTGCTTTTGCACTTATGATAAGTGGCTTCTTTTTGTTATCTAGCTTTATTGGAAGTGCACCTTGGGTTATAAGTATTGTGATCATTATAAGTTATATTGCATTTCCCTTTCTCCAGACGGCTACTGCTAATTTGATTGCAACTTTTCTGCCTCGAAATGAAATTGGGGTTGGAATGGGTATCTATAACTTATTTAATTTTATGTCTGGAGCCTTTGGTGGTGCGATTATCGGAAAAATGTTAGATAACGAAAGCAAGTTTTTGTTAAACCCTTTTTCCGTTGCCCAGGGCAATGCGATCATCTATAGCAATGTTTTCATCGGTCTTGTTGTGTTGACAATTTTAAACGCCTTATTCTTCTACTTTGCATTTAAAAAAATAGAAGTCAGATAATCGACGCTTGTCGCCGGAAAGGCGGGCGGCCTGCGGTTTTCTTAAAAGATAAGGAAGTATAAAAATTTGTACCAAGTTTTAGTGTCTAGCTCCGGGCGCCATCGACTCGAGGTCATAAGCCAATCCGTCCGGAAGGTAAAGAACAACCTTCCAGCCGGCTTGTCTTATGCTTGTCGCCGATAGGCGGGCGCCCTGCGCTTTTCTTATGTAACAATAAAGTACAGCAAAAACAAGGAGGGTTCTTTTATGGAGATTGGTTTAAGTACATTTGTAGAAACAACGCCAGATGTTGAAACTGGTTTGGTAATAAGTCATGCACAACGAATACGTGAAGTAGTTGAGGAGATTGTACTTGCAGATAAAGTAGGATTAGATGTTTTTGGAGTTGGTGAACATCATCGTGAAGACTTTGCGGCGTCTAACCCAGCAGTAATCCTTGCTGCAGCTGCGGGACAGACAAAACGGATACGACTGACAAGTGCGGTCACGGTACTTTCTTCTGCCGATCCAGTTCGAGTCTTTCAAGATTTTGCTACGCTTGATGGGATTTCGAATGGCCGTGCAGAGATCATGGCTGGTCGTGGTTCTTTTATCGAATCCTTTCCGCTGTTCGGGTATGATTTAAATGACTACGATGAATTGTTCAATGAGAAATTGGAGTTGTTATTAAAAATACGAAAGTCTGAGAAAGTGACGTGGAGTGGAAAGCATCGTCCTGCCATTTTAAATCTTGGAGTATATCCACGCCCAGTTCAGGATCCATTGCCAGTATGGATTGGTAGTGGTGGCAATCAAGATTCTGTCATTCGTGCTGGTCTACTTGGACTTCCGTTAGTACTAGCTATTATTGGTGGTAGTCCGATGCAATTTGAACCACTTGTCCAGCTTTACAAGAAGGCAGCCGCTCATGCAGGCCATGACATATCGAAATTGCCAGTTGCATCACATTCACACGGCTTCATTGCAGAGGAAACACAACTTGCTGCTGACAAGTTTTTCCCTTCAACACAGCAAGTTATGAACAAATTAGGAAAAGAGCGAGGCTGGGGTCCATATGACCGCTCAAGCTTCGATGCTGCTCGCAGCTTTGAAGGTGCATTGTATGTAGGCGATCCGAATACGGTTGCTGAGAAAATCATTCACCTTCGAAAAAATGTGGGTATAACACGTTTTATGCTCCATGTACCTGTTGGCACGATGCCACATGAAGATGTTATGCAAGCGATCGAACTATTGGGGACAAAGGTGGCACCGAGAGTTCGAGAAGAAGTATCTATATGGGAAGCAGCTAGCGAAGGTAAGTAGAACTAGCTATTGTCTTGAATGGTTAAAATATTATCTCAAGTTTTTAAGAAAGGACCTTTTATATGAAAAATGTAAACATACCTGTATCTGTCTTAAATCTTGCCCCTATTCGAAAAGGGCAGGATGCTAAAGAGGCCATCGATGCAATGGTCGCTTTGGCACAAGCTACTGAAAAAATGGGCTACACACGCTATTGGATTGCTGAGCACCATAATACTCCGACACTAGTGAGTTCAGCAACTTCCTTGTTAATTAAACATACATTAGAGCACACAGAAAAGATACGAGTGGGGTCCGGTGGAATTATGCTACCGAATCATTCACCATTGGTAGTGGCCGAGCAATTTGGAACAATGGCTACAATTTACCCAAATCGTTTGGATCTTGGTCTTGGTCGGGCACCTGGTACTGATATGATGACTGCAAGTGCACTAAGACGATCTCAGAATGATTCTGTCTACACGTTTCCTGATGATGTCAAAGCACTGCTTTCTTATTTTGGGCCCGAAGATCTTCAAAGTTATGTAAAAGCTTATCCAGGTGTAGGTACGAAGATTCCAGTCTATATTCTTGGTTCATCCACAGATTCTGCTTATTTAGCGGCTAAACTAGGCTTACCCTATGTGTTTGCCTCACACTTTGCACCAAGATATATGGAAGAAGCGATTTCAATTTATCGTGACCGATTCCAGCCATCCGAATATCTTGACACACCATATATGATGGTATGTTTAAATGTTATTGCGGCTGAAAGAGATGAAGAGGCTAAATATGAATTGACAACGATGCAGCAATTTTTCTTAAATATTGTCCGCGGTACTCAATCACCGTTAAGTCCTCCAGTTGAGAACATGGACCACATTTGGAATCTACAAGAAAAAGAAATGGCATCATCGATGTCCAGTGTGACATTACTTGGAAGTAAAGATTCGATACGTGAACAACTGGGAAGATTCCAAGAAAAGTATAACGTAGATGAAATAATGGCCGTATCATATATTTATAATCCTGATAAACAAAAACGTTCTTATGAAATATTTAAAGAAGCGGTTGAAGGCAGATGAAAAATTGAATATAAACAAACCTACCTAAGAATATCAATAACAATATCATTAAAGGATGAAGTCAACATGGTTTCATCCTTTTGCTCTATATTTTTAGAGTAGTATCAGCATAAATGAAGTATCATAAACGAGAGAGGAACACCAACAAAATCCACAAGAAGAGCGCATATTGGGAAATCAACGTATAAAGGAAGTGAAAAAACAGTTAAAAAAATATATGTCATTTGCTTTATATTGTTTACTTCATTTTGGAATTTAGATAAAGCTGATGCAAGTGAACGAGTAGTGTTAGTAAGTGTCCCTTCAGAAATATGGCATCAAAATATTTATTTAATGGCAGATAGAATAACTTGGATGGACTATGAAAACTTTGCTGTCCAAGTGGGTGATATGGGACAAATGTTATATCACTTTCCTAGTTGGTACCACGGAAAGTACGAACCTAAACTATTTGAAGAGGATATAAGTGGTGATATGTTAGATGATATCATTATTGTGCTAAATAATGATAAAGCTGGTCCTAGGAAGCCTAGAAAGGACATTCACGTACTACATTTTATTGAAGGACAAGGATATGAAGAAGCTCCTGTTGAACCTTTACAAAAGACACAAATTAAGATAAACCGTAATGTGAAACTAGAGAAATATGATAATACCGTGACTGTTCATATAGGGAATGAAAAATATACCACCGACATTTCCAAATATAATTACGAAAATCCACGTGAACCGTTTAACCTCAGTTTTGAGTTGATAGATTACTCTGTTGAAAATGGACAGTTAGTTGGAGCTGTTCCCGTTTATGTATCACGAGATACTATCGGTGGAGGCTTAATCGGTTACCTTAAACTTGAGTATATTTGGGGTGGGAAAGAATATGTTGTAAATCAGATAAACTTTAATCAATATAATTTGAAAGATGACCAATTTTTCTTCCCAAATTGACTAAATCAGAGTAATTTCTTCGCAAGTTACGGGGCTATTAGTCATTAAGTTATTAGGAGATGGGATAAATAGAGAGAATGCTCAGAGTTTTATAATGCGCTGAGCATTTTTGGTTGCTGTTTCAGTGCAACCTGACAAATTTGTTAATCCAAAATCACACAAGCGATGTCCAAACTATTATCTAAAAATAGTAAAAGATTTAGAATTATTGTCCAAAAAGGAATGTTTTATAGTAAACTTCTAGATAAGCGAATTTATTTAGAGATCTATGAACTAGACTTGAAAGTGAAAGAAGTGAGAAATTGTGATTAACTCCTTTAAACTAACGACCAATAATTTTGGGATGAAAATGAAAGTTTATCTATTTCAAATCGATGATATTCTCATTGACACTGGACCATGTAGTCAGGGTAAGGAAGTCCGATCCATTCTAAAAGAACATCCTATTAAGAGGGTCGTTCATACCCACCACCACGAAGACCACACAGGTAATAGCCCTTGGGTTGAGAATCATTTAAAAATCCCACAGTGGATTCATCCACTAGGTGTTAAATTGTGTGAAGAGTCTACTAAACTTCCTTTCTACAGGGCTGCCATTTGGAACAATCGGAAAGCATTTCATCCTTTAGCACTTGAAGGACCCTATATTGAAACAACATCACATAGGTTAAAAGTGGTTCATACCCCAGGTCATGCAGAAGATCATATCGTCCTTATGGATGAAAAAAACGGGCTATGCTTTACAGGTGATTTGTATTTACATCATCACCCCACTTCCAATTTTTCTTTCGAATCCGTACCAGAGATCATTCGTTCCTTGGACAAAACATTAGCACATCGTTTCCAAGACATTTATTGCTCCCATAGAGGATATATTGAAGACGGGAGAAAACTACTCGAACAAAAACGAGAGTATCTGTTGAGACTTCAAGAAAAAGTAACAACAAGGTTTCAAGAAGGAAAATCAATTAGAAGAATTAGAAAAGAATTATTTCCAAAAAATAAAATGTTTCAGTATGCCTCCTTTTTTGAAAATTCACCGATCCATACTGTGAAATCTATTATTACAGACGTTAATGAAAAGGGATGATACCCTTTGATAGATAAGGATTTTGTTAAAAAACAACAATTTTGAAAATAATAGGATAGGAAACTTTTCGGAGTAAATAATCCCGAGTTTAACGACTTTTGGAATCAAGGAGAGGTCTGATATGTCTTTTACATTAGAAACTTTTATTCAAGCACCATTGGAAAAAGTATTTGAATTTGCAACCGACTATCATAATGCTACGTCTATCATGGATAATGTCGTTGAAACAGAAAAATTAACTGATGGCCCTGTTGAGCAAGGTACAAAAATAAAAGAAGTACGAGAAATAAGAGGCAAAAAGGCAGTGGCTATTCAGATTGTGACTGAATATCTCCCTAACCAAAAATACTCTGTTAAAAGCGAGCAAAATGGTTATACCATAGAATATCATTATTCCTTCACCGCTAAAGAGGATGGAACCGCTGTTCATTTTAAAGGAGAGATTAGCACTAGAGGGATTAAGAATATGCTATTTAAACCAATGTTTGAACGAATTATCAAAGTGGAAGATTCTGACCATCTTGATCGATTGAAAAAGCTCCTTGAACCGCAGGCTGAGGTGGAAGCGGAGATCTAGTTTAATGCGGTTTTATATTTTTTGAGGGATGTTGATGCAAAGAAATAAATCGGTCCTGACTCACTCCACGGGGCAAGCCCACGTGGGTTCTCACATATAGATTCTCGCAAGCGTACTTGGAGTCGAACTCCCATCGGCGTTACGCACTAACTACAGGGGTGAAAACCAACAGACAAGCGATCCACCGACCACATTGGCGTCTGTTTTCTCTTCATGTGAAGACAGAGGCGAAGTCAAACCCCTG
>NZ_JARFVC010000039.1 GCF_029193815.1 Cytobacillus sp. S13-E01
TGGCGCCCGGAGCTAGACACTAAAACTAGGTTCAAATTTTTATACTTTCTTATCTTTTAAGAAAAGCGCAGGGCGCCCGCCTATCGGCGACAAGCATAAGACAAGCCGGCTGGAAGGTTGTTCTTTAACCTTCCGGACGGATTGGCTTATACCATAGAGCCGATGGCGCCCGGAGTTAGACACTAAAACTATGTACAAACTTTTATACTTTCTTATCTTTTAAGAAAAGCGCAGGGCGCCCGCTTATCGGCGACAAGCATAAGACGGTTCCTTTAAGAAGGTGGTTTTTCCTTCTTAAAGGAAATGGCTTATGACCTCGAGTCGATGGCGCCCGGAGCTAGACATTAAAACTAGGTACAAACTTTTATACTTTCTTACCTTTTAAGAAAAGCGCAGGGCGCCCGCCTATCGGCGACAAGCATAAGACGGTTCCTTTAAGAAGGTGGTTTTTCCTTCTTAAAGGAAATGGCTTATGACCTCGAGCCGATGGCGCCCGGAGCTAGACACTAAAACTAGGTACAAATTTTTATCTTTCTTATCTTTTAAGAAAAGCGCAAGGCGCCCGCCTATCGGCGACCCCAGTTATAAAAATAATTTATTGTTTACTCTTGTTTTCTTCAGTTGAACCATTTACTTTTTCGGCTTGCCAGTAATATTCGGCCAATACATCTGCCATTGCTTTTGATGTCCTTCTTAATTCGTCAAAGTTATTATCAACCCCACCGAACTCTACTAGCATTGCATTGGCAGATAAATCTTGGTTGTATTTTCCGTTAAAACCATAGCCGCCTTGTCTAATAATTCCTCTACTTAAGCCTGGATATTTTTTATCAAGTAGATTGTGTAAATCAGTAGCTGTTTTTAAGTTCTTATCAAACTGAGCATTATCATTACCAATTACAAAGGCTATTTTCGCATAATTTTGTCCATTAATTGTCACCGTTGTATCATTTCTTCGCTTTGCATCTCGATGGATATCAATAAAATATTCTAACTCTTTATTACTACTCATTGCACTTTTAACTAACTCACCTGAAGCTTTATATGATTGTGACCAGGCATAGCCTTTTTCTTTTAAGTATTCGGGCATATTTGTTGTGTTTACATCAGACCCGATTCCTAAAGCATTTAATTCTTCTCCTAACATCTCGCTTACTTTTGTAATATTCACCTTAGAGTGTGTTGCATTATTAACGTTACTTGTATCAACACCCTTTAAATGTGGGAAAAAAGATTCATAAGAGTGAGTGTTATAAATATAAGCTACTTTTTTATCACCGGTTGTCATTGCTGGTGGAACAACAGGATTTTCATTTGAAGGCTTGTCCAATTGTTCTAAATTCTGCGTAGCCACTTCTCTTTCAGCTAAAAGCACCTCAAGTGGTGGTGCTGATTCAACGGGCATATTTGTATAGTTAGTACCTTCACCTGGGACGAGAATTTCCCCATCAAAAAACGTAAAACCAGGTAATTCTTTACCAAGTAAACTTCTCGGATCATCAGGATCGATATTTGTTGCAGATTGAAATAGAACTGACGTAAAGTTAGGTTTTATATTTTGATTAGGTACATTTTGGGTAAAATAATGATTTTCAAATCCTAGAAGATAGATTAATGATTCTCCTGATAACTGTTTTGTAATACCGTTAATCGATGATGATGAAATTCGGTATTCTGGTTTTAATGAGGTCATTACACCTGTTATCATAAACGTCATCATTAAGCCTAGGATTAGTAGTATGATTCCTTTTTTAATGCTTGTCCCATGTACTGTAATTATCATTCCATGAGTTTGTAAACCTCTCATAGTGTTCTCCCTCCAAAGCCTGACTATTAGAAGGTATGCACAAACAGGGGAGGTTATTACAAAATAATGGTCTTCTTTTCGACCTTTATTGCTAATGTGTATAGGATCCGTAATTATCCTCATCTACTTCATTATGAAGGGCTGCATTTAATCCACCTGCGATAACATTAGCCATATCTTCTATAAAGACATCTACTTCTTTAGGTGTGACCATTAGGTTATGACCTAGTGGAGCAAGCACCTCATGTATTAGTTTTCGCTTTTCATTATCCTCTAAATTACCAATGATACCCATGAATGTATTTCGATCATTTTCTCCAGGCATGTCATCATCTGTTAATGTTCTTTTTTCACCAAAAGTTAATCCAGCTGGCGCTAATGCTCGTGATGGTCTACCACCTTCACGCATTTCTTTTCCAAAGTGCTTTAAAATAAAGTCTATCGTATCACTTGTTATACTAACTGCATCTACTACAGTCGGAATCCCAATCGCAATGACAGGAATACCCAAGGAATCTTGACTAAGTTCTTTTCTTTTATTACCAACACCAGAACCTGGATGAATTCCTGTATCTGATATTTGAATAGTCGAATTAACCCGTTCAATTGACCTTGAGGCAAGCGCATCAATTGCAATGACAAAGTCCGGCTTTGATTTTTCAATAACTCCCTGAATAATATCACTAGTCTCAATCCCAGTAATCCCCATTACCCCTGGAGAAATAGCACTTACTGAGCGAAAGCCCTCTTGTACATTCTCCGGCTGTAAACTAAATAAATGCCTAGTAACTAAAAGGTTTTCAACTGCAATAGGACCCAGTGCATCAGGTGTAACATTCCAATTACCTAATCCGACAACTAGACAGCTTGCATCTTTTGATATATTTAAATTCTTCATAAACTGACTAAATTCCTTAGCAAACACCTGTTGTACTTTTTTTTGTAGTTCTGAATCTTGTTGGCGTATACCCAGAACCTCTAAGGTAAGATAATTCCCCTTTTTCTTACCTATTGAATTTGCCCCTTCTTCAGTAATTTCAACAGAGGATATTTTAATCCCATCCTCTTCTCTTTCCTTTATTATGACACCTTCAATATCTGTTGAGGCGGTTTCCTTTTTATTTTCTGCCACTCTATTTCGTTCTTCTACAGCCATTTCACGTGCTTCAACCGCTAAATCAGTACGGACCGAATATTTACTTAAATCTAATGGTTCACCCAACTAAATAACCTCCTTAAAAATATACCTTATTATGCTTCCAAAACCGATTACCGACATCGTTTTTACTAGAGTCGCATCACAAATCTTAGTAATACATAGATTATCTATCATTATTCTTATATTCCTATCTTTACCTTTCAATCATATGTTCATTCATTGTTACATCTGAAATGTCAGAAAAGAGAATTGTATTGCAATCTTTACTCTGGTTTGATAGAATATCATTTGTTAATCAGAATTTCATATTATGAATTCTGACCTCATTTAGAACATGAAATGTTACTGAAAGATCGAGTTTATATAACCTCGATACGTCTAGGAGGTGAAAATACATGGCTAATATTAAATCTGCGATTAAACGTGCTAAAACTAGTGAAGAGCGTCGTGCTCATAACGCTACTATTAAATCAGCAATGCGTACTGCTGTAAGAAGTTTTGAAGCTCTTGTTACTAACAATGATGCTGAGAATGCTAAAGCAGCTTACGTTGATGCAGCTAAAAAACTTGATAAAGCAGCTCGTAAAGGACTTATCCATAAAAACGTTGCTAACCGTCAAAAATCTCGTCTAGCAAAAAAATTAAACGAGGTAACTGCATAAATTTATTTCATAAGGTATTTGTCCAAGGTTGCTTGAACGAGTACCTTATATTTATGTCAAAAAAGCGACTCCTCAATGAGAGTCGCTTTTTTTGATATCATTTACCTGCATAATAAATAACTCAAGGATTAATTTCTTATCCATTTTACCGTTCTTTATTTCATAATCGGCTTCAGCTATTCGATTTATGATGTGTAATAATTCCTCACTCGTAAATAGATTTGTTTGACTGGATGCTAGTTTTACACGGAATGGATGAACCTTTATTGTTGTAGCTATTTGTTGTTGCCCATATCCCTGCCTTAATAATTCCTTTACCTGGTAAATCAGTCTAAATTGGGTTGCGAGGAGAGAGAGGATTTTAATTGGCTCTTCATTATTTCTTAGTAAGTCATAAAAAATTCGTAAGGCTTCATCAATTTTTCTATGAACGACCTTTTCAATTAACTCAAAGATATTTTGCTCTAAAGTTCTTGCTACTAATAAACTGACGACATCATGGCTGATATTACCATTTTCACCCACATATAAGGATAATTTGTCAATTTCTTGTGTAATTAACATTAAGTTTGAGCCGGTTAATTGTAGTAATCCTCTTACTGCATCATGATCTATGGTTACCCGAAACGCCTTTATTCTTTCAGCGATCCACTGTGTTAATTCCTTTTCACTTAGGGGGTTTGTCTGTAATACTTCAGCTTTTTGTTTGAGTAATTTTGTGATTTTTTTACGCTCGTCCAGTTTTTCATATGGTGCAATAAACACGACAATCGTATATGGTGCTGGTTCTTTTATGTATTGCTCGAGCCTTTCAATATTATGGATCACTTTCTCTTTTACTTTTTCAGCAGTTAAAAAAAAAGGATTTTTTAATAGTACAATTCTTCTGTCTCCCATAAAAGGCAAGGTTTCCGCATCTTCCAACGCTACCTCAATTGGTGTTTCTTCAAGGTCAAAAATTGCCATATTAAAATCTTTTTCATGATCGGATAGTACTGAGTGTATCAAAATGTCTTTTGTTTCATTTATTAAAAAGGATTCCGTTCCAAATAATAAATACAGTGGTGAGAGGTGATTATTTTTAATCTTTTTCCAAATTTCAAAGTTCATACTTTGCTCTCCCATACTTCTATTGTGAAGTCAGATATACTTCATCTATCGTATAAGGAATTCGATTATATTTCAACCCCATAGCACTATTTTCCGCACTTTTAAACCGCTAAAATTGATTTAGGGAATCGCCCTTCGAAAAGGACAATTCCCAATCTATAGTGAACGTTAACGCATAAGGCCTAGGAATCTTATGTGTTAACGATTATTTTTTCTTCACTATTATGTTCTCCTTTAAATACCGAAGTATTTGTGTAAACTGTTGTCAGTATAGGAAAATGAATACGCTCATGTAGATTTTTTTATCTTTTTAACGTATACTATAATTTGAAATAGGAGGGGTATCAATGAATCAATTTGAAAAGAATGTTCAAAGTAACCGTAATGACGCTATTGACTCTGGAATCGGATTCATTGTTTCATTTGGCTTTTTTGCTACATTGTTTATCATTGCAACTGCGATTAAACTTATTGGCTCTTAGAGGACGGTTACATACTGTCACCATAAGAGACTGCATGCTGCAGTCTCTTTTTCATTTGTTAAGTATAATTTGAACAAAGTTTTGGTGTGTAGCTCCCGAGCGTCCTTTTCATTGCATGTCAGTGATTAAGTATATTTTTATTCTATGGCAGAATCCACTTAAAGGTTCCAAAATCCTTTTTAAACTTATATTGAATGGCTCCATGTAAATCTGTTCTAAATATAATACTATTTTGATCTTCTAAGCGCTTTATTACATCTGGACTTGGATGATTATATCTATTATTCACACCAGCTGAAATAACTGCTATCTTTGGTTTTATTTGGTTTAAAAATTCCTCAGATGATGAAGACCGACTACCATGGTGACCGACTTTTAATACATCAATGCTTAAATTAGGGTATGAATTAACTAGATCCTTTTCTCCTTGCTCCTCCAAATCACCAGTAAATAACCATGTTAGATCTCCTAATGATGTAAGTATGACAATAGAACGGTCATTTTCGGATTGTTCACGTCCGGTTGGAGATAATATTTGGAATGCGAACTCATCCACTACCCACCCGTCAGACCTTTTTACTGTTTTTATCCGTACTTTTTTTTGATAACTTTTTATAAGTAGTTTTTTTTCAAGTTCACTTTCAATTGGTCCATCACCTATAATAAGTTCTAGAACATGTAATTCATCAAGAATTGTCTCCCCATTACCTATATGATCCATATCACCATGTGTGATAATTAACTTATCGATGGTACGAATTCCTTTCGATTTTAAAAAAGGGATGAGAATATCTTTCCCTGTATCAAAGGTTCTTCGCTTTTCCTGCCATGCTTCTTTTTTAAAATTTGATAAACCAGGGCCTGTATCAATTAAATAGTTTCCTTTATTAAATGGTAACTCAATCAAAATGCTATCACCTTGTCCAATATCAATTATTGTGACTTGTCCATATGGATTAAAAAGACTACTATTCAAATCAAATGCAAGAACAACTACTAAACATATTACAGGTCCTGTCATTGACCTGATCTTTTTCGCCTTTTCCCAGTTGACGAACAATGCAATAATAACAATGAGATAGGACATCATTAACCATATATTAGGTCGACCTAGAGTTAATGTGAAGGTAGATAGTGATGAACCGAAAATTGTAATTTCATTTAATAACTGTAGCGCAAAATCGAGAATGGTTAGTAGAATATTACCAATTGGTTCAATAAAAAAGTGTAAGCCCAACGTTAGAATAGCTAGGGGTAGTACGATAATCGAATACACCGGAACAAAAAGTACGTTTAAAGGGATACTAAGAAGGGATATCTCATAGAAGTAATATATCAATATTGGGAGTGAACAAAGCTGTGCAATTGTCGAAACCGTGGCCAATTGAAACAGCCTATTAGTTATTCGCTTTATTATCGTAGAAGAGAGGATAAGCGATAGACTTACGACAAATGATAATTGAAAGCCAACTTCAAAGATATTATATGGATTTGCTAACAGCATGACTAGGAAGGTTATGCTAATTGCATCAATTGGAAGTATTTTCTGCCATCTGATGCAACCTAGCAAAATCATCAACATTAACGAAGCTCGAATGACAGATGGTGCACCTCCAGCTAAAACAACATAAAAGGGTAGCATCAATAGTAATATGTTTGTAGTCGCTTCTCTTGTAAGTCCCATTCTTATCCCAAAATAATAAATCGCCCCAGTTAATAATCCCACATGAAGACCTGAAATTGCCAACAAATGTACCAGTCCTAATGTTTGATAGGAAGCAAGAATATCGACATCTATCTGTTTTCGTTCTCCATATACTAACGCTTGTACTATCCCCTTTGTACCCTCTGGAAAATGAGTATCGATATAGTTTATTCCCGCTTGTCTTATTAGAAGTAATCTTTCATAAATTGTTAGGGATCGCTGGTAGCACTTATCTAAAGGTATTGAATCGGGGCGATAAATCCAGTGTATTTTCTTTTTATATAGATAGTTTTTATAATTGAAAGCATTTAAGTTTCTTGACTCGTTTGGACGAGTAAATTCACCACTAAAGTTACAACTCATTCCAATTTGAAGGTTGGTGAGTGTTTTCTTCTCTGATTCTGATTTAATGGTATAGTTCAACTGCATTTTTTCGTTTGTTGATGTTTTTATTAAGGCTGAGAAAGTATCACCATTCATGTCTGGGGAGGTTATAAATTTTGCTTTTAAAAAGGTGTCAGTTTCAACGTAGGAGGTTTGGTTTTGGAGGTCAAATAACAAATAATAGGCCATAAAAAACAAGATACAAACAGAACATACAAAAACAACTATTTTCGAAAATCGCAAAAACACATATAGTAAAAAAATGAAGGCTAAAATTACGACAAACGGATTGAAAGCCTTATGTACAAGAGTTATTCCGAAAATAGCCGAGATTGATACTAATAGATAGTTCCCTTTCATAACTAACCTTGGTTACACATGCTTGTTGAATAAATTGTTTGCCTGTTCTTGTAAGTCAACCACCCGCTCTTTATCAACCCCACCATCACCAAGTGCACAAAGAAGTTTTTCAACAAACTGTTGTTTTTCCTTCTGTCTATTATCAATTATCATTTCCTTCAGCGCTACTTTTTCTACTTCTACTCCAGCTTTTTTAAATAACTCAATTGCATATGGATGATTTTTATAATCTTCGGCATAATAAACCGCTTTGATACCACTTTGAATAATCGATTTACAACACTGTAAACAAGGAAAATGCGTGATATAGATTTCTGCATCCTCCGTAGGTACTCCAAACTTTGCGCACTGGAGGATAGCATTTATTTCGGCATGAATTGTCCTAACACAATGATTATCAATTACATAACAGCCTTCATCAATACAATGTGTCCCCCCAGTGATAGAACCATTGTAACCGCCCGCAATTATTCGTTTATCGCGTACTATTGTTGCACCTACTGTTAGACGTGTGCACGTGCTTCTAAGTGCAAGTAAATGACTTTGCGCCATAAAATATTGATCCCATGAGATTCTATCCATCTGTTCTTCCCCTTTTCTTTATTGTATTAAAATCAAGTTTATCGAATTATGTTGAATCATGCAATTTTGTTTTTCCTATTTAACAGAAATTTTATCTCTAAACTTTTCAAGTGTTTTTTCTCCTATTCCTGAAATTTGAAGAAGGTCATCTACACTTTTAAACGGTCCATTTCTTTCGCGAAACTCGATAATTGCCATCGCTTTTGCTTCGCCTATCCCTGGTAAGGTTTGTAATTCTACAATTGTTGCTTTATTTATCGAAATTTTCTCGTCCCCTTCAAATTTAGGATCACTTACTAATAATTGTGTTACTTCTCCAACTTCTTCACCTATTTCTGGAACATATACGACCATTTCATCCTCCAATACGGCCGCAAGGTTGACATACTTCATATCAGCTGATGTAGTAACGCCACCAGCTAACTCAATGACATCTTTCACCCGACTTCTGGAATCTATTTCATATACACCCTGCTTAACAACCGCTCCTTTTACATCAACAAATATTGAGGTCACCACTGGCACTTGTTCTTTTTCTGGTTCCTTTTCAACGGCCAATTGATTAGATGTTTGATCTTCCTTACCTATAAGTTCCTCAACACTCAATTGATTTTCAGAAACTGGTTGGCTAAAACCAACTAGGTTATAAAATACAACTGTAGCTAAAATAACCATAATTAAAATCACTGCATTCACTTTTTTGTTTCTTAGATTCCATTCCATTTTTTCTTGGCTCCTTTTGGAAATATTTATAATTACTATTCATAAATAAAGAACAATGTACATATCGTTTATGAGAGAACGTTTGTGAAGGAGGGGACGAAACGTGAACATTGGAATAATAGGTACTGGAAACATGGGGAAGATTTTAATAGAGGCTTTCATTGAATCGGTAGCTGTTCCGCCTTCTAAGCTAACGGTTACAAATCGAACAATTGCAAAGGCAGAAAAGGTAGTGGAGCGCTTTCCTGATGTTAAAGTAGTGGAAACAAGTCAAGAGGTTGTTAATTCATCTGACCTTATCTTTATTTGTGTTAAGCCTTTAGAAATTCTCCCCCTTTTACAACAATTACATTCTGAATTAACCAATTCTAAATGTATTGTTTCAATTACGAGCCCAATATCCGTGAATCAGCTTGAGTCTATCGTAGACTGCCAAGTGGCTAGGGTTGTTCCAAGCATTACAAATCGCGCTTTATCCGGAATATCTTTATTGACTATTGGAGAGAGCTGTAATCAAACATTCAGAAGTTATATTGAAAATTTATTTAACAATATTTCCACAACAGTTCATATAGAGGATAATATTACAAGGGTAGCTTCAGATATTGTGAGTTGTGGGCCTGCATTTTTTAGCTATCTTTTACAAAGGTTTGTTGATGCGGCTGTCAGTGAAACTCAAATTTCAAAAGAGCAAGCAACAGTATTAGCGAGTGGGATGATTATCGGGATGGGGAAGTTACTTGAAAAAGAAATATTCACTTTGCCTACATTACAAGAGAAAGTAAGTGTAAAAGGCGGTGTAACGGGTGAAGGTATCAAAGTATTGGAAGCAGAGGTCGGTGAAATGTTTGAACATTTAATCCATAAAACACATGATAAACATTATCAAGATATTGACGAAGTTAGAAAACAATTTGAAGGGGCTAAACGTCTATCATAATTAATAATTCGTGAGCTTTTAAAGAAATCCTGCTTCGCCAAAAAAAAAATTTAAATAAGTTGGGGAGACCGTTCCCCCAACTTATTTTTTTACTGTAAATAAAATTCTTTCTGACTGAGTAGATAATGGCGAATTAAAATCTGCCGAAATTTCTAGGATGGTAAACCCTGCATTAGAGAGCCATGTTTTATAATCATCAACTGGAAAGGTACGTTGCTCATGAACCTCATCATACCGAATGTATTCAGAATTCTCGTCCTTTTTAACAAAAAATGATAAATCATGTTCAACACTGTAAGGGTACTGACCAGGATAGCAATTCCAAATAAAGCTAATGTCTTCATCATTGCTAACAAATGTTTGATCCATGAAAATATGTTCCATTTTATAGATGGAATGGATATCAAACATAAACAATCCACCTAGAACTAATTGATCAAATACCCGCTGGAAAGTTTGTTGCACTTCTTCACTTGAAGGCAAATAGTTTAAAGAGTCACAAAAGATAATAATGACATCAAATGGATCATGTCCAGCGAGTTCAGCCATGTTTTGCTGATAAAAGCTGATAGATTTATTCGACGACATTGCTTTCGCTTGTGCTACTGATAACATATCCTCAGAAAGATCGATGCCAGTCACATCATATCCCTCTTTTGCAAGCCTGACGGATAGTTCTCCAGTACCACATGCTAGATCAAGAACCCGTAATTGCTCTTTATTTACCTCGTTTTTTTGTAACATTTCCTTTATGAAAGTGATCCATTGACTGTAGTCAATATCTCTCATTAAATCATCATAAAGATAAGCGAATTGCTGATAGCTCATTCACTTAACTCATTTTGGATATTTTCTATAGGCGCATCTCCCCATAGCTTTTCCAACTTATAGTACCCACGTTCTTCTTTATAAAACACGTGTGCAACAACATCTCCCAAGTCTATCAATATCCATCTTGCTTCATCAAACCCCTCTAACCGCTTTACATTTAAGCCACTTTCTTCAGCCTTATCTTTAATTTCACGTGCAATCGCTTGAACTTGTTTCTCCGAATTACCATGGCATATTAAAAAATAATCTGCCACAAGGGATAGGCCTTTCATATTGAGAGCCAAAATATCCTCAGCTCTTTTATCATCCGCAGCTTTTACTGCAATTGTAAGTATGTCTCTTTCTTTCATTCAGGTCACTCCTCCTTTTGATGTATAACAAGTGCGTTATATGTTAAGAACGTATCAGGATATATAGATTGGTTTTTCTTCATTAAAAATAAAATCGTATTTTTTATTGATTGAATCAGAGCGTCATCTAAATCTTGCTTCGCCATGTCTCGAACCTCATCAACACCTGGAAAATGGCGGCCTGGCTCAATATAATCAGCCAAGTAGATTACTTTCTCTAGAAGCGTCATATTAATTCTTCCGGAAGTATGATATTTAATTGCGTCCAATATCTCAGCATCTTTAATGCCTACTTCACTTTGTACAAGAAAGGCACCTACTGGAGCATGCCATAGTTCACTGTTAAAATATAATAATTCCCTTGGCATCTGTTGTTCGATGATAATTTCTTTCATTTCACTTTTGGGTCGAAATTTAGCATAATCATGAAAAATAGCGGATAACTCTGCTTTTTTTTCGTCTGCTCCATACCTATTAGCTAGTTCTATTGCTGTTTCCATCACTCCAATAGTATGGATATAGCGGTGTTCTGTAAGTTGTTTCTGTACAATCTCAAGAGCCTGCTTGCGGTCCATATAAGCTCTTCTCCTCTATATAGTGTTTTACTGTTTCCGGAAGTAAATACATCGTACTTCTTCTTTCTTTAAATCTTTTTCTAAGCATTGATGATGATACATCAAATTGAGGTGCCTCTACTGGGGTGACATCATATTTAGTAGCAAATGTAAACCCTGGTCGTTTGATCCCAACAAAATTCACGACTTTAACCAACTCATCAATGTTATACCAATTAGGTAAATATTCGACCATATCCGCACCAATGATGAAATAAAAATGAATATCTGGGTTATGTTCTTTTAAAATCCTCATTGTTTCATATGTATAGGACGGACCATCTCTCTCTAATTCTATCCTTTGTAATTTAAAGCTAGGATTATTCGATATTGCTAACGATAACATTTTCACGCGGTCCTCATTGTTTGTTAGATCCGCGCTTTTTTTATGAGGTGGAATATTTGTAGGCATAAACCATATTTCATCCAAATTCAAAGCATGTAAGACCTCATTAGCTATTAGCAAATGGCCATTATGTGGCGGGTCAAATGTTCCTCCAAGGATTCCTATACGCTTCATTCTTGTTATTCCCCCATCTAAAGAAATGCGCAGGGCGCCTGCTTATCGGCGACAAGCATAAGACGAGCCCTGACTGAAGGCGCTTTTTGCCTTCGGGAAGGGATTGGCTTATACCATAGAGCCGATGGCGCCCGGAGCTAGACACCAAAACTAAATGAATATCCCTTTTTATCGTGGTAGTTGCAGTTGTTTATTTTCTTTTGATTCTTTGTATAAGACAATTGTATTGCCAATTACCTGTACAAGTTCTGCTTTTGCACCTTTACTTAGGCGCCCCGCAACATTATCTTTATCTTCTTCGCAATTTTGTAAAACACTTACCTTGATAAGTTCTCGTGCTTCAAGAGCAATATCAATTTGCTTAACCATATTTTCTGTTACTCCACCTTTGCCAACTTGAAAAATCGGATCTAAATGATGTGCCTTTGCACGTAAATAGCGTTTTTGCTTCCCTGTTAGCATTCTGTGTGTCCTCCTAGTTTATTTATCACAAGCTGCTCCATTCGATTTACATCAGGAAATTGCCCAGTCCACTTATGGAATGCCAGCGCTCCTTGGTTTACAAACATCCCTACTCCATTTAAAGTTACTGCCCCCCGCCTTGCGGCTTCTATTAAAAAGGAAGTTTGTAGGGGATTGTATATTATATCACTTACAACTGTATGTGGTAATAATTTATTTAAAGATAAAGGAATATTATCAATATTAGGGTGCATCCCTACTGATGTGGTGTTAATAATAACATCATATTGTTGAATGTTCTCTTCTGCTTCTTTTAATGAGAGCGCCGATCCTTTTAGCTTGAACTGGCATTCAGATCTTAACTGTGAGGCTGATGTAAGGGTACGATTACTTACATCGATATTCGGAGCTCCCTTTGCAGCTAGTGATATTAAAATGGCTCTAGCAGCTCCACCTGACCCAATGATTAATATTTTAGTATCTGATAATGATTTGGTTATTACTGTCTCTAAAGACTTAATAAAACCATCACCATCCGTATTATAGCCAATCAGCTTACCATTATTATTAATGACAGTATTAACAGCACCGATATTAAGTGCAATGTCATCGATTTCATCTAAATATCTCATAATGGAAACCTTATGTGGAATAGTTACATTAAAACCCTCTATATTAAGTGCTTTTAATCCGATAACAGCATTCCCTAAATTTTCTGCCTCAACATGAAAAGCATGATAATAACCATCGATACCATAGTAGGTAAATAGGTCATTATGCATCTCTGGTGACATTGAGTGTTCTACTGGACATCCTAATAAACCATACAGCTTTTTCAAGTCTCTCTCACCCACACTGATTAATATTTATATTAGTGATCTTCTGATAACAACCCCCACACCTTTTGGGACATGTGCAACGATTTTAACATTAGGTTCATTAACAGTAACCCACCCTAATCCTGAAAATACGATATCAGTTTTAGCTTCCTTTATCATATACTCATGAGCAATTAATTTCGGAAAAACTTCAACTTCATCTTTTCGTGGTGGGCTAAGTAACTCACCCACATGATTTTCATACAGTTCATCAGCCTTATCAAGCTTAGTCCGATGGATAGTTAACTCATTTGAAAGATGACAAACAAAAGATTGCTTTCCACCACTAACAAAATCAAACCTAGCTAGTCCCCCAAAAAATAGGGTTTGACCTTCATTTAACTGAAACACTTTTGGCTTAATCTCTTTTTTAGGAGTAATTGTTTTTAAATCTTGTTTACCAACATAGTGAGCCATTTGATGATGATTAATAATTCCAGGTGTATCGATTAATGATGCACCATTATCTAATGGTATCTCTATTAAATCTAATGTAGTACCAGGAAAATGCGAGGTGGTTATTACATCCTCTTCACCACTAAAGTCCTTAATAATACGATTAATAAATGTCGATTTACCTACATTCGTACAGCCGACTACGTAAACATCCTTACCATCACGATAAGAATCTATTGCCTCTGCAACCGTATCAATCCCAACCCCTTTAGCGGCGCTTATAAGGAAAACATCCACTGGATTTAATCCAAGTTCTTTAGAGGACTGTTTCATCCAGTTTATTAATTTATTGTGTTTTACAGACTTAGGCAACAAATCTACTTTATTACCGACAAGTAGTATCTTGTTATTACCGACAAATCTATGTAAACCTGGTAACCAACTTCCATTAAAATCGAAGATATCGACAATCTTTATAATTAAGGAATCTGTCTGACCTAATCCATCCAAAATCTTTAAAAAATCATCATCTGTTAATGAAACATCTTGTACTTCGTTATAATGCTTTAACCGAAAACACCGTTGACATATAATTTGTTCTTTTTCTAATGCAGATTTTGGAGCATAGCCTAACTTATCCTGTTCTTCTGTTTGTATTACAACTCCACATCCAACACATGATACATCATGTAATTCCACTTATTTATTCCTCCCAATATAACATACCTTTACGTTTCATCCACGTAAGTAATCTGCGTTCGATTCTACGATTAATCCTTGTAAAAAAGCCGTCTGTTTGTGCGACAGGTACGACTAATATTGTATGTAAACCGCTTCTGTTACCACCCAAAACATCAGTTAGGAGTTGGTCCCCTATAACAACAATTTCCTCTGACTTTAAATTCATTTCCATTACTGCTTTTCTAAACGCTTTTACCATAGGCTTTCTAGCTTCAAAAATAAACGGTATTTCAAGTGGATCAGAAAAAGCCTTTACCCTTTGTTCAATATTATTTGACACTATGGTAACCATGATTCCTTCATTTTTCATTAATCTAAACCACTCAATTAATTGCGGGGTTGCACTTTTGCGATCCCACTCAACAAGGGTATTATCTAAATCCGTTATAATTCCTTTTATTCCCCGTGCTGCTAACTTTTTTGGCGAAATATCAAATATACTTTTAACGTGTTCATCCGGTAGAAAATGCTTAAGCACCTGTGAAACCCACCCCATATTGTTTTATTTATGATAGTTAATCTTTTTTCCGTAAAATAATAAACATTCGTATTCTTGAAAATCGAACTAATGTGCAATTATCATCATATCGAACTTTTGTCAAACTTTCAAAATAAATGACAAAATTCGTTAGTATTTGCAATTATCAACCAACTAAAATATTGCTTCTAACCATTTAAATTTACTTCATCCCAACTAGGAAAATAGCTAAGCTGATCCCTCATGTAAAGGATTTTTTTCGACAATTAGTAGTGAAAAATAAAAATTTTTCGACAAAACTCTTCGAAATTCAACAGCTGTGGATAAGCTTATACACATTTTACCTATTGATACACAAAGATTTCCATTAATTATTAACAACATACTAACAAGTTATCCACCTTCACTTGTGGATAACAGAACGATTGTTCTCCATCTTTTTTCATGATAGAGTAACTATACAACCAAAGATAACTTACTATTATATTGAGCCGAAATAGATTTTAGAACGATTTTACCCCTTTAATATCATTTTATTTTAGGAGGTGACTTGCCTATAATGGCAGGCCATTATGAGAAAATTATCAGATGAATTATTAATTGAATCTTACTACAAAGCAACAGAGCTTAGACTTAGTATTGATTTCATTCGCTTAATTGAATCAGAAATTAGAAGAAGATCCTTAGTACATAGAATTAAAGTTTCATCATAAGAGCCAATAAATGGCTCTTCTTTTTTTCCTTATTTATACTAATCATCTCTTATATCTTCGTTAAATATCCTATCATTTCACCAACCCTTATCTCAGTTTTTCTTCTAGTCGAAGCAAGTGGTGAAAAACTGTCTTTTTCAAATAGCAAAACCACTGTAGATCCAAATGAAAAGTACGCAATTTCTTCTCCTTTTGTTATCGTGTCACTAAGATGGGTTGTTTCAATGCTATTAACAAACATCGCTCCTACTTTTACAATCGCAACATGTCCATTATCATGTTTCACTTCTGAAATAGTTCGATAATTCTTAGATAAAGGTGCCTTACCATATTTTAATCCCAATTTATTTACAGGATAAGATTTTGAGCCTAGCGTCCACTGTTTTGTTAGCACACCAGAAACCGGACTATGAATTCGGTGGTAGTGACTTGGACTTAAATAAAGAATAATAAACGTTCCCTCACTATATTTACGAAGTATGTCTTCTTGACCAAGCATTTCTGCTATTGAGTATTGTTTTCCCTTTACTTCAATAAGTTTGGAAGCGGAAATTGTTCCAATATCTTCTAAAACACCGTCAACAGGACTTACAACACTATTTGGGGATTGGTCAATTGGTCTTGAACCTACCTTGAGTTTTCTAATAAAAAGATCATGGAGTGTTTCAAACGTGTGTATCTGTTGTTCCATTTCTTCTTTATTAAGTTTAAAAACCCTTGCAAATGAAGGTATGAGAGCTGAACTAATTTTAGACTGCGAGAATTTTCTTAGAACCAACGAGACTGTTTTCTGATTTGTTAATTCAATCAAAAGTCGATATAACAACATAACCAATGCTTTTTCCTCCTATTGTATTCCTTAAACAAGACTATGGTAATTGATGCCATGACTGATATTATATCACTTGTGGTTGTTCCTGCACTATTATTATTTCAAGTACTTACATTTGAATACTCATTTTATAAATCCTTTACAATTTGTATCTGTAAATACAATAAAGGCATCTAATAAAGATAGATGCCTCATCAATAACTATTAATTGGTTAGTGTTAAAAATTCTTCTACATCTTTAATTGACAGTCTAACAGCCTTCTCCCAGAATTCTGGTTGTGTTAGATCTACACCTAGATGTTTGCTGGCTAATTCTTCAACAGTCATACTTGCTGTATCTTTTAGCAATGCGATGTATTTATTCTCATAATCTGTACCTTCTTCAATTGCTTTTGCATAAATTCCAAGCGAGAATAAATAGCCAAACGTATATGGGAAGTTATAGAAAGGAACTCCTGTAATATAAAAATGCATTTTAGATGACCAGAAGCTTGGGTGATACTGATCTAACGCATCACAATATGCTGTCTTTTGTGCTTGTTCCATTAATTCATTAAGTCGTTCTGTGCTTACTATTCCATTTTTACGTTCTTCATAGAAAGAAGTTTCAAAGATAAATCTTGCATGAATATTCATGTAAAATGCAACACTTCGTTGGATTTTATCTTCTAATAATGCAATGCGTTCTTCCTCAGTAGTTGCATTTTTTACTGAAGCGTCTGCTACGATCATTTCGGCAAATGTAGAGGCAGTTTCGGCAACATTCATCGCATAGCTTCGATTCAATGTATGTACACCTTTCATCGCATGTTGATGGAACGCATGTCCTAATTCATGGGCTAATGTCGAAACATTGGATGGAGTTCCTGAGAATGTCATAAATATACGAGATTGATCGCTCTCTGGGAAGCTAGTACAAAAACCACCAGGTCGTTTACCGTCACGGTCCTCTGCTTCAATCCAACGATCTTCAAACGCTTTTTTTGTAAATTCTGTTAGCTCTGGACCAAAATGACTAAATTGCTCTAGGATAAATTCCGCACCTTCTTGATAAGAAACTTTACTTTCTGTCTTACTGATAGGAGCATCAAGGTCATACCAGCTTAGTTTTTCGAGACCTAATAGTTTTGCTTTACGGTTTAAATATTCAACAAAGGGAGCCTTGTTATCAGAAATGGCTTTCCACATTGTTTCAAGAGTTTGTTTGGACATTCGATTAATGTCAAGTGGCTCTTTTAAAACCTCTTCCCAGTTTCTTTGTTTATACACATTTAAACGGAAACCTGCTAAATGGTTTAATGATGCACCAATATAATCAGCCTGCTCTCCCCACGCTTTTTCCCAGTGTTCAAAAACGTTTTTTCGTACATTCCTGTCAGAACTGGAAAATTTGTTATGTGCTTGGCCAGCAGATAATTCCTTTATTTCACCATTCTCTTCGAATGGAATTTTTAATTTACCTACAATCGTATCATACATTTGTCCCCACGCATGGTAACCATCAATACCTAGACTATTAATTAATGATTCTTCCTCAGTAGACAATTTTTCTTTTGCACGATTTCTTCTTTCATTAAGTACATATGAAATTTCCTGAAACGGTTCTGCTTGCAGAAGTGCTTCAAATACAGCTTGGTCGATTGTAACAAGTTTTTGATCGAAATTAGTTAACACTGTTTGAAATGTGGCACTAAGCTGTGTAACTTTTCCACGTAGCATATTCGCCTTTTTATCTTTTGTATCCTGGGCACTTAGGCAACTAACAAACGCACCCGCTTGACGCATTTTAGCTCCTACATTTACAAATGCTGTTATTATTGAAGACAATGCTTCTTTCTCATTTGCTTCTGTTGGTACTGTGAACTCTTTAACCAAGGTAGAGAAATTATTTAATTCTGAGTCTAACGTTTCTAAATGTGTAGCGAAAGCTGGTGAAGAACTTCCCCCTTCAAAAAAAACGTCTAAATCCCAAGTTTGTTCATAAGTAGTAGTATTCACGTAACGCTCTCCTTTCAATTTTACATTGTATGTATAGGTTAGGTAGTTCAGGCTACTAATGATATTTAGATGACCTAAATTCTTGAATACCTACTATATAGTATATATGAATTTTAAAAAAATTTCTATTATTTCAAAACCTAACAAGTTAACGCACTAGGAGCCCGGTTAGGCGTAAAAACTACGTTTTCTAAAATGTAAAAAGGCTTATACACCTGTCATGCATAAGCCTCTCCCCTTATTTATTTTCCATAATAATTGTAATAATAGTAGCCTCCACCAAGCACAAGTAATAATACGAGGAGAACCACTATTAGTCCAAAACCGAACCCACGACCAGCATACCCTGGTCCCGCTTGAATATAGCCTGGATACCCATAGCCCCCATAAGGATAATAACCATATAGCATTTCTCATTCCCCCTAAAATTTGAATATTCACATACAATAACCTAGTAACTAATGACATTTACATTGATCATTTATTCTCAGGCAGTACTTCCTATTACTAATCTATTCTAGTCATTTGTATTGGGTAAGGGCATGTGCGGAGTTTTTAAGAAAAACATCTACTATTATCAACCAATAGCAACTTCGATAAGCATTTTTTACTTTGTACAGACACAAACAAGCTTCCTCGTACATAAGAATGAATTAATAGGCGCTAGCCTAGATTGTTAATTTACTTGACTGAGTTTTACAATGTGGAGGTGAGTGAATGTCAGGGATATTAGCAGCATTAGGATATTTCGTTAAAGAATTATTATTTTTAGTATCATATGTAAAAAATAATGCCTTTCCACAACCATTATCAGCTTCCGAGGAAAAAAAGTACTTACGCTTAATGGCTGAGGGTGACGGACATGCCCGAAACATATTAATCGAGCACAACTTACGGTTAGTAGCACACATCGTCAAGAAATTTGAAAACACTGGAGAAGACACAGAGGATCTTATCTCAATTGGCACGATAGGTTTAATAAAAGCAATCGAAAGCTTTTCAGAAGGCAAAGGAACTAAATTAGCAACATATGCTGCGCGCTGTATAGAGAACGAGATATTAATGCACCTAAGGGCCTTAAAAAAGACAAAAAAAGATGTTTCTCTTCATGACCCAATTGGTCAGGATAAAGAGGGCAATGAAATAAGCTTAATTGATGTTTTAAAATCAGAGGCAGAAGATGTCATTGAAACCATCCAGTTAAACATGGAGCTTGAAAAAATTAAAGAATATATTGATATTTTAGACGGAAGGGAAAAAGAAGTTATTGTAGGTAGGTTTGGCCTTGATCTAAAAAAAGAAAAAACGCAAAGAGAAATAGCCAAAGAACTAGGCATTTCACGAAGCTATGTATCAAGGATTGAAAAAAGAGCATTAATGAAAATGTTTCATGAATTTTACCGGGCTGAGAAAGAGAAACGAAGATTGTAAAAACAACTTCAATGAGGAAAAGGGCTAGAAGTTCACTCTAGCCCTTTTTAAAATTCCTATTAAACTTCTACACTAACTTCTGATCCGATAATAAGTGCGATAGACACCGTGATCACAAGGCCAATTACAATTGTAAACAAATGAATACACCCCCCGTGTCTGTGTTGGTATTTAGCTTTTCTTACTTCTAATTTATCACTTATATAAGGTGTAAATCGCCGGCATCTATGAACGATTTGTTAAATCCTTTTGACAAATATGTGAATTAGGAGCCGATGGCGTCCAAAAGCTTGACATTAAAACTAGGTACAAACTTTTATACTTTCTTAGCTTTTAAAAAAGCACTTGGTTTACTCAAGCGCTCTCGAATATCAGTCTAAGAGGTGAACTAGTTCCTTTCTTTTCTAAATAAGATTGTAAAAAGGAAAACATGTAGTGACAACATATAATCAATTCCTCCTTTTATGAAAATGGGTTAGGTGGAATCTTTCTCCACAAATAACCAAGCTAAAATCACATTTACTTTTCTAAACATTTCAATTACCACCTTTCTAAATATTGATATAAACCTAAATGTTGCTCATCACGTTCTTTAGCTGCTATTCCATTTGTTGCATGAATGTATCGCGACGATTTGTTTAGGAGAACATTTCTCTAGCGTATTTGTTAAAAAGAATAAACGAAACAACTGACATAATCTTTTGTTTTTCTCCTCTCGTTTTGTTTATTTTTTTAAAATTAATTCGTGTAAAACATTGTAATATGGCGGTCTTTCATCTCTTCATACATTTTGTTTACTTTCTGTTCATGTTGGATCTCTTCAATTGTTCTTTCTTTTTTCATTACTGATATCGTCAGAAAAAATAGGTTAAACGTCATAAGTATTCACCTCCTTTTAGGTTGTTGTTAAAAAATGGCGCAAAAAAACCACAGTTCAGTAATGTCCTGTGGCATAAAAAGACATATAAAAGCCACAGGTACACAATTCGTCCCTGTGGCATGATTTCACACATTAAATAACAACGATGTAGTTATTTTTTCATCACCATGTCGGTCGAATAGAATTGTACATATAAAGTTGTTACACTGATCTTCATCGCTACATTAATCACGTTACTCGACCTCCTTTTAATGAAATTTTTACTACAGAGGTAATTATATCCAAATAAATTACCACTGTAAACACCTTTTTCTAAAAAAAGGTAATTTTTTTTCACGTAAAAAATCCTCTCCCTAGAAAAAGGAAAGGATTACTTTTGTTCTTCCATATCACTTAATTGGTGTTTATACTTAATAGCTTTTTGAAAAAAGTAAAATGATAAGCTTAGAAATAGTACAGTAGTACCCATTAAGAGATATACTTGAAATATTTCTTTCCCCTCTGAAGGCGGAATTAATACAC
Organism: Cytobacillus sp. S13-E01; assembly: GCF_029193815.1. GTDB lineage: Bacteria > Bacillota > Bacilli > Bacillales > Bacillaceae_L > Bacillus_BV. Next base: position 21,561 of record NZ_JARFVC010000039.1, read on the forward strand.
CTATATATAAAAATACACTTACAGTAAGCAATATAAACGCAAATTGTGTATAATCAGCCATTTTAGCTTGAAGCTCTTTTAATTTGTTTAACTCCATTAATTACACCTTCTTTATAGTAATCTACTAAAACTATACCATATGTTTTTTTGTTCGTGATGATGTAAATTAAACCAAACAAAAAAACCTTCCACATAGTGGAAAGGTCTATATTGTAATTACGTTTATTTTAACGCTTGAGCTAAATCTTCAATTAAATCTTCTGCATCTTCAACTCCAACAGAGATTCTAACAAGCCCATCTGTAATACCTAGTTCCGCACGGCGTTCTGTCGGAATAGAAGCATGGGTCATTTTTGCTGGTAAGGATATTAGACTTTCAACTGCCCCCAGACTTTCTGCTAGTGTAAAATATTTTACACTCGTTAATAATTTCTCTGCCTTTTCAGCACTTCCAACATCAAATGATACCATTCCCCCAAAGCCTGAAGCTTGTTTCTTAGCAATGTCATGGTTTGGATGTGATTCTAGACCTGGATAGTATACTTTTTTAACGGCAGGATGGGCTGATAGGAAATTAACAATTTTCGCTGTATTTTGTTCATGTTCTTCCATCCGAATACCTAATGTTCGAATCCCACGGATTAACAACCATGAATCTTGTGGTCCTAAGACTCCACCAGTTGAATTTTGAACAAAATGTAGATCCCGAGCAAGTTCCTTTGAATTTACAACCACTAAACCAGCAACTACATCACTATGACCACCAATATATTTAGTTGCACTATGAAGGACAATATCAGCCCCTAGAGTTAGTGGGGTTTGCCAATATGGCGTACTAAATGTGTTATCAACTATAGTTAACAAATTATGTTCCTTCGCTATTTTTGCAGCACCTTCAATATCAGTAATCTTTAATAATGGGTTTGTAGGTGTTTCGATAAAAATCGCTCTTGTATTTTCACGAATTTCACTTTCAATAGTAGCCAAGTTACTTGTATCGACAAAGGTTGAATCAATACCTAATCGATTTAACACCTTGGTCATTACGCGGTATGTGCCTCCGTATACATCGTCTGTCAGGATAACATGATCACCACTATTAAATAACATCATAACAGCGGTAATTGCTGCCATTCCTGAACCAAATGCGAAACCAGCAGTACCTTCTTCAAGGTCTTTGATTAATTCTTCAAGTGCGTGGCGTGTTGGGTTTCCTGTACGAGAGTATTCGAAGCCTTTATGATTGCCAATGCCATCTTGTTTATATGTGCTAACCTGGTAAATCGGAGTTGATACTGCTCCTGTTTGTGGATCACCGACTAAACCACCATGTATCATTTTTGTCTTACGTCTCATTTTAAATCCCCCCATCATATATCCTCTTACTCAAGTATCTTTCACTACCATCAGCAAAGATCGTTACAATATTTGTACCTGCCTTTGCTTCCTTTGCCTCAAGTAATGCAGCATGTATTGCTGCGCCTGATGAACTGCCTACAAGCAGGCCCTCTTTTGCTGCAAGTTCCTTTACCCTTAAAAAGGCGTCTTCATCAGTGACCGTATGGATACTGTCAAAATATGAAACGTCCATATACCCGGGTAAAAACTCCATTCCAATTCCTTCGGTTTTATGTGGGCCAGATTCTCCACCATTTAAGATAGACCCTTCTGGTTCAACAATCACCGTTTTTATTTTAGGATTTTTTTCTTTTAAAAATCGTGCGGTTCCCATAAATGTTCCACCTGTACCGGCACCCGCTACAAATACATCAATGTTACCTTCTAATTGTTCCCACATTTCCGGACCAAGTGTTTTATAATACGTTCCTGGGTTGGCAGGATTTCCAAATTGCTGTGGAGAATACGAATTAGGAATTTCAGTTAAAAGTTGCTCCGCTCTTTCAATAGCGCCCTTCATCCCAGCCTCTGTTGGTGTATGAACGATTTCTGCACCTAATGCTTTCATTAGTTCCTGTTTTTCGATACTAAATTTTTCAGGCACACAGACTACAACTTTTATATTTTGATTTAAGGCTGCAAGGGCAAGACCAATACCAGTGTTCCCTGCAGTTGGTTCAATAATTGTTCCACCCTCTTTAACTTTTCCAGTATCAATAGCTTCTCGTAAAAGCTCCCTGCCAAGACGATCTTTAATACTACCACCAGGATTGCACAGTTCTAGTTTTGCAAATAAACGCACTCCTTCTGGTAATGGAAAATGAGTAATTTCGATAATTGGTGTATTCCCAATTAGCTCATGTATATTTCGATATACTTGCATCGTTCGCTCTCCTTCTACCTTTGGAAGAATTACTTAGTATTGCTCCTAATTTCCTCCACTATTTTTAAAACAATATTTGAGGAGTTAACAGCAGCTGTTTCTAAAAATTGTTCAAATGATATACCTGATTCTTTTCCAGCGATATCTGATAAAGCTCTCGTAATCACAAAAGGAGTGCCGAACTGATAACAAACCTGTGCAATTGCTGCCGCTTCCATTTCAACGGCATATAATTCTTTAAACTTTGTACGAACAAATTCCACACGAGTTGGATCACTCATGAAAGAATCTCCAGTAGCAATTAATCCCTTTACTACCTGTACATCTTGAATGGTGCTCGCACATTTCTCTGCAATTTCAACTAGCGTTTTGTCAGCTACAAATGCTGCTGGTAAACCTGGTACTTGCCCATATTCATAGTTAAATGCTGTAACATCAACATCGTGATGACGAACTTCAGTTGAAATAACAATATCCCCAACATTAAGTGATTGCAAAAAACCTCCCGCTGAACCTGTGTTTATCACATAAGTTGGATTAAACTGTTGTAGTAATATTGTAGTTGACAGTGCCGCATTTACTTTCCCAATACCAGACTTTAATAAGACAATTTCTTGTCTATTAATGGTACCCGTAGTAAATTCACAACCCGCTATTGTTGTTTCCTCACGATTTTGAATCGTCTCTCTTAGAATAGCTACTTCTTCTTCCATTGCTCCGATAATTGCGATTTTCATAAATAAGATCCACCTTTTAAATTATAATTTAGTGGCTTCCATTACCAACACAAAATCATTACATCTTGTAAACTCAACTACAAATCCATTCTTCTCTAGCATTTTCCGTATTGCGTCCTTAGTTGTGTAGTATTCGGTTTGCAAATCTTTTGCCAGGTTGGAATAACCTTTTTGTTTTGCGTTTTCAACCATTTTATCGTACGCTTTTTCATCTTCGAAAATAGTGTCTGCAAACACTATTTTACCACCTTTTTGTAGAAACTTGCCATAGATTGAAAAAGCGAACTCTTTTTCTTGATTAGTAAGGTGATGAAAAGCATATGAGCTGACGATTGTATCTACATTCTCGGGTTTGTCGAACTGTATAAAGTCACCAGCTAAAATAGTAGCTTTATCTCCAAGCTTATCTTTTGCTATATTACGCATTGAGACAGAAGGTTCTACCCCATAAACTGAAAGCCCGTACTTAATTAACTTTTTTGTTAAGTTTCCTGTACCCACTCCGAATTCCAACACAGTTCCAGATGCTTTATTGGCGACTTCCTCTAGAATATCTTCATAATTCCGGAAAACTTCTTTATATTCTACATCATACCCTTCCACTGTAGAATCATAACTGTCCGCCCATTTTTCAAACAAATCGTTGAATTCTGTTCCCATGATGTTCACTCTCCTATGCAAAACATTTATATATTATAATTCCTATGAGTATAGTATGAATTTAAAAAATAACTGTTCTAAATTTACCATATGTTTTTTCTTAAATCAATTAAGAAGGATTTATATTACCATATTATTCGCAAGAAATTTTTGCTTAAGTATGGTAAACTGTATCCACAATTGTCATGTTAGAAGGGACGTAGTTTTAGTGGAATTTAAATTGGATTTTATTCAAGATAAGGTAGAATTTTTTGAGGCTTATGATATTACAACTCTAGAGAAAAAAATAAATGAGCAAATCGAATATAATAAGGCTATCCTTTTAGAGGTACATACTGTCACACACCAAATGTATGTAAATGACGAAGGGCTCAAGTACTTTACAGCGGTTGTTCATTTTAAAGCGAAAAAATAATAACTAAAAATAAGAAACAGGGCGCACGGAGCTAGGGCACTTAAACTAGGTAAAAACTTTTATACTTTCTTATTTTTTAAAAAAGGCGTAGGGTTTTGCTCACCCTGCACCTTTTTAGTATTCTCATTCATCATCATTGTCGTCTTCATTCTCAGGTGCATTTTGATTTTTGTAAAATGGACTATCATTTTCTTTTAACTCTTCAACAAGGATTGGCTGCCAGCCTTCGCTTTCTATCCAATCAACATATACTCTATAAATTTGCAAACCATCTCTAGTTGCTATTGTGACTTTTGCTTTATCCGGGGCACCATTATTCGTTAACCACCAGACAGTCATGTTAGCCCGATCTAACCCAGTTGCATAGCTTGCAGCTTTTTCTAGCTCGATCCGATTTTTTGTATCTTCGTCATAATTATTCGTTTCTGGTTGTGATTGTGTAGTCCCAATTGGCTGCCAAGCTGGATTTTCAATTGTTCTAATTACGTTTGATTCAGGATCTCCTGCAGATACTATTGCCCCTTCCGTTGATTCTGGAACTACTTCTTCATTAGTGGTTTCTTCCGTAGTGTCACGATCTGATTGGTTTGTTTCATCAGAAGGGCTTGCGTCTGTATTTGTTTGGTTAGATTTATCATCCCCTGTATTTCGATCATTCTCGGTTTCTTTTGCACCGCTACTTTGCTCTTGGCTATTTTCTTGAGTAGTTGAACTTACTTGCTTTGTTGGCTCCTCTTTCCCAAATAATAATCTTCCACCAAAGAAAAGTATTAAGATGAAAACTAGCGCTATTAAAATGTTAAATATTCTATTTATTTTCCGGCGTTTTAATCTCTTTTCTGTACGAGGTCCTTCGTACAATTTCTCCCAATCATACCCCATGCAATAGCCTCCCAACGTCCTTCTATTTCCCTATTTTAACATTTGATCCCCAATTGATGAAGAAAAAATTCTACTATTTAGGAGGATCATTATTTAGTTGATATATGCCCTCTACTATATCATAAAAGACTTCATTAGTAACAGCTGCACTTGATTCTCTATCTAAATCTACCACCACTAAAGCATATTTAGGATTTGTTACAGGAAAATATCCAGCAAACCATTTGTTAACAAGACCAGCTGTACCATTACTCAACGTTTTTCCAGTTTCTGCAGTCCCTGATTTTCCAGCGACCTCATACGGTAGTGACTGAAATCTCGTCCCTGTTCCATCTGTTACAACATTTCGTAACAACTCTTGTAACCTCATAGCTGTATATGGCGTAATTATATCGCCCTCAAGCAGGTTATCAGGAAAAGAAAACAATGTCGTCCCATTTTTATAAAGGACATCACTAACTGATTTTACCTGCCTTTTCTCACCACCACGTGCGATTGTAGCCATCATATTTGCAAGAGCTAAAGGTGAAACCCTTACATCCTTTTGTCCAATTGCTGTTTGGGCAACTGCTTTTGCAGCACTTTTATCGCTCTCATCTGACCAGATTTTACCCGGGTACTCTTTTGGCATTTGCACAAAATCTTGAAAACGAAAGACATCCCCCTGCCATCCCACTGGTCCAAGTAGACCAAGTTTTTTAGCATAAGTCTCGATTACAGTTGGATCCTCTTTAATCAACTCATTAGCAATCGTAGCGAAGGTATAATTACAACTCTTAGCAAAACTTTCCTTGAATGTAAGATTACCATTTTCATACTGTGATGGCCCATCACCATACATATTTAAATCGCAATCAAATATTCTAGTATTAAGGTCTACATTTTTTTCAATAGCAGCAGCTGCGATGACAGTTTTAAATACAGATCCTGGAAACTGCGGCATGAGCATTTGATTTTCTGCCCCATTATCTCCAAATGGGTTTTTATAATTTATGCTTGGTTTACTAACCATTGCTAAAATTTCATTTGTTTTTATGTCTAGTAAAACGATTCCACCTTTAATAATATTTTGCTCTTCTATTACCGTTTCAGCGAGTTTTTGAAGCTCTAGGTCAAGAGTGGTTTTCACTGCAACAGGATAAAAAGGGTTAGCGGGAGCAGAATATTTAACATCAATACCAAACAATGGAGAACCATCACCTGAAACATGATAAAGTAGTTTCGCTTCACCTTCAGGTAATAAAAATTCATCAAATGTGGCTTGAAGCCCTGTGATACCCATCATTGTTCGTCTTGATAGGTACGTTTTTTCTGGGTATCGTTCATTTAGAAGCTCTTCGTTTTCTCGGATGATACCAACTAGGTGTTCTGCTAGTTTAGAGTCAAGTTCATATTGTTGGTATACAGCAAAAACACCTGGTATTCGTAACTCATTGATCTTTGACATTTGCGTTTCATTTAATTTAAGCGGTTTACCACTTTCTTCAAATACAAAAGGGGTCTTAGAATCTTTAACAGCTTCTTCTATTTTTTTTGATGATACATCAACTATTTCTGCAACTTCTTTAATTGGCCATTTTCCGTTTTTCAAGAAAGGAAAAAGGATAAGACTTGGGTGATATTCATGAGTGAGAGCATTATTATAACGATCAACAAACCTTCCTCTTCCTTGATCAATTACCATTTCTTGTGTTCTTTGTGTTACACTTTCTTCAATTAAATTCACTTTATTTTTCGAAAAGGATTCTGTGTTTGTTAGTTGAATTTGTACAAGTCTTCCTACAAGTCCACCTAATATAAGTGTAATTATTATTATCATTTGCAACGTTCTTCTTTTAATTACCATAAAAAAACACCTCGTCATCAGTTTCGACGAGGTGTTTCGTTTTATACAATGCATTTAAAATTTCTATGTTAAAAGATAATTATTTAATAGAGACAATTTTAACAAGCATATCTCCACCAGGTGTTTGTACATTAACCTGGTCACCGACTTGTTTACCAATTAAACTCTTAGCAATCGGCGAATCATTTGAAATCTTCCCTTCAAATGGATCTGCCTCTGCACTACCCACAATAGCGTATGTTTCTTCATCACCATCAGGCAGTTCTATAAATGTAACCGATTTCCCAAGTGAAACTGTGCTTGAATTTTCTGAGTCACCGACAATAATTTTTGCATTACGAATCATATTTTCAAGAGTAGTGATTCGACCTTCAACAAATGCTTGTTCTTCCTTAGCAGAATCATACTCAGAATTTTCAGATAGATCCCCGAAACTCCTAGCTATTTTAATACGTTCCACTACTTCTTTACGTTTAACTGCTTTTAAGTAATCTAGTTCTTGTTCTAGTTTTAATTTTCCTTCCTCTGTCATTGGAAAAACTTTTTCTATTGCCATATCCCTTCACTCCTTCTCTTTTCGAACATCCCTGAAAATGAGAACATTAATATTGGCTAAGTCCTTCAAAGCCATTACTCTCATTCATAATAAGTTCTTTAGGGTGGGTTAAGCTTAGTAATTTTAAGCCAACCCAATTTTTACAATCTTTATCTTTATCTATGCTATGTTATTACAAAATAGCATTTTGTTCAAGAATTGTTTGAATTTTTGTTACCATTAAATCGATAGCAACATGGTTTTGTCCACCTTCAGGAATGATTATATTTGCATATCGCTTTGTAGGTTCTATAAATTGATTGTGCATTGGCCGTACTACCGAAACATATTGATCAATAACTGAATCGATCGTTCGTCCTCGTTCCTTTATATCTCGAAGCAGTCTTCTTATGATTCTAATATCTGGATCTGTATCAACATAAAGCTTTATATCCATTAAATTACGAAGGCGCTCATCTTCTAGAACTAATATACCTTCTAAAATAATCACATCTTTTGGCTCAACCACAATAACCTCTTCTGAGCGAGTATGAAGTGTGTAATTATATACTGGCTTTTCAATCTGTTTATAGCACAGTAATTTTTGAATGTGTTCAATTAGTAAATCATTGTCGAAGGCTAACGGATGATCATAATTCGTATTTAACCGTGCTTCATAGGGCAATTGACTTTGGTCTTTATAATAAAAATCCTGCTCAATCATTAAGATGGAGTGCCCTTTAAAATGCTCATAAATAGATTTAGTAACACTGGTTTTACCTGAACCTGATCCACCTGCAACGCCAATTACGATTGGCTTCTTCCCCATGTTAGTGCCCCTTTCGCATCATGTTGTTTGGGGATAATGGCTTGTCAACTTTAAATTGAACAATCTGTAGTGGATGACGCGCCACATCAAGCTCTAGGCCCTTTTCATCCCATATTTTATCTATTTTATGAGTGAAGTTTTCAATTTCCGGTCCGAAAAATTCAACTTCATCACCTTGTCTAAAATAATTTCTTTGTTGTAATGTGACTACACCAGTCTCATGATCATAATCTAATACAAGTCCTACGAAATCATAAGTTGTCTTTTTGCTATGGTTTCCATACATTTGTTCTTTATACCCCGGGAGACCTTCAAAAAATGCAGGTGCAGTTTCACGATTAGCACATTTATCAAGTTCTTCAAGCCATTCTTTTTTTATCACAAAATTATCTGGATCTGCACAATATGCATCAATTACTTTTCTATAAACACTTACAACCGTTGCGATATAATGGATTGATTTCATTCTGCCCTCGATTTTTAAACTATCGATACCCATTTCAATCATTTTGGGTATGGATTGAATTAAGTTTAAATCTTTAGGACTCATTGCAAATGCAGGATCATCTACATTAAACAACGCAACCTCTTGTCCACCATTATCAAGCTTGAATAAATCATAGTCCCAGCGGCATGACTGGCAACAGCCCCCACGGTTTGAATCACGAGCAGTCATATGGTTACTTAAGGTACAGCGACCCGAATATGCGATACACATCGCACCATGTATAAATGTTTCTATTTCAATATCTACTTTCTCTTTCATCTCACGGATTTCCTCAGCACTTGTTTCACGTGCTAATACTACACGCTCTAATCCTTCTTCCTTCCAAAACTGAACAGCCTTCCAGTTCGAAAGTGATTGTTGCGTACTTAGATGTACTTCAAGTTTTGGGGCAACTCTTCTACACGTTTCTATAATTAGTGGATCCGCCACGATAATTCCAGCTACTCCTGCAGCTTCTAAGCCCAATAAATACTCATCAAGTCCAACAATGTTTTCATTGTGAGCAAAGATATTAGTCGTAACATAAATTCTCGCACCATACTTCTTTGCAAACTCAACGCCCTCTGCCATTTCTTCGTGTGTGAAGTTATCAGCGTTTGAACGTAAGCCATATTCCTGTCCACCAATAAAAACAGCGTCCGCACCATAATGAACTGCAATTTTTAACTTTTCTAAGTTACCAGCAGGTGCAAGTAGCTCAGGCTTTTTCACAATAACACGTTTACCGTCAATGATTTGTGATATTTTGTCTACCATTATTGCCGACATTGTTGGTTCCTCCCTATTTTTTACTATTTATACGTTTAGTAAACAGTTTCTTTAAAGAAGAAACCTGTATCTAATGGACGATTTTTAGGTTGAATTTCTTCAATCGCTTCTAAAAGAGAGCCTTTTTTATCCTCATACTCATCTCTGTTATGAACAGCTAAATTAATGGCCTCACGATACTTTTTTGTCACTTCGAGTATATAGTCAGAAGATTTTAAAATACCATCTATTTTAAGACAATCAATACCTGCATCGATCATTTCCTCTAATTCATCAATGATACAGATATCATTTGGACTCATAATATGAGTTCCGTTCTCATCTTCAAAAATTGGGTATTTATTATCTCGCTCATGGTCAAATAAAAACATAGTGCTTTCAAGCTTATTCTGCTCAAGCTCTAACTCTTTATCTTGGTATTCAAAGTAATTCCCGATAAGCGAACGCTTTGATTGGAACATACAAGTCATTCCATGCACTTGAACTTCAATTTCTACCTCTGCATTTTCTTTCATCAAAATGATAGAATCCATGTTTAATTCACGTGCTAATATTGCACGCTTAGCACCTTTACGTCCCCAATAATTACATGTATACCAATTTGTTGCTGTCGTTTCTGTATTCCAATGTAGTTTCATTTTCGGAGCTACCTCGCGGGCAGCCATTAGAACTGCAGGATCACCAAATACAATTGCATCAACATTTACAGATTGTAAAAATTTGATATATTCACCTAGCTCTTCTACCTTTTCATTGTGAAATAATGCATTCATCGCAACATAGACTTTTTTATTTTTATCGTGTGCAATCTGTAATGCTTCATTTATATCATCTCGAGTAAATTCTCCTGCAAGACGTAATCCATACTTCTGTTCACCAATTACAAAAGCATCCGCACCAGCCTCTATAAGGGGTGCAATATCTGAAACACTGATAGGGGTAACTAGAAGTTCAGGTATTTTCATTGATTTACACCTCTTTTTTTACTAATTGCTATACCATCACCTATAGGTAAGATGGTTGTATGATAGTTTGGATTATTCATTAGCCATTCATTATAGGCTTTTATTTTATTTACTAGGCTTCTAGTTCGCTTAATTTCTAACTCTTTTTCCGCAACAAGCCCTTTAAATAATACATTATCAGTTATAATCACACCATTGTTTGATAATTGCATCTCATAATAGTTGAAAAAACGTTGGTATTGACCTTTTGCTGCGTCTATAAAGAGAACATCAAAATTATTATATCCAGCATTTTCTATTACATCTACAAGCTCAAGGGCATCACCAAAATAAACTGTGATCTGGGCACTTGTCTTAGTTTCATTGATATAATGTATTGCTTGATCATAACGTTCTCTATCTCGCTCTATTGTTACTATTTTAGTGTCTGGAAGTGCCTTAGCCATTCGAATTGCAGAATACCCAATTGCAGTTCCAATTTCAAGGATCGAAGCTGGCTGAATCAAACGTAATAGTTGAAGCATGGCCTCTATGCCAACTAAGTCCATAATAGGTACATTGTGTTCTTTAGCGTAGGCTTCGATCTCTATGATTGCACTTTCTCTATTTGGTATTAGCGACTCTAGATATATCTTTAATTCTGCTGATAGCAATAAATTTTCCTCCAGTCTAAAAAGCAATAAAAGTGAAGCTTGTTTCGGTATAAAGGAAACTTCCCATTGCGGGAGTAAACTGTAATAAGCCAAAATAAAGAAATTGGCATATGCCAATTTCCCTTTATTGTTTGATCCATATAAAAGTGTTTTTATAACTCGATATATTTTACCACAAGAAGATAGGGAACGCTAATTTTTCTCATTGCCCCATACTTATTTAATTACCAATGTACTTAGCTTTTGCTCGATTATGATCGTTTAGCGTTTTGGTAAATATGACTTCTCCTGATGACGTAGCTAGGAAGTATAGGAAATCAGTTTCAGCAGGATTTAATGCAGCCTCAATTGACATTTCACCAGCATTTGCAATAGGTCCTGGTGGTAAACCATTGATTTTATATGTGTTAAAAGGAGAGTCCACTTCCAAATCTTCATATAAGACACGCTCTTGATGTGCTCCTATTGCATATAATACAGTAGGATCTGTTTGAAGTGGCATACCTATATCCAATCTATTATAAAATACACTTGCTATTTTTTGGCGATCGGTTTTAGCGGTTGCTTCTTCTTCAATTAACGAAGCCATAGTTAAAAGAGTGTGAACCGACATCTCTTTTTCTTCGGCGGCGCCTTGGAATTTAATAAGTATTTCTTCTGTTTTATTTAACATCGTTTGAACAATATCCTCAATCGTTGGTTTTTCTTTGTAGATTGGGTATGTTGCTGGAAACAAATATCCTTCAAGTGGGTACATAATATCTTCATGTAATATATCGTTTGTTAATACACTAGGATACAAGGTCATTAATTCCTCAATAAATTTTTTATCGTTTAATTTCGTAAAGACCTCATCTTCATTTTGGTTAGTTTTTTCAGCAATAATTTTTGCAATTTGTTGTAATTGCTTACCCTCAGGTATTGTAAGTGAAAATTTCACTTCTTCCATAACCTTTCCGGTTTTAAGACTAGAAACAATCTCTTGAAAGGTCATTGCAGGTGTTAACTTATAATCTCCAGCTTGGAAGCCAGATTCATTTCTAAACTTTGTATAATAACGGAATACTTTTGCGTCTTTAACGATTCCATTTTCCTCTAAGATGTTTGCGATTGTTGTTGGGGATGACCCAATAGGAATTGTGACTTCAATCTGTGTATTGTTTTTAGGATCAACAGGTTGTAATGCAGATTTGATATATAAATAACCGCCTCCAACTACACCTGAGATAGACAGTAATATGATTATAAATATAATTAAGACAATCCTTCTAACAACTCTGGCTTCACTTTGCCGTTCTAAGAGCTTTTCTTTATACTCTTTATCGTTCGAATCTACTTCAGACATGATTATTTAAATCCTCCTCTCACTCGAAATATTATACTACATTTTTTCTCATAATTCGTCAATATTTGGTGTATTCGTAAAAAGAACTCTTGAAAAAATAAGAAAAGCGCAGGGCGCCCGCCTTTCGGCGACAAGCATAAGACGAGCCCTGACTGAAGGCGTTTTTTGCCTTCGGGAAGGGATTGGCTTATGACCTCGAGCCGATGGCGCCCGGAGCTAGACACTAAAAACTAGGTACAAACTTTTATACTCCCTCATTAAAGTAAGGTTTTTCTCTTGTTTTCTCTGTTTTTCTCAGTATTTCAAATTTCAATAAGACTGCACTTTAATGGACTAACAGAACTTTATTTGTATTTTAGAGGAGGAGGACATAGTTAAATAAACCCTCTTCTTCTATTTTTTTACAAAAAAGGATAATATCTAGAAATATGGTCGCTATTGGATCCCACAATGTTCATGGCGGCACACCCTCCCATTTCTCACGGCGTCATATGAAAAATATGCGCATACATTCCTTCGTTCTGCCTATCCATGAAGTGGGGTCGGCGATGCTTTCTTGCGGGGTCATTGCCCAATAGTATAAATGCTTGCCGACTGCTCCTAGCTTCTGTTGTAAGTCTTCTTCAAATTGAAACAACTTTAAAATACTTCGACTACTAAGTGAATAAAAAATGAGAATTAAATATTGTCATCGATACTACTGTTTATGTTATATAAATCTTCGACTATTTTCTGCACCTAACTTCTTTTTGATCACTTTACCCTATCCTTTTAAGCAGCTTCTTGCATACTAAAATGAGGAATATCTTGTAACATTTTAGCTGGTTCAAACTCAATTTGTTTCTTTCCAATCGTAAATAAAATACGAATTAATTTACAACATATAGCGATGATAGACTGCTTCTTTTTTAATGGATTTTCATTTCGTGTAATAAAGTACTGATGTAGTGCCTTAAATGCAGGATTTTGAGCTACAAGAGGCAACACGACTTTAAACAATAGTGCCCTTAATTTAGGACGCCCTCGTTTAGTAATAATTGTTTGCCCTTTCCACTTTCCTGATGTAGCTAGTTTTAAGTTTAATCCTGCTAACTTAACAATTTGGTCGGGATGTGAGTACTTTTGTAAATCACCGACTTCTGCAAAAAAGGAGGCTACTGTAACTTGTCCAATACCTTTAATATCTCCCATCTCTCTCGCCCCTGGAACATCTTGTATGATGTTCTCTACTTCACTCCAGACGCTCTCTAATTGTTCTGAAAGAAGATCGTATTGGTCTAGTAAGCTTTTTAATTTTAACCTAGCTAGACTTCGCCCCTCTTTAATGCCTACTGAACGAAGGGCAACGTTTTTCAACTGAACAACCTTCTTTATTCCCACACCTTTTTTAACTTCTTTACGAATTTCAGCTAGAATTTCCAAGTCTTCACGCTCTAATAACTCATCAGGAAAAAGTCCCATTCTTAGAACTTGTAGAGAAGCTTTTCCATCCCACTTCCCAAAGACCGTTAAATATTCAGGAAAGAAACGGTCGAGCCATTGGTGAACTATATTTTTCACAGCTGTTAGGTCCTGTACCAATTGGTTATATAGGTTCATACCTTCACGTAAATCCGAGTATATACCTTCCGGTAAATTGGGCTCCGAATATCTTCCGCCCTCAATAAGTCTAGAGATAACTCTAGCATCCTTGAAATCATTCTTAGTAGGAGAATTGTCATCTAACTCCTTTGTTTGCTTAACATGAGCTGGATTAACTACAACCACCTTTTTTCCTTTTTCTTTTAGCCAATAAGCCAACGGAAGCCAATAATGTCCAGTAGGTTCCATCCCAATGATGACATCTTCCTTAGACTGTTTAGCTTTGATTTGATTTAACCAGTTTATGAAACCTTCAAAACCCTCATATGTGTTTAAAAATGTATGAGCTTTTCCAAATTGTATACCTCTATAATCTTGTGCTCTTGCGACATGCTTATGTTTAGCAATGTCAACCCCTATAATTAAGGTTTTTTCTGTAAGTTGCAGAATCTTGTCATTTTGTTTATACTTCATTTTATGTCCTCCTTTGGTTATTAAATGTCCTTTGCGCTGATCAGCTTGGACACTTTGTATCATACCAAGGAGGCTTATTTTATTCAAATCTCATTTTGCTTTAATACAGGAATGCTTTCTTATCTTT
>NZ_JARFVC010000004.1 GCF_029193815.1 Cytobacillus sp. S13-E01
CCAATGACCAGTTTCTTCTCGTGAAAGTACAGAGGCGTCTCTTTCTTCTATACTTCGACCGAGATGTTTTGTATTTTTACCTTTTGGCTCAGAAGATTGTTTCTTTCGTGGCCGCATCCGCGTTTTCATTGGTAAATCAATATTACGGATAGATAGAACGCCTTGACCAATTAACGTATAAACCGTCTTCGTACAAGGTACATGTTCATCTGGATGGTCCTTTCGATACGTGTGGACAAAGGTATCAATACTATGTTCACGTGGCTGTTTCTTAGTAGAAATGATGGCCTTTGGTAATTCCTTAAAGAAACCCTCCGAGTATTTATGGAAGTCTTTTGCATGACATGATTGCCTGTTTTCATGATAAACACGTGCTCCGGCATCAGCCAGGTAGCGTTCGTAATATGTTCGATTAGATGCCATTTGACGTGTTCTACCACGTTTTAGTTATCGTGATATCGTTGATTGACTTACATCTAGCTCTTGTGCCATTTCAGCTTGCGTGTAGGTGCCTTGCCTTGCCATTTCCTCAAGTCGTCCTCTGTGAATATCTGTCAGGTGTTTAAAGCTTCTTTCGGTTGTGGTAAAATTAGTATTGTTCATGTAGATGCTCCTTACTTATTGGTTTGGTCACTTTTAAGTATATCGCATTTACATGATTTTTTATATTTTCTCTATGCATTTCATTTTACAACTAACGACCAGAAATTAGTGAAACAACCGCATTAGGTGCAGCCTACTTAGCAGGATTAGCAGTTGGATATTGGCAGGATCAACAAGAAATTGTCTCACACTGGAAAATGAATCGTCGCTACCATTCAACGATATCGGATCAGGAACGAAATGGTCTGTATGAAGGATGGAGAAAGGCAGTGAAGGCTGCAATGGCTTTTAATTAATGTTTCTTAAACTTTCTTATAACTTATACAACTATAGATAAGAGTCTAATGACTCATGTGACCTTTTTTTGAATTTCAATAAACTGTAAGAATTCGAACTTTGTTAAACTTATGAAAAGTTAATAGTTTTGGTAGGAGTATTGGAGAGGCCATAGTATTTTGCAAAGCTTATTAGGAGCTTTGTGAAGTTGTTTGGTCTCTTATTGTGTTTGAATCTTGGTAGAAAGCTCAACAGTGAGATTCAACAGTCTCTGGTTGTTGCAAAGAGTTTTAAAATAGAGCCAAAAAGGGAGAGACGGATACAATGAAATTTTCAAGTATAAATCGTATAGATGAGCTAAGGAAGTTGGAAAGCGTGCCATTGGATTTATTAATTATAGGTGGAGGAATTACTGGCGCTGGGATTGCCTTAGATGCTGCGACACGCAGGTTAACGACAGGACTTGTTGAAATGCAGGACTTTGCTGCAGGTACTTCTAGCCGTTCTACAAAACTGGTTCATGGTGGGCTTCGTTACTTAAAGCAATTCGAGGTTAAAATGGTTGCAGACGTTGGAAAAGAAAGGGCAATCGTATATGAAAATGGTCCACATGTAACAACTCCAGAGTGGATGCTATTACCTATCCATAAAGGTGGCACATTTGGAAAATTCTCAACCTCTATCGGACTAAGAGTTTATGATTATTTAGCGGGTGTTAAACGAACAGAACGAAGAAAAATGCTGACTGGTAGAGAAACGTTAATAAAAGAGCCGCTTTTAAAAGAAGATGGTCTTCTAGGAGGTGGTTACTATGTTGAATACCGTACGGACGATGCGCGACTAACTATCGAGGTGCTTAAAGAAGCAGTAAATCAAGGAGCAACTGCAGTAAACTATGCAAAAGTAATCGGCTTTGTCTATGAAAATGGCAAGGTGATCGGTGTAAATGTAGTAGACCAGTTTACTAAAAAGAATTACACCATTTATGCGAAGAAAATTGTAAATGCTGCAGGACCATGGATTGATTCTCTTCGCGAACTTGATAAGTCAAAACGAAACAAATCATTAAGACTTACTAAGGGAATCCATCTAGTTTTTGATCAAAGTGATTTCCCATTAAATCAGGCTATCTATTTTGATACTCCTGATAGAAGAATGGTATTTGCGATTCCAAGAGACGGAAAAACGTATGTAGGTACGACAGATACAGTGTATGAGGCTGACATGGTCCATCCAAGAATGACGGCAGCCGATCTGGATTATGTCCTTAATGCTATTTGTCATATGTTCCCAAATTTAAGTATTGATAAATCCGATGTTGAATCAAGCTGGACCGGGCTCCGTCCTTTAATTCATGAAGAAGGCAGAGGACCATCTGAAATCTCTCGTAAAGACGAAGTGTGGGAATCTGAATCTGGCCTAATCACAATAGCAGGAGGAAAGCTAACAGGATATAGAAAAATGGCATATATAATCGTAGATCTTGTTACAAAAAAGCTTCAAGCTGGAGGAGAGGGCACATATTTACCTTGCCAAACAAAGAATTTGCCAATTTCAGGTGGAGATGTAGGAGGATCAACTAATTTCCCTATATTTATTCAAAAGAAGGTGAAAGAAGGTATTGCATATGGTTTAACTGAAGAAGAAGCTAATAAACTTGTTAGGCAATATGGTTCGAACATCGAAAAATTGTATCAAATCCTTAAAGAACTTAAGAGTGAAGAATTAAACAATTTGCCATTAGTGATCGCAGCTAGATTAGAATACTCAATTCGGGAAGAAATGACAACTAGGCCAACTGACTTCTTTATAAGAAGAACCGGCGCTCTCTTCTTCGATATTAAATGGGTCCAAAAATGGAAGAAATCTGTTATCACCTATATGTCAAAGAAGCTAAACTGGACAAAGGATGAAATTGAAGCATATTCAAGAGAACTCGATATGCATATTCATGATGCAGATGTTCCTTTAGATGATGAAAGATTAGAAAGAGAAATTATGTAAAACCACCATGACGGTCCGAGCGCCACGAAGGGCGCATCATATAGTGGGTGGGACTCCCACTAAGTAAGATTTAGCAAATCACTTATAGCGAGTCTTGGACATTACCGGGTAACTTGTAATGTTAAGCGTAGACAGCAAGCTAGTAGGCCGAAAGCGTAAAGTTGAAGGGATAGAGCCTCGAAATCCCAATTGGAAAGGTTGATACTTTGGATCGAGTAGAAAACAACACTGCGTTATTCTTTATGCGAGAATAAGGTAGCTTCCCCGGGGTCAGTGACCTTGGCATGCTAGACACCGTTATGATGCGTCAATGTGGCAGACCCTAAGTGCTCTTTACACAGAGGAAGTCGGGCTGACAAGCGATAATAAAGTTAGGAGGTC
Organism: Cytobacillus sp. S13-E01; assembly: GCF_029193815.1. Taxonomy (GTDB): domain Bacteria; phylum Bacillota; class Bacilli; order Bacillales; family Bacillaceae_L; genus Bacillus_BV. Next base: position 3,265 of record NZ_JARFVC010000004.1, read on the forward strand.
TAATGCCTTAGGGAGTCAGATTACTGCATAGTACCGTTGAACAGGGTAATGCCTGCGGAGGGAAGGCGGTAACACAACATCGACCTGAAAGGAGAAACATATACTACACTCGGAGGTAGAGTTTATATGGAAATGAAACTAATAAGGATAGCAGAGGTAGCTAAAGCTAGTCCAATAGAAAAGTTTACATCTCTCGCACATCTTATTAATGAAGATACACTCAGACAAAGTGGTTGTCAGCCAAATCTATTATCAGTTGGCTTATGTAAAAACAATACAGATACAAATTTATTATTCCGGCTTTTTCACTGCTTTTAAGAGAAAAGAGTTTATTTTCTGTGTGTTTTACGTGATACAGTTAAAAAGTTGGAATAATCCTAAAGTCATGATAAGTTCTGTGAGACCCCGGCTACTCGATTCATGTTTTCCTGAATATTTCCACTATGCTGGTTGTAACTACTTGATTTTACTACCCTATCCTTGTTTTTTACCAATGAACACCAATGTGTATACCCTGATAAAAAAGCCCTACAGAATAAGACTTTTCATAATGTTTTGGGACTTTATAAAACATTCAGTTATTTAGACTTGTTGTATTGAAGTAGTTATGTTGGGTATATCTAGGTCTATTGCTGGGACTACTATGGTATTCTCCGCGGGTTTAATTGGGAATAGGGATTAATCGTTCTCTAGATTGGGAGATAAGAAGATGTAGAATGTATGTTCTTTTTAATTCTGGTAATCTAATACTCTTAATGATAAAATAAATTCAACAATTACATAAGCAGGTGGGCGGTTAGCCACTTCCCGGTAGAAGGGAGGTGGAAGGATGACGACATATGAAGCAATGTCCGTAGCACTATATTCAAACTTAGTTTTGATAGGTGTTTTAACAATTGTACTTATGTTGCATCAAAACAAAAAGAAGTAACTTGCCCAGCCCTCACCAAGGTTAATGGGTAGTTACCTCTTTTTGATGCTACTTATTGATTCTGGTTAGCCGTTCACATTGCGGCATGTTGTTGTTACTGGTTAGGTGTTAGCACACCTAACCTTTTTTATTATAGCCTTATTATAAATAAATTAATCTATTATATCAACAGAAACACGAGAAACACGGGTAGAAACGTGGGGACGGTTCATGGGACATTCGGAAGTTTTGTTCAATATTAAATGTAAGAAGATGGAAATTTGAATATTAATGTCGAATATACAGGAGGGATAAGGGGACATAAATGTCTCTCTGTGCTCTTTTCTAAATTTTCAAATTAGTTAAACAAGTAGTATAATTTATAATAAGCACTTGCTTACATCATAAGACACAGTTTGTAAAGGGTGAAGGTATTGAGGAAGGTTAAGTCGATCAAGTTTAGGTTAATTTTTGTTTTTGTAACACTCTCTAGTGTTTTATTTACTGGTATTTGGGTGTCTATTTATACGAATAACAAAATGAGGGTTGAATATAACGAGTATGTAAAGAAAAATAGGGACCTGAACACCATTCCTATAAAAATTAATGAACTGGCTACAAGGTTTGACGTCATGACAAGACAAAAAGATATGGATACAATTCAGCGAATTAATACGCTAAATAGCGAGATTACTACCATTCTAGCTTCAATCCGTGCAGATATTGAGAACGATAAGAATAGTGTGATGAATTTTCGAATGCTATCAAATATGCATGCTTATCATCAGGTGAAGGTAAAAGAGATCATACAGGAACAGGAGTTTGATACCGAAAGCTATGTGGAAGTGATTTATATTAAAGGTTTATTCAGTTATATGAATCGACTATCACAGTCACTAATGATGTCTTATCTTGAATATAGTAGTGACGAATATGCCAACATGATGGCAGAAATGAAGAATAATCAGACTACTATTAATATAGTACTGATTGGCTTAGGTCTTTTTAGTATAGCCTTTGTTTCTATTCTCTTAAGAGATATTTTTAGAACGTTAAAGGAGCTGTCAATTACAGCAAAGCTTTTGGCAGATGGCAAGTGGCATATCCCTGATATTACTGCCCCCGACTATAGGGAGTTAAGCTATGTAGCGGGTGCATTTAATAAAATGAAAGAGTACATCATTATTTATATGAATCAATTAAAAAATAAGGCAGAAGTGGAGCGGCAATTACAGACTCAGAAGATGTTAACGATCGAGAAGGAAAAACTCTTAAAGGAATCCCAGCTACTAAATTTACAAATGCAAATGAATCCCCATTTTTTATTTAACACATTAAACATGATTGGTAGAACTGCAATGCTCGAGGAAAATGAAGCGACAGTAAAGTTGATCGAATCCATTTCTGTTATGCTACGGTTTAATTTAGAAAGTGAAGGGAAACTAGTTCCATTAAAAGAGGAATTAAAGGCTTTACAAGGCTATCTTTTTATTCAGGAAATGCGATTTCAAGATAGGCTTACCATTCAATTAAACACTTCAGATTCTTTAGATGGATACGTTATTCCTCCAATGAGTCTTCAGCCTGTTGTTGAAAATTGTTTAATTCATGGACTTTTTGACAGTAAGTCAGATGGAAAGATAGAGATTGATGTTCAAGTGAATAAGGATTCTGCTGAGATTTTCATAAGGGACAATGGCATAGGGATTCCTGAAGAGAAACTGAATCAACTATTTTTACCAACTAACGAAAAAAAGACAATTGAACAAAAGAAAACGAGCATAGGCCTAGCAAACGTTAAAAAGAGACTTGAACTCTCATTTGGTCAAGAAAGCTTATTACAAGTTAAGAGCACGCTAACGGAAGGGACAGAAGTTCAAATAAGGCTGCCCAAAGTAATACAAAGAAGTGAGGGGATCGCTTGATACGTATACTAATCGCTGAGGATGAGATGATTGAAAGAAAGTCGTTATGTTTTCTTCTTGGTAAATATTTCAAAGACAAAATTGAAATTGTCGGTGAAGTAATTAATGGCCGAGATGCAATCGATAAGACAATGTACTTAAGTCCTGATATTATATTAATGGATATCAATATGCCAGAAATGGATGGATTACAAGCATCAGAGCAAATAAAGAAGCTTATGCCGAGGTGTGAAATTATCATCATGACAGCCTATAGTTATTTTGACTATGCAAAAAAGGCAATAACTCTAGGCGTAACTGATTATTTAGTGAAACCTTATCCAAGTGAGCAGTTTTGTGAATCTATTGAGCGATTAATTGAAAAAGTAGATCAAAAGATTGCTGAAACAAATCAATTGAATATTTTAAAGAAAAAGACCGAAAGCCTTTCCTATTTTATCGAAAGAGAAATGATTATGGAACTCGTTCATTCTAGGGATAGGTCAACCCAACAATTAATCCATTATAAGAACGTGTTAGGCATACAGGATGAAGAATTCATATGTGTGGTTTACCGGACACTATCAAGTGATCCATTTACTGAAGATACCTTAGATAGAGTGATAGAAAGGTATAAAGCAATAACACCTAATGTCGTAGGATATTTTTTTTTAAGTGAAATTGTAATTTTATTATTCTCAAATAAGCCTACTAGAGTACTTGAAAATAGGGAAATTAATAAAATAGGCTCTCAGATACAGCAACAATTAGAAAAGAGTATAATCTACCGACAATACTTGGAATAAGTTCAATCGCAATAAATGTTAGAAATATGAACGATTCCTACAAGGAAGCGAAAAGGCACTTATATCAATCTCAGTCATTGAAAACGGAATATGAGCAAAAGCCTACTATCTATAAAAAGGAAAATATTCTTTGTGAAAAAATCATGAGTACAGAGGTAAATGGTGCTACCAGGATATTACACGAAATTTTATTTGAGATAAATAATAAAGCGAGTTTTGAACAATTCAAAAGCTATGCCCAGCAGCTATGTGTGCTAATCGAAAGAAGTGTCATTCAATTTTATGAGGGTTATTTTAAGCTGAAAGATATTGAGAATGTCATCAACGAAATTGATAGGATTGCTGATCTAAAAGAGCTACAGTTTTATTTAGAGGAAATTGTTTCAGATCTTATCCTATCCATTAAAGAGCAGAAGCAAGGACAGCATAATCGAATGATTGAGCAAGTAAAGGTTTATCTGAATGAGAATTATATGGATTATGGGATTTCATTAGATCAAACGGCAGATTATATTGGTGTAAGTTCGTTTTATTTAAGCCGTTCCTTTAAAAAGCAAGAGGGAATTTCTTTTAAGGAGTATTTAACTAAAATTAGAATGGATAAGGCTATTTATTATCTAGAACAGAAAAAGAAAAATATCCAGGAGGTTGCACTTGAAGTTGGATTTGTCGATCCCAATTATTTTAGTAAAGCATTTCGGAAATTTTATGGTGTTTCTCCTAGGGAATATACCCAGAAACTAAACCTTAACTAATTAAGTGCAAGAAAAGACAGAAATAACAAATTATTACCATAGTTATCAGAAAATTCTGATGTTACGATATAAATAGACTTAATTAAGGGGGGAAAGTAATGATAAGCAAAAATGTAAGGGGTTTCAAATTAATTCTTGCTTTGATGTTCGCGCTTATCTTTGTTCTTGCGGGTTGTGGGGGTCAGTCCACCACACAAGAAACTACGACAGATAATACACCTCAAGATACTTCAGAAAATAAGCCTGCAGAGGAAGAAAAGAAGGAGAAAATTGTTCTTAAGTTTGGGGAATTAAATCCTGATACACACATTGTTACGATGTCTATTCGAGAGTTTGGTAGAATCCTAGACGAGAAAACAGATGGACGTATCACGGTTGAGGTTTTCCCATCAGGACAATTAGGGGATCAACAAACAATGATTCAGTCCCTGCAAATGGGTGCTCTGGATTTATATAGAACAAACCCATCCTACTTAGCAGACCTTGGAATGGCTAAAATGAATGTTCTACACTTACCTTTCCTTTTTAGGGATACGGATCATGCATGGAATGTAATTGATTCAGATATCGGCCAAGAGTTTCTAGATGTTATCAATGATTCAGATCGTAAAATGATTGGTCTTGGGTATTTAGCAGAAAGTCCACGTAACTTCTTCTTCCGCGATAAGGTAGTTACAAAGGTGGAAGATATGAAAGGCCTGAAGATTCGTGTCCCGCCTAGCCAAATGTACTTAGATATTGTTGAGGCGTTCGGAGCTAGTCCGACACCAATTGCTTATTCAGAGTTATACAGTGCACTACAAACTGGTGTAGTAGATGGTGCTGAAAATCCAATCGTAGGTTATTACACAAATAATTTCCAAGAGGTTGCACCGAATTACACATTAAACGGTCATGAGTTTGCCCCAAGTGTTGTCATTGTTTCAGAGCTAACTTGGAATACACTAGATGCAGTAGATCAACAATTACTTAAAGATGCTATGAAGGAAACTGAAAAATATATGCGCCAGTTAGCAAAGGAAAAGGACGAGGAAGCACTTGTAGCATTGAAGGCAGCTGGAGTGACGATCTCTGAGCTAGAGGATCATGAAAAATGGGTTGAAATGGTTAAACCTTTATATGAAAAGTATGGTGCTGATTATTTAGATTTAATTGATAAAATTCAACAAACACAATAAGAGTATATAAATACGAATCAATTTAAGAAAGGGATTTTCCTGAAATATTAAGAGGAGAGTCCCTTTCCTTTAAAAGACATGAAAAGTGGGGGTACGTATGCTCGGTAGGGTATATAAAGGTTTTTTCTCAGTTATTTTTACAGTCTGTAAGCTTATGCTGGCCTTACAGGTGATAATTACTTCCTATATTGTATTTGGACGATATGTTTTAAATAGTACTCCTCCCTGGGGAGAACCTGCTGTACTAATGCTGATGGTTTGGTTTTCACTCTTAAGCAGTGCTTTAGCGTTGAAGGATAATGCGCATATTCGAATGAGCATTATAGATTTGGTCTTACCAAATAGAGGAATAAAAATATTCCACGGATTTTACTATGTTCTTATCCTTCTTTTTGCCCTGTTTATGGTAATAGCAGGTTATGAATTGGTTCAATTAACCTCTACAAGTATCATTCCTGGCTTAAAAATCTCCTCGGGATGGTTGTATGCATCTGTATTGGTATCAGGCATCTGTATTTTAATAGCGTTGCTGGGGAAAGTGAGGAAACTATCATGATAACAGATCCAATAGCGGTAACAATCCTTTTAGGCACTTTCTTGTTGTTAATTTTACTGGGATTTCACATTGTTTTTGCAATTGGAATTGCGACAATTGTAACCACTCTATACATTGACATTCCATTAATGACTGTGGCTCAAAACATGGTGAAAGGAATAAATGTATATGCACTAATGGCTGTCCCTTTTTTTATCATTGCAGGAGAAATCATGGGCTCCGGAGGGATATCCAATCGCTTAATTGAGTTTTCAAATTCTTTAGTTGGATGGGCTAGGGGTGGGTTAGCGCAAGTAAATATTGTGGCAAGTATGTTTTTTGGAGGAATCTCTGGTTCTTCAGCAGCAGACACCTCATCTATTGGATCAGTACTCATTCCAATGATGAAAAAGTCAGGTTATGATGCAGAGTTTTCAACCTCTGTAACAATGACAAGCTCGGTTCAGGGTGTGTTAATTCCACCTAGTCATAATATGGTGCTGTTTGCACTCGTAGCAGGTGGTGTATCAATCGGTGAGTTATTTCTAGCCGGCTTAGTTCCAGGTGTGCTTTTAGGAGTAGCCTTAATGATTTATGTATACGTTCTTGCTATTAAACGTAAGTATCCTGTTGGAGAAAAATTTAATCTAATGGTTGCTTTTAAAACCTTTTGGAGATCTATTCTCGGACTAGGAACGGTATTCATCGTTGTAGGTGGGGTTATCACAGGTGTGTTTACGGCTACTGAATCAGCAGCAATTGCAGTTGTTTATGCCTTAATTGTAACCTTCTTTGTCTATCGGGAAATTCCATTGCGGGAGTTAAATGGAATCATGGGTAGAAGTATTATGACGCTATCGATTGTCATGATTTTAGTTGGAACATCCAGCGCTTTTGGATGGCTGATTGCTTATTTAAAAATCCCAGCTTTCATTTCAAGTAGCATATTAGGCTTTTCTGATAGTAGATTTGTGGTCATGATCATTGTTCTGGTATTACTGCTAATCCTAGGAATGTTTATGGATATGGCTTCTTTGATTCTTATTATGACTCCTATTTTGTTGCCAATCGTAACCCAAGTAGGTGTTGATCCAGTTCATTTTGGAGTCATTATGATGCTGGCCTTAGGAGTTGGTTTAGTCACACCTCCGGTAGGATCAACTTTATTTATCGGAAGTGCGATTGGAAAGGTTAGCATTGAACGTTTGTCTGTATCCATGCTTCCTTTCTATGCGATTATGGTAATTACCTTATTGCTTATCACCTTTATCCCAGAGTTGGTATTGTTCGTACCGAATTTGCTAATGAAATAAAGGGTGTGAAACCATGAATTGTAAAATTAAAAATCTCTCTCCTAATAGCTTTGCAAAATTTGGCGGCGTAATAGAACCTGGGGAAGAAGCTGGATTTGAGGTGCTCTTACAGGAAAAGGAACAGGTAGGCTGGAGACTAGCTATCTCTAGAATTGACAACAAGGGGATTGGAAAGCTCGCAAGGCATCCTAATACGATCGAGTATTTTGCCCCTTTGAATGGAATCCCTTTGATGTGTGTTTCGGGAACGAAAGAGCCAAGTGATCTACAAGTTTTTTTATTAGATAAACCTATCTATATTCATAAAAATATTTGGCATGCAACAATGTCTCTCTCGGATTACGCAGTGTTATCAATCTGTGAAAATCTTTATGTTGAATCAGAAGAGTATGTCTTGAATACTCCCTTAGAAGTGGTTGTAAAGGAGGTAGGGTAAGAAAAATGGAGTTATTTCCAGGTATTCATCGTATTGAGGTACATTATCAAAATCGCTATTTATTTCAGCATATCTTAGTCGGTGACGATAATCTCCTGTTTGTTGATGCAGGGGTGGCTACAACACCGAGTGAGGATATAAAACCATATGTTGATGAGAAAAATTTAGTTAGAACACAAGGACTCTATTTACTAGTTACGCACAATGATGCAGACCATTGTGGTGGGATTTGTAACCTTAAACGATTTTTCCCTCAGTTAACGACTATGGCTCACCGTCTGGAAAGTGATGATATCGAAGATCCGAATAGGACGTTAAAAAATAGATATAACGAATTGGCACACTTAGGTGTTTCCTATAGTAAGGAAAGAAGTGCACAACTTTTAATAAATTTAGGGGACAAATGTCAAGTTGATCTGAGGATGGTTGGCTATGAGGAGTTTCATTTGTCCGCGGATTGGAAGGTTCAGTTCTACTACTCCCCAGGGCATACCAAGGGTCATATGCTAGTCTATGATCCGAAGCATCGTCTCGCCATTATAACGGATGCAATACTTGGTAAGGGTGTTAGTAATCGTGATGGAGAACTGATACTTTGCCCTACCTATCGTTTTACAGATTTGTATTTGGAAACGATTGATTTAATTGAACAATTAGATTTGGATTATTTATTAACGAGTCACTTTCCTCTTATTTCAGGGAAAGAGGAGATTGCTAGATTTATAGCAGAAAGCAAAGAATTTGTCGTTTCGGTTGAGGCGTATATTCTAGAAACACTTGAAAGAATAGGGCAGGTTTCGTTAAAGGATTTACTAAGTGAAGCTGGACAAAAGCTTGGCAGCTGGTCTGAGGAAAAGAACTTTGATTTATTTTATTGTCTCCAAGGTGGTTTAGAGGAACTAGAGCGTAAAAGGTTGATAAGACCTATAGAAACGAATTTTGGTGTTAATTGGATAAGGTGTTAACAAAAGGAGGTGGAGTAATAATGAGAACAGCAATCGTAACGGGTGGTGGCTCAGGCATCGGAAAAGCCGTCGCTATCGAGCTAGCAAATGAACAGTATCGAGTGGTCGTGGCCGACATTCATGAGGAAAATGCCGGTTGTGTAGCAAATGACATCAATCATAGTGGAGGAGAGGCATTGGCTTTGTATGTGGACCTTACCGATGAACATTCAATTATTCAGGTGGTTGAGAACACGATTAAATGGACTGGTTCGCTTGATGTATTAGTAAACAATGCTGGTGTTAATTTTAGATATAGTGTTGAAAACTGTCCTTCTGATGAATTTGATAGTTGTATAGCAATTAACCTAAAAGGTCATTACTTGTTTTCAAAGTATGCGATTCCCTTTTTAAAGAAGGCACGAGAGGCGAGTATCGTTAATATTGCCTCCACCCATGCATTTCGAACTCAGCCTCAATTCTTTCCTTATCATTCGGCAAAGGGCGGAATGATTAGCATGACAAAAGGAATGGCAATCGATCTAAGTCAGGATGGAATCAGGGTGAACGTGGTATGTCCTGGTTTTATTAAAACAGCGATTATGGATCCATCTTTTTATGAGGAGGAAAGCTCATTTATGAAAAAAGTCCTTCCTTATCATCCTTCTGGGCGAATCGGTCAGCCCGAGGATGTAGCGTATGCCGTTTCTTTTTTAGCCTCTGAAAAAGCATCCTTTATTAATGGTGAGGTATTAACAGTAGATGGTGGAAGAAACGCATTAACCTATACATTGGATTAACGAAGGGAGGATGTATTGATGCCTCCATTTGAAAAATTAAACTATATGCATCTATCTATTGATGATGTCATTGAAATACTAAGAGAATTAGAGTTGAACGATTTTCAGTCGGTTTGGGAGCATCCAATTTTTGCGATGCTACAACGGTTCAATAGTCAGTATGGGGCGGTTTTTTCGCTATATTGCTTTTATGAAACGAAGGATGGCCAGTGGAAGCTCGATCAGTTATCTACTCGTTATAAGGATGAGTTTAGGGGAGCGTCCCATTGGCTCCGATTTGGCTTTCATGGAAAGGGTTATGAAAGTCAATATGGCTATAGTGAGGATAGCATTGGTTCTGATGTGGCCAGTGAACACTATTCTCTCGTGAACAATGCCATTTGCACCTTTGCCAGTTCGGCTGTCATAGATACCATTCCAAGAATCCATTTTTATAAAGGGACCTTGGAAACGATTCGGAATTGGAAAGCTTCAATGTACGGTATTAAGGGCCTACTAACAGCTGATGATTCAAGGGAGGAGGTTTATTATTTGAACCAAATTCAAAGAGCAGGGCTTGTAAACTATGATGACTATTATGATTTGGAGGAACAGCTTTATTTTATTCACACGGATTTAAGACTTGAGCATGAAGAGAACCCTATTGATGTACTGGAAGCTAGAGCCACTAATCCACAGCACCATGAACAGCAGCGGAGTCTATGTATTTTTACTCATGAGGATCAATTACAGGAAGCATCCATGATCCTGAAAATCGAGGACTGTTGTAAGTGGGCTTCTAACAATGGCTATCGTTTTTCCTTTCCAATGGATCAGGTGCCAATCCAGTGAGGAGGATATGAGACCGTGCCATTACATCCGCAAATTCAAAGGTTCCTAGATTCCCAGCCTGTTCAGCATGCAAACCAAGCTTCGACTGTTGAAGAGCTGAGATTAAGAAATGCTGATATGACCTACCCTCTAGGTCGGCTATTTTTTCTGTAGAAGATAGAGTGATAGAGGGATGTGGGTATAACATCCCTATTCGTATTTATACACCAGAAGGGAAGGGTCCTCATCCTGTTTTTTTTGTATTTTCATGGCAGAGGCTTTGTACTGGGGAATTTAGAAACCCATGATGTCATCTGAAGGCAAATTGCGAATATCGCGAACCATAAGGTTATTTCAGTAGATTACCGTTTAGCACTGGAACATCCTTTTCCTTCGGCACTTGGGGAAATTACACCCTTATGCGTCGCTGACGGAAGCTAGCTCTCTGGGTAATCTATCACGAGCTCTTATCGTTACTGAGAGTATGACATCCTACGTGATGAGGGGGGAATGTATGCTAACAGGCTTGAATGGGATGGCGTTGAAACGTTATGTAAACGAACCGATGGTGTAAATCATGGTTTTTTAAACCGGTTTTATAAAATAGATGAATCAAAAGAGATCTTTCAGTTAATAGCGGAATTTTTGAATCAGAAAGAGTGAAGAGGAGGAGACTTACTATGAGCTATGCGCAGTTTAGCAAAAAACTAGAAACGATTTCTGGAATTAGTATCACACCATTTAAGGAAGGCTCAAAAGAAATTGACTGGGATGGAGTAAAGGAGAATATTGAGTTCTTGCTCGAAAATGGAGTAGAGGTGATTGTACCATGTGGTAATACAAGTGAATTTTACGCGCTAACGCTTGATGAGGCGAAAGAAGAGATTAGAAGAGTAGTAGAAATTGTTAATGGGCGTGCTACAGTCGTAGCGGGAATTGGCTACTCTCTCCAAACCGCCATTAGGCTGGGGCAATATGCTGCAACAGTTGGTGCAGACGCTGTAATGATACACATGCCTGTACATCCTTATACTACAGAAAGTGGGTTAACCTCTTATTTTAAAGGAATTATTGAAGCATTGGATATTCCTTCTATTCTTTATTTTAAAGACCCAACTATTAGTGACAATGTTCTCAAGGAGCTTGCACCTCAGGAAAAGCTTGTTGGGGTGAAGTATGCAATAAATGATTTACCTCGGTTTGCAAAGGTTGTGTATGAAGTTCCTAAAGAACACCACGTTACATGGGTTTGCGGGACAGCAGAAAAATGGGCACCCTTTTTCTATAGTGTGGGAGCCAAAGGATTTACTTCAGGACTTGTTAATCTATTCCCACAAAAGTCCTTTGAAATGCTTAAGGCTATGCAGGCGGGTGACCAGGATACTGCTTGGAATGTTTGGCGCGAAGTATTACCATTTGAGGACTTACGTGCAAAATACAACAATGGGAACAATGTAGTTGTCATTAAAGAGGCAATGGAGTTGATAGGTCTGAACGCAGGTGTAACAAGAGAGCCGGTTGCCCCTTTAAATGAAAGCGACAGAAAAGAAGTGACAGATATACTTAAAAGCTGGGGTTTTGAACTAAAGGTTGAAAAAGTGAAAAATTAGGATGGAAAGGGGTAGAGGAAATGACTCAAGTATATCTGAATTATATAAATGGCATTTGGAAACCATCAAGCAATGAGCAAACCTTTGATAGTAAAAATCCAGCAGATGTCAATGAAAAAATAGGAGTGTTTCCAAGCTCAACGACTAAAGATGTAAATGAAGTTGTTGCGTCAGCAAAGGATGCCCTGGTTGAATGGCGGGAGCTTTCTGCTCATGTCAGAGGGAACTATCTTCATAAGGCCGCAGATATACTCGAAAGTAGAGCAGACGATATTGCTCAAACAGCTACAAGAGAAATGGGAAAAACCTTTGTGGAAACAAAAGGCGAAGTACTAAGAGGAGTATCCATCTTAAGATACTATGCCCAGGAAGGCTTTCGGAATATCGGTGAGAATATCCCATCAGCGGACAGCAAAAATCTATTATATACAATGAGAGTCCCAGTAGGGGTAGTTGGTGTCATTTCTCCATGGAATTTTCCAATTGCCATTCCGATTTGGAAAATGGCACCTGCCCTTGTTTATGGAAATACAGTTGTGTTGAAGCCGGCTTCGGAAACAGCCATCACAGCTATCAAAATAATTGAGGCATTTGCAGATGCAGGTTTTCCAAAAGGGGTCATCAATATTATTACTGGAAAAGGATCAGTAGTTGGGGACCGAATTATTCATCATCCAAATGTGAATGCAGTGACCTTCACAGGGTCAAATGATGTTGGAAAACAGGTAGCATTCGCATGTCTAAATCGAGGTGGTAAATATCAGTTAGAGATGGGTGGGAAAAACCCAGCGATTATTTTGGACGATGCTGACCTAGATCTTGCAGCAGAGTTAACGGTAAATGGTGCGATGAAGCATACTGGCCAAAAATGTACAGCGACAAGTCGTGCATATATTCATAAGGATATTTATGATGTATTTAAACAAAAAGTGTTGAAAAAAGTCAATGCGATTAAGCTAGGATCAGGTCTTGAGTCGGACACATATATGGGTCCAGTTGCTTCAAGCTCGCAGTTAGATACAGTCCTTCATTATATTGATGCTGGAATTGCAGAAGGAGCAACTCTTCTTACCGGAGGAAAAGTACCTGAAAGTAAAGTTTATAAATATGGATACTATGTTGAAGCCACCGTATTTGAGGATGTTACAAACGACATGAGAATCGCTCAAGAAGAAATTTTTGGACCTGTCCTTTGTTTAATTAAGGTAGATGGCTTGGAAGACGCGTTACAACAAGCTAATGATTCGCGATTTGGCTTAAGTGCTTCCCTATTTACAAATGATATCGGGAAAGCTTTTACATTTATAAATAAAATTGAAGCCGGCTTAATCAAAGTGAACGGTGAGAGCGCTGGGGTTGAGCTTCAAGCTCCATTTGGAGGAATGAAGGAATCAAGCTCTCATTCAAGAGAACAAGGGCAAGCTGCAAAAGAGTTTTTTACATCGATAAAAACCATTACGATTACGCCAATATCTTAATAAATGAAGGAGGAATTATCTTGAAAATTGTCGATTTAAGACTTACCGTAGTTGGGGTCCCGAGACATACTGGCTTTGTTAATAAACATGTTCTCATTGAGCTGTTTACGGATGAAGGTATCACTGGGTTTGGTGAAATGTCCGATTTCTCACATTTGCCTAGATACGCACCTGATGTCAAAGATTTAACGAATGTGTTAAAGACCATATTAGTAGGAAAAAATCCATTTGATATCTCGTCAATTAATAAGGAACTTCTCGATAATTTTCCAGAAGCGATGTACTATTACGAGAAAGGTAGCTTCATAAGAAGTGGTGTGGATGCAGCATTGTATGATTTATGTGGAAAATACTTAAATGTTTCTGTAGCTGAACTACTAGGTGGAAGGTATCAGGAAAAATTTAAAGTGTGTTATCCAATTTTCCGCCACCGGTTTTTGGAAGAAGTAGAAGAAAACCTTGAGATTGTCCGTAAGCGATATGCAGAGGGCTTTGATGTCTTCCGTCTTTATGTAGGGAAAAACGTTGATGCCGATGAAGCATTTTTAGATGGTGTAAAACGTGAATTTGGTAAAAAGGTAACAATTAAATCATTAGATTTTAGTCATTTATTGGACTGGAAGGAATCCCTAAAAGCCATTAAAAGACTATCAAACTATGATTTTGAAATGATTGAAAGTCCTACGTATCGGAATGATTTTGACGGATTATATCATATCCGAACACGCGTAGATGTGCCCATCAGTGAGCATGTATGGAGCTTTAGACAACAATATGAAATGATCAAACATGATTCTGTCGATATCTTCAATATTTCGCCTGTATTTATTGGTGGATTAACCGCTGCTAAGAAAGCAGCATCCTCTGCTGAAGTAGCTGGTAAAAGTGTCCTTCTCGGTACAACACAAGAGCTTTCCATTGGAACTGCAGCAATGGCTCATTTAGGGGGCTCACTTTTAAACCTTAACTACACTTCAGACCCAACAGGACCAGAGCTATACGTCGGCGACATAGTCAAAAACAAAGTCCAATATAAAAACGGTTACCTACACGTACCAGACCGTAACCTACCAGGACTCGGCGTCGAACTTGACTGGGATCTAATCGACAAATACAGAGTACAAGACCTCAGCTGGGGAGACGTCTCCGTCCATCAACTCCAAGACCGAACAGCACAAGTGAAATAGTGGGAAGTGGGAATTAAGCGGAAGTTTGAATTGACTTTCGCTTCTTTTTTTGATTAACAATTACTGTACAGTAGACTAAATACTGCGCAGCTAATAACTTCTAATGTGAAGGAATTACTTATACTTTACTCGTCCGGAAATTACATCCTTCCGCCAGCTTTGTAAGTAACTTGTTGACCCAAAGAATCGTGCTTGCCGTAACTTTATCGGCACTCCGAACATTAAAGATGTCCCTGTACATAGTAGCCTGAGCCATTTCCGTAAAGCGGTAACACTAGAGTTGTTTTATATGTTTTTGTTTGACCTTATCGGTCAAGCCCTGAAGTTAGATGACTTTTTACGAACACCCTTGCAGGCATTGATTCCCGACCTGTCTACGCACTCGTAAATGGATACAAGAAGAAACTTTGTCGCTGTGAAAACTAAAGAAAAGTGTGATTGCGAAAAAAAAAATTCCGATCCCGATGCAAAGGTTGGTGTTCAACGGAACAAGGCAAATCAAAACAAATTTTTTATTGGCTATCGTAAGCATTCAATCGTGTGCCCTACACCATCAGGCCCAATTGTGTTACTATCAATTATTCTCCCACCAGACACTTCCGATGTGAATGTACTACTCCCATTGCTTGAAAAACTTAAGCAAATAGGAGATCTAAAGGTAGAGTATCTAGCGGCTGATTTAGGTTATTTTAGTGCTGAACATCAGGAAGTAGCTCAGGTTGAATACAACGTAGCAGTTGTGACAGACTTTAAGAAAAATACCCTTATCCCAGAAACCTGTTCCCCTGAAGGGAAACCTGAATGTGAGGCTGGACATGAGCTAATCTGGGATGGATTTGACAGAAAAACTTATACGTCCTGGTTTAATGGTGAAGAAAATAAATGCATGTCATGTCCACTACAAACCACTTGCGATAAACAATTTAGTTTCTCTTTTAAAGAAACCCCGTTTTTCTATGGGCCAGTTCCACAAGGGTCTAAACCGCAAAATCAAATGCTTCACTTTCGTAAGCAAGTGGAACTAGCCTTCGCTCATGAATCCAATTAGTTGGATTCTGTTATATGCCATAAGAAGGTCCCTGTTAAAACAACGGAAAGAGTACAATCCTTTTTCAAAAGATAAGAAAGTATAAAAATTTGAACCTAGTTTTAGTGTCTAGCTCCGGGCGCCATCGACTCGAGGTCATAAGCCAATCCGTCCGGAAGGTAAAGAACAACCTTCCAGCCGGCTTGTCTTATGCTTGTCGCCGATAGGCGGGCGCCCTGCGCTTTTCTTATTATGAGGGATACATTTCGACTGATCCAACGAATAATCAACCATGTGCGGCAAACTGTCTTGCCAACAGATCATGTAGAAAAAATACAGGAATTACAAATGGCACAGGTTGAACAGATGCCACTACCTTTAGCTGTCTAGTTTTTCACTTCGAGAAACACGGGGACGATCCGTGCGCCACGAAGGGCGCATCATATAGTGGGTGGGACTCCCACTAAGTAAGATTTAGCAAATCACTTATAGCGAGTCTTGGACATTACCGGGTAACTTGTAATGTTAAGCGTAGACAGCAAGCTAGTAGGCCGAAAGCGTAAAGTTGAAGGGATAGAGCCTCGAAATCCCAATTGGGAAGGTTGATACTTTGGATCGAGTAGAAAACAACACTGCGTTATTCGTTATGCGAGAATAAGGTAGCTTCCCCGGGGTCAGTGACCTTGGTATGCTAGACACCGTTA
This sequence comes from Cytobacillus sp. S13-E01, assembly GCF_029193815.1. Lineage (GTDB taxonomy): Bacteria > Bacillota > Bacilli > Bacillales > Bacillaceae_L > Bacillus_BV. The sequence continues at coordinate 19,662 of NZ_JARFVC010000004.1, forward strand.
TGATGCGTCAACGTGGGAGACCCTAAGTGCTCTTTACACAGAGGAAGTCGGGCTGACAAGCGATAATAAAGTTAGGAGGTCTAATGCCTTAGGGAGTCAGATTACTGCATAGTACCTTTGAAACAGGGTAATGCCTGCGGAGGGAAGAAACACGGGGACAGTCATCTTGTTTCCCTGATTATTCCCATTCCGACTAATTTATAAATATTTTTTTTCAGGAAAACTAGAAGAAATTTAGAACCAGTTGTTGAATATCAATATAAAGAACGGCAAATTCTGCTTATCTTCAAAACTATCAATTCACACACCCACTCTTTTATTCTCCAATCGAATCTACAAACATTCATTTCATTTATTAAATTAATCATCTTTTTTGAAACACGAGGACCGTCCCCGTGTTTCAAAAAAAGAAACCCTCCAACTTCTTTGTAACGGGTTTAGTTCAGAGGCGCAAACATTATAAAACACAAAGCAAAACGCGCTTGAATCCACAATATAATTCACAGTGCGTTTTTTATTGATTTATCAATATTTTGGGGAATCTTAATTGCATACCGTTTCCCTAATTCACATAGGAAATCACAGGGTATGAAATAATTATTGGAAGGTGTGTGAAGTTTTTGTGATTTAGTACGTGGATTATAATTGAGTAACCAGTGATATTTAAAATAAGCGGAGATTTTCCGGTTAGACAGCACGATAGAGCTCGGTTCGGGGTATATAAGCGGAGATTTTCCGATTAAGCAAAGCAAAGTTACCCATTTTTACGCTTTTTGAGTCAATAGTCGGAATTTTTCCGTCTATTTAAGCTATTTTCGGTGCTATTTCCTAATTAAGCGAAATTTCTCCGCTTATTTATCAAACTCGCATTAGCATCTAATGGACTTGTACAACTTACGGGTGGTTTCGTGAAAAAAAGGAAATTTTAAAAATAGCTTAGAGATATTTGCATCTCTAAGCCATTTTTACTGTGAAATATACTGTGAATTATACTGTGAAGTTTATGTGATTTGCTATTTGATTCGGTCTGCGATTTACCGTTTTGCACCTCACAAGTAAACCCGTTAACTTCTTTGGACAGGTTTCTTTTTATAGTAAAAGCGTCTAGTAGGGACGGAAGAAGCAGGTACCTCGCTACCATCGGACTAGTATTCCTTCTGTCCCATAAGCTTTTGTGATACTATACTTAGTAACTGGACAAGATGATTTTAGGTAGTCATTCCAAGATGCTGGGAGAGTTGTTAATGCTTATCCAATGTACGAAGAAACTATTAAAGGAACTAAAGATAGATCCTTCTTCATCAAGAGAAGAAGATGATTTGTTTTCTTGGCATGCTAATTTGTTAACTATACAGCGGAGAAAAACGCTTGTGCTTATGAATGATAGTAATCGCTATATGATTGTCCTTTATGGTCTAAAAGCAGCAGATTTTAAAAAAGTTGATAGGTTGATTTTCCAAGCCATTCGCGAAGTGTTGAAAGAAGAGGGAATAAAGGATGAAGTGGTGGAGGCATATCTTTCTCAGTCAAAGGAAATGACTTTTACAACGACAAAGAATAAAACGTTAGTTGCTAGACTAAATAAAGCATGTGAGAATGTTTATTTTTACGAGAGGGAACTAAACCAACATTTGATCACTCAATCTATATTAAGTAAAAAGGCAAGTCGTTTCCTCATTGGGAACGGAAAGAATGACTATACCAGGCCAAACGAGGATTTATATTCTAACTTGGAGAAGTTGACAGATGGGCCTATTTTTCAATCAGAAGGAATTATTCTTCTTGTAAAACTTAATTTAAAACACCATCAAGTTTGTCGTCGAATTGCCATTCCAAAACATATTACTTTTCCGGATTTACATAAGACGTTACAAATCGTGTTTGGTTGGAAGGATTACCACCTTCATGAATTCTCCATTTTTCAAAGTGGACCTGTAGAACCTTATCAAGAGGTGTCAAAAGTAGACAGGAAACCAACAATAAGGCTTCTATGTCACGAAGAGGCCTTCAGTTATGACAATGAAATACCAATAAAACTAGAAACGCAAGAAAGGTTAGTCGACTATCTTCCAGCTAACATCACGTACACCTATGACTTCGGAGATGATTGGGAGCACCTTATTGTTGTGGAAGAAATGATAGACAATCATGATAGGAACCACTCTGTTTGCCTAGCCGGTGATGGAAATTCACCACCTGAGGATGTCGGCGGTGAACCTGGGTTTGAAGAGTTTTTAGCCATCATGGCAGATAAAGAACATCCCGAATATGAAAATTTGAAGAGCTGGGGAAAAAGACAGGGATATGGTAATTTTGATATTGATTTGGTCAATAGACGACTGAGGAATGTGTGAGTGGGGTGGAACACAATCTGCCAAAAGGCAGAGAGGTTCCCTCCTACTAACCATTATGAAGGTGTATACATTACATTTTATTTTAAAAGAATTGTTCACAATTTTTCATTGAATTGACAAAGGATTATAAGGGAATATGTCGAAAATAAGACTATAAATGGTTGCTGAACTGCTTTTCTAATAAACATGAATTATACCAATGATGGGAGTGATTTGATTATAAGTAACATAGGAATCGTGTCATGTCTGTATTCATGATATATCAACTGGTAGGAACCAGAGTACTTATTTTTTTAAGAAGTGAAGATTATTTAACTATACTGGATGATATCCACAATATTAACTCAAGAAATTACACTCTTATTGCCTCGTGACAAACCAATAACACCTTCTAGTTAGTAAACGTAATCACACATTAATTCAATAAGATAGAACCCCATTTTATATGCAGCAGTTACACCCCTTTTCTCTAAATCAAAAAAATTCCTGTGTAATCTTTCAAAAACACTTAACTTTTTCCAACGACCTAAGCCAACTATAAGTAACTATATAAATAGTTGAGATGAATATAAAGGAGCTAGATATATGATAGCAAAGATCATGAGCATTGGTTTAAAAGGTGTCGAAGGGTACCTTGTCCAAGTTGAAGTTCAAACAATTTGTGCGATGGGAGCGTTTGTGATTGTAGGTTTACCTGACGCCTCTGTGAAAGAATCGAAAGAACGAGTATCAACTGCTTTGCATTCATTTGGTCACCAACTTGTCGATCATAAGATAATTATTAACTTATCACCTTCGGAACAAAAGAAGAACGGACCACTTTTTGACTTACCGATAGCTGTAGGTATCTTAAAAAGTATGGGAGTCATCACATCAGAAATCTCTAACCTGACCGGTTTCATTGGTGCTTTATCATTAGATGGTTCGATTCAACCAGTTGAAGGAATGCTGCCAGCTGTTTTGGCTGCAAAGAAGATTGGGCTGACTATATTGTATATGCCTTACAGTGAAAGTCTCCCAGAAATTGAGATTGATAATTTTGAAATTATTTATGTATCATCATTAAAGGATGTTGTCCAACATTTGTCAGGGCAAGATATTCTTCCGGTTCATACTACTAAATCTACTAAAGAAAAGAAGATGATGTATGATAAAGATTTTACGGATATAATTGGTCATCAATTTGCCAAGAGAGCACTCGAAATTGCAGCAGCAGGAGAGCATCATCTATTCATGGTGGGGCCACCTGGCTGTGGAAAAAGTATGTTAGCTGAAACCTTTCCCTCCATTTTGCCGCCATTAACAAAAGAAGCACAACTTGAAAAGATTAGCTTGTATGAATTGGCAGGCATGGGATATGAAGATTCTGGGCAGTCATCGATTCGTACACCTCACCATTCTGCGTCTAGTGTATCAATCATTGGAGGAGGACAGACTCCAAAACCAGGGGAGATTTCATTAGCTCATCGAGGGGTTTTATTTTTAGATGAAATAGCCGAGTTTTCAAAGAAAACATTGGATATGTTAAGACAGCCAATTGAATCAGGTGTTGTCACAATAAGTCGTGCTCGTTCAATCGTAAAATACCCAGCTTCATTCCTTTTAATTGGTGCTATGAACCCCTGTCCATGTGGGTACTTGGGGTCAAATTCACATTATTGTACTTGTTCCATAAAACAAGTACGGTCCTATCAAAATCGTCTATCAGGTCCAATTCGTGATCGTTTTGACATCAGTCTAAAAATTGAACCAGTTATATTGAATAAGGTAGATGAGGTTTCTAACTCGGAGACGTCAGAAACGATTAGAAAACGTGTAATAGAGGCTAGGGAACGACAATATGAAAGGTATGGAAAAGAATTAACTAACGGGAGAGTATCCTATGATATCATCACTAAAACAAACGAACCTAAAGCGAAAATCCAACAAATTCTCCAACAAGTCTCCTTTAAAAAGAAATGGAGCAACCGTGTCCAAATAAAAGTCCTCCGCCTAGCACGTACCATATCAGATTTAAAGGGTGAAAACCAAATGACCGAAGAAGCTTTATGGGAAGCGATGACATTAAGTAGATCACAGGATTACTTTTTAGAATGTGGAAAAAGGCAGGGGAGGAAGTAATAGACTGTTCGTAATTAGTGCAAAAAATAAGTACACCATATGCCTAGGGGAGCCAGGATAAAGAGCGGCAGTGGCATTTATCACATATGTTAAGAGGAATTAATAGAAAAACATTCTCAGCGAGGATGATGAGGACAAGATGAAGTATTTAGAGACACTAACAAAATATAAGGACATAAGTAACTATCAGCTTTACAGGTACTGCTTGATGGATAATGATATACATCTATTAATGAAAGAATCGGACGAAACCGTTTCTGAAGCCATAAAGAGAATAAGTTCAAGGACAAGGTACCTGTCCCCTTTTCCTTTTTTTAACATGTTCCCTTCTAATAGATTCAGGAAACGTTAATAAAAACGAGAACATACGTTTCGTTTTTTTGTGGTAATCTACCAAATTAAATGATAATATAAACATAACAACTATCATAAGCAATGGTGAGCGGTTTAGCCACTTCCCGGTAGGAGGGAGGTGGAAATAATGACGACATATGAGGCAATGTCTATAGCACTTTATTCGAACTTAGTTTTAATAGGTGTTCTAACAGTTTTTATTATGTTAAGTCAAAACAAAAAGAAGTAGCCGCTCTCCTTGCCCTGGGTTAGAGTGGTTACTTCTTTTCTGATGATCACTACTTAGGCTGCCGCTCCCTTTGCGGCTTGTGGTTGCGTTGTTCAGGTGTTTACACCACCTGATCTTTTTTAAAAGATAAGAAAGTATAAAAATTTGAACCTAGTTTTAGTGTCTAGCTCCGGGCGCCATCGGCTCTATGGTATAAGCCAATCCGTCCGGAAGGTAAAGAACAACCTCCCAGCCGGCTTGTCTTATGCTTGTCGCCGATAGGCGGGCGCTCTGCGCTTTTCTTATTTTATCCTTATTATAAATAACTTAATCTAATATATCAACAGTTTTACCTACGACTTGGGGTGAGGTACCTATTATTTTAATAAGGTGATGGTTTTCAAGGAAGATATGGAGCAGAACAGATCAATGCTTTTTTACCAACTGACCTGGCAGGGTTTATTGTGCTTAATCATTAGATGGTTCAATCCTCCTGGTTGATGGAATACTTCTTAACAAAGCTGGATGCAAAGGAGATTGTGCTAACGACATTATCATTGTATATGCCGTTTAGAAAGTTTTTCAATCCGTAGCGATTTAAACTCATCCAAGATAATTTTGCAAAATATCCCGTACTTGCAAAGTGCAAATGAAAGAATCCGACTATTTTAAGTAGGATTCTTTTTTGATATAATTTATTAGGGAATAACATGAATATTCCAATTAAACACTATGACATAATGTAATCTAGAAATTTAGTTTTTATTATCCCTTTCTACTGGGACAAGGTACCTGTCCTTTTGTCACTGGGCTATCCAATAAGGGGGACTAACCATGGAAATTTTAACACGCGAATCAGGGATCATTTATGATTTTAACAAGAATCACAAGCCAGTAAAAACCGTTGCCTCTGGGATAACGATTGAAATTGAAACCTATGATTGTTTTACAGATCAAATCCAATCTGCTGAAACAGTGGTGACAGAAATTGATTGGAATCAAATTAATCCAGCAACAGGTCCTATTTATGTAGAAGGAGCGCTGCCTGGAGATGTGTTAAAGGTGAAGATTGAGAAGCTTGAAATCGGCGACCAAGGTGTGATGGTAGTAGGTCCAAACCTAGGTGTAATGGGACATCGCATCACTGAAATGGAAGCGAAAATTATCCCTGTACGTGATGGGAAAGCACTTTTTAACAATATTGAAATTCCAATCAATACGATGATTGGAGTTATTGGTGTAGCACCTGAGGGTGAAGGGGTTAACTGTGGAACGCCTGGAAACCATGGTGGAAATATGGATAACAAAATGGTAACAGAAGGTGCAACCCTCTATTTCCCTGTGTTTACAGAAGGAGCACTCTTCGGATTAGGTGATTTTCACGCCGCAATGGGAGACGGAGAAATCAGTGTATCCGGAATCGAGATCCCTGGAAAAGCGACGGTTACACTTGAAGTGCTAAAAGATGTAAAGCTTCAACATCCAATGCTAGAAAATGATGAAGTGTTTACACAAATTGTCTCAGCAGAAACACTAGATCAAGCATGTAAGGTAGCAACAGAAGAAATGATTGATCGCATTGTTGCAAAATCAGGTCTTCCATTAAGCGAAGTCACAATGCTCATGAGCGCAGCGGGCCAAGCGGAAATCTGCCAAATTGTAGACCCACTAATGACTGCACGATTTGTTGTACCGAAGTGGTTGTTGGAGCAATTGAATGTAGAGCTTATTTAGGGTTGTCATCGAGGAGACAAAGGGGACAGGTACCTTGTCCTCTAGAAAGTGTCTCATCGGAAAGTTGATATTTAGTCAGACATCGTTCACGAAGCGGAAGTGTTTGGTATAAAGTATCCCTCCTAGTTCTCGCGGAAAGGGATGCTTTTTTCAAAACTCAATATTTTTATTACTCCCCCGGGACAAACTACCTGTCCCTCCGTCCCCAATTATTATTATTTTTATATGGAAATAATTAGGAAAACACGAGAACCGTCCCCGTGTTTCCGTGTTCCCTAGTGTTTATCAATATAATTATACATCGTGTATTTCGAAACACCGAGTAGGTCGGCTACTTTTTGGACCGCCCCTTTTATTAGGAATAGACCTTTAGTATCGAGGTGCCTAATAAAATCTTCTCGTTCATTTTTATCCATCAGAGGTACTGGTTTTCCAATTTTTTCAATGGCTTCTTCGATGAGTTGATCCTGTAAGACGTTAATATTAGGTGCAAACTCTTCTTGAATTTGATTGACTGGTTCAAAGGCGACAAGGTTTTCAATAACCTGCCTGGCAACTTGTAGGTAGACGGTTTCGATATTAATACATAAGCAACCAATTACTTGATTGTTTTCATCTCTAATAAACATTGAACTTGATTTAATCGTACTGTGCTTGGCGGCATTGGCATAGTTTATTAAATGCTCTTCGCCTTGCATGCCTTTTTTTATGATTTCAAGACCAAGACTTGTAATGGGTGAACCGACTTTCCTCCCTGTAACATGACCATTAAAAATCGCTACTATTGAAGAGGAGTGATCTGAAAAGTCATGTAGAACGACTTCGCAGAAATCACCAAAGGTTTTGGCGATTCCTTCTGCGATTGGTATAAATGTTTTGAGTAAAGGATGCAGTTCTTGACCTTTTAACACTTTTGCTCAATCTCCATTCTCGTAATAGTTTGAGAAAAAGCTAGATTTCCATTGCTAAATACGTATTCAACATTTTTCAAGACTGACAAATCCTCTAACGGATTTCCAGCAACAATAATCACATCCGCGAGTTTTCCTGCTTCCAATGAACCGATTAAATGGTCAGCTTTCACGACCTTAGCCGCTGTGATGGTTGCAGCCTTAATCGCTTCTAAAGGCGTCATCCCTTCTTTTACATAAAGTGCAAGTTCATCTGCCATTAACCCTGGGAAATTGTATGGCGTACCAGCATCCGTTCCTGCTGCAATAGGGATTCCAGCAGAATGGGCCATTTTAAAGCTGACTCGATGCTCTTCAATTAATGCCTTAACCTGTTCAAGCATAGACACTGGAATTCCTTCTGTATTGTCGAGAATAAGTGTAGGTGCAACAAGAGTAGGCACGACATATGTTCCGTACACTTTCATTAATTCGACGGCTTCATCATCTAAAAGATAGGCGTGCTCAATCGTAGTTACTCCTGCACGAATCGCATTTTTGATGCCATCCGTTCCAATTGTGTGAGCCGCCGTTGTTTTATTAGCATTGGTCGCTTCCTGACAAGCACAGCGTAATTCATGTTCACTTAATTGGGTTGATCCTGGTTCATTTCCCTCTGTTAACACACCACCAGTCGCCATTAATTTAATTACATCAGCCCCAGCCTTTAATTGGGATCTTACTGCTTTTCTAATTTCTATTTCCCCATCTGCCTCTATTGCCATAACATGACCATGTCCACCAGTCATGACAACTGGTCGGCCTGCAGCGTAGATTCTTGGTCCTGTTACATACCCTTGCTTAATTGCATTCCGATATTTAATGTCAACATTATAGCGGGTCCCTAAATTTCGAATGGTTGTGATTCCAGCTTTTAAAAATTCTTGCCCCTGTTGATGGGCTAAAAAAGCGGTCTTTGATTCATCATCCTGGGCAATTTGTTTAAATGGGTCAGGAGAGCAATCCATTCCAAGGTGAACATGGCAATCGATTAAGCCTGGCAACACGGTTTTTCCTGTTCCATCAATAACATAGGTAGCATTATCAAGTGGTGGCTCGATTTTAGTTGCAACCTCAAGTATGCCAGACTCATCAAAAAGAATATCGCCCTGAATAATCTGCTCACCTTCACAAGTAATTATGGTAGTGTTCTTAATTAGCGTTTTCATTTCACACCTGCATAGTTTCGCTCATTATATTTTTGAATCAAAGATTGATAGAGTTCAAAGCTAATATTTCCGCCACTGACCATAACAGCAACATTCTTGTTCTTAATGCCAGTATGATGATTAAGTAAGGCCGCAATGGCTGCTGCTCCGGAAGGTTCAACAACTAGTTTTGCTCTCTCGGCAAGGAAGGCAACGGCATCTGCAATTTTTTCTTCGGATACTAGCACCAAGTCATCCACATATTTTTGAGTATGGGCAAACGTTAATTCGCCAGGCTTTTTTGCCATTAAGCCGTCAGCGATCGTTTCAACCTTCTCAACCTCAACCGGTTGCCCTGCTTGAAGTGAGCTATACATCGCAGTCGCTCCTTCAGTATTCACCCCAATAATTTTAATGGAAGGCTTAAGTTCCTTTGCTGCTGCTGCAACTCCTGAAATCAGACCGCCACCGCTTACAGGTACGATAATCGCATCTAGTTCAGGAAGTTCTTCTAATATTTCTAAGCTAATTGTTCCTTGACCAGCAATTGTATAAGGGTCATCAAATGGATGAATCATCGCCAGGCCTTCTTCTTCGTGTAGCTCTAGAGCTTTTCTAAACATAGCAATGGAATCTGTACCGTGTTCAATCGCTCTAGCTCCGTATTGCTCAGTAATCGCTCTTTTTTTACTAGGCACAGGGTTTTCGGGCATAACAACAGTTGCAGAGATGTTAGCCATTTGTGCAGCGTAGGCTGTGCCTGCCCCGTGGTTACCTGCTGAGAAAGCAACAACTCCCCGTGCTTTTTCTTCTTCTGAAAGATTAATAATCTTATTGTAAGCTCCACGGATTTTAAATGAACCGGTTTTTTGAAGGTTTTCTGGTTTGAGATATACTTTGTTACCGGAAATGTGTGAAAAGGTCTGTGAGAACTGAAGTGGTGTTGGATGAATGACCCCTGCTAAAACTGCGCGGGCCTGCTGGATATCTTTTAAACTGACATACATTTAATTTTCCCCCTTATTGTTATCAATAACTTCTACGATCATTTCAATTTCTACTGGTAAATTAAATGGCAATACACTTGTACCAATTGCTGAACGAGCATGCCTGCCATTTTCACCTAACACTTCAACTAGTAAGTCGGACGCCCCATTAATAACTTCCGCTTGTCTGTAAAAGTCAAGACTGCTATTTACAAACCCTAAAAGCTTAATCACCCGAATATGTTGGAGATCATCTACTTCGTTTTTTATCATACTGAGAAGATTGACTGCTGTTAATCTGGCAGCTTCATAAGCTTCCTCGAGTGTAACGTCGGCTCCAACACGACCTTGAATTACAGGCTTCCCATTTACGATAGGTCCAGAGCCAGAAGTATAGAGTAATTGACCATGTTTTCTTACTGTCACATAATTCGCTAATGGTTCCGGGGATTCCGGAAAGTTATACCCAAGCTGTTCAATCTTATTTTCAATTAACATAGAATTCCCCCTTTTATGTATTACTGACATTATAGTATTAAATATTTAAAAAATTCAATAAAATTTAATTAATTTTTTATTCTGATAAAAATTTTTTGTAAAATATAAAAAAATATGCCATGATTAATCAAAACTATTAAATGTGTTTTTGATAAATAACAAAAGGGACTTATTTTAAGAGAAAGGATGGACATTAAAATGACAGAATTATTTCTAGAAGATAGCTATTTACAAGAATGTGAGGCAACTATTCTTTCAATTGATGAAAATAAAATAGTGTTGGACCAAACGGTTTTTTACCCTACAGGAGGTGGCCAGGAACATGATACCGGCTTCCTGGTTCAGAATGGACAAACCTTTGACGTGGTAAATGTGAAAAAGGAACAGGGTCAGGTCGTACACTATCTCAAAGATGCAAAAGGGTTAGTTGAAGGGGAAGTTAAAGCAAAAATTGATTGGGAAAGGCGCTATCAACTAATGAAGCACCATTCTCTATTACATGTCATGGCTAGTGTTTTTCATAGGAAGTATGGATCTCTCTGTACTGGGAATCAGATCCACCCTGAAAAAGCAAGAATTGATCTAACCGAAATCAGTTCGCTATCTCAGGAAGAAATCGCAGCTGCGATTGAGCAGACAAATGAGGAGATCAAGGCAAATCATGTAATCAGTACCCGTGTGTTACCAAGGGAAGAGGCTGAAAATATTTCTGGTGCCATTAAAACGGTTGTCAATTTAATTCCTCCATTTGTTAAGGAAATTCGCCTAGTGAAAATCGGTGAGATTGATGAACAGGCCTGTGGCGGTACACATGTAAAGGAAACCTCTGAACTTCAAGGTGTTGTTTTAGATAAAGTAAAAAGTAAGGGGAAAGGTATAACCCGTTTAGAGGTGCATACAGCTGGGCCCCTAGTATAATCAGTCCGCTAACGAACCGATCGGTCAATGAATGGGATAATAACCCATTTATTTGCACGTATCAGTGTTCGTTTTTTTAATTTTATTCAAGTGGAAAATAGTACCTTTTAAAAAATTTTTATTGCAAAAAAAAATTAAAAAATCCATTGACGATGGACAGTCAATTAGGATAAGATTGAAAAAATCAAATTATTTTAAATATTTAATTTTTAATGGAAATATTTACATATTGGGGGGGAAGCGAATCTACCTTGTCATACCTATTTCAGCAGGTCAGTTTGTTTAAATTAGTAAGGCTGGGATCTGAAATTTTTTAAAAAGGGGAGAGAATTAATATGGAAAAACTATTTCGAAAACTAGATGAATTATATGATGAAGCGGTGCACATTCGCCGCCATTTGCATGAAAATCCAGAGCTTTCTTTTAAAGAAGTGGAAACACCGAAGTATATTGCGAAATATCATGAGGAACTCGGTCATGAGGTTCGAACTGGTGTCGGAGAAAGAGGGGTTGTCGCTAAATTAGTAGGGAAAAAACCAGGTCCGACGATTGCCTTGCGTGCAGACTTTGACGCTTTGCCTATCCATGAAGAAACCGATGTACCATTTAAATCAAAAGTAGACGGTGTAATGCACGCATGTGGCCATGATGCTCATACTGCCGGGCTATTGGTTCTCGCAAAAGCGTTAAATAGTATCCAAGATGAATTACATGGTACGATCGTTTTTATCCACCAACATGCAGAGGAGTATCAGCCGGGGGGAGCTATCGCGATGATTGAGGATGGCTGTCTTGAAGGTGTTGATGTCATTTTCGGAACCCATGTATGGGCAACGGGGCCTTATGGTGAAGTTGGTTTTCGAAGTGGCCCGACCATGGCAGCAGCTGACCGCTTTCATATTAAGGTTAAAGGTAAAGGCGGACATGGTGCACAGCCACATTTAACTAAGGACTCTTTAGTTGTAGCTTGTCAATTAGTGACCAATTTACAGCAAATTGTTAGCCGCCGCGTCGATCCGATAGAATCTGCAGTCTTGTCTGTTGGAAATTTTGTAGCACAGAATGCTTTTAATGTTATTGCAGATACTGTACAGCTTGATGGCACAGTTAGAACGTTTAAAGAGGATGTCCGTAATCAAGTGGAAAAAGAAATGGAACGAATTGTTCGAGGAACATGTTTGGCCGCTGATGTAGATTATGACTTTGATTTTGTAAGAGGTTATCCAGCGACTGTAAACCATCCTGAGGAAACAGAATTTGTTGCTGAATTAGCCAAATCTGTACCTGGTGTAACAAATGTTTATGAAATTGCTCCGCAAATGGGTGGAGAGGATTATGCTTACTATTTAGAACATGTGAAAGGGACTTTCTTCTTTACAGGAGCTGGTAACCCAGATTGGGATGTTACCTATCCACATCACCACCCTAAGTTTGATATCGATGAGCGGTCGATGTTGATTGCTGCAAAAATACTCGGTAAGGCAGTAATGAACTACAACAAATAAATTGAGTAACTTTTTTTACCAAAATTCTTTTGAAAGAAGTGAGGGGGAAAATAAGTGAATACAAATCCGCAAGTGGAAGGGTCACCCAAGAAGAAAAAAGGTTTCTTTAATATTTTTCTAGACTTTATTGAAAAGTATGGAAACAAACTTCCTGATCCTGTCATGTTATTCGTTTTCATTACGCTTTTGATCCTTGTTGCATCAGCCATATTTGGGGCTCTAGGTACTACCGCAGTTAATCCAGCGGATGGTAAGGAAATCGTTGCTATAAATCTATTAAATGGTGAAGGTCTAATCAAAATCTTAGGAGGTTTGGTTACTAACTTCACAAGCTTTCCACCGCTAGGATTAGTGCTAGTCGTTATGCTAGGTGTTGGTGTGGCTGAATCAACTGGACTTATTTCTGCTTTTATGAAAACGACAATTTTAAATGCTCCAAAGAAATTAATTTTACCAACGATCGTTCTTGTAGCTATGCTTGGTAATGCAGCAGCAGATGCAGCGATGGTTGTTTTACCTCCGATTGTTGCAATGATTTTCGTCGCACTTGGTAGACATCCAATCGCCGGACTTGCCGCCGCTTATGCATCAGTTGCAGGTGGTTTTAGTGCTAACTTAATTCTGAGTATGCTTGACCCTTTAGTTGCAGGATTTACCCAAACGGGTGCACAATTAATTGACCCTAGTTATGTAGCAAATCCAGCTATGAACTATTACTTTTTAGTTGTTTCTTGCCTGGTGTTAGTGCCTGTAGCTGTGTTTGTAACAGCCAAGATTGTTGAGCCTCGCTTAGGGGTATACACTGGCGAAATAATTAAAATGGAAAAAGTAACCGCTTTAGAAAAAAGGGGATTAAAATGGGCTGCTATTTCCCTCGGCGTACTGGCTCTTATTGTTTTATTCTTAACTTTACCTAAGGATGCTCTTTTAAGACACCCTGAAACTGGCTCATTAACCGTGTCACCTTTTATGAACAGCTTAGTTCCACTTATGATGCTGTTCTTCCTAGTTCCAGCTTTATTCTACGGATTTGCAGCAAAAGTTCTAACATCATCTAAAGATGTTGCTGACCATTTATCAAAATCAATGTCAGGTATGGGAACTTACATCGTTATCGCGTTTGTTGCAGCACAAATGATCACATTCTTTAGTTGGAGTAACCTAGGACCAATCGTTGCTATCAAAGGTGCAGAATTTTTACAAGCGATTGGACTTACAGGCCTTCCGTTATTAATTGGGTTTATCATTGTCGCTGCTTTAATTAACTTATTGGTAGCTAGTGCTTCGGCTAAGTGGGCGATTCTTGCACCAGTTTTTGTTCCGATGTTCATGATACTAGGCTATAGCCCAGCATTTACACAAGCGGCGTATCGCATAGGGGATTCCATTACCAACCCAATTACACCAATGCTCGCTTATTTTGCCATCGCCTTAACCTTTGCACAAAAATATGACAAAAAAATTGGAATCGGAACCTTCATGTCATCCTTACTTCCGTATTCCATTGCATTCGCAATCGTGTGGATTATACTATTCATCGTATGGTACCTGTTTGGACTACCACTTGGACCTGGGGCGTATATTCGTATGTAGGTTATGTACCAGTGCTAGCCTAGCTCTTTAAAATAGACACAGTGATTAATAGCAAAAAAGCCCTGCAGAAGTTATTATTGCAGGGCTTTTTTAATGCGGATTTTTAGGTTTGAGTTTAATGCTGTTATGGTATAGGTGCCTAACCACTGGTGCGTTAATAAGTTAAAGTGCAAGGCCCGAAATTGCGAAAAAAATAAAAAACGGTAATCAAAAGAGTAACCTAATGCCCGAAACTCCGCAAAAAATCGAAAACGGTAACCAAAAGTGCAATCTGATGCCCGAAATCGCAAAAAAAATAAAAAACGGTAACCAAAAGAGTAATCTGATGCCCGAAATCACGAAAAAAATAAAAAACGGTAACCAAAAGAGCAATCTGATGCCCGAAATCGCAAAAAAAATAAAAAACGGTAACCAAAAGTGCAATCTGATGCCCGAAATCGCAAAAAAAATAAAAAACGGTAACCAAAAGAGTAATCTGATGCCCGAAATCGCGAAAAAAATAAAAAACGGTAATCAAAAGTGCAATCTGATGCCCGAAATCACGAAAAAAATAAAAAACGGTAATCAAAAGAGCAATCTGATGCCCGAAATCACGAAAAAAATAAAAAACGGTAATCAAAAGAGCAATCTGATGCCCGAAATCGCAAAAAAAAATAAAAAACGGTAACCAAAAGAGCAATCTGATGCCCGAAATCACGAAAAAAATAAAAAACGGTAATCAAAAGTGCAATCTGATGCCCGAAATCGCAAAAAAAATAAAAAACGGTAACCAAAAGAGCAATCTGATGCCCGAAATCACGAAAAAAATAAAAAACGGTAACCAAAAGAGCAATCTGATGCCCGAAATCGCGAAAAAAATAAAAAACGGTAACCAAAAGAGCAATCTGATGCCCGAAATTGCGAAAAAAATAAAAAACGGTAATCAAAAGTAGCAATAGTAGTATTATTTTATTAAAAGATAAGAAAGTATAAAAATTTGAACCTAGTTTTAGTGTCTAGCTCCTGGCGCCATCAGTCCTGAGGTCATAAGCCAAGCACTTCCTGAAGGTAAAGAACGCCTTCAGTCAGGGCTCGTCTTATGCTTGACTTGCATAGGATTTGCTGATGTCGATGTTCGCCACAGGACGTGGCGGGTTTTAATCGACGCGCCGAAAGGCGGGCGTCCTGCGCTTTTCTTATCTATATTCTAAAAAGTGAATAAGTGTAAGTTATGGATATTTAATAAAAAACAATAAAATATTAGTTGAAATATTCACAATAATCATACTATAATAACCTATATGATAGGTAGACAGCTTCGAGAAGGATGGGTGTTACGGGGGAGGTATTATGACACAAGTTCGAAAGCAATTAATTCATGAGATGATTGTAGAAGAAGTGAAGCGGTATATTCGAGTGAATGAATTACAAAAAGGGGATAAGATTCCTTCAATGGGGGAACTTGCATTAAAATTTGGAGTCAGTCGCACAAGTATTCGCGAAGCATTAAGACAATTAGAAGCCCTTCATTTTCTAGAAATTGTGAATGGAAAAGGCATCTTAGTAAAGGATGCTAACTCACACCAAATTCAAACCCGTATATTTATCGAAAGTGAGAAAACTTTTTTACTTCAAATGTGCGATGTTCGCAGAGGATTAGAAGGTAGGGCTGTAGAACTTGCAGCAGTTAGGTCAACAAATGAGCAGATAAGCAAAATGGAATCGAATTTAAAGATTTATGAGCGGCTTCGTATTTTAAATGAGGACACTGCAAAAGCGGATTTACTGTTCCACAGGACTCTTTATGAAGCATCTCACAATCCTGTTCTTTGTAAGATGATAGATTCTGTATACGACTCTTTTCATGAATTTTGGCAAAAGCCTTTTGGTATTCAAAAGATTTTTGAGGACACATATTATTTGCATGAAGATCTATTTAGAAATGTGAAAGAAAGGGAGCCTAAAAAAGCAAGCGAGACCGTAAACCAACTCATAGATATCGTAGAGGTGTCGATAAAAAAGCTTTTTTAGTCCTCATATGAATCAACAATATCATTAGCAAACAAATAAAAAGGGGTGGATTCACATGGCCAATCAACAAGTTGAAGAGAAAGTTGCTAAAAAGGCACTTGTAGCTAGTTTAATAGGTAGTTCTATTGAGTGGTATGATTATTTTTTATATGGAACCGTGGCAGCACTTGTATTTAGTAAACTTTATTTTCCTTCCGAAGACCCGTCAGTTGGTTTAATGCTGGCCTATGCTTCGTTTGCAATTCCGTTTTTTATTCGTCCACTTGGTGGCGTCATATTCAGTCATATTGGGGATAGGATCGGTAGGAAAAAGACACTTGTCATGACCTTATCTTTGATGGGGATTGCTACCGTATTAATCGGTTTACTTCCTTCCTATGAAACAATTGGGATATGGGCACCTATTTTATTAATTACGTTACGGCTAATTCAAGGCCTTGGGATCGGGGGAGAATGGGGGGGAGCGCTTCTTCTTGCAGTCGAATATGCTCCAGATAAGAAAAAAGGTTTTTTTGGAAGTATTCCACAAATGGGTGTAACTATTGGGATGTTATTAGGAACATTATCGATTTCACTTATGACTCTATTACCAGATGAAGCATTTTTAGCTTGGGGCTGGCGTGTTCCATTTATTTTAAGTTCTATTTTAGTATTTATTGGATTGTGGATTCGAAATGGTCTAGATGAAACACCTGCTTTTAAGGAGGCACAAAAAACAGGGAATATTTCAAAGATGCCATTGATTGACACGTTTAAGTATCATTGGCGTTCCGTTCTTTTAGCCGTGGGAGCTAAAGTTGTAGAGACTGCTCCGTTTTATATTTTTTCAACGTTTATCATTGCTTACGCAACTGGTACGTTGGGGTTTGAGAGAAGTTCAGCACTAAATGCTGTTACTATTGCAACGCTTATTACAACGATAATGATTCCTTTTATGGGGATATGGTCCGATAAGATTGGACGTAAGCCAATTTATATCGGTGGAACAATTGCTATGGTTTTATATGCTTTTCCATACTTTTATTTATTATCATTAGGTTCTGTTTTATGGTTGACGATTGCAACTATAATCGGCTTAGGCATTATTTGGGCACCAATCACAGCCGTTTTAGGTACTATGTTCTCAGAAATTTTCGCAACGAATGTTCGTTACACAGGTGTTACGGTAGGATACCAACTTGGAGCTGCAATAGCAGGCGGAACGGCCCCATTAATTGCGACTGCACTATTAGCTACATATAATAATTCTTCAACTCCAGTTTCTATTTACATTATTATCACAGGCATAGTTTCATTAATTGCTATTATGTTGATAAGGGAAACGAGAGATATCAAGTTAGATCAACAGGAACAAAAGGTAATATAAATTACATGTCGTTAGGCTTAATGATGTCCTAAAACTAAAAGAAGTCGCCCAAATGCATGTGATAAATAATTCGTAAGTCTAAGTCTTATTTATCTGTATATGGACATGGTAAACAAAAGATAAGGACTTATGGGACGACTCGATAGGACATGTGTAGATTCAGACCAGGGAGTGAGTCAGTTGTTGCTATTGAATGAACAAACAATTAGAGGGCTGTATAAAATGAAAGAATGCATTTTAGATGTAGAAAAGGCCTTCCGTTACGGTACAGAGGGTAAAACTGTTGCACCTATCCGAATGTCGATTCCTCATAAAAAAGTAGGAGCGGAAACATTATATATGCCTTCCTACATAGAACCAGAAAACTTTACCTCGGTAAAGGTCGTTAGTATTTTTCCAAACAATGCACATGTAGGTAGAAAAGTGCTGCAAGGCATTATTCTATTAACAGATGCTGTTAATGGAGAACATGTAGCGATAATGGATGCGAGTTATTTGACCGTTTTAAGAACTGGTGCATCTAGCGGAGTTGCAACAAAACATCTAGCGAGAAAAGAGTCGAAAGTATGTGCTGTGCTAGGCTGTGGAGCTCAATCATTAGGGCAAATTCAAGCGGTCATGGCAGTGCGCAATCTAGAACATATCATTCTTTATAATCGCACAATTGAAAAAACAGATGTGTTAAAAGAAAAATTACATGAGTTATATCCACAGTGGAACGGAATCATCACCATTCAACAAGATGCCAACCGGGCAGTGCAAGAAGCGGATATCGTGATTTGTAGTTCGAAATCCCCCACACCTTTGTTTGATGGGAACGTATTGAAAACAGGAACGCATATTAATGGAATTGGATCCTATCAACCCCATATGCAAGAAGTGGACTTAAATACGTTGTATAAGTGTGATAAAGTGGTGGTTGACACAATGGAGGGATGCCTTCATGAGGCAGGTGATTTTATTGTCCCTATGAAAGAAGGTAAATGGGGCACTGATTCTATCTATGGAGAAATCGGTGATATCGTTTGTGGTCAAAAAGACGGACGTACCAATCAAAAAGAAATCACATTTTATAAATCCGTAGGCATTTCCTATTTAGATACAATGGTCGCTCAAAGCGTGTATAAAAAGGCCTTAAAAGCTGGTGTAGGAGAAATTATTAACATATAAGGGACATTAAACAAAATAACTGATATGCAAATTGTTGGGCTGTCGAGAGTTTCGACAGCTTGATTATTTTTTGATACTATCAGAAATTGGAATTAATAAAATAGCTTTCATGCTTCTGAATTAGAAAAGTGAACCATTTAAAACTTCTAAAATAAACTATATTTTCAGAAATTAATTTGTTATACTACTTATACAAGTAAATAAAAACAGGTAAAGGTGCCTATGTTGTAGAGTGATCAATTCTACGACCTAGGCGCCTTTTTGACTTTTATCAAAGTAAGTCGAAGGGAGGAGCTTTATGAAATTATCGTGCATATTGAAAAAGCAGAGTTTTCAATTTCAAACGATAACAGAAGTGCTAGCTAAGGCAAGTGAAGAGAAATCAGGTGATAAAATGGCGCGATTAGGTGCCAATTCTTCTTTAGAAAGAATGGCAGCAAAGCTTATTTTGAGTGAAATAACGCTTCAAGAGATCTATGAAAACCCTGTGATTCCTTATGAAACAGATGAGGTAACTAGAGTCATATATGACGATATTAATGAATTTGTTTACAAAGAAATCAGTGGAATGACAGTTGGAGGATTACGAGAATTTATTTTATCTCATAAGACGAAAACCGATGACCTCTTTCGGATAAGTAGAGGATTAACGAGTGAAATGATTTCTGCTGTTGCTAAGCTGATGTCTAGCCTGGACTTGGTGCTAGCATCTCAGAAAATTCGACCGCAGGCTCATTGTAATACAACAATCGGTGAGCCAGGAAGGTTAGCGTTTCGTTGTCAGCCGAACCATCCAAGTGATAATCCTGAAGGTATTTTATATTCGATAAAAGAGGGTTTATCCTATGGTTCCGGGGATGCGGTAATTGGAATTAATCCTAATAATGATTCTATTGAGTCTGTATCCAGGCTATTGCATATGTCCCATGATTTTATTCGTAAATGGGAAATTCCAACCCAAAACTGTGTGTTAGCACATATTACTACCCAAATGAAAGCATTGCAAAAAGGAGCTCCAATTGCACTGATGTTCCAAAGTCTTGCTGGTACTCAGGCATCAAATGAGGAATTTGGAGTATCAAAAACGATGCTTGACGAGGCCTTTGATTTAATGAGGAAATATGGAACATCAACTGGTCCTAATCAATTTTATTTTGAAACCGGTCAAGGGTCTGAGGTTTCATTAGACGCTCATGCTGGTGTCGATATGCAGACATTAGAAGCGCGAACATATGGGTATGCTAGGCACTGGATGCCTTTTATGGTCAATAATGTTTCAGGGTTTATCGGGCCTGAGACGTTATATGATGGGAGACAAGTGATACGAGCAGATTTGGAAGATTTATTTATGGGCAAGCTTCATGGTCTTCCGATGGGAATTGCCCCGACCTATACAAACCACATGGTTGCGGATCAAAATGATCAGGAGATTGCAGGGATTTTAACAACAGTTGCTGGAGCAAATTTTTATATGGGAGTTCCAGGGGGAGATGACGTTATGCTTAGTTATCAAGATACAAGCTATCATGATGATGCTAGTTTACGAGAAATGCTTGGATTAAGACCTCTACGTGAATTTGAAAAATGGTTAGAACAGATGGGTATTATGGAAAACGGTCGTTTAACAGATGCAGCAGGGGACTTATCTATCTTTGGTTAAAGGGGGCAAAAAAATATGGATGTTCAATCAATTGTTGCACAAGTAATAGAAGAACTGCAAAGACAATCAAAAGAATCAACCCCACTTTCTATGGTTAATGGCGGTGAAAAGAAAGACGTAACACACATGATTACATACAGAAAAGAAAAGAAAGTGACTGTCGATAATCCCAAAAATAAGGAAACAATAGAAAAAGCCCAAGCCATAACACCAGCAAGATTAGGTATTGGTAGATCTGGAACTAGAATGAAGACACGTGATTACTTAGCATTCAGAGTTGATCATGCTGCCGCCAAAGACGCAGTTTTTCGTGGAGTTTCAGAAGAGTTTATTGAAGCGTTGAATTTGCCTATCCTAGAGTCAAGAGCAGAGTCAATGGAAGAGTATTTAATGAACTTGGAACCAGGCAGAAAATTAAATGATCAGTCAATTAACTGGTTAAAAGCTAACAGTCAGAAAGAAAAGAATGTACAAATCTTAATATCTGATGGACTTAGTTCTACCGGAATTGAAGAAAATATTCCGGATTTACTTCCTGCGCTTATCCAAGGGCTAAAGGTCAAGAATATATCTGTAGGTAACCCTATTTTTATTAAAAGGAGTAGAGTGTGGATTCAAGATGAAGTGGCTAGGATTGTAGATTGTGATGTTGTTATCTCACTAATTGGGGAAAGACCAGGTCTAGCAACCTCAAAAAGCATTAGTGCTTATATGATATTCAGGCCTAATGAGAAAACGGTGGAAGCTGACCGAACAGTCATTTCAAACATTCATAAAGGAGGTATTCCTCCTGTTGAAGCAGGTGCCTATTTAGCTGATATTATCGATGATATCCTCTACCATAAAGCAAGTGGTGTAAAGCGCGCACAACTAAAAAATGAGTTTGATAGTAAGACTATTTGAATCTAATATATTTATATCAACATTTGTTGACAAAATTTTCTGCCAATAGTAAAATAGCATATATTCTATTTTTTCCGATAACGGTAGTAGGAGAATGTCAACTATGATGGGATTAGTGGAAGTGGAAACCTTATGTAGACAATATACAAATTTAGAAGATGAAGATATTAATAAGCTTTGTGAAGTGAGTAAAAACTTACCTTTAATTGCAGATTTATCAAAAGCTAATATCTTTATCGATTGTTTAACGAAAGAAGCGCGTCATGCAATTGTTGTTGCAGAAGCGATACCAAAGACCGCAAAGTCTGTATACCAAGAACGAGTGGTTGGAAAGTTTGCTTATGAGGCCTTTGAACCAGCGGTGTTTTTCACATTGCGAACTGGGAAGCAAATGTTTTTGAACAGAGCCATAACCCAAGAAGGAAAAACAGTAGAGCAAAGCGTTGTTCCGATAATAGGGTTACATAATAACGTAATTGGCACTCTCATTATGGAGAAGGATATAAGTGAAAAATTACAATATCAAAACGAAATGAAAGCGTTATCAGAGACAACGGAAACGTTGAGTGAAATTTTGGTTAGTTTGACGGAAAATCGACCGATTATCCCTGAAGTAATGGGTGAGGCTTTATTTTTACTGAAACCGGGTGGAAACCTTCTATACGTGAATCCATCAGCGATAAACCTAATAACGGAACTTGGTCATGCCCATTGCAAACTTGGAATACCAATTGAACACTATATTCCATCAATAAAGGATATCGTATTTTCAGAAGAAGAATTATTAATGGATGAAGTGAGTATATCAAAGAAAATCTTTGAGTTAAAAAAGGTTAATTTAAAGCAAGAAGGTAAATTAGCTGGGATCTTCATTATTTTGCGAGATTTGACTGAACTTAGAGAGAAAGAGAGAGAGTTAATCGTCAAATCGGTTGCTATCAGAGAAATTCATCACCGGGTGAAAAATAATTTACAAACTGTAGCTAGCCTTTTGCGTTTGCAAATGAGGAGAAAAGTACCAGAAGATAGTAAGATATATTTATTAGAAAGTCTTAACCGTGTCTTAAGTATTGCTTCAGTCTACGAATTGATTTTATCTGGAACAAAGATGGATGAAGTTGATATTTATAGTTTAATAGAAAAAATAGGCAATATGCTTGTATATAGTGAGGAACATGAGAATACAAATATTAGTATTAGTTACAAAGGCTCACCATTGTTTTTACCTTCTAAGATGGCTGTGTCTGTAGCACTAGTAGTCAATGAGCTTATTCAAAATTGTATTAAGCATGCTTTTGTAGGACTTAAGGATGGTGAGGTGGAAGTATCATTTAACCATGAAGCTGGAGTCGCTAAACTATACGTCAGAGATAACGGTAATGGAATACTGCCATCTGCTAAACCTTCGCTTGGACTAGATATTGTCAAAATGATGATTGAACATGATTTATCAGGTGTATTTGATATTTGCAATACAGATCGGGGTACCACTGTCACTGTAAGCTTTCCGCTAGAGGGGGGATAAAGTGAAAAAGCGAATAATGCTTGTTGAAGATGAATCCATTGTCCGCTTAGACATAGCGATGATGCTAAAGGATGCTGGATATGAAATAATCGGAGAAGCTGGTGATGGGGAAAAAGCAATTGAACTATTGCATACTATTGCGCCTGATTTAATCATAATGGATATAAAAATGCCAAAGCTCAATGGCTTAAAAGCAAGTGAAATTATAACCAATAAATATAATATACCCATTCTCCTTTTAACCGCCTATAGCCAGCAGGAATTTATTGATAAGGCGAAAATGTCAAATATTCTAGGATATTTAGTTAAACCAGTTTCAGAGCAGAACCTTATACCTGCTGTAGAAATAGCTTTTAAACAGGCAGAGAACAATGCTTTGTACAAGGCAAAAATTGATGAAATGAATGACAAATTAAAAAACCGGAAGAGTATTGAAAAAGCAAAAGGTATACTAATGGAAAAGCTCAGTCTTAGTGAAGATGATGCTTATAATCGGTTAAGAAAAATCAGTATGAATAAACAAGTAACTATTGAAAAAGTAGCAAAGCAAATTATACTAAAATACGGTTCATAGGAAAACTAAAAGTGAATAAAAGGGCAAAGGTGCTTTGTGGTTTTAAAAATCACGCGGCACCTTTTTATCTTTTTAAGGGTTAAGAAAGTATACCTAGTTTTGGTGTCTAGCTCCAGGCGCCATCGACTCTATGGTATAAGCCAATCCGTCCGGAAGGTAAAGAACAACCTTCCAGCCGGCTTGTCTTATGCTTGTCGCCGATAGGCGGGCGCCCTGCGCTTTTCTTAAAAGATAAGAAAGTATAAAAATTTGTACCAAGTTTTAGTGTCTAGCTCCGGGCGCCATCGACTCTATGGTATAAGCCAATCCATCCGGAAGGTAAAGAACAACCTTCCAGCCGGCTTGTCTTATGCTTGTCGCCGATAGGCGGGCGCCCTGCGCTTTTCTTACTAACCAGTAGGTATTTCGTATTCCGTTTATATAAATAGAGTCAGTTTTATCAAAAAAAATATAGGATTTGGGGGGAATATAGTATGGTAATGGTAGGAAATATTGTTATCTATATTATCATGGCATGTGCTGTCGCAGGAGCGATTGCTTCAATTAAAGACAGTGAAACTGGTTTAGGAAAGCAATTTATGGAAGGGTTACATACAGTTGGACATATTTTTGTCCCAGCTGCAGGTATTATGGCATCCATCCCATACTTATCATGGTTAATTGATAAAGTGTTTGGACCGCTTTTCGACAAAATTGGAGCTGATCCAGCGATTGCTGCTACGGCAATTCTTGCATCGGATATGGGGGGCTATCAGCTAGCTGAAGTGCTAAAAACCTCATATGAAGGATGGATTATGGCACTTATTGTAGGTTTTATGGCAGGAGCAACGATCGTATTCTCTATTCCAATGGGATTAGCGATGTTAGACAAAAGAGACCATAAATACATGGCTTTAGGGGTCATGTCCGGGATCTTGACGATTCCAATTGGTGCATTTATTTCAACTGTGATTATCACGATTACAAACGCGAAAGTCCGTGAAGTGGTATCAACTACTTCTGATTCCGTTTATGAGTTCTCTCTATCTTATTTAAAAATCTTTCTAAATTTATCTCCACTACTAATTTTTGTTGTTATTTTGGCACTAGGTTTATATTACTTACCAGACCTAATGATCAAAGGATTTATGTGGTTTGGTCGAATTCTTGATGCTGGGATAAAGCTTGTCCTTGTGTTCTCCATCGTTGAAATTTTTACTGGATTATTTTCGACTGTTTTTGGAGGATGGGGCTTCCACCCAATCATGGCAGATGCAGACGACCAGTTTAGAGCGCTTGAAACAGCGGGTTATATTGGTATCATGTTAGCTGGTGCATTCCCAATGGTGTATCTACTTCAAAAATATGCTTCAAGACCACTTGAAGCGATGGGTAGAAAAATGGGCTTAAGTAAGGTAGGAAGTGCAGGTTTAGTTGCTACCATTGCAAATATTTTAGCAATGTTTAAATTAGTGCGTACAATGCCACCTAAAGATAAGGTTATCAATATTTCTTTTGCAGTTTGTGCTGCTTTTCTATTAGGAGACCATCTATCATTTACTGCCAATTTTCAGCCGACTCTCATATTGCCAGTTTTAGTAGGTAAATTGTCCGCAGGTGTGATCGCAATAGGTTTTGCATATTGGTTATCAGTACCAAAGGCACTAGAGCTTGAGAAAAAGGATCGTGAAGCTGGTATCATTGGAAAAGATGAATATCTAGATATTCCTACAGATGACATTAATGTAGATAAAGATGTGAATATGAGTGCCAACTAGGAGGTTCACAAATGAGTGAAGAAAAAAAGCGATTTATCCAAGAATTTGTACCTGGGAAACAGGTATCATTAAGTCATTTAATCGCTAATCCTGATGCAGATATGTTTCAAAAGCTAGGAATTCAAGAATCAGGGGCTCTTGGGATCTTAACCTTAACCCCAAGTGAAACAGTTATAATAGCTGGTGATTTAGCAACAAAGGCGGCAAATGTATCAATCGGCTTTCTCGACCGGTTTACGGGGAGTTTGGTTATTGTCGGTAGTGTCTCAGAGGTAGATATCGCGATGCAAGAAATTAATCGTTTCCTAGCAGATACGCTAGGCTACACCCCTGCTCCAATTACTAAATCCTAGAATAGATATCTAGTAAAGAGAGGGGGGGTGAAGCTATGAACCGAGCGCTGCTCGTTGGTTCCATTGGAGCAGGAAAATCGACTTTAACACATGCTTTATTAGGATCGGGTGTAAAGGCAGTAAAAACACAAACATTAACCTACTATGATTGGATCGTGGATACTCCTGGTGAATATACGGAAAATCCGTTATTTTATAAGAATATTATGGCTACCTCCCTGGAAGTGACGCATATTATCTATTTACAAGATGCGACAAATAGGAAAAAAATCTTTCCTCCAGGATTTAGTTTGGGAATACCGAAGCATCCAATCGGGGTTATTACGAAAGCGGATGCGGACGGTGCCGATATCCTACAGGCCATTGCACAATTAAAGCAAGTTATTTCAAAAGGTCCAATCATTGTTTCATCGGCTTTTACAGGAAAAGGCTTAGAAGAGATAAGAAAGCTAGTAACCTTAAACAGTGTTGAAGAAATGAAAGAATACACACTTAGCCGAAGTTCAGAAGATGTTATTTACTATGAAACCCTTTACAATTAACAGAATGTATACTATATTTTGATTATAATCTATGGTCAATTTTAAAGCTTGTTCAAAAAGGAGGACAAAAAGAGCCGAGAAGTTCGAGGGACGAAAGACTCGAGGACCGGAACGTATGGTGTTAATACGTGAGGACCGGAGAGTCAGAGTGACGAAGCCCGACTAAATACCGCCACGTCCTGTGGCGAACGTCGGATCATCACTTCCTGTGAAAGTAAATTCGACAGCTATTTTTCCCGGACTTTTTGAACATCCTATTTTTAAAATAAAATCTCGTAGGCAATGGCGCCTTGTACAACTATCTTTCAACGATAGTCTGTATGAGGTGCCTTTTTTAAAAAGATAAGAAAGTATAAAAGTTTGTACCTAGTTTTAGTGTCTAGCTCCGGGCGCCATCGGCTCTATGGTATAAGCGAAGCCCTTCCCGAAGGCAAAAAACGCCTTCAGTCAGGGTTCGTCATATGCTTGTCGCCGAAAGGCGGGCGCCCTGCGCTTTTCTTATGCCTGAAAGGAAGCCTTGTTGTAAAAGGAGTACCAAAAATGAAACGTTATGAACCGCAAAAAGAGGAAATAATCAGTGCTGGTATTGATATTGGTACGAGTACAACCAAGGTCGTAATAAGTAAATTCTCGCTAATGAATATGGCTGGGGGCACACATATGCCTCGGATAGAGATTATTGATAAAGAAATTATCCATAGGAGTCCAATTCACCGAACACCGCTAACCTCCTCTACCACTATTGATATTGAAGCGGTAGAAAGGATTGTTGCTTTAGAATATGAAAAGGCAGGAATTCAAATTAGCGATATTCAAACAGGGGCTGTCATCATCACTGGTGAAACAGCAACGAAACATAATGCTGAACAAATGATACACCAATTATCAAACAATAAGGGTGAGTTTCTTGTTGCAACAGCAGGACCTGACCTTGAAGGAATCATTGCTGCAAAAGGATCAGGCGCCTACACATATGCAAAAAAGACAGGAAAAACAATTGCCAATATTGATATTGGTGGTGGAACAGCCAATGTAGCTGTATACCGTGCAGAAAAGTTATACGGAACCTGCACCCTACATATAGGCGGAAGATTAATAGAATTTAAAGATGGAATGATTATGAATCTATCCAAACCAGTTAAAAGATTAGCAGAACACAAAGGGCTTTCACTCACCAAAGGGCAGCATTTTGATAACGAACTAAAGGAAATCACACATTTTATGGCAGATGTGATTGCCAGAATGTTAAAGAATCAATTAACGGACGAAGATAAAATTCTACTTTTAGGACATGAACCTACCTGGGATCAAAAAATTGATGCGATTATGTTCTCTGGAGGAATAGGAGAATGTATACACAAATTAGAGGCTAATACCGCCCAAGAAGATCATTTTGATGATATCGGCATGCTGCTTGCTGCGTCTTTAAAGGAAAACCTAGCTTTGAAGGAGTGGGAGTGGATCATTCCAACAGAAACAGTAAGAGCAACGGTTCTTGGAGCAGGTACCCAAACCACCGAAATAAGTGGTGCAACCATTCAAGTTGAAGGGCAACATTTACCATTAAAAAACCTACCAGTCTATCAAATATGCTTTGATCATGACTTTGAAAAAGGGATTGAAAAGATCGCCCAAGGAATGGAAGAGGCTATTGAGATATATGACCCCGCAAGAGAAGGTATTAATTTTGCATTACATTTAACCGAAATCCCTTACATTGGATTTCGTCACATTCAGAAGTTGGCTGCTTCAATCTTAGAAGCGCTAAAGATAAAACCAAAACAAGACCAACCTTTAGTCATTGTTTTAGAAAGTGACCATGCAAAGGTGTTAGGTCAAACAATAAAGGTTCAAAAAGAAAGCCAAAGTGTGATATGCATTGATCAAATTCAAGTCGTTCAAGGGGACTATTTAGATATAGGTCGAGTTTTACAAACAGGAGTTGTCCCTGTCATTGTAAAAACATTAACCTTCCATACATAAGAGAGGAGGCTTCTCCAGGTGAAATTAAGCATGAATGTATTGGGAAATGTGTACCAGTTTTCATCATTAAAGGATTTATTTGCAAAAGCAAATGAAGAAAAATCAGGGGATCGACTAGCTGGAATTGCAGCTGAAACGGTACAAGAAAGAATTGCTGCAAAAGAAATCATAAGTAACATAACGTTAGCTGATATACGGAACAACCCTTTGCTACCACCAGAGGAAGATGAGGTATCGCGAATCATTGAAGGGCAGGTAAATGACCGTATCTATCAATCAATTAAAAATTGGTCAGTAGCTGAGCTTAGAGAGTACATCTTAGACGATGAAACAACGGGTGAAGATTTGAAGCGCTTGAGCCGTGGGTTAAACAGCGAAATCATTGCAGCTGTAACGAAAATCATGTCAAACCTCGATCTCGTTCATGCAGCAAACAAAATTGAAGTTCTATCGAAATGTAATATAACAATCGGACAAAAGGGTGTACTTGCATCAAGGCTTCAGCCAAATCACCCAACAGATAGTGTTGAAGGAATGCTCGCCTCGTTAAAAGAGGGGCTTGCCTACGGGGTTGGTGATGCTGTTATTGGTATCAATCCAGTTGATGATTCGGTTGAAAGTGTCAAACGCCTCCTGCATGCAACCCATGATTTTATCCAGGAATGGAGAGTTCCAACACAAAACTGTGTGTTAGCACATGTAACGGCACAGATGAAGGCGATTGAGCAAGGAGCCCCAGCAGATATGATTTTCCAAAGTATTGCAGGTACAGAAGCAGCGAATCGTTCCTTTGGTATTACCGCTTCTCTTTTAGAGGAAGCAAATGATATGGCCAAGACACTAGGGACGGGTACGGGTCCTGAACGATTATATTTTGAAACAGGGCAAGGCTCAGAATTATCGGCAGAAGCCCACCTTGGGGTTGATCAATTGACATTAGAGTCAAGAAACTATGGCTTTGCTAAATATTACAATCCTTATATCGTAAATACGGTTGTCGGTTTTATTGGACCTGAGTATTTGTATAACAGTAAACAAGTAATCAGGGCAGGACTAGAAGATCACTTTATGGGAAAAATGCATTGCATTCCAATGGGAGTCGATATTTGTTATACGAATCATATTAAAGCCGATCAAAACGATATTGAAGATCTAGGTGTTTTACTAACTGCCGCAGGAGTTAACTTTATTATTGCTGCACCAATGGGTGATGACTGTATGCTGAACTACCAATCTATGAGTTACCACGATGTTGCCACACTAAGGCAAACCTTAAACAAGCGACCGGCACCACTTTTTGAAGAGTGGTTGGTGGATCTTGGTATTCTTGAAAATGGCAGATTAACCAAGAGAGCTGGGGATCCAACGATTTTTACAAGATAGGAGGTGGTGGGTAAAGTGGATCGTGAGCTTGTGGAAAAAGTGACAAAATTAGTTTTAGGTAAATTAAATGAGCAAAGTCAAACTGAAAAGCCAAATAATCAAGCAGTGAAATTTTGGAGTCATGGAACCCCAGCAGCTGCTAGAGTTGTTGAAGCGCCTACTTCAGTACAAAAAAGTTCTGAAGATGACCAGGGTGTAAAGTTTTTCAACTCTACTCCAAGCGAAGCGAAATCAAAGAGCACTGAAACAATAAAAGAGATAAAGCCAGAACCTACAAAAACAGGCATCGTTAACCCTGTTAATGAAGAAGACCTATTGGATCTAATCAGTAAAACTCCAGCGAGAATTGGGGTTGGTAGAGCGGGATTACGCCCCAAAACGAACACTTGGTTGAAATTCCGTTTTGATCATGCAGCTGCAGTTGATGCTGTGTATGGCAGTGTGAATGATGAATTACTAAAGCAATTGGAGCTTTTTAAAGTGAATACACAGGTTACCGACAAAGAAGTGTATATTCGCCGCCCTGATTATGGCAGAAAGCTTTCGAATGAGGCAAAAGAGATAATTACTAAAACATGTAAAAAGTCTCCTACGGTACAAATTATTGTTTCAGATGGTCTAAGTTCCAAAGCAATAGAAGAAAATCTGGAAGATGTCTACTTATCATTACAGCAATCCTTAAAAAGCTTACAAATCGATGTTGGCACACCCTTTTACATTGAAAAGGGAAGAGTTGCCGCCATGGATGATGTGGGAGAACTGTTAAAGCCGAAGGTTGTTGTTTTACTAATTGGCGAGCGACCAGGGCTTGTAAGTGCCGAATCCTTGAGTGCCTACCTCTGTTTCGAGCCGAAAAAAGGAACGATAGAGGCCGACAGAATGGTCGTTTCTAATATTCATAGAGGTGGAATCCCACCAGTTGAAGCCGGTGCATACCTAGGTACGGTCATTCAAAAAATTCTTAAATATGAAGCAAGCGGAGTCTCACTTGTTCAAAAAGAGCAATAGGAGGTATACAACGTGACATTTGAGCGAATATATGCCGATATACTTGCCATTCGGGTTATTCCGAATGTAGATTCTGCGCTAGCGAAACAATTTGAATTAGAGCCACATCATCGTAGTCTAGCCATCTTTACTTCAACAATTGATGACGTCGCCTACACGGCTTTAGATGAAGCAACGAAAAGAGCGGATGTCGAAGTAGTCTATGCACGCTCCTTTTATGCGGGTTCCGCCCATGCTTCAGGTCCTTTGTCTGGAGAATTCATTGGGATCCTCGCTGGACCTAGTCCAGATGAAGTGAAAAGTGCAATTGAAGCTGTGCAAATAACAGTACAAAATGATGCGTACTTTGAGGCTTTAAATCAAGACGGGAGCCACGCTCTTTATGCCCATGTAGTCTCAAGAACAGGAAGTTATTTATCAAAAGAAGCGGGCATTAACATAGGTGAACCATTGGCATACTTAATTGCACCACCACTTGAAGCGATGTATGGTCTTGATGCAGCCTTAAAAGCTGCGGATGTTCAGCTTGTGAAGTTCTTTGGTCCACCATCTGAGACAAACTTTGGTGGAGGCTTATTAACAGGTTCACAATCAGCTTGCCAGGCTGCCGCAGATGCATTCCGCCAAAGTATTTTAGAGATTGCGAGAAATCCAACTCATTTTTAAAAAGGAAGATTTAAAGATTTGAAGCCTACAAGAAAGGAGAGAAACCTATTGATTGAACTAGATTATGACCTACAGTCACTTCAAGAGATGAGAGATGCGGTTAAACAAGCAAAACATGCTCAATTACAATATCTTTCATACTCTCAGGAACAGGTTGATAAAATTGTCAAAAGCGCAGCAGATGCGGCATTTGCGAAGTCAGCGGAATTAGGTTTACTGGCTGTTGAAGAAACAGGGATGGGCATTGCTGAGCATAAAAAAATGAAAAATGAAGTTGGTTCAAAGGCAGTCTACGAATCTATTTGTAATGAAAAAACGGTTGGAATCATCAATGAGGATAAAGTCAAGAAAATAGTCGAAGTCGCTTATCCCTTTGGTGTGATTGCAGGAATCATCCCGACTACCAACCCGACGTCAACTGCGATTTTTAAAGCGCTAATCTCACTAAAAACAAGAAATGCAATTGTCATTAGTCCACATCCTCACGCTGTTAAATGTACGACAGAGGCTCTAAAAATTTGCTTAGATGCTGCTGTTGAAGCGGGTGCTCCAGAAGGAATCATCAGGTGGATCTCAAAACCATCCATGTCAGCTACAACGGAATTGATGAAGCATGATGATATCGATTTAATCCTTGCGACAGGTGGTGGCGGATTGGTCCTTGCCGCATATAGCTCAGGGAAACCTGCTTATGGTGTTGGGCCTGGAAATGTTCCCGTCTATATCGAAAAAACGGCGAATGTAGATAAAGCTGTAAAAATGATTGTTGATAGTAAAACCTTTGATAATGGAACGATATGTGCAACCGAACAAGGCCTAATCGTTGATCGAAACATTCAGCAAATGGTGATTAGGCAGCTGAAAAATAACGGAGCCTATTTCTTAGACGACAAAGAAAAACGACAGATGGAAAAGTTAATTTCCCCGACTGTTGGCAAATTGAATCCAAAGATTGTCGGAAGAAGTGCGGTTGTGATTGGAAAAATGGCAGGAATAACTGTTCCAGAGAATACCAGATTGTTAATAGCAGAAGAAACACGAGTCGGCAAAAACGTTCCATTTTCGATTGAAAAGTTATCACCGATTTTTCCACTCTATACGGTTACCAACCATACGGAAGCAAAAGACCTTTGTCTTCGGTTGTTAAACATAGGGGGAAGAGGTCACTCTTTGGCCTTGCATACAAGTGATGAACAAGTCGCCAAAGAGTTTGCATTAGAAATGCCTGTATCACGGATCTTAGTAAATACGCCTTCATCAATTGGCGCAGTAGGAGCAACAACAGGGCTGATGCCTTCCTTAACATTGGGCTGTGGATCATTCGGCGGAAATATTACCTCCGATAATGTCACGGCAAAACATCTGATCAATATTAAGCGGATGGCTTATGGTATTAAGGATGTGGCTATACCAAAGCCAAATCCACAGCTAGTTAAAAAGGAAGAACAAAAGGAAACTGAAAACGTTGACCAAATTGTTGAAGAAGTATTAAAGCAGATCAAGCCCCAAGGGGAACTTGATCCACAGTTAATAAGTGAAATGGTAAATCAAGTTTTAAAAAAATATCAAACAAATTAATTAGGGGGAATAGAAAATGGCTAGAGAACTTACTGCATTAGGAATGATTGAAACAAAAGGATTGGTTGCTTCAGTTGAGGCAGCAGACGCAATGGTAAAAGCTGCAAATGTGCAATTGGTAGGAAAAGTACATGTTGGTGGAGGAATTGTTACAGTTTTAGTTCGTGGTGATGTTGGAGCAGTGAAAGCAGCAACAGAATCAGGTGCAGCAGCAGCACAACGAGTTGGAGAATTAATCTCTGTACATGTTATCCCACGTCCACATAACGAATTAGAAAGTATCTTACCTAAAATGGATTTAGACGCTTAATTCATCCTGTTGAACGTTGGCCATGTGATGTGGCCAACGAATACCAAAACTAACATCTCAAAGTTTTAAAAAGTGAGGAGTAGTAACCATGAATCAACAGGCCATTCAATTGATTGTTGAAGAGGTTGTCAATCTAATTACGAAAAATAACTCTTCTCAAAAGAATATCCCAATGGCTGTTTCGGCGAGACATTGTCACTTAAATGAAGCAGATTTGGAAGCTTTATTCGGTAAAGGCTTTGAACTGACGAAAAAGGCAGAGTTATCCCAACCAGGGCAATTTGCAGCAAATGAAACAATCACCATTGTAGGCCCTAGAGGAAGTATTGAAAAAGTAAGGATTCTTGGTCCTGCAAGAGATTTGACACAAGTGGAAGTAAGTAAAACAGATTCTATTAAACTAGGTTTAAAGCCGCCAATACGGCAATCGGGGGATATAGTGGGCTCATCTCCTGTCACACTTGTTGGACCAAAGGGAAGTATTTATAAAAAAGAAGGATTAATCATCGCTCAAGCTCACATTCATATATCCCCAAACGATGCAACAAGCTTTGGAGTAGAAAATGGTGAGTATGTTTCGGTAAAAACAGAAAATGATAGACCTATTTCTATTGAAAAGGTACTTATTCGTGTTTCTTCAAGATATAAGTTAGAAATGCACATTGATACAGACGAAGCAAACGCTGGTCTGATCACAACAGGTGATTTCGGGAAATTGAGCAAGTACGAGGAATCTCTATGATAAATCGAGACATTGTCGAGCAAATTGTGTTTGAGGTATTAAAAAGATTAGAATCGTCTCCTTTAAATGAAAAACCCAAGCTTCTAGTGATTAATCCCGAAGCGGGACCGATCATGAAGAAATTAGAAAGACAGTGGACAATTATCAAACCGTCTTCAAATCTTACCGAAATACCAGTCGATGTTTTATTTTTTAATGTAAATCAAGATCTATTAGTAAAAGCAGCCTTAGGAATAACAGATACTCCCGAAAGTGAGTTATTTTCTGATGTCATGATAAGAGGCTGTAAGGTAACGTTCATCCTTTCTGAACAATTAGAATGGCTACTTACAAAAGAAAGAAATGAGACTGCGAACATAGAATATGTGAATCATATTTTAAAATATAAAGAGAAAATAGAAAGCTTTGGTGTGAATCTAAAGGTAGAACCCACTTTATCATTGGATAAAGGACCTACTAAACTTGAATCACCTACGTTTCAAGGAAAGCTATTAACTCAAAGAGATGTACAAAGTTATAAGGAAGAAAACATTGTAATTGAAAAAACAACAATTGTCACTCCCTTAGCCCGTGATTCAGCACGAGAGTTGGGAAAAAGGATCATCCATGTGACTGACTAAAAAGGGGCGGTGTCTATGCAAATATGCACAGTGATAGGAAATGTATGGGCAACAAGAAAAGAAGATGACTTACGAGGTTTAAAGTTTTTAATCGTTCAACCAGAACTGCCAAATGGAAAGTCTGTTGAAAACGCCTATATTGCAGTTGACCGCATTGGAGCTGGCTTCGGGGACAAAGTCATGGTCACTAGAGGAAGTGCAGCTGTAAATATGACCTCAGAAGTAAGGTTACCAATTGATGCCCTCATTATTGGAATAATTGATTCAATCGATGCAGAAAGTGGTGATTAATTTGTCTAAAGCGCTAGGGATGATCGAAACGAGGGGACTTATTGGTTCAATAGAAGCAGCGGATGCCATGCTTAAAGCAGCTGATGTTCGGTTAATTAAGCAAGAAAAAGTAGATGCAGCTCTTGTGACAGTTCTTGTTGAAGGAGATGTAAGTGCTGTTCAAGCTGCCGTCGAAGCGGGAAAGTACGCTGCGGCTAGAGTAGGAGAATTAGTTTCCGCACATGTCATACCAAATCCTGATCAGGGGATCGGCGTTATTTTAAAAAAGGAAGAGAAGAAGGAAAAACCAAAACCAAAGGGTAGACCTAGGAAAAATACAAAGAAAGCATCAGCAACAGACGAAACAAAGCCTGCAGCAGAGAACGACTCTTATGATTCAAAGCAATAAGGCGTAGTAGGAGGTAAGAAAATGGCTTTTAAGCGAAAAAAGATTGCAGTAATAGGAGCTGGTTTTACAGGAGCCACAGCTGCTCTTATGCTAGCTCAAAAAGAATTAGGAGACATTGTACTAGTCGATATCCCTTCGATGTGCAACCCGACAAAAGGAAAAGCACTAGATATGCTGCAAGCAGGTCCTGTACAGCGCTTCAATGCAAAAATAACGGGTACATCCAACTATGAAGATATTAAAGATGCAGATGTAGTGTTAATTACGGCTGGTATCCCTCGTAAACCTGGGATGAGCCGGGACGATTTGGTATCGACCAATGCAAAAATCATAAAGGAAGTTTCCGAAAATATCGCGCGTTACGCTCCAGATAGCTACATTATTGTATTAAGCAATCCAGTAGATGCGATGACATTTGTTTGTTTTAAAACAACAGGCTTTCCAAAGAACCGTGTCATCGGCCAATCCGGTGTATTAGATACAGCACGTTTTAATACATTTGTTGCGCAAGAATTGAATGTATCGGTTGAAGATATAACAGGCTTTGTTCTAGGTGGGCATGGTGATGATATGGTACCGTTAGTCCGCTACTCCTCAGCAGGTGGTATTCCACTTGAAAAGATTTTGTCTCCAGAAAGAATCGAGGCCATCGTTGAAAGAACACGCAAAGGTGGCGGAGAAATCGTAAATCTCCTTGGACAAGGAAGTGCGTACTATGCTCCTGCTGCCTCAATGGTCCAAATGGCAGAGGCTATCATAAAAGATCACAAACGGATTTTACCTTCAGTCGCCTATTTAGAAGGGGAGTATGGTTACGAAAATATTTACTTAGGCGTACCAACCATCATTGGTGGGGATGGAATTGAAAGCATCATTGAACTACCTTTAACGGTTGAGGAAAAAGAAGCACTAAGAAAATCGGCGCAGTCTGTTCAGAATGTAATGTCGATTTTGTAGATTTGGGTAACCTTCCTATCCGAATATTCTAGTTTTACAACAAAAGCCTTAATAGTTGTTTAATAAATAAAGAGAGTCTAGTAGTTATTATTATTGAATTGGGAAAGGAACAAGCAACCCATAAACGACAAATATTTTAAAGGTGATTGTCAAGGAATACTAGATGCTGAGCTTATAACAAAAGAAGAATTTCAGACAAAAGATGAATTACTTAATACAAAAAGTCTTGCATAAATCTAAGCAAGACTTTTTTTTGGATCGATTTCTTTAATCGATTATTAACGACCGTGGTGGTAACCATAGCCAGGATAATACCCACTATGTCCATGATGATAGCCATGTCCAGGATAATAACCACCATGCCCATGATGATAGCCATGTCCAGGAAAATAACCGCCATGCCCATGATGATAGCCATTACCAGGATAATATCCCCCATGCCCTGGAAAATAACCATGGCCACCATACCTTGCGAAGTTTTGTCTTCTCAATTTAAATCCCCCCTAATCGGTTGTAAAAATAGTGTATGTGTCCCTATTCAATTGGGTATAAGGAAACTGCCTATTTGTGGAAGGGAAATTTGTGCAATCTGGGCAGAATGTAGTGTCATTAGTATACTCCGTTAAGTTTCTGGGTATCTCTGGCATCATATGTCTTCATAAACACATTTACGATCATGCTAGAGATGGTCGGCTTATAGTTTCGACACGTTCATGGAAGGTGTCGAATTTGATTATACAACTTGAGGCAAAATTAAAGTAGAATTCACAGTTGAAGAAACTTGAGAGGAAATTAGCTCAGTGTGATTATAATTCAAGTTCATATAGTTTCTTCATTTTACCTATTTCTCTTTCATTTCTTACCGTTTTTTCCCACGTTAATTCATGGTCAAATTCTAATGAGCTTAATCGGTCCATTATTTCCTGATGTCGTATTTCACTTTCATCACGCAATGAATTTAGTTCTTCTTTCATGCCTTGCAATTCATGTCTAAAGCTTGCTTGTTCTTCTTTCATGCTAGTTTGTTCTTCTCTGATACCACCGACCATTGTGATTAACTGTGAGAGCATTTCTTCTATTTTTTTATCATTCATTATTATCACCTCCATTTTTTATTTTACTATGTTTTATGTTAAATGACTACTGTGTACCAAAACTTACATTCAGTTCGGGAAACAGTAACCAATAGTATTTTCTTGATTACAGCTATGATCCACATGCTTCCGTTTTTTGCATTTCTATGTTCTCATATACGTAGTTATTTTGTATTATTATTCAAAAATATTTATATTATTTATTTCCATTCCCGAAATGATTTGGTATAATTTTCTGTGTATTAAAAAAATACATAGATAGATTACTAGAAGAATTGGAGGGAAATCATTTATGAGAAAGTTTTACGCATCATTTTTGTCGCTATTATTGGTACTATCTTTAATAGCACCTACTACGCTAGCAGCCGAATCTAGCAATCAAAGTACGGTTCAGATTCAAAATGCTATTGAACTTGACGTAAGTAAATCTTTACTGTCACTAACGGAGATTCGTACTGTGGATGTTAGTGTTGATTTTGGCGAGGTTGTGAGTCTAGAAGATTTGCAATGGGAGTTTGGCGGAAAGAGTTTCGATGAGTGGAAAAAATGGAACAATGAAACGAAGGACTATAGTGGAGAATCCTTTATTAAGGTAGTAGAAGAACCACATTATGTAGGCACTTCAACGACAATTGAGGCAACCTTGGAGTTTGGTCTACTTTTTGATACTACCGATCTATCACCTCGGTCAATTCGAGTTCTTTATCCTGAGTTTATAGGAGACTATGAATTATCACTACTAGCGACAGATAAAGAGGTAGAAGCTTCAACAACTGTAAAACTGAATGTGTATGACGAATTCTTACTTTATGATGAAATTAAGCCAGCTATTGACAATGTATTTGCAAAAGCTAAAGCTAAAAACGATCGTTACTTAGAATATAAGAAGTTA
Organism: Cytobacillus sp. S13-E01; assembly: GCF_029193815.1. Taxonomy (GTDB): domain Bacteria; phylum Bacillota; class Bacilli; order Bacillales; family Bacillaceae_L; genus Bacillus_BV. Next base: position 57,803 of record NZ_JARFVC010000004.1, read on the forward strand.
GGAGAGTCAGTTCAAGGACGTGCTCTTCACTTTGTTATTTTAGCAAAAGATGAAGCAGCAGTAACAAAATACCTTGATCAAACCTTGCCTCAAGCACTTGAAAATCCTGGTGAGCTTCTTAAAAAAATTAAGGATGGAACAATTGGAGATTATCAAGTACCAATTTGGTTTAACAACATCCATCCTGATGAAGTTGAGGGAATTGATTCACAGGCTGAATTACTAGAAAAGTTTGCGCTTGAAGATGAAATTACATTTAAGACAACAGATGAAAATGGTACTGAATCGACAGTCACACTTAATGTTGATGAAGTATTGGATAATGTTATATTCTTATTTAATTTTACCCATAATCCTGATGGACGTGCTGCAAATACACGAACTAATGCAAATGGGTTTGATTTAAACCGTGATAATGCATATCAAACACAGGTTGAAACAATTACGGTTAATGAAGAACTGGCTAAATGGACGCCACTTTCTTTCCTTGATGGGCATGGTTATGTTAAAGGATTTTTAATTGAGCCTGCAACACCGCCACATAACCCAAACTTTGAATATGATCTACTAATTAATAATATGCTAGACCAAGCAAATGCTATGGGTCGAGCAGGAGTTGCGAATTCAAATTTAGAATCTTATGTCATTCCGGCGCTCGACTACGGCAATGGCTGGGATGATATGACTCCAGCTTATACAGCTATTTTTGCAATGCTACAGGGTTCACTTGGTCATACAATTGAAGCACCTACTTTAAGTCAGGATTCCTTAAATGCGTTAGTCTATGCAGGTCTAGGGGCTGCAAACTTTGTAGTAGAAAATAAGGATCAATTATTTAAAAGCCAGCTTGAACTATTCAAACGTGGGGTAGATGGTGAAGACAATCGTGCAGTAGACGAATTCTATATTAACCAGGCAGGAGAAGAAATAGGTCGTGTCCGTGGTGATAATGAAAACTTCTTCCCAGAATACTATGTCATTCCGGTTGATAAAAACCAAAAGAATGCTTTAGAAGCAACAAATATGGTTGAGTATTTAATCAGAAATGGGATTAAAGTTGAAAAAACAACAAAAGTAGTAACCGTTGCTGGGGTCACATATTCAGCAGGCACGTATATCGTTCCTATGAAACAAGCGAAACGTGGACTTGCAAATGCGATGCTTTACAAGGGTGATGATGTTTCGGATTGGGATGCAATGTATGATCCAGTCGTTGTCAACTTCCCCGCACTTAGAGGATTTGATGCACCAGAGGTACGTGTGAAGGATGCATTTACAAATAAGACGACAGAAGTAAATTCGGTTACTAAAGTAGCGATCTCGCTTGACACATCAGCACCAAAGCAAATCATTGCTAATTCAAATAATGATGTAGTCAAGATCGTAAATGATCTACTAGCAAAGGGTAAACAGGTTGATACGGTTTTAGAAGGTAGTAATAAAGGTGATTTTGTTGTTAAAACAAAGGATTTACTGGCTTATGTTGATGAGTATGTATTTGATGCAACACCAGTAACTAAAACACCTAAAACAGTAAGACTTAAACAACCTAAAGTAGCTGTAATAGGTTCAAATCAAAGTAAATTCTCATTGCTTGAGCTTGGATTCACTTTAGTTGACCAAGGAAGCGCAGATGTCATTATTGATGATTCAGGAGCACTTACCCCTGAAAGTTTAGCTGGTAAAACCTATATAGGAATTGGTGGTCGAGCCCTTGCTGGTGTCAAAAAGGCAGGACTACTTCAAGGTTTTGACTATCAAACTACTAAGCTATCACATGAAGGACTATTAAAAGCTAATGTGAATGATCATCTATTAACCTCTGGTTATGCTGAAAATGAGTTACTATATACAGCGTCAGGCTCGTGGATTACGAAAGTTCCACAAGGAGCAGAAGTACTTGCAACAATTTCAGAAGAAGATGATTTTTATGTTGCTGGCTGGTGGCCAGGACATGAGGCTGCTAAAGGGCAAACTCTTGCATTTACTACAACTTTAGACAATACAACAATGACTATTTTTGCAAATGACTTGGCATTTAGAGGCCATACACAAAATAGCTATCGTTTATTAGCTAATAGTGTATTTGCATCATCGATTAAGAATGTAAACAAGAAGAAGTTCTCAGATGTAAATGATAGTTTCTGGGCAAATGATGAAATTGAAGCACTTAGCCTTGATGGAATTATAAATGGTTATGCAGATGGCACGTTTAAACCTAATACTTTATTGAACCGTGGACAAGCTGCTGAACTATTAGCAAAAGCACTGAATTTAGAGGTTTCTAACGAACTAAAGAGTGCGCCATTTAAGGATGTTCCAGTAACTAGTCACTATGCACCATTTGCAGCTTCACTAAAGGCTGTAGGTATTTTCACGGGTAACACAGATGGAACCTTTGGAGCAAGTGATACCCTTACGCGAGAACAAATGGCAACGATATTAGTTCGTGCATTTGAACTTAAGGATAATGGTGAAAATGTAACGGTAACAGATATGGATAGTATTTCTGATACACATAAAGCAGACGTAAAAATTCTAAAGCAACATGGAATTACGAATGTATCCAAATACCTTCCAAATGATGCAGTTAGTCGAGCACAATTTGCAGCGTTTTTATATCGGATTTTGTATTAGGTGCCTGTCACCGCCCGAATATTCATGTTTCATAGCGTTGTTCCACATTTTATAATCTGATATATAGATTGACAGAGAGAGAGTGGCCTTGTGCTACTCTTTTTTTAAGTGATAAGAAAGTATAAAAGTTTGTACCTAGTTATAGTGTCTAGCTCCGGGCGCCATCGGACCTGAGGTCATAAGCCAATCCGTCCGGAAGGTTAAAGAACAACCTTCCGGACGGATTGGCTTATGCTGGTCGCCGATAGGCGGGCGCCCTGCGCTTTTCTTAAGTGATAAGAATGCATAAAAGTTTTTACAGAGTTTTGGTGTCTAGCTCCGGGCCTATCGGATCTGAATAATCTTGTTTCACAGCAGGTTCCCCAATGTAATGGGAATAATTCAGCATATTCTAACCACCAACAGCATACGTTTATATGTGTACAAGCCAATTTACCCTATCCTATTACCAGATTACTAGTTAATTTGACCTAGATCAAATTAAGTAAAAAGATAGATAGATAGGTATTGGTTTAATTTGGTAGAAGTGTGTTACCATTTAATTGTAAAATCAAAATAGCAAGGGGGATCATTTTTTGAAATTAAAAAAAGTTGGAGTTCTATCATTGTCTGCTGCATTATCTTTAAGTGTCTTTTCATCACAAGTGAGCGCAAGTGATTTACCTAATCAAAATAAAGAGAAGCAAATTATTACAATTGCTAGTGTAGATTCAGAGGTTAATAAAGAGACTCTCATAAAAAAATTAAAACAGCTTTTCCCAGGTAGGTTTGATTTTCTATCGAGTAAGGATTTCTACTTCAACACGGGTCATCGTTATAGTGAAGATGACGAGAGTATTATCCGCTATAACCTCTCATTTAATAAAGATTATGATGGTAAACAAGTCTATGGTGGAATTGAATTTGTTGGAGAAGAGCTAGAACTCCAATCATTCTATTATTCACCTTTAGATTATAAAGATGCTATTTTTCCCGCAAAAGTAACAGAAAAGAAGGCACTTGAGATTGCAAAGGAATTTTTAGATAGCCAATATCCAAACCTTTCCTACCAGTTAAATAGTGATGACCTAAATTATTATCCGATACCTATGAATCTAACAGAACCCATCAGTTATCGCTTCCAATTTGAAAGACTTGAAAATGATATACCTGTTATGGGGCAAAGTACGAATGTGACCGTCCTAGGAAATGGTGAAATCACAGAAGTTTATAGCGGAGACTTTCAAAAGAGCAAAGCAACATATGATGAGAATAATCCTATTTTAAATGCAGAATCTGCACTGAAGAAATTAAAGGCTGACCTTGATGTAACATTACAATATATGGTGAATTATGATTATCGTGGTGAAGAAACACAGGTGAAGTTAGTGTATGGGGTGGAGACTCAAGTCAATGCCATTCATGCAAAAGATGGTAAGTGGTTGGTTGGTCGTGAGTTTACGGACAAACTACCACAATTGAATAATATTAAAATGTTAACAAACAAACCTATTAACACTACTGCTAAACCGATAACGGAAAATGATGCAAAAGAGATTGCTAAAAAGCTATTAAGGCCGGGTAATGATGACATCAAACTACGGATTCAAGAAGTATCAGAACAAGAAAATGATTATTTAGGGAGGTCCATTTATTCCGTAGTTTATATGTATGAAAGCAGAAACTCAGGAAATGGTGCTAGTATCGAGATTGATAAGAATACAGGTGAAGTAATTAGTTTTTATGATATTTCAGATGATGTTTTTGGATACGATCCTTCAGACAAAGACAAAGCTGGGCTAACATATACTCAAGCAGTTGCTAAAGCTCTAGAAAAAATTAAAGAATTTTCACCATCGATTATGCATGAATATTCATATCCTATTAATAATGAATTAAATAAACTTGAACAAGATCGAGATGAGACATTTTTAACATTCCCAAGAGTGAAAAATGGAATTATCGTATCAGGTGACTCTATTCAGGTATCGATAAAAAAAGATGGCTCACTAAGACGTTACAGTGTTCAATCACCAGTAGTAAAAGAATGGCCAAGCATAGATAAAGCAGTTGCTAAAGAAAAAGCATTGCAGGATTACTTAGATCAACTTGATGCAAAACTAGCTTATACAAAAGTAGATTACGAAAAAAATCACTATTCATTAGTTTATTTCCGTGAATTTGCTAATCAATTTCATTATTACAATGCGATTACTGGAGAATGGGAAAGTCAGAGTTATTATACAGTAGACCCAGGAACGAGTGTGGAAATATCACATCCAACTGCTGAACAAGAATTAAACTATCTCATTAAAGCAGGGATTATTAAAGTAGATGACCCAGACACATTTAATGCGGATGCACCACTGACGAAAGGTGAAGCACTTGATGTTCTGATGAAATCAATTGCAAATTACTACGAGCTTGAGCGAGTAGAATACCAAGACAAGGAAACGTTCTCGAATATCGACAAAGATCATGAATACTATTCAGTCATTGAATTAGCAGCACAGCAAAAAATTATCGATACCGAGCAAGATACTTTTTCAGTAGATGAAAACATTTCAAATGAGGAGCTTGCTTATTGGTATATTCGAGCACTTGGCTTAGACTTAGCTGCAAAACATAGTGATATCTATACACTATCATTTAAAGACTCAGATCTTATTCAGAAAAAATACACTGGTTATGTTGCTTTAGCAAATCAATTAGGATTATTCAATGTAAAATACAAATTATTTAACCCATCACATGAAGTGACGTTAGCTGAGCTTGCGGTGGCTAATATTAAACTAGCGAAACTGATTGGCGAAACAAGGTCATACTAGAAATTATTTTGAGAGCAGTTGCTATTTATTATTCGACATCTTCTATGAAGATGTCGAAAATTCTGAAGATGTCGAAAATTCTATCTGAACCAATATTTACGTCCCAATACCACATAATATTTTATGATTCACTTGTGGTTTTGGAGGGATATATTACGAATTTCCATTAACTCGATTATCTCATGAAAAAACTCGAATAAAAATATATAACCAGCCAATAGCGGCTATCCACAAGGGGATACTTAAACTTACTCCCCATATCATTCCAATAAAAAAACGAGTATTCTCCATTGCCGACACCATCACTTTCACTTATAGATAACCGTGATTAGATTTAAGTCACTTTTTCTATTTATACCCATTTACGATTAGTTATATTCAGTGTATCTTCAATGATTCAGTAAAGAGAACATCAAGTGATAAGCTGTTGTCTGTCATAGTAACAACAATTAGATTATTTTGAATTAGTTGTTTGTGCTATCTATCAGTTAAAAATAACTTAAAAGTTATATATACATATAGTTAAAAAGACCCTTTTCGGAAGAATCATAGTTACTATATACTTAATTAAACAACATAAATTGTACGAAACGGCAAAACCATTGAAAAATGGTGACGCAAAACTATAGGGGCTAATGTCATTGACTATGCCAGCCAGTTTCCGAATACGACTCGTCGATTTATGAATATTTTTTCGAGGGGGATTTTATGTGTTAAAGACTATTTACCGAGTAAAGTACTATTGGCATTATACACAATGGAAGCAAAATCAGGTTCTATTTAATGACTGCTTAAATGAAAGTGTTAAATCGCTACTAGAATCAAAAGCTTCCTATCATGAAAGAGCTGCAATTGATTACATGCTGAAAATGTAATCATTCCTTAAAATTAATATTATAGATAAAGTGGGATAATAGGAAACTATTGTTCCATTTTTTGTTTTATGAATGTTATACATAGTTTATTTTAACAAATTATTTGATGTTGTTCTGCTAAACATCTTCGTCAGCCCTGTCTTCTATAATCCTAGGTAACGTTACTTTCTCTTCATCTGTACCAATAAAATAATATATTCCAAATTACACCACCCAGTGATTGACGAAAATGGAGTCATCGCGAATTAGCCTGTGAACTGATTTAAAAAGTAGTTGGCAAAGAGATGCAGCTACAGAACTGAACTTCTACAGGCCCGTTTTAGTATTAATAAAACTATTTTCTGGGTCGATGAACTTTGTTATATCTTTATTAGGACTTGCCACATTTTTTTTCTTGATGGTTATCGAAGAACAATTTTACATAATCAACCACCAAATTGGGTATTTCTTTTATACTCATTACTATTTAGCATTTTTGTATTAATCATTGGCTGGATAACCTTTATGAAACTAGAAAAGAACTTCGCTGATGTAGTGTAAGAAAAGAGTGAATCACAATGGGAAACGATTGTTTAATCAAACTAAATCATGTTGGAAAACATTATTCCAAGAGTGCAAGTAGTTTATTTGATATTAAAAATAAATTATTAAACCGTCAAAAAGCGGAAGGATACTGGTCATTAAGAGATATTTCACTGACAATCCAAAAAGGTGAGACTGTTGCAATACTTGGTGGGAACGGATCGGGAAAAAGCACGTTGCTAAAGGTTATTTTAGGTGTAACAGCACCGACAGAGGGATCGGTAGAAGTAAGAGGAAGAATAGGTGGCTTAATAGAACTTGGAGCAGGATTTCATAAAGAGATGACAGGAAGAGAAAATATCTATATTAATGGGGTCGTCCTGGGATTGAAAGAAAAGGAAATTGACGCACTTATGGATGACATTATCGCATTCGCAGAACTAGAAGGCTATATTGATTCCCCAATTAAACACTATTCATCAGGAATGAAAGTTAGGTTGGGGTTTGCGATTGCCATTCATGTGGACTCAGATATTATTTTATTAGAAGAAGTTTTAGCAGTTGGTGATGCGAGATTTAGGAAAAAGGCCATGAATGCAATTGAAACATATTTGCAAAATAAAACGATAATCTTTGTATCTCACAGCAACCAGCAAGTAAGGGAAATATGTAAAAAGGCGATTGTATTATGCGTACCATCGTTTCGTCTAACGTCAGAGGCTCATATGTATACGGGTCAATATACCTAGGGAATAGGATATAAGCGCAGCAAACAATTCATTAATAGACAAACTGCATACTCTACGACCAACTGGCTGCCGATCATGCGTTAATCCCCATCCTGAATAAAAAGGTACCCCCATTGTTGTAACAGGTATCCCTCTAATTAATGCTTCAAAACCAGCGAGAGTTCTACGAAACCGAGCGATCTAGAGCATCTTCTCAACACGTATAATTTTGGCCAAAACCCCTCTTTAACGGTTCAAGCAAATAAGGCAATAGAGCAATTTTAAAAACTTGATGTAAGTAAATATAACCATGTAAGTAGAAAAAAACTAAAGATATGTATGTGGAAAAGCAAGCGTATTGAGTGCTAGTGATTGGACAGGTTGAAGATGATGCTTCCATTCTTATGGGGAGCAATAGACGATGGTCGAATAATGAATTAGTACAATTAGCATACCGTGAACATCCAAAGGGTGAAATTATTTATAAACATCCTGATATATTAGCAGGAAAAAGAACACGTGTATCTAATCCAAGTGATATTAAGGACATAGCTAGGGTTATTTACGAACCTCTTTCATTGGTAGACTCTCTTGAAACAATTGACCATGTTTATACCATCGCCTAGAACCTCGTTTCTTTATAAATTCAGTTGATCTTTTAATTTATTTGATATTCTTAACCGCTCTTCCTCCGGCACTTGTAAATACCAAACTCCATTAATTGTTGTTCCTGTACCGTTTATTTCAATGGATTCAGTATTATCATCAACACCACTATAGTTTGCTTGTAAGTTTTTCATTTCATCGAAACTAATATCCGTGCGAATGTTTTGACCAATCGCATTTAGAATAGTGTTAATCTTTGTAATGGAGGAAATTTTAGCTCCTTCTTTAATAATAGCTTTAATTACTTCACGCTGGCGATCATTTCGTCCGATATCTCCACGTGGATCTTTTTTTCTCATTCGAACATAGGCAAGGGCTTCCTTACCATTAAGTCGTTGTACTCCATCTGGAAAAGTTATGTTGCTCTGTGTAAATTCAAAACGATTATTTACAGTTACTCCACCAACGGCATCAACAATATCCTTGAAGCCTTCCATATTAACCTTTATATAGTAGTCTATAGGAATGTCTAGAAATTGTTCTACAGTTGCAATTGTCATTGGAACACCACCGAACGCATGGGCATGATTGATTTTATCTTGATTTCCACGACCAACGATCATAGTCCTTGTGTCTCTTGGTATACTTACCATTTTCATTGAATTGTTTGTGGGATTGACAGTAACTATAATAATCGTATCTGTCCGTCCTCGCTCATTACCTCGCTCGTCAGTACCGAGGATAAGAAATGCTAAGGGATCTTTCTTTTTCATGTCTATCGGACGTTTTTCATTTGTTCGGTCTACTTCTTCGTGCATAACTACGTCAACCGTGTTTGAAACCGAGAAATACAAGTACATGGAAAGTCCAACGACAAACAGTATTAGTGCAATCAGCATACTGGCAGAGATTAGTAGTATTTTCTTTTTCATAACTCACTACTCCTACGTTAAAACTAAATATAATTATAATTTTTGTTTCTCCGGAAACAGTAAGGTCTGGGGATACCATATATAAATATTTCATTTTAGTATGTATCAATGCTTGGATTACTATGCTAAACAATATTGCATCATATTATATCTCATTCCGTCAGACTACGGGTCCAACCTTTGAAATATTTGTCCTACCCTAACAAATGATTCGTTGTAATGAGATTAAATTAAATTCGACAGGTTCATAGAAGATGTCGAAAGATTGACAGGCACCTGCAAAATTTTTCCCCTTGCTTTATAGTTAAATTAATAGGAATATAATGGTATATAGATGAAGTGGAACTGAGGTGAATACAAATGTGGAATAACAAAGTAACCAACCTACTACAAATTACATATCCAATCATCCAGGCTCCAATGGCTGGGGGGATAACAACTTCAAGGTTAGTTGCAGCTGTTGCTAATTCTGGTGGGTTAGGGATGATTGGTGCTGGATATATGAGTCCAAATCAGTTACGTGAACAAATAAGAGAAATCAAGACGCTGACAAAGAATAGTTTCGGGGTAAATTTGTTTGTTCCAACTGATTATAAGGTATCTAAAGTTGAAGTAGATATGGGGTTTGCTAGTTTACAAACATTTCGTTCAGAGTTAGGTGTAGTCGGTGAAATTCCTGCGATTTCTAATTATGGAAAGGATCTCGATACATTTAATAAACAACTTGAAGTAATTTTGGAAGAAAATGTATCTGTTTGTTCCTTTACCTTTGGTGTCCCATCGAAAGAGATTATCGATGAGTTGAAAAAACACCAAATTGTTTCAATTGGAACAGCTACTACTACAAATGAAGCAATTCAAAATGAAAGTGCTGGAATGGATCTAATCACAGTACAGGGTAGCGAAGCTGGAGGTCATCGCGGTACATTTGCTGACGAAAATCGTGATCAAGTAATCGGGTTAATGTCACTCATTCCACAGGTTGTCGATAAAGTATCGATACCCGTTGTTGCAGCGGGTGGGATAATGGATGGAAGAGGTCTTATGGCATCGCTTTGTTTAGGTGCTGGGGCTGTGCAAATGGGAACAGTATTCCTAACTTGTGTTGAAAGTGGGGCACATCCTATTTATAAAAAAGCAATTCTTCATGCTAATGAGGATGAAACAGTTATGACACGAGCTTTTTCAGGAAAATGGGCAAGAGGTATAAAGAATCAATTTATCTCAGAAATGGAAAGCTATCAGGATCAGATTCTCCCTTTCCCAGTGCAAAATACGCTAACTTCTGCGATTAGAAAAGCATCGGCTGCTCAGGAGAATCCAGAATTCATGTCACTTTGGACAGGTCAGACCCTAACATTAGCAAAAAATCAGACGGTTGAAGAATTAATCAACCATACAATAAATGAGGCGACAGAAATTAGAAATAAGCAGAATATCTTGAGGTAATTGAAGCAAGTAACTTCGGGACTATGGGCTATATATAATGTTTGGAGATAAAAGTAAGGTGTCAGGCAGTCGCTTGGCACCTTTAGTTATGTTAAGGAATTTATAAAATTGTAAGGTTGTGTATAACTTCGAGTTTTTGTCTATCTACGTCTAGCTCCAGCGACATCGGACCTGAGGTCATAAGCCATTTCCTTCTAGCTTTTGTATTTACATAGAAAAGTATGAATGAATCATGTAACGAAGAACTACTACATTAAAAATGGAGTATAGTATCTTTTCATCTTAGTTACTATTATTACCAGTGCATAGATGTTTCTTTTTTTTGCATTTTTGATATTATAGAAAAGGAATAAAGGTAGATAGGTGTGATATAGATGAATTATCAAGTATTACTTTATTATAAATATGTGCCAATCGAGGACCCAGAGACTTTTAGAGACGAACAAAAGGCACTTTGTGATGAGATTGGCCTAATGGGTCGTATTCTTATCGCACATGAAGGAATTAATGGAACAGTTTCAGGAACTCCAGAGCAAACAGAGCAATATATGCAGGCTATGCGAAAGGATCCCCGATTTTTTGATATAGTTTTTAAAATAGAAGAATCTCAAGGACATGCCTTTAGAAAAATGAAAGTGAAGGTTAAACCTGAAATTGTTCATTTAAGTTTAGAGGATGATGTAAATCCCCATCAGGTTACGGGTAAACATCTTAAGCCTAAAGATTTTTACGAGGCAATGCAAGATGATGATGTCGTGATATTGGATGCTCGCAACACCTACGAATATGATCTTGGGCATTTCCGTAATGCAATCCGTCCTGATATTGAAACCTTCCGTGAATTACCAGACTGGATTCGAAAAAATTTCAGTCAATACAAGGATAAGAAAGTATTAACATATTGTACAGGTGGAATTCGGTGTGAGAAATTCTCAGGCTTCTTAGTTGAAGAGGGCTTCAAAGATGTATCACAGCTTGAAGGTGGGATTATCAGCTACGGATATGATGAAGAAGTAAAGGGTCGCTTATGGGACGGGAAAATGTATGTATTTGATGACCGGATCTCAGTACCAGTGAACCGCACAGATGAGGCAAAAGTGGTAGGGGAATGCTATTACTGTGGAGAACCTGAAGAACGAATTGTTAAGTGTGGAAATCCTGAATGTAACAAACACATAATCATGTGTGAAGATTGCGAGCATGAACATCTTCGTTCATGTAGTTCAGAATGTAAAGAACATGATTGGAATCGGTATGTGAAGGAACATGGGATGAATACAGGGGTATAAATACAATACACCAAGGTGTCAGTTGTGAACTGGCATCTTTTTTTAAAAGATAAGAAAGTATAAAAATTTGAACCTAGTTTTAGTGTCTAGCTCCGGGCGCCATCGGACCTGAGGTAAGCCAATCCCTTCCCGAAGGCAAAAACGCCTTCAGTCAGGGCTCGTCTTATGCTTGACTTGCACAGGATGTGCTGATGTCGATGTTCGCCACAGGACGTGGCGGGTTTTAATCGACGCGCCGATAGGCGGGCGCCCTGCGCTTTTTTTATTTCGGAAATAGAAATTTATACATTTATGTGAATGTTATTTCATTGCTATATTAAAAAACTAACTATTCCTCATCTTCTAGCACCATTATAAAGAGTTTCATATTATAAAACCCCTTTCAACCTCCGACCATTTCGTGGGGGGGTATTTTAAGTGATGGAAGAGATTATTTAGCAACTAGCTGGTGGCTTGCAACATTCCCTGGAATTGCGATTACCATTACTGTTTTAGGAATTATCTTTTTAGGTGACTGGCTCCGTGATGTGCTGGATCCGCGTTCTGTAAGTCGGAAGTAGGAGGGGGTTAAAACAATGGCGATTGAAAATTTACTAGAAGTAAAAAACTTACAAACTCATTTTCATACAGAAGCAGGAGTGATTCCATCTGTTGATGGTGTCTCCTTTACGGTTCGAAAGGGAGAAACGATTGCGGTTGTTGGTGAATCAGGCTGTGGAAAAAGTGTTACATCCTTATCTATCATGGGATTAGTAGGTGCTCCAGGGAAGATAGAAGGTGGAGAGGTCGTTTTTGAAGGTAGAGATTTAACCAAACTATCTAAGAAAGATATGCGGAAATTACGTGGGAATGACATTGCGATGATTTTTCAAGAACCTCTAACCTCGCTTAATCCACTATTTACAGTCGGAAACCAAATATCGGAAGCTATTAAATTGCACCAAAAGGTTTCCAAAGAAGAAGCAAAAGTGAAGAGTATTGAAATGTTAAAAAAGGTAGGCATACCGAGAGCTGAAAAAGTTTATTCCTCACACCCTCATTTATTAAGTGGTGGGATGAGACAGAGAGTAATGATAGCGATGGCGCTTTCTTGTAATCCGAAGCTATTAATTGCTGATGAACCTACGACAGCCCTTGATGTAACTATTCAAGCTCAAATTTTAGAATTAATGAAAGAGTTAACGCGTGAATATAATACCTCAATCATGCTAATTACTCATGATTTAGGGGTAGTGGCTGAAATGGTTGACACGGTTATCGTTATGTATGCCGGCCAAGTCGTTGAGCATACCGATGTGTTCACTCTTTTTAAAAATCCAAAGCATCCTTATACAAAAGGATTGCTAGATAGTACACCTAAAATTCACGAAATAAAGGATGAACTACAATCGATCGAAGGGACAGTTCCTAGTCCTGCTACTATGCCACAAGGCTGCCGTTTTCAGCCGCGTTGCCCTTTTGCATTAGAAAAATGTAAACATCAGCTACCTGAGCTACAAGAGTTAGCAACAGATCATAAAGTTCGTTGCTGGTTACATGAAGAGGGAGAGGTGGCAATCTAACATGGCAGAAACGAAAGTACAAGCAAAGTATCTATTAGAAGTAAAAGGCTTGAAAAAATACTTTGATGTTTCTGAAGGTCTTTTTAAAAGAAAGAAACAATATTTACGCGCTGTAGACGGAATTGACTTTAGAGTGAAACAGGGCGAAACACTCGGTATTGTTGGTGAATCTGGTTGTGGAAAATCAACGACAGGTAATCTTATTATGCATCTACTTGATAAAACAGAGGGAGAAATTATCTTTGAAGGTGTGGAACTAAGTTCGCTTTCAGCTGAAGAATTACGTAAGAAACGCTCAGAAATTCAAATGATTTTCCAGGATCCTTTTTCATCGTTAAATCCAAGAATGCGTGTGTTTGATATTATTGCCGAACCTTTAATTACACACCGCCAGGTAAAGAAGAAGGAGTTAGAGGAACAAGTCTATGAACTAATGGATGTCGTTGGATTGGATCGTTCATATGCGCGGCGGTTTCCACATGAGTTTAGTGGAGGGCAACGACAAAGAATTGGGATTGCACGGGCAATTGCATTAAAGCCAAAGCTAGTTATTTGTGATGAACCAGTCTCGGCTTTAGATGTATCGATTCAATCACAAATTCTAAACCTGATGGCAAGGCTTCAAAAGGAATTTAACTTAACCTTCATTTTTATCGGACATGGTTTACCTGCTGTTAAGCATATCAGTGATCGAATTGCCGTTATGTATCTTGGGAAAATTGTTGAAATTACGACAAAGGAAAAGTTATTTGATCAGCCGTTACATCCATATACAGAAGGCTTACTTTCTGCAGTGCCACTTGCAGATCCATTTTTAAGAGATAAGAAGAACCGTATTATTTTAGAAGGTGATATACCGAGTCCTGCGAATCCCCCATCTGGTTGCCGCTTTCATACGAGATGTGCGTATGCTCAGGATAAATGTAAAATAGATGTCCCAGAGCTTATTGAAGAAAATACAGAACATTTTGTAGCATGTCATTTTCCTCTTAAGGAAGGTCATGGGATATTACAAGACATATAATAGAGTAAAGTATAGAAGGTTTGAACTTAGTTTTTGGTGTCTAGCACCGGGCGCCATCGGACCTGAGGTCATAAGCTTGTCTAGCTTCAGCGCATAGAAACTCGAGAAACTTCAACTCCTCCTACAGAAGCAAAGAACGCTTCTTTCGTCGGAGTCTCCAGTTTTCTCGTTTCTTACCAAGGCGCTTACGCATTTCAGACAATCCCTTCCGAAGGCAAAAAGACGCCTTCTGAAGGGCTCGTCTTATGCTTGACTTGCAAAGGATGTGCTGATGTCGATGTTCGCCACAGGACGTGGCGGGTCTTAATCGACGTTCCTCTAGGCGGGCGCCCTGCATTTTCGTAATAATAAATCAGGAGTGGTCAGAAGTGAATACGTTTTTGCATGGTAAGCAAGAGGAAATGCTTAAATTAATTGAGCAGCTAGTAAATATAGACAGTGGGTCATATCATAAAGAGGGCATCGATAAGGTCGGTTCGATTTTAAAGGAAAAATACGAAGAACTCGGTTTTATTGTTGAAGTAAAGGAAGAAAAAGAATTTGGAAATAACTTAGTCATTCAGCATAAAGATGCAAAAAATCCAAAAATTATCCTTGTTGCCCATATGGATACAGTATTTCCTAAAGGAACGGTAGCAGAAAGACCATTTAGAATAGAAGGTGATCGTGCATATGGACCTGGTGTAGTGGATATGAAATCAAGTCATGTAGAACTTTTGTATGCACTAAAGGCGTTACAGCAAGCGGGAATCAAGAGTTACGAAAATGTCCAAGTCATTCTAAATAGTGATGAAGAAATAGGTTCGAAAACCTCCCGTGCAATTATAGAAAAAAATTCAAAAGGTAAAGAATACGCACTCATTATGGAACCTGCACGAAAAGATGGTTCACTTGTTTCCTCAAGACGCGGTGGTGGTCGCTATACGTTAATCGTCAAAGGAAAAGCAGCACATTCAGGAATCGAGCCTCAAAATGGAAGAAGTGCAATTGAAGAATTAGCACATAAAATCATCCAACTACACAGTCTGACTGATCATGAAAAAGGTATCAGTGTCAATGTTGGTCTGATTGAAGGTGGCTCATCGGTTAACACCGTTTCACCAAGTGCAGTTGCCCATGTCGATATTCGTATATCCGAAATGGCCCAAGCACAATTTCTAAAAGATAAAATTGAACAAATCTGTGCAACGTCCGAGGTGTCAGGCACGAAAATCACATTAGAAGGAAATATCAGTCGCCCACCAATGGAAAAAAATGAGCAGACAAAGTCATTGCTCCATGTTATTGAAGAAGTTGGGAAAGAAATCGGGATCAAGGTGTTTGATACTGCAACCGGGGGTGGATCAGATGCGTCCTTTACCTCAGCCACAGGTGTAGCAACCGTAGACGGACTAGGTCCTGTTGGAGGTAACGCGCACAGTGAAAATGAATACTTAGAAATCCCGACTCTGACTGAGCGGACTTTGTTATTAGCGAAGACGATTCAAAGATTGTCGGAGTAAATATAGAATTTTTTTGGTGCCAGCATGCGAGCTGACACCATTTTTTTGAAGATTAATAGAATAGGTTATATACTAAGGGACAAAGGAGTGGGAAAATGGGATTATTCAATTTCTTTAACAAAAAATGTACAATTTGCAAGCGAAAGGTAAGTCCTTTACGGAAATATGTAGATGACAAGGGCACTACGCTCCAAGTCTGCCTTCCTTGTTCAGAATATGCGGAACGTAGGGCTTATAAGTTGAAAAGATAACAATAAATTATTCCACAATGCTAACTACTTTGGTTTATTATTACGTAGTTAGGCTACTTAAATCAACAAGTCAAAATCACTGATCTTACAGCTAGTCACACGAACATGACCTATCGTTTTTTTATAATCAATGACATTGCCGTATTTACGAAAAGAGCCTACTTTTATTTTTTTACTGTTTGTTCGTACTATGAGGTATGAAGTATGTTTTCACCGTGGGAATACAACATTGATAAAGCAACAAAGCAATTATTAGAAAATAACGACTGGGCTGAACCAAATAAAAATGACCTACCCACTGGTGGGGAGTTAGTTGAACAATATTTAAGTCCATTAAGTGAAGTTCCTGAGATTAAAAAAACACGGTTGATTTTAGTGAGTTTTCTAAGGCGATACTGAGTAATTAGGTGTCAGGCATGGGTCCCTTGCACCATTTTCTATGAGTTGACCGCATAAATTACAATATATATTCTCCTTTTAATTGGTAATATGTGCTAGATATATCGATTTATGTGCAGAATCTCAACTTTTACGTGCGGATTTTGACGTTTACGAGCGTGATTTAGTAAAATACGTGCGAAAATCCACTAAATACGTGCACAACCTATAAACTAAGCTTAAAACCAATCGTCACCTTGCTGAATCCACATAAATCCTCTACTTTTAAATTATCCACATTCTAGGAGCCAATCTATGAAAATTAAACTACTCATTCTAGTATCTATCATTTTGTTTATCAGTCTGATAGTATTCTACACGTAGGATAGAGTTCAACTCCTTAAGGAAGACACAACCCAAATAAACCAACACACAAATCAAAACCCTATACAAACCCGTCCATTCTTTGTATAATAGATTTCGACATAAGAAAACTGAATCGGCAAAAAACAGGTGCTAATCGTCTATTCGAATAAAAATAGATTATTAGCTTAATAGGGAAGTTGGTTAAAGTCCAACGCGGTCCCGCCACTGTAAATGAGAGCGACCTATATTACGTCACTGTCCATCCGGATGGGAAGACATAGGGAGCAATGATCATGAGCCAGGAAACCTGCCTGTTTTTATTGCACCATTAACCTACGCGGATAGGAGGGTGTTAAGACGGAGCGATCCTTTCGTATTCCGCTTAACTCTACATAATCTCCTCCATAGGGGATTTTTTTTATCCCACTCTTAAGGGGCAGTAATCTCCCCACCTCAAAACTTGGAGAATTCGAGGGAGGTTAGGTGTGGGATCAACTGCCCCTAAAGGTCCGATAAGTTCAACTAACAATCAGTGGGAAAAAGCCCCCACTGATTGAAGGTTCACTTTATGCCAAAATATGATGAATGGGGAGAGTTACAAATGTTGAAACGAAATTTACGTGCACTCAGTTCATTACTGTTGGTGTTTGCACTATTTGTTGGTGGATTCCAAACACAAGCGTTAGCTGCAGAGCAAGAAGAAACAATTACGATAATCGGTAATGCAGAAGTAGGGACATTACTTGACCTGACAGTCGTCAAAGACGCAGAAAATCAAACGGCTTTTGATGTACTTGTTAAAGCTGTGGGTGAAGATAGTATCGAGTACACTGACGGTCAATATGGAAAAATGATTAATGGCATTAAAGGCCTAACTGCAGAAGGTAATTTTTACTGGGCCTTTTATATTAACGGAGTATCAGCGCAAGTTGGTGCAGATAGCTATGTTGTGCAAGATGATGATCAACTAACGTTCCAATATATTGATTGGACGGTGCCAGTTGAGAACACTACATCAATTACAGTTGTTGGAAAAGATGGCAAGACCGTTAAAGAAGCGACAGCTATCGCATTTATCAACAATCCAACTGCTTTTCAACTTCTACAAGTCGTGTTAGGACATGACAAAATTAAATATAGCGAAGAACAATATGGGAAGATGATCTCAGCTATTGACGATCTTGCAGCTGAAGGTACGTACTATTGGGCATTCTATGTAAATGGTGAAATGGCGTCTGTAGGTGCTGACAGCTATGAACTTAAAGCTAGCGATGAAATAACATTTAAATATGAATCATTGGAAGCACCGACAGAAGAAACAAACGATGAAATTATAGTAGAAACACCTGCAATCCCTTTTGATCAGAAAACACTTGGAACAGCGGTAGACACTGCAAGTCAGTATGTCTTAGCTAACCAAATAGGTGAGTGGGAAGCAATCGCTTTAAATAAAGCGGGAAAAAGCGTACCACCAAGTTACTTAACAACTGTACAAAAACTAGTGAAAGAAAAAGAAGGTAAATTTTCAAGAATTACAGATACAGAGCGTTATGTACTAGGAATTTTAGCAGCTGGTGGTAATCCTACTAATGTTGAAGGCTACAATCTAGTAGAAGCAATCTATAATGGAGACGTTACGAAGCAAGGCCTAAACGGAGTAGCATATGGCTTACTTGCGTTAGATAGCGCTGATTTTGAGATTCCTGAAAATGCAACTTGGACACGTGAAAAGCTAGTTAGCCACTTACTAGAAAAGCAAAATGAAGATGGTGGCTGGTCTTGGGATGGAAGTGCAACAAGTGATATTGATACAACAGCGATGGTATTGACTGCCCTTGCAGCACACCAAAATCAAGCAGAAGTTCAAATTTACATTGATCTTGCTGTGGAATATTTATCAGCACAATATCAAGCTGGTAAAATTGATAATAGCTCAACTGCAGCTCAAGTTATAATCGCGCTATCAGCTTTAGGAATCGATGCAAATGGTGAATTATTCGCGAGTGATGCAGGAAGCTTAATCGGTTACCTTCTAACTTTCCAAAATGCAGATGGTGGATTTGACTGGCAAGGCGGAGATGTGAGTGACGTGTTCACAACAGCTCAAGGATTCCAAGCACTTGTTGCCTACCAGCTATTCGTTAAGGGTGAAGGCTCATTATATACCTTACCATTAGTTTCAGACAGTACTCCAGTTGTTGAAAAAGAAGAAACCAAAACAACCACAACTGAAGAAGGTAAATTGCTACCAAATACATCAACAAATATGTATAACTACTTAACAGTTGGGATCATCCTTTTGATGATCGGTGCAGTATTTTTTGTAAGTGAAAGAAGAAAGAAGGCATAATGGCTATGAAAAGAAAAATATCCCTCTTGTTTTTGGCTGGAGGGTTCTTTTTTATAACAGTCGCAGGAATCCAAATTTATAGTTCCAAAAAGATACAGTCCGAAACACTTGAAAAAGCAACACAACTTGTAAAGGCAGAACAGCCGGTCAGCTTTGAAAAAGTACCCCCTTCCCAAAATGAGGATGTAATCGGTATCCTAAACCTGCAACCTCTTGCTGAACAATTTCCAATCGTTGCGGGCACAACTGATGAGGATCTCGAAAAAGGAGTAGGACATTACGATGGTACAGCATTTCCTAATGAAAAAGATCAAATCGTCTTGTCGGGTCACAGAGATACAGTTTTTAAAAGGCTAGGCGAATTAAAACTTGGCGATGAACTGACTGTTGAAATGCCTTATGGAACGTTTACGTATGTAATTGAGAAAACGTTCATTGTGGAAGCGGACGACCGGACGGTTATAAAGTCAACTGCACCAAATGAAGTTTTAACGTTAACAACCTGTTACCCCTTTAATTTTGTTGGAGATGCCCCGCAAAGGTACATTGTAAATGCAAAGCGAAAACCGTAGGAGGGACACAGAATGAAACTAAAGAATATAACAAACCTCTTGTTTGCACTAATGCTTGCTTTATTAATAAGTGGCTGTGGTACTAGCACTGAAACGACGCAGCCTGAAATTCAAAGTCCGGAAGTGGTACAGGAAGAAACGGTAGAACAGGACGAAGAGCAGGTTCAAGAAGAGAAAACAACATCCACTGAATCAGCTACACAAGAGGTGAAAACAGAAGAAGCAGTAACCGAAAAGTCGGAGGTTCCAAAAACAGAAACGACTAAAGAAACAGCAACCGAGCAAGCTAAAACGACACCTAAGGAAAAGACCAAGCAAGTTGAAACAACTAAACCAAAAACCGAACCAAAAACCGAACCAAAAACCGAAACAAAAACAGAAACAACAAAGCCAAAAACAGAACCAACTCCTCCAAAACAGGAAGAGAAAAAACCCGAGCAACCTTTGCCAACAGTCACAATCACGATCATTGGTCCTAAAGAGATCGGAACAATTGTTGGCGAAACAAAAGTGAGTTTCAAAGTGGGCGATACAATTCTTGATGTTCTCTTAACACTAACGAGCCAAATGGATATACCGGTTGAATACAGAGGTAGCGGAGCAACGGGATATGTAGAAGGTATCAATCATATTTATGAATTTGATTATGGTGTCAAAAGTGGCTGGGTAGCAAAATCAAACGGCTCTAACCTACCAAAAAGCTCAGATGCCATACAAGTAAAGGATGGAGACCGAATTGACTGGGTTTATACGGAAGAATAGAAAGGACAACGCATGATCCATCGATTTAGTGATTTTCATCCAGTTGTTACTTTCATCTACTATGTAGGGGCACTATCTTTAGTCATGCTCCTTTTACATCCTGTCTTTTTGGTGCTTGGGTTTCTCACTATTTTAGCGATAAACTTTGTCCAAGACCGCTTTGAAGGACTAAAACGATGGCTTTTTTTGATCATTACAAGTGGACTATTTATCTTCATTTTAAATCCACTTTTTAATGAGAGAGGGCGCTATGTATTATTTGAACTTGCTAGTCATCGCATCACATTGGAAGCGGTCGTATATGGTGGAATGACAGCTTTGTCAATCATCAGTGTCATTTTGTTATTTGTATCATACAACGAGGTGATGGCGCCAAATAAACTTTTATACCTTTTTTCGAAATTTCTTCCGCAATTTGCCGTGCTACTTATGTTAACGCTTCGTTTTATTCCGCTGATGAGAAGAAGGTTAGCAGAAATTGCAGCTGTTCAAAGTAGTAAAGGGATCCAAGTCTTACAGGGGCGTTGGCAGAATAAGGCGAAAAATGGCTTACTCTATGTACAGGTTTTACTTACCTACTCACTGGAGGAAGCGATTCAAACTGCTGACTCAATGAAAGCAAGAGGATATGGTAGTGGCGCCCGGTCAACATACGAACATTTCCTCCTAAAAAAATCAGATATAAGTGCAATTGCTTATCTAGTGATTGTTTTTGCTGGAGTTATTTTTGAACGATTTAATGGGTTTGGCTATTTAAACATTTATCCTGTGATGGAGTCTATGAAAATGTCAAGCATGGAGATGGTTGTACTTTCGGGTTATTTAGTGTTTTTACTATTTCCACTACTAGTTGAAGGATGGGGGCAACTCAGATGGCGCATATTGAAGTAAGCAGTCTAACCTTTACGTATCCAGATGCGCCTGAGGCCGCACTTTTGGATCTTTCTTTAACAGTTGAAAAAGGACAATTTGTCGTTCTCTTCGGTTCCTCAGGTAGCGGGAAAAGTACGCTTTTACATTTGTTAAAAAAAGAAATTCAACCCCATGGTACATTGACTGGTGATATCCACGTCAATGGGGATTCCATGGATATTGGCTTCGTTTTTCAAGACCCGGAAAATCAAGTAGTCGCAGATGAAGTTCTTCATGAAATTGTCTTCGGCCTTGAAAATAGTGGATTGTCTACAAATGAAATGAGAAACAGGGTTGCTGAAATGGTTCACTTTTTCGGATCCGTTCACCTCTTACATCGTAAAACACATGAGCTTTCTGGTGGTCAAAAACAACAAATTAATCTAGCGTCAGTGCTTTTAATGCAACCTGATCTTTTACTGCTAGATGAACCAACTGCACAGCTTGACCCAGTAAGCGCTCGTGAATTTTTAGACATGCTTATGCGATTAAATGAAGAATTCGGAATGACGATCATCATTGCCGAACACCGGTTAGATGACGTTTTTACAATGGCCGATAAAATAGTAATGCTGGAAAATGGTAGAGTGAAGCATGAAGGTGAACCGCGAGATGTGATTGAAAAGCTATGGAGTTCAAAAGGACAAGCTGCGTTTGTTCCTAGTATACCTTCCTTCTATATGAGCATGGAAGGTAGCTGTAAAAAAATACCCTTGAATGTAAAAGCGGGAAGGCGCTTTGTTCAAAGTTTATCAATTTCACAAGGTGCAGAGCAAATTCATAAAGCAGAAAATGATGAACCAGTGTTGTTGCAGGTTAAAAATGTATTCTACCAATATGACAAAAAGAGCGACCTCATTTTAAAAGAAGTTGATTTTTTACTCCAAAAAGGAGAAACATATGCTTTATTAGGTGGCAATGGTTCGGGGAAATCGACTTTACTGAAAGTGATGTGTGGGATTCTCCATCCACAACGCGGGCAAGTGTTCCTTCACGATAAACCTTTAAAGTCATGGAAAAGCAAAGATATAGCTGGGAAAATCGGCTATTTACCGCAAAATCCAAAGCTGTTTTTTATTCATGACACAGTCGAGCTAGAAATTCAAGAAACAATGAAACAATGGGGAATTACAGATAGAGCAGAAGTTAATCAAATCCTTGATAGATTAGGGATTTTACATCTAACGGGGAGTCATCCCTATGATCTTAGTGGCGGCGAACTCCAAAAAGCAGCACTCGCTTGTTTGCTAATTAGGAAGCCAGTAGTTCTAATCCTTGATGAACCAACGAAGGGCCTTGATCCTGTCTCAAAAGAAAACTTGGTGATGATCCTTGGCAAGCTAAAAGAAGAAGAACTCACGATTTTAATGGCAACACATGACGTCGAATTTGCAGCCCAGCACGCAACAAAATGTGGAATGATGTTTGAAGGGAAAATCACCTCAGAAGACTCACCAAGAAATTTCTTTAAAGGTAATTTCTTTTATACAACGATGATTCAGAGACTATTCCGTTTAATGCCTGACACCAACATTGTGACACTAAAGGAGGCAGTGCGAGCATGCTCACTAAACAAAAACTTGTAACGTTCTCTTTGCTTTCGCTCCTCGGTGCGCTATTGCTTCTATCGGTTTGGTGGGAAGACTATTATTTATATTTGAGCCTAGGAGTTGCATTGACCGCTATCCTCCTTTTAGTAACACGATTTGAAAGACGACAAATTGAAGCAAGGGAATTAGTATTACTTGCGGTATTAGCAGCAATTGCCACTGTTAGCCGGGTTCCATTCGCAAGTATTCCAAGCGTCCAACCGACTACCTTTATCATCATGATGGCCGGCCTCGTATTCGGTGCCGGGAGCGGGTTCATCATTGGCGCAGTCGCTGCACTTGCTTCTAATATGATTTTAGGACAAGGTCCATGGACGCCATGGCAAATGGTCGCCTGGGGCTTAGTCGGATTTAGTGCCGGACTTCTACGAAAAAGAAAAATTATGCAGGTCACCTGGGGTAGAATCCTTTTCGGTATTGCCTGGGGCTTCCTATTTGGAGCAATCATGAACCTTTGGGGCCTACTTGCTTTTACCCAATCAGGTAGTGAATTAGATACGAACATACTTTTATCATACTTCGCAGGAAGTGCGTTATTTGACATTATGCACTCAGTATCCAATGTCATTTTTTTATTGGTGTTTGGTGGGGTATGGATTAAAATTTTGACGAGGTTTAAGCGGAAGTATGGGTTGTTGGAATAGGGGGAATAGTCTATTGCTGATAAGACTTACTGGTAGGTTTTAAAGCAACATTACTATTTATCTATTCCACTATATAATCATTATGTTTTCTCGAGGCAATAAAACACTTCTCAATTCCCTCAACTTCATTTTAATTACCCTAAAATACGTGAACCTTTACAATTCACTATGAAAATGTACCGTTTTTTCCAGTTTCCAATTTTACAACAAATCACCACCTCTCACCCAAAATTTCTGATAATATAGTATAGTAATAGTTTGATAGAAAGTCTTCTATCAGCATTTGAGGGGGGATCCGCATCATGAATAAGAAGAAAGCGATTTCACTTCAAGCGAAGATTGTAGGACTCATAGTTGGGCTAATCATTACTATAACTCTTTTAATATCTGTTATTAATGGTTATTTTGAATATAAACAAACCGAGGAATATATGGGGAAGCAGGCGCTCCAGGTTGCGATAGCAGTATCGTTAATGCCGTCTATTGTGAAGGCGTTTGAGCTAGAGGACCCAGCGGAAACGATTCAGCCAATTGCACAAAAGATTCGCAAAGAAATTGGAGCAGAGTATATTGTCGTCGGCAACAAGGATGGTGTTCGATACTCACATCGTTATGACTATAAATTAGGTGAGCAGATGGTTGGAGGAGACAATGATCAAGCCCTCATTTATGGTCAGTATTATATTTCAAAAGCTGAAGGGTCATTGGGCCCAGCGTTACGAGGTAAAGCGCCGATTTTTAATGACAATAACGAAATAATTGGAATTGTTTCTGTAGGTTATTTGCTTGAAGATATAAGGGCGATTATTGTTAACAGGATCATCAAGGTGAGTGTTCCTGCAATGATTGTTTTAGTATTTGGTATTACTTGCGGTGTTTTATTAGCTCGTAATATTAGAACAGCTATTTTAGGACTCGAACCTTATGAGATCGCCTCATTATATAGGGAAAGAAGTGCCATTTTGTCTGCCGTTAAAGAGGGTATTATCGCAATCGATGAACAAGGGACGATTACCTTAATAAACCAGTCAGCACAGGACATTATCGGAATTGAAGAAGATGTTACTCATAAAAAAATCGAGCAGGTCCTCACAAATACTGGAATGTATGAAGTACTAAAGACAGGGCTTCCGCAAAAAGATAGAGAAATGCTGATAAGGAACCGAACAGTGGTCGTGAACCGTACGCCAATTTTAGAAAAGGGCAAGATTGTTGGCGTTGTTTCAAGCTTTCGTGATAAAACGGAATTGAAAAAAATGATTACTACATTAACTGAGGTTAAGAAGTATTCAGAGGGGCTTAGAGCTCAAACACATGAATTCTCTAACAAGCTCTATGTACTTTCAGGGTTGATGCAGTTGGGAAAATATAATGAGGCAATTGCAATGATTCAAGAAGAATCATTTATTATTGATAGACAACATAAAGTACTGTTTGAGCAGATTTTAGATACGAAAATACAAGCAATCTTGTTAGGGAAACTAGGAATGGCTTCTGAAAAAAGAATTGATTTTAAAATTGATGAAAATAGTTCAATAGACACGTTGCCAGACCATATTTCGGCGACTGACATTATTACGGTAATTGGAAATTTAGTGGACAATGCCTTTGATGCTGTTGAGAAAAATGATATAAAAAAGGTTTCCTTCTTTACAATTGATATTGGTGATGATGTGATAATTGAAGTCACGGATAATGGCCCAGGTATACCTATTGAAAAACTTGAGCAAATATTTGGTATAGGTTTTTCAACGAAAGGTATGAAGGATAGAGGCTATGGTTTAGCGATCGTAAAACAGATAGTCGATGTGTTGGGTGGAACGATCGAAATTCAAGACATTTTAGACGGAGGCACTATATTCTCCGTTTATTTACCTAGGAAGAGGAGGGAAGAGGCATGATTAAAGTAGTGATTGCTGAAGATGATTTTAGAGTCGCATCGATACATGAACAATTTTTAAGTAAAATTAAAGGTGTCCATGTGGTTGGTAAAGCATTAAATGCAAAGGAGACAAGCGAATTATTAGAGCAAAACGAAGTTGACCTCCTGTTGCTTGATGTCTATATGCCAGATAAGCTAGGTACCTCCCTGCTTCCAGAGATCCGAGGGCATCACCCTAAAGTAGACATTATCATGATTACGGCAGCAACTGAAAAAGAAGTAGTTGAAGATTCAATTCGTAACGGAGTGCTCGATTATATCATTAAACC
Source organism: Cytobacillus sp. S13-E01 (assembly GCF_029193815.1). Lineage (GTDB taxonomy): Bacteria > Bacillota > Bacilli > Bacillales > Bacillaceae_L > Bacillus_BV. Next base: position 83,792 of record NZ_JARFVC010000004.1, read on the forward strand.
TGTCACACTTGAAAGATTTACAAATGCGATCGATAAATATAAAAAGCGAAAAAACCTTTTCACACAGCAGCAAGAGTTTGATCAAGAATTAGTAGATACGGTAATTGGTAATAGCATCTCTTCACCCATTGAAAGTGAGCTTCCAAAGGGAATTGATCCACTAACCCTGAAAAAAGTACGTGAAATTATGAACCAGCTAAAAAAGGGTGTGAATGCTGAAGAAGTGGGAGAATATCTCGGTGCCTCTAGAACAACAGCCAGACGCTATTTAGAGTATTTAATTTCTGTTGAATTGGCAAAAGCTGAGCTAGAATACGGCATAGTCGGAAGACCCGAGCGAAAATATTATTTAACAAAAAGCACTAATGATTAGTGCTTTTTTTGGTTGTTAAGGAATTTATAAAATTGTAAGGTTGTGTATAACTTCGAGTTTTTGTCTATCTACGTCCAGCTCCAGGCGCCATCGGCTCTATGGTATAAGTCAATCCGTCCGGAAGGTAAAGAACAACCTTCCAGCCGGCTTGTCTTATGCTTGACTTGCACAGGATGTGCTGATGTCGATGTTCGCCACAGGACGTGGCGGGTTTTAATCGACGCTCAGGTAAGCGGACGCGCCTTGCGCTATTGTTCGAAATCAAAATTTATATCCATAAATTCTAAAACGTATAAGTTCAACTACGCCTTTGTCTTCGCCCCTTTGGCTCACCACTCGGCGAGTTTTCTTTGTAATATCAGAAGAAGAGCAATCAGATGCCCGAAATCGCGAAAAAAACAGAAAACGGTAACCAAAACAGCAGTCTGATGCCCGAAACTCCGCAAAAAATAAAAAACGGTAACCAAAACAGCAGTCTGATGCCCGAAATTCCGTAAAAAATAAAAAACGGTAACCAAAACAACAATCTGATGCCCGAAATCGCGATAAAAATAAAAAACGGTAACCAAAACAGCAGTCTGATGCCCGAAATTCCGTAAAAAATAAAAAACGGTAACCAAAACAACAATCTGATGCCCGAAATCGCGAAAAAAACAGAAAACGGTATCCAAAACAGCAGTCTGATGCCCGAAATTCCGTAAAAAATAAAAAACGGTAACCAAAACAACAATCTGATGCCCGAAATCGCGAAAAAAACAGAAAACGGTAACCAAAACGGCAATCTGATGCCCAAAACTCCGCAAAAAATAAAAAACGGTAACCAAAACAGCAATCAGATGCCCGAAACTCCGCAAAAAATAAAAAACGGTAACCAAGAGAACAATCAGATGCCCACGCCAACCAATCTAATGTTATTCACTAGGATTTAATAAAATAGGAAGACCCACTATGCCCCATTATTCTAAAGTGTTTTGCAAGAATCCTTCGAATAGTTTTCTTTGACTCAATTATTTTGCACCAATCATAAATAATATTTGTTGTTATTTTTTTATCCGGAAAAAGAAAATGAAATTCTTCAACGCTTCGTATAACCGCAGATTCTACCCTTTCTCTGCAAGAACATTTACTACATACCAATGTTCTTTCTTTAAAGGTAGCAGCATTAATATCAACAAGTAACGAGTGACAATTTACACAAATGATTCCTTTATGCAATTGATCATAATTATACTCAGGTATTTTTTTATATGGTGAATTTTCTAAATGACAAGACAGTAATTGTTTTGCCAACTTTAGGTGCTTATCATTTAACTTTGATAACTCTACATTAGTATTGTTGTTAAAAAACCGCTTAATCTGTCCCGGAAAAATAATAGGGAGGTTTAATGGAGCTTGATATAGGTAAAAATCGGGGTTTATGAAGACAATGTATGGTTCGATTGTAAAATTCCAACCAAGATCTTGGAGTAATCTTCGCAATAAGGATTCACTTCGATTCAGCTGAAGGAGGGGATTCTTTATTTCAGTTCGAGTGATTGAATACCATATTTTAGATTCAATATAAAAATCACCTTCATAATTTTTTACTTCGAAAAAATAAATCTTCTCTTTAGAGATTAGCAGAGTATCAATTTGAAAGACCGTGTTATTATTTTCAAGAAGTAAATCATTTAGAACAATGTAATCTTCGGTTAGCTTCTCTGTTAACGAGTCAAATTGTTGTTCACCTGAGAAGCCTTTTTCAAGATTTAAGTAATAATTCACTTCTTTAACTGTTAAATTGCTACGGTTATACAAACTTCGAAGAACCTTTAATTCTTCTGTTTCATAACGAGGTTTAAATATCATATTCCACATCCTTATCGAAAAGTATAAATTAATTTTATAAAACATTACCTATATTTTCAAGTGACAGATTTTTAACCTTTCTATGTCTACTGTATGGAAAAAATTTGAAAAATTATTTATAACATGAAGAAGCGTCAATACTTCGTTTCTTCTTCATTAGGGAATTTTCCCTCCGTGTAAACAAAATGAACAAAATGCCCAGAAGATACGTTATGAAGGTTAATTTGAAAACGATTACATTTTGAAAATTCTAATCTATAATTCAGTTACAAGGATAAAAATGAAAAGGGGGAAATGAATGTGAAGAAAAGTCTTAGTATAGTCATGCTATTATTTTTGGTCGCTTTTGCAACAGCTTGTTCTAGCACCACGTCTGGAGGAGAAAACGCAGATGGTACTTGGAGTCCTGAGAAACCGATAGAAGTAGTTGCTCCAGCAGGTGCCGGTGGTGGTTGGGATACAACGGCTAGAATGGTAACAAAAGTGTTCGAGGAAGAAAAGATTATCGATCAACGACTTCCAGTTGTAAATAAGCCAGGTGGTGGAGGAGCAGTAGGTTGGTCTTACATCGCGCAAAAGGACGGAAATCCTAATTACCTATTTGTTGCATCACCACCATTAGTTCTAGTTCCGTTAAATGGTCAGTCAGAATATGACTATAAAGATTTTACACCAATTGCAAATGTGATTGCAGATTACGCTGCTTTTGCAGTAAGAGCAGATGCTAAATGGAATAACTTAACTGAGCTTTTTGATGATATGAAAAAGGATCCATCAAGTGTTAGTGTAGTTGGAGTATCATCACCAGGTAGTATGGACCACATGCAATTTGTGAAAATTGCGAAGGCTGCTGGTGTTGATATCACAAAGATTAAATATGTATCAGATCAAGACGGTGGAGCATTAACTCAGCTTCTAAACGGAAGTGTTGATGTATACTCTGCGGGTACAGCGGAAACGGTTGAACAAGTTCGCGCAGGAAAAGTGAGAGTACTAGGTATTACTTCTGAAGAACGTTTAGAAGGTGATGTACTATCGGATTTCCCTACTGTAAAAGAACAAGGAATCGATGAAACTTTTGTTAACTGGAGAGGCTTCTTTGGACCTCCAAATTTAACGGATGCACAATTAAAATACTATGAAGACAAATTTAAAGAGCTAAACGATTCTCCTGCATGGGATGAAATTCGTAAAAAATATGGCTGGAATGAGTATTTCTTAACTAGTGAAGAATACAAAGAATTGTTAGCCAGTGAAACAATCGCAATGCAAGAGCTGCTTGATGAGTTAGGCTTAGGAAATTAAGGACTTACTTATACTTGATCGATAGTTAGAGCGGTATAGAAAATGAAGTCAATGTCATTTGTACATTGGCTTCATTTTTTAAAGATTTTACACAAAGAAGGTGAAGATTATGTTAAAGGCGATAAACCGAAAAGTTAGTCTTATACTTGGTGTACTTGCAATTATCTATTTGATTTTAAGTTACCAATTACCATCCTATCCATATGCACAAATTGATGCAGATGCGATTCCAAAAATACTTGGCTTCTTACTATTATTTTTAGCAGTATTATTATTCTTTAGTAAACAAGAAGAAACGGAAGCAGAAAAACAAAAAAGAACGATCCCCAAAGCGGATGTCCTCATGTTACTTTCGGTCTGTGGATTTATCTTGGCTTATATTATCTTACTTGAAATTGTTGGCTTTGTCATTATGACGATGACTTTCGTTTATTTCTGTTCATGGTATCTTGGCTATAAAAATCATAAAGTGAACGGAATTACGTCGGTTGTGTTTTCACTATCAATCTATCTATTATTTACAAGATTATTACTTATTAGTTTACCCGCAGGAATACTGCCACTATAAAGGGGTGAGAACAATATGGGTTCATTTGAAGGAATGATGACGGGTTTTCAAGTAGCGCTTAGTCTTGAAGGAATATTATTTGTCTTTTTAGGCGTATTCATTGGAACATTTATCGGGATGATGCCTGGACTCGGACCAATCAGTGCGATTGCGATCATGATTCCAGTTACTTATAGCATGGATCCAACCATAGCGTTAGTGATGATGGCTGGAGTATACTATGGTGCAATATTTGGCGGCTCGTCCTCGTCAATTTTACTGAATGCACCAGGGGTTTCCGGGACAGTTGCAACAGCATTTGATGGGTACCCAATGGCACAACAAGGTAAAGCTGGAAAAGCATTGGCCATTGCGGCAATCGCCTCATTTACAGGCGGTACGGTGAGTGTCATTTTATTAATGCTATTTTCCCCATTGTTATCAGCTGTCGCAATCACATTTGGTCCACCAGAGTATTTTGCGTTAATGCTGCTTGGACTAACTGCAATTGCTAGTTTATCAGAAGGTTCAACTGTAAAAGCAATTATTTCAGCGGTTGTCGGTTTTATGGTAGTAACAATTGGAATTGATGGACAAACCGGTACAACTCGTTTTACGTTCGGTAATCCAAATCTACTAGAAGGAATCGATTTTTTAGTAATTGCTCTAGGATTATTCGCATTAGCAGAGGTTTGTATGCTTATTTTTAATAGAAATGATGATTCTGTTAGTCAGCAAAAAAATATCGGTAGTTTGAAGCTGACAAGGGATGATTTAAATGAAATGAAAGGTCCGATGGCAAGACAATCCCTTCTAGGCTTTATTTTAGGAGTATTACCTGGTGCTGGAGCAACTATCGCTTCCTTCATTGGCTATATTACAGAAAAGAAACTCTCTAAAAATCCTGAGGAATTTGGTAAAGGTTCAATTAAAGGGCTTACAGGACCGGAAACAGCGAACAATGCCGCAACAGGTGGGGCATTCGTACCGTTATTAAGTTTAGGTATACCTGGATCAGGTACAACCGCTGTTTTACTAGGTGCATTCTTAGTATTAGGAATTCAACCGGGACCACTCCTTGTTCAAGATAACCCTGAAGTATTCTGGGGCATTATCGCAAGTATGTATGTCGGGAACATCTTTTTGCTTGTTTTAAACCTGCCACTCGTTCCTTACATTGCACGCGTATTACGGATTCCGCGCCCACTATTAATCTCGTTAGTCATCATCTTTAGTTTAATAGGGGTTTATGCGCTGAGCTTCAGTACATTTGATTTGTATCTATTATTAGCATTCGGTGTCATTGGTTTTCTTATGAGAATCTATTCATTCCCGGCACCACCATTTATCCTAGCATTCATTCTAGGTGGAATGATGGAACAAGCATTGCGCCAGGCATTAACGATATCAGACGGTAGCTTGGATATCTTCTTCCAAAGTCCGATCGCATTAACGATGATCGCAATTGCACTTTTATCGTTCTTGATTCCATATATCAAAGATAGAAGGAAAAAACCGGTCGCTTAAAAATGTATGAAGGGAGTGCTAAATCTAGTGATTTAGCATTCCTTTTTTTGATTGTTTAGGAAATTAAGGAAATTATAAAATTGTAAAGTTGTGTATAACTTCGTTTCATTGTCTATCTACGTTTAGCTTCGGGCGCCCTGCGCTTTTCTTGTGTAGGGTAATGATTTTTTCTAGCTGTTCCTACATATGATCGCTTAATTAATCAGAATATTATTAATATTTTTATACAACATATTGACATCGTGTCAACAAGTGCGGTATTATACCTATTAAAATAGTGGAAAGTAATGACAATTTGATGACATTTCAACCAATAAAGGATTATGCACAACAATTAGCTCAACGGAAACTCTTTACGCCGCTTTCGAGCTAAGTTTTATATAAAAGAAGGTACATACTATATGGACGGGAATTCACTTGGAGTGCTATCTAAACGTGCTGAGAAAACTCTATTGAGCTCCTTAGAAGATTGGAAGAATCATGGAAGATGGATGGAATCGACTGGCTTCCATCTGTCTTATACCGAAGTGGTCAATTAATAGATATGAAACGTTTATCCCCCGAGGCTCATAAAAAAGATATTTTAATAGGCATTGACTTGGCTCATTCCATTGGTGCGCTACCTCATTCTCTACATGATTGGGGAGTAGACTTTGCGGTTTGGTGTAACTGTAAATACCGGAATAGCCGCCCAGGTGGAGGGGGTGGAATGTTTGTCCATGAACTACATCTTGGTACTGCACCAGGACTAGCGGGTTGGTTCAGGGATCCCGGTGCGAAAATGAACTGTGGGTCAGATTCAACCACACGGAATTCCCCCCATTTGGGTGAAGATAAAAAAACGATGAATTGGTGCCTGAGCCAAAATAGCGATAATACGTTTATAAACTGGGATTTTGGCCCGTCACAGTAAAAAAGGAGGAAGTGTATGAAACAAAATGGAAGCTTTCAACAAATTGTAGACCGTGAAAAAGGTCTCAACAAAGGGTTAACCACTGGGCAAATTTCAATGATTGCAATTGGTGGGGCAATTGGAACGGGGTTGTTTTTAGGTAGTGGATTTGCAATCGGTCAGGCAGGCCCAAGTGTTATTATCAGTTATGCAATTGGGGCACTTATTGCTTTACTACTTATGGGCTGCTTAGCTGAGATGACAGTGGCTCACCCTACATCAGGTTCATTTGGAGCATTTGCTGAACACTATATTCATCCCTTAGCAGGATATGTTGTCCGCTATTCCTATTGGGCTTGTATCGTTGCGGCAGTTGGGGTTGAAGTAACAGCGGTAGCTGTTTATATGTCCTATTGGTTCCCCGCCGTCCCTGGTACTGTCTGGATTCTTATTTTTTCAGCGATTTTAATTTATGTAAATGCGACAAGTGTTAACCTATTTGGATCTGTTGAGTATTGGTTTTCAATGATTAAAATTGTTGCGATTGTTGGGTTCATTTTAATCGGAACTTATGTTGTGTTTGGAGGAAGTAATCCTGAAATTGGTTTCCAAAACTATGTAAATGATGGTGGCTTTTTACCAAATGGCTGGTCAGGAATGTGGGTTGCGGTTGTTATTGCCCTGTTTAGTTACTTAAGTATTGAAATGATAGCGGTTACAGCTGGTGAAGCAAAGGATCCGCAGACTGCAGTACCTAAAGCGTTAAAAGCAACTGTATTTCGTCTAATCCTTTTCTATCTTCTGACATTAATACTAATGCTTGCAATTGTGCCATGGGCTGGAGCAGGTATTGAAAAAAGCCCATTTGTAAAAGTAATTGAAATCATGAACATACCTGGTGCAGCGGGAATTATGAATTTTGTCGTCTTAGTTGCGGCATTATCAGCGATGAATAGCCAATTATATATTACAACACGAATGATGTTCTCATTATCTAGAGCAGGCTATGCTCCAGCTCGATTTGGAAAATTAAACAAAAAGAACGTCCCTGTATTCTCCTTGATCCTTTCAACATTTGGGATTGCGATTGCTGCAGCTATCTATGCAATTGTTCCAGACCAAGCTTATTTATTAATGATGGGGATCTCCATGTTTGGTGCGATGTTCACATGGTTTATGATCTTCGTAACCCACTATTTTTTCCGTAAAAAGTACAAAGGCGAGAAACTTGCCGTTCGTATGTGGGGCTATCCATATTTAACATTACTAGGGGCACTTCTCATGCTAAGCCTACTATTCACAACTTGGTTTGTCTCATTCTTTAAAATGACATTGCTTGTGGGTGTTCCGTGGCTAGTACTTCTTTCGATTGGATATTACTTACATCAGAAGAAAAATCGTGATGTGAAAGTAGATCTTGATAGTAAGTCTCTTTAAAGGTAAAAAGGGTGTCAGGCACATGTCTGATGCTCTTTTTTTGGCTAATCAGAAATTATATCCACAAATTCTGAATGCATAATTGCAACTACGCCCCTGTCTTCGCCACTCACGCTAACCAATCAGCGAGTATTCTTTTAAATTTTTAGTAAAATTTACTCATATCTATTCGACAAAATTTTCTGTACAATAATAGAAAATGTATTGTCCCATTTGAACAAAGGCAAAATCGTTGAAAAACGGTGACGCAAAGCCACGGGCCTAAAGTGAAATCACAATGGCGGCTGGGTTGCTACAGAATGAGGAATAACGGTTAGATGTTATTTCCTGTATTCTTGCAATCTATTTATTTTTTAATAGATTGCAAGAATATTTTTATTTTATCCGGCATTACCGGCCATAAGACCCCCACTGAAGAAAGTTTCCTTAATAGCGACAGAAAAGAACAGTATGGCACGAATACATTTAGTAGCTGATAAAAAATAAGGAGGAATTTTAAAATGTTATTTGATAAAAAGATTAAAAATGTACTAGCAACAAGTTCTATAGCTGCAATTTTCGCATTCTCAATAGGTGCAGGTCAAGCATTTGCTAATGAAGATACAACGACTACTATAGCACCGGAGCAAACAGTAGTTGAAGAAACTAGTGAAACAACTGTTGGTACGGATGGACAAGCTGTAACAGAAACTACAAATGAAACATCTGTAACTGAGTCAACTGAAACAGATAGTGTAGTTGTAGAAGATGTTAAAGCTGAAGTAGAGGGTTCTACAAATATTGAAACTGAAGATATAGCACTATTACCAGGTGATTTCTTTTACTTTTTTAAAACATTCACTGAAAAAATTAAATTAGCTCTGACTTTCGGAGATACAGAAAAAGCCCAACTTTTAGCAAGCTTAGCAGAAGATCGTATCAAAGAAGCTGAAGCACTATTTGCAAAAGGTGAAGAAGGGCTTGCAAAAGATACATTAGAATTAGCGATTGCCCAAATAGAAGCTGCCTATGATTTAGGTGAAGAAACAGATACAAGTGAAGATACTGAAACGACAACTACTCAAGACGATGTTGCAGTAGTAGATTCAGAAATTACCACGGATGTGGAAATGACTGAGTTAGAAATGAAATTATCACAGAACATCATTGCACTAACAGCAGCGATGGAAAAAATTCAAAATCCACGAGCAAAAGAAGCCCTAGCGAAGAATATTGAAAAAGCAACCAAAAAGCTTGCTGAAAACGTGAAAGAACTTAAGGAAGAGGAAGAAGAATACTTAGAGGATTTAGCAGAAATTGAGCAAGATCTTGCTGATGGTGAGATAACAGAGGAAGAAGCAACAAAAGAAAAGGTTGAGCTTGAATTAGAATACACAGAAGAAAAAGAAGAAACGTTAACAGAAGTAAATAAAGAAGTTACAAAAGCTATAGAGAAGGTAGAGAAAAAGACTGAAAAAGCCTTAGAAAAAGAAGCAAAGAAAAATGAAAAAGTTGTAGAAAAAACACAAAATAAATCTGTAAATGAAGATAAGGCACGTCAAAAGACTGAAGAAGATTCAGAGGAAGCGCGTGAAAAGGCTAAAGAAGAAACAGAGAAGGCACGTGAGAAAGCTGAAGAAGAAGCAGAGGAAGCACGTGAAAAAGCTGAAGAAGAAGAAGAGAAAGCGCGTGAAAAGGCTGAAGAAGAAGCAGAGGAAGCACGTGAAAAGGCTGAAGAAAAAGAAGAAGAAGCACGTGAAAAGGCAGAAGAGAAAGCGCGTGAAAAGGAAGAAAGAGAATCAAAGAAAAAGAAAAATGGTGACGACGAAGACGAAGACGAAAGTGATAACAATTAAAACAATATAAGCTAATAATGGTGTTAGGACTTGGTTCCTAGCACTATTTTTTAAATTTAAAATCATTAGCGTTGCATTCAAAACGTAGGTTTTAGCTATTTGGTCAAGTCATTGTCAAAATTAAAAACGTTTTCTAGTGCAATCATTACATGATTAACATGGTCTAAAAAGATCATTTACCCATGTTTTTCCTCTCGCTTTCTTGGTATTTATTAAAATAAAAAGGATATCCCATAATGAACATAGGGATACCCTTTATAAATATTAGCAGTGATCAGCTGTATTTAAATGTAATGGTGGGGGAATTAACCAGCCTTTTTCTTTATTCATCCGTAAAATGCGTAAGCCATATTGTGCTTTTTTCATATGGAACTGACCAAACATAGCAGCAATGTCTTCGCGGATCGCTTGGCCCATAACTTTACTACATCCTACAAGTCCTGCCGCATTGTCAGCCGCTATCGTTGCTGCAATTTCCGGATCATTAATCCGAGCTCCTGGAGGGATGTGATCAACACAAGCATCCGGACGTTCAGGTGGAGCGGGAGGAAGTGCCACTCCGTTATCTTTTAATACTGTTTCAAGCTCTTGGATTTCAGGTTTAATACCATTTTCCAAAATATCTAAAATGAGTTTTTTTAAATCGTCATCACCTGCATGGTTATGCAGTGTTTGATAACCAGCGACCATGCTTTTTGCTGCTAATAGATGTGACCAAACAGCAAAAACTTCACCATAGTGCATTGGCTCTTCTTTTGGATTACCACTTAAAATACCCATAATAACACTCCTTATCGGATTAATTTTCATTACCTCACCTTCTTTTCATAGAAGACATAGATATTTTGTCAGCTTCCAACTAACTTTATGTCGATTAAAAAATGGTAAAAGTACTAATTTACCAACTGAAATTTACGAAAAGAAATGAAATCAGTTATATTTATGGGCATAGTAAAATTAATGTCTATAAACGGTTCTTGATTAATAAACCATAAACCAATAAATGAAGGGACGATCAATAGGACAATAAGTATTTTAATTATTTCGGATGAATTACTTTTATTTAGGTGTGGAATCAAAGATAAGATCACTTGCAGAAATACTATTCCAACCGTCGCACCTATCATATTTGTCAATGCATCTAGAAATTCCGCACTTCGATTAGGGAGATAGAACTGTCTATATTCTTCAATTAATCCAATACTAACTAACGTAAACCATACATAGCTTAAGTTCCTTTTTCCATACGCAAGAGGTGTCACAAAAAGAACAATTAAACCTACGGCAATAGAGGATAGTAGGAAAAATGCAAGATGTAATTGTTTATCATCACCGAACAACAAACGATAGTCGAGTTCAATCATCAAGATTCTCTCCTTTACAATGATTATTAACCATACCAAGAGTGTATAAACGCTATGACTTTAAAAAATAGTTCAGGTTAAGTCTCAATGACCGCTGTAAAAAAATATAACCCCCACATTGCAGTATTGCTCATAGAATCAAGTCTTTCATCAAATATCTATAAAGGGAAACTTGACATAGGATATATTATTTATCAAATTTCGCTAAAAATGTCACAATCTCGACACAAGTAACTCGGTTTTTGAGACAATAGTCACATTATTTAGGCACTTCGAACTATTATAATAATTACAGCAGCTGCTAGCAAATAACATATGAATAGGGAGGTACTCATGAAGGAGGTAAATGAGTATATTATTTCAGAAAAGACGATAGCTTTAATTCCGGTCAATCACATGAGGTATCGGACTAAAATTAAAGCAATTGATGGTGTTTTCTATAGTAGTAAGACTCCGATGCAAATTATGGAGGTATCATGTATACATGGTGGTGCTTCGTATGATGGTAGGAGACAAGCAGTTATTTATTTTACGAGATTTTCACAAAGAGTACCCATCCCTGTCAAACCTCAAGAGCATATCTATGCATTCCCAACATTGTCTCCATCACATAATCAATGTATATGGATTATTGTCCATCATATTAAAGATGTATACCCACTAGAAAATGACAAAACGTTAATCGTATTTGGCAATTATGCAGAATTAATCGTCCCAGTATCTTTTTACACAATCCAAGAACAACTTAAGAAAACAACACTTTGTGCGGGGCGTTTTTCACCACCATACAAATTTTGCTTCTGGATTGACCCACAGGATAGGACAATCCGAAGAAATCTTACTGATCATTTAAGCAACAAAGAAGACGAAGACGAAAACGAAAACGATAATGATAACGGTGAGGACACTATACTAGTAAAATAAAAACGTGATGCCTGCACAGCAATAAGTGTAAGGCATCATCATTTTTATATCCAATAGTTTGAAACGATCGGGATATTCTCTACTTGACACCGTTAATTGTTCTTAAAAACCACTTATTTCAGATGTTGCCATTTTGATTAGTTCCTTCACTTGGCTCTCTTTTTTTGCTTCATATTCGGTCTTGAATTCAGAGGCATCTGAAGTTGCGTAACCGTTGTATACTAGTTCTTTTTCTAATTCATCATATAGCATGTAAAAGGCATCATCGGTAACCTGTTCAAGTGCCTTTAACTCCTTAGCGTATTTAGTCATCGATAACAAACTGACAATGTCTTGGTCACCTTGAATGTAATCGTCATAAGCGGATACTGCCAGCTCAAATAATTTATCTTGTGTTTCTTGTTCTAACAATTTGAACTGTGATTGGTACTTCAACTTAATATTAGGTAAGGAAGTAGAAGTGTTGCCCGCAGGGACGACCTGTTGATCATCTGTGACTTGTGAAACAAAGGAATTTGGCACAGTCTTCGTTTCGAATCCAGCCGTTTGTTTGACAGGTGCACTTGTTACGGGTTTGGGTGTTTCCTTATTCCAAATAATTAAAGAAAATAGGATGATTTCTACTATGATTCCAATAAACAGGATATTCTTAATCATGTAATTACACCTCCATAGCACCATTGTTGACGTGGTGAAGGGGGTTTATACGAAAATAGATAATAAAATAACAACACTTAAAATATTGTAACACTTTCTGGATATAGTTTCCATGGGGATGAAAGGTATAAGAAGGAAATGTATTTTAATTTTAGGTAATATCCATTCGATATTCTTCGACGTTAGGTTTGGTAGGTTATGTTGATATTTTAAAAAGATAAGAAAGGATAAAGACTTTTAACTTGTTTTAGTGTCTAGCTCCGGGCGCCACCCGGCTCTATGGTATAAGCCAATCCCTTCCCGAAGGCAAAAAACGCCTTCAGTCAGGGCTCGTCTTATGCTTGTCGCCGATAGGCGGGCGCCCTGCGCTTTTCTTTACTCAATACATAATCGAGCAACAGATTGGATACTTTAATACCGTTACTAAAAATGTGAGGTGAACTAAATGTACAACATTAAGCGACATGAACTTAATAAGGTAGGTAATAGAGACATTTTAGTTTTATATTTAGATCAAGGGGTAACGGAGTTCTCAAAAGAACTTGGCTCTGATAATAAAATAGCTGAACAGGAATTAGATGAAAGTGTAAAAAGTTATATCAAGCAAAAATTCCCTAACCTTAGAAATGCGACTGTAAAGGTAATGGTGGGCTCAATGTTAGTGACTACTTTTGCGTTTACCCCTGCATTAGGATTAACCGGAGTAAATAAAGCTTCTGCAGAAGGAACAGGTGCTAGTGAAGCTGAAATATCATCGGTAGATGGTACGACACCTGTTGATGAACCTACAGTGGACGACGGTACGACACCTGTGGATGAACCTACAGTGGACGACGGTACGACACCTGTTGATGAACCTGCAGTGGACGATGGTACGACACCTGTTGATGAACCTGCAGTGGACGATGGTACGACACCTGTTGATGAACCTGCAGTGGACGACGGTACGACACCTGTTGATGAACCTGCAGTGGATGATGAGACAACTCCTGTCGATGAAGATGCTGATTTAGCAGTAGATGTGCCATTTACAGATATTGAGAATCTTACAGAAGAAAAATATGCAGCAATTTGGAGTTTATACCAGTTTGGAGTGATAAATGGCTTTGAAGATGGCACTTACCGACCTGATGTTACTTTAACGAGGGGACAAGCAGCTTTAATGTTCTTTAATACAGGATGGTTTCCGGCAACAGGCGATGCGACAACAGCGTTTCCTGATGTGAAAAATGAACGCTATTTTGAAGCCGTTTCAGCTATGAAATCAGAAGGCATATTTGAAGGGAATACAAATGGTACTTTTGGAATTGGAGATACTCTAACTCGTGAACAAATGGCTTCTGTAATAGTAAGAGCCTTTGGATTAGAGCCAATTGAAGGGGAACCAGTAGACCTTGTTGATCTAGATAAAGTATCTGATAAGCACAAAGAGGACGTAAGGACGTTGTATCAACACGGTATTACAATCGGTAATCTTGAGGGAGAATATAATCCAACTGGTACGGTAAACAGAGGAGACTTTGGACTATTCTTATATAGATCAATTATTAATGAGATAAGCCCATCGTTTGACAATAGTACAGCAACAGTTGTAAACAATGGTGACCTAACAGCAACCATTACGGTTACGGTAAATGATCGCGCTGGTGATCCTGTCATTGGTTTAGAAGCAGGAGACTTTACAGTTGGACTAAGAGATGAATTTTATACTGTTGGGGACACTCCAACACTACGAGATTTCTCGGAGGTGGCCGATGGAGTATATGAGGTAACTTTTGCCCCTGGCTCCGCTATAAATGAAACAGTTGATATATACGTATTTGATTCAATGGTTATAGAAGATTTAATTGTAGTAACAGAATAACTAGTAAGCAAAAACTACCTTGCCGCTAACAGGTATAGGTAGTTTTTTGATGTGTAATTCTAATGCACCGATTCATCTAATATGATTTATAAATATCCGCAGTGCTATTTTATATCTACTACCTTAAATATATCCTCAGATTCTAGATCGTTTTTATTACCTTCAAGATTACTATTTGTTTCATTTAAAGGTGGAAGCAATTCGCTGTCTATTTCAGCTTCACCAGGTTCAGTATCTTCTGCCGTTTTTGTTTCTTTAATAACAGATACCTTACTGCTTTCTGTATCAGAACCGTTCGATTGTTTATATAAATAAGGCCATAGAATTAAATTTATGGTAATAAGGGAGAAGATTAAGGTGCTTATTGCCATTTTCTTAATCAATTAGAATTCCTCCTATTCCATTTTTACAGTTTCTTTAAAAAGAAGAGAATTGTCCCCATCATAAGCTTTAAATAGTAGATTATCTCCTTTATTTATACCGGCAATTGCGAGAGTGAATGAATTATTCCCGTTATATTGCATACTGCTCCTGCCTAAAATAATTTTAGTGACAGAGGGATCTGCAATTACTTTGATATTGGTAAAGAATTGTGTTTTTTCAAATGACACTTTTAGGTTTGATTTTGATGGTTGTTCTACTTTTTTCTCATTTCTCAAGGAGTCAGTATCCTTACTTGATGCAATCACAAATGGCATCCATAAGCTTTGTTGAAGTGTATCTCTATTTTTCGAAGATCTGACGGATTTATCAATATATAACCAGTACTTTTTACCGGTTTTATAGGAAGATTTTGGACTAACCATTAAACTTTTTTGATCGCTTGATACTTTTATGTTTGTTTGGACCCGTTTATTAGTTTCATCTATAACAAAGATAGAATTTGATGAAACAGTTTCTATTCTTACCGGCTGATTAAAATAAATGGTCCACATTTTATTCGTATCGTTTATTGTTTTTTCTGTCCAACTTACTTCGGCGCCTGCTTTAGAAGAGATGGAGTTAACTACTAAGATACTTAACAATGTAACAACTATACTAATATTTCGTAGCCTGCTTCTCATCATCTCGCTACCTGGACCATTATTTTCCGTAGGTTATTTTCTTGAAGTAGTGCATTAAACTTTTTGTCGTCCGTCAGGAGTTCATATAATGTAAATGATTTACCAGCTGTTATGTAAGTGTATTTCTCCTTCACTTCAGTAAAAAGTTTATCTCCAGAAGCAACCTTGGCAATAAGTTCATCCTTTGTGTAATAATCGCTTCCAATCACACTAATTTTGACGTCAAAATTAGAAGGAAGTCCTCCAAAACTTAATGTATAGAAGGTTTGGTTCTTTTCAGTATATTTTTTTGCATTCCTGGATTGAATAACTTTGTTATTATTAAGAATATCAACTTTGATTCGTGAAATATCAGTGTCTTTTAGAAATATATCAATATTTGTAAGAGATTCAGTTATGGATTGCGTTGGATCATCTTCTATTTTCCCTTGCTTTTTATGATTGATTTTTAATTCCTCAATATATTTTTCTGGTGCTGAAACAATTAACTGTCGGTTAGAATAGGTGTTTAAAAGTGTAGCTAACTTCGCTTTTTCTACGACCATTAAATCATAGAAACTCATATAAGAAGTTTTAAAAGTGTTTGATATTCTAGAAGGATAATAGCCATTAGTTAATTCGAATGTGTAACTATCAACTTCGATTTTATATTGACGATTGAAAATCAATTGGTCTTTAGGAATAATCGTAACAGTTTTGCCATCTACATTTATTTCTTTAATGGCAACTTCTACAAAACTACTGTATATATCTCTTACATAAAGCTTAATTTTATCCCGGTGAAAATTTTTGATATCTTCATTGAATTTAAAGGTGATTTCAGTATTAAGTGGGACGTGTTCATCACCACTTTTAGGCTTTTCACTTACTAGAATTTTTTGTGTAGCGGTAGAGGCCGTCACAGGGTCTAGTAAAGTGAAAGAAAGAGTAATAGCAATAATTAAAGAGATGTTTAGTAAAAATCGTAACAAAATTAAAAACCCCTTTCATGTTTTAATAAATAGAATTATCATTTACTTAATATTTTACTATATATTCACTGGCTTAACACAATAATTGTCGAATATATATGAAAGAACCTGCCACTAAGTAGCAGGTTCGAATTCTAAAGACGCTCCATTGCTTTTTTTAACAAGGCAGAACGTCTCTTAGATTTTTCTTGTTCATACGCTTCACGGAATTCCTTTGCGTGGGATGCACTAAAGCCGTTCTTTACTAAATCATTTTCAAGAGCCTCGTAGGCAATTTCAAATGCAACATCTGTTTTTTCCTCTAATGACTTTCCGGCATCATTATATTTAGAATAAAAA
This sequence comes from Cytobacillus sp. S13-E01, assembly GCF_029193815.1. Lineage (GTDB taxonomy): Bacteria > Bacillota > Bacilli > Bacillales > Bacillaceae_L > Bacillus_BV. The sequence continues at coordinate 100,739 of NZ_JARFVC010000004.1, forward strand.
TAACCGAATGAAACATCTTCGCCATTATTATTCTTTTCATTGTATTCACTAATTGCTCGGCTTAATAGGTTGTTAATTTTTGAATCTGCTTGTGATGCAAGGTCTTCAAATGTTGGTCTGTATTTTTTCTTAATTGAAGCTACTGTTACTTCGTTCACTTTAGGTTGTTCAGTCGAAGTAGACGTCTTTTCTTGAGTTGTACCGTTTTTAACATTCTTTTTATCAGTGTTTGTATCAGAGTCGGATGAACCAGTGTCTGTTACAGAATCTCGATTAGAGTCAGTTTCATTGTAATTATTTTCAATACTATTATCATCCTGTATTTTGTCTATACTATCTTCTTCATCAGAATTAATCTCATCTTCTACCTCTTCGATAGGTAAATTAATTGTGTATTCAGTCTCTGTAATTTCTTTTACCTGTTCATCAGCAACGTCATACTCTTTCATCTCAAAGAAATAATAAATAGTACCAGCAGAAGCAAGTAAAATAAATACTAGTATAGGTAAAATAATCTTCCATTTTTTCATTACTTATGGATCCCCTCTCAAAACAAAAACTACTTCTTTTGAAATTTTACCATAATTGAATCGACAAGAAACTGTTTTTTTTTTACTTTTTTTACATATTAGTTGATATTAGAATAATAATAGATTACTATTAATAATAGGTCATTCGTATATAAGTTGAATCGGTACATACTATATACCTACTATTTTTTTGTGAAAATAGTCATAATTAATCGATAAAAGATAGAGAGGATAACAAATATGAAAAATTACCCATTTAGCAAGAAAACTATTCAAGCTTTATTAGCAGCATCAATCGCATTTACTCCGCTTGTAACAACTGGTGTTATGGCGCCGCAGGAAGTTAATGCTGCTACTCAAACTCAATACAGTTCAGTTGATCAATTAGTAGAACGTTTTGAGGCTATTTATGATACTTTAAGTGATGATGATAAAGACGTTCTATTAGATGCTAGAGTTGCACTAGATGCAATGACGCAAAAAGAATGGGAAGACATTTTAGATGACGTAGTTGTTAATAATGATTCAGTTGATTTAGGAGATAAAGTAGCTGTTGCGAAAGCTATTGCAAATGTAATTTACTCTGCAACTTCTGAAGAACTTAGTAATAATGTAGAAGCTTTCCAAGCGGAATATACTAACAGTAAAGTTCAAGAGGTATTTGGATCAACAGTAACTTCTACTTCATTATTAAACTATATTGCTGAAGTCGAATTACAATTATTTGACCTTCTTTCAGATGAAGATGTCGTTTCTCTATCTTCTACAGAATTTTATCTAATTTTATTAGAAGCGTTATTACTTGCAAAAAATTATGGATTTGAAGAAGAATACAATGCTTTAACATCAACAATTGATGCACCAAGTATTTTTACTATTAAAGACGAACTTCAAACAAAGATTGATCCTAGCGGTGCAGTTAAGACTGTTCTTTTAAATGCGTTTACCAATCTAGATGCTCCTACTCGTCCTGGAACAGGTGGTGGAGATATTGGTGGTGGTGGTTATACTCCGGCCCCAACTACACCTACAGAAGTAGTTAAGGAAGAGGATCAAGTAATTACAAAGCTTCCAAAGGAAAAAGTTGCTGAAGTAGTAAATCAAATTACTACGCAAAACTCTGTAGTTTCTTTTGTTTTAGAAGAAGTAGCTGCCGGGGAAACTGCTAAAGCGCAAGTACCTGCTGGTCTTTTCTCTGAAGCATTTAAGAAAAACAAAAATGCTTCAGTAGAAGTATCTACTAAAGATGGTTCATACAAGCTTCCAGTAAACCAAATTGATGTAGCTAAATTAGCTAAAGATCTTGGTCTTTCAAATGCAGATGATCTTGAAATTTCAATCTCTGTTAATGTTGTAGATGAGAGTGTAACAAAAGATACTGTTGCTAAAAATAACTTAAAATTAGCTTCTAAAGTACTTGAATTTAAAGTAACTGCAAGTTCAGTTGATGGAAAAGATACTCAAGAAATTTCTCGTTTTACACAATACGTTGAACGCGATATCGTATCTAGCACTGCATTTAAATCAACTTCATCAGTTGCTGTTAAATTAAATGACAACGGTACTTTCTCAGCTGTTCCAACTCTATTTGATGGCAAAACGGCTACAGTTAAGTCTTTAACAAACTCTAAATATGTAATTGTAGAAAACGAAAAAACATTCACAGATGTTGACGGTGGAAAAAACTGGGCTGAAACGCATATTGAGAAATTAGCTTCTAAATATATTATCAATGGTAAAACTGAAACTTCATATGACCCAAGTGCAGACATTACACGTGGTGAATTTGCGGCTCTTATCTCACGTAGCTTAGGTTTAGTGGCAACTGATGCAGCAGCAGTTACATTTGATGATGTATCTAGTAATCAAGCTATCAATAAAAATGGTGAAATTGCAGCTGCAGTAGAAGCTGGTATCATTAAAGGTAGAGAAGATGGTAAATTCTATCCTGGTAATAAAATTACTCGTGCTGATGCAGCTATCATGATTTCACGTGCTATGACATATGTAAATGCTGACTTAAGTGGTTTAAATAATAAAAAATTAACAGACTTAACAGACTATACTAAAGTAGGTGCTTCTTCAAAAGAAGCAGTTGAAGCAGTCATGCAAGCAGATATTATGAGTGGATTCTCAAACGGTTCATTCGGTCCTGAAGCAACTACAAAACGTGACCAAATGGCGAAAATACTTGATAAATTCTTGCAATTTGTTAAGTTTGTAAACTAATAATGAACTAATTTTACAAAACCTGACTCTGTTTATTGGAGTTGGGTTTTTTTGCGTTTTTTGGAGATGTCATGGTTTAAGTTCTGAACTTCTAATTTGGGATTATAATCCTAACAAAATTTGGCATGATAATATAAAAAAATAGCTTCTTCGACACATTCCGTAATTTGATATCTAATGATAGAATAGTATAAGAGTTTAATAGTGGGAGGGAGAAAAGGGATGAAAAGCTCATGTTACGTTATATTACTTACGATTATTTTCCTGTCTTTTTCCAGTGGTATATCAATTGCGGAAGAAACAATTGAACAAGGAGATGAAGTTGTTCAAGAAAAACAGGTTCAACCCGAATCTGAAAGTGAAGAAACAGTGATAGACGAGATAACTTCAGTAGATAAAGGCAGCCAGGAAACCGTTTCTGTTCCTTCCTTCATAGATTTACCAGCAAACCATCGTGTGTATACTGAAGTGACATACCTTGCTAGTGGAAAGATAGTTTCAGGTTCAAACGGGTATTTTCTTCCGGATCGATTTGTAACTAGAGCAGAAGCAGCTGCTATGTTTGGTAGATCACTAAGCTTTGATGGTACAAAAAGAGCTACTTCTTTTCCTGATGTGGGTATGTCAAATTTCGCATCAGGGTATATAAGTTCTGCAACAGCAGATAAAATCATTAATGGTTATCCAGATGGAAAGTTTAAGCCTAATAACATTGTAACTAGAGGAGAAATGGCACTTCTTATAAGCAGAGCTTTTGGATATGATGCTAAAACGACACAAGCAGCAGTTAAGGTCCTGATGTCTAAAGGTATTGCTGAAGGAATGAAGGATGGTAGTTTCGGTGAGAAAGCACCAATGAAACGCTCTGACTTTTCGGTGTTTTTAGCTAGGTCAATAAATCCGAAGTTTACCCTAAATTATAAGGCGTCGGCTATGAAGGAGGCGACTGTAAAGGTTTCTGAAATAAATGTAAGAACAGGTCCACTACTTACTTATCCAGTTATTGGAAAACTCCCTAAAGATGTCGAGGTTGAAATATTGTATGAATTTGGAGATTGGCTACTAATTAGGGGATTAGATATAGAAGGTTTTGTACACAAGGATCTCCTTATAGTCGAGAATAGTGAAACAACCCTTGAGAGTTTTCTTAGATCCCAAACTATTGTAATAGATGCGGGGCATGGTGGTAATGACCCAGGTTCGATTGGTGGTAAACTATATGAAAGTACTGTAACGCTTGATGTAGCCTTAAAGGTCAAGGATTATTTCTTACAAACACCATTTAATATAAAATTAACTAGAGAAGATAATAGTAGACTTGAGCTTTTTGAAAGAGTAGCGCTTGCGAAACGATGGAATGGCAATGTATTCGTTAGTATTCATACAAATGCTTTTAATACGAAGGCAAATGGTACAGAGACCTTTTACTATAGTGCAGCAGCAACAAACCCTTACGTTCAACAAAGTAAACTATTAGCTGAGTATGTTCAAAAAAGATTGATAGAAGCTTGGGATCTATATGATAGAGGCGTAAAAAAAGGAAACCTCCATGTTTTACGTGAAAATGAAATGCCTGCAGCACTAGTGGAGTTAGCGTTCATAGATAATGTAGAAGACAAAAAAAAATTAGAGTCTGACCAGTGGCGCCAAGAAGCAGCAAAGGCAATATATTGGGGGATTTTGGATTATTACAAAGCTAATGGGACTGATGTAAACTCTTTATATAATGTTGGAAAATAGAGTATAAGATTATATGAGGAGGTAGATATGTTGAATAAATTTGTTAAAGTACTCGTAATCATAGTTATGATTATCTTGGTATCACCTAATAAGAATATACAAGCAGAAGGTTTAGCATCTGAAAACGTTATCGTTCTTTTTAAGGACGAAATAGATTTTAGTCTGATAGAAAAAATTAAAGGTAAAGTACTCTTTCAATATAACTCTGTTAATGGAGTTTCTATGAGGGTTCCTGCTAATGTTATTTCATTATTAGAAGCACTTCCTCAGGTTAAATCGGTCCAATATGATAACCAGTTCCAATTACAAAAACAAATAACAGACTGGGGAGCTGTGGAAACTAAGGCTGATATTACTGTGCAAAGCGGTGTAACTGGAGCAGGTGTAAAAGTAGCCGTTCTTGACACAGGAATAGATACAACTCATCCTGACTTACAAGTTTCCGGCGGGATCTGCTTAATACCGGAGACGTTATACCAAGGTAATTGTACATCCTATAATGATGATAATGGCCATGGCACACATGTTGCTGGAATTATAGCTGCTCAAAACAATGATATAGGTGCTGTTGGAGTAGCTCCTGACGCGAAGTTATTTGCTATAAAAGTACTAGATGGTGAAGGGCTAGGTACAACATCTTCTATTATGGCAGGGATTGAATGGGCTATAGAAAATAAAATGGATATTATTAATCTTAGTCTTACTACGCCCGAATTAGATCCAGCAATGGAAGTATTAATCGATGAAGCTTATAATAAGGGAATATTAATTGTTGGATCAGCAGGTAACAACGGGAAAACATTAGGAAATACCGACACGATTGAATACCCTGCAAAATTTGATAGTGTAATTGCAGTTGGCTCAATAAATTCTCTTAAAAATAGAAGCGCAACTTCTGCTACAGGTGCATCACTAGAAATAGTTGCTCCTGGGGATAGTATTTATAGTACGCTACCTAAGGCTTATGATTATGACGGTAATCAAGACGGGTACGGTTGGATGACCGGAACTTCTATGGCTACGCCGTTTATAACGGGAATCCTTGCAGGGTATAAAGAACAATTCCCGGAAAAAGCGAATATTGAGCTAAGGCAGCTCTTAATAGATCAAGCAATAGATTTAGGTCTTGAAGGTAAAGACCCTTGGTATGGATATGGCCTCGCCCAATCAGGAGCTTTCGCTAAAATCACAGAGACAATGCTTGATGTATCAATGGTCGCAAACGAAAGTGGGATCGTATCTTTTGAAGTAGTATCATTACCCGAAAATTATAATGCTTATAATATATATAGAAATGGTGTATTGATTAAGAAAAATGCTACAAATTTATCGTTTACTGATTATGTTTTAAAAGGAAACTATGAGTATCAATTTGCTGCTTTATCACTAGATGGGAGAGAATCATTACTTACAAACTCTCTAACAGTGGAAGTGAATTCTCCTTATTTTAAAGATATTAAAAATCAAAATTGGTTTTCACCTCATATCGTATTTCTAACAAGTCAATCTATATTAACTGGGTATGATGACAATGCGATACGCCCACAGGAAACTGTGACTAGAGCACAAGCAATTACAATGATTGGTAGAGCTCTTCGCTTAGACGGTACAAAGAAAAATACAGTATTTTCTGACGTTAATTCTGAAAGCTTTGCATCAGGCTATATTCAGTCTGCATTTGAGTCTGGAATAGTAAAGGGATTTACCGACGGTACAATTAGACCGAATCAACCGGTAACAAGGGTTGAGATGGCTATTATGGTATCAAATGCATATAAATTAACAGCTACAGGCACTCTCGCTTTTACTGATGTATCGTCAAATGTAACTGGGCATGAGGCGATTAGTCGGATTGCTACATTTGGAATAACAAAAGGATTTAAGGATGGTACGTTTAAACCATATCAATTTATGACAAGATCTGATTTCTCTGTTTTTATTGCGCGGGCAGAAAATCCTTTATTTCGCTAAATTATGAGAAAGGTATGTCAATTCTAGACATGCCTTTTTGTAATTATTTTCTTACTGAAGATCGATCTATGTGTACTAGAATGATAATTTGAAACTAGCAACCCTTGTAAATATGCAAGTAAAGCTATTAATATAGAAAAATGAAAAAAGTAGTCCAAAAGGCTCTTTCCTAAAGAAAAATGGTACTTTACATATATTTCAAGAAAAAACTTTTCGTATTATAGTAATTTTAAAGGAAATATTTGATAGAATAGAAGGAGATTTTGTAGAAAAAACAAGAATGATAGAAACAACTAAACTAAAACATATTAATCTATTTACTAGAGAGGGGAATGGAACGTTGAAAAGAATTTTTAGTATGATGATAGCTGTTCTTATGCTGCTAACATTCACAGTTTCTACAACAACATACGCGGCGAAGGATGATATCACCGGCAACACTCTTGAAGTAGAATTACGAGCAATGATAGAAAGAGGAGTAATAAATGGGTTTGAAGAAGGTGTTTACAAGCCCAGCGATCCCGTGACGCGTGCTCAATTTGCAGCATTTTTGTCTAGGGCTCTTACCTTACCGGTAGCTACCACTCATACAACTTTTTCTGATGTACCAGCTAGTTCATCATTAGCTAAAACAATCTATAGTGCAAATCAAGCAGGACTTGTTCAAGGTTTTTCAGATAAGACATTTAAGCCTGACGATAAAATCACTAGAGAACAAATGGCAATCATGATTGATCGTGCCTTACTTTATAAGAAGATTGCTAGAGTTGAAGCGCCTCTTACCTTTACTGATTCATCTTCTATCAACGCAACGTTTAAACAAGGAATTGCACATAATGTCCATTTTAAAATTATAAATGGAATGTCTAATGGTGATGGCAGCTACCGTTTTGGACCTAAAGAAAATGCTACTAGAGCACATGCTGCAGCGTTTATTTATCGTATGTTGCAGGTAATAGAAGCTAAACCAGAGCAAGAACCAGAACCAGAACCAGAACCAAAACCAGAACCGAGCGTTGGCTATAAAGTAGCTACAATCGATTCAAATGGGAAATTAGTTTTTAGCACTACGAACTATATATCTTTTGAAACTGCTAATGCTGCAATAAGGGATACTAAAAATCAAGTAGTTACACTTGATTCTAAAATTGTCAAAATGAGTAATGGTGTTGTCTATGCTAAACCATCTTTAGGATCATCAATAACACTTATTTATGCAGAAAATATGGTTACTCAAATTGGGTATTTACCGACTAATGCTGAAATGGGATATATTGATGCTGATGAAAATAAAGTTAAAGTTCAACTTGCTGACAAGGTTGGTTATGTAAAACATACAGATGTGACTTTATATCCTGATCAAATGTTAGGCGGGCGTTCTTATTATATGGTTAATAAGGGTGAATTAGTTCACTATATCTATAACCCCGGTAAAAGCGGATATGATTGGTATCTATATGGTGCAGCACCTACCTTCCTTCAAGAAGGGAAAACCTACTATAGTTGGGATGGAGACACTTTTGTAGACGCAGCTAATGGTAATGAGGTAGGACAGGCTCATCAATACTTTAATTATCTTCCATTACGTACTAAAACCAGCTATACGGCTGAGCAATTAAATGCTTATATTGCAAATGTTAAACCAGAAAGTCCACTTAAAGATTTGGGTTCGGTTTTTATAGAAGCTCAAGAAAAGTATAATGTAAATGCAATGTATTTACTTGCCCATGCTATTCATGAAAGTACGTATGGTACTAGTGAGATTGCACAAAAAAAGTTCAATCTATTCGGTTTAAAAGCAACGGACGCGGCGCCTGGGGAAAATGCTCAAACATTTTCTAGCTTTGAAGAGAGTATTATGTATGCTGGACAATATGTTTCCAATCAATATCTTGATCCTGCGGGCAAACACTTTAATGGCGCTGTTTTAGGTAACAAAGCTCGGGGAATGAATGTTAGATATGCTTCTGATCCTTACTGGGGGCAAAAAATTGCTGGGCATATGTATCGTATAGATAAAGCATTAAAAGGTAACGAAAGAGGTTTATATACGATAGGTGAGAATACGGAAAAATTAAATGTAAGAATAGAGCCTAACACTCAGTTAGCCGCGCAATTCACATATCCTAATGAAGGATTCCCATTTGTTTTATTAGAAACTTCACAACAAACAGATGGTATGTGGTATAAAACAATCTCAGACTCTAATAAGTATACTGATGCTTATGTTCATGGTGATTATGTAAGGGAACTTCCTGTTGTAAAATAAGACGTAAAAAAGCCTGCAATCTATACTAATTGCAGGCTTTTTATTATAAATTTTTTTTCTATTGCTGATTTGGTGTCTAGCTCCGGACGCACGCACTGTTATTTTCTTAGACAGATCCAGTTTTCTTTTTACGTACAATACTAAGTAATCGATTCAAACCTGAGCGATAGAAAATGAACAGTCCTCCAACATAGAGAAATACCCCAAGTGGAACAAGAATCATTAATTCAATCAACGAGTATAGAGCTTCGATATTTGTAAATTGTTTTACAAGAAACAATGGAATAGCCATAACAAAGGTTGCAGGAATTACCCTTAAAAATAAAGTTAGCAACTTTTTCACTTCTTTACGATCAAAGTCTTTGTAAACAACAAAGGTTGTGACTGCTAGGTAATACACAGAAACTAATGAACTTGAAAGTGCTAAACCTGGGTAGCCTAATGGCTTTACAAGTAAGAAGTTCAAAATGACGTTAATGATAATTGTTGTTACACTAATCCTCAAGATAATTGCTGTTTTACCTCTAGCGTACATTGACTTCGAGACAATATATTGCAAACCTTGAGTAACGATTAAAGGTAAATAGAGAAGTAGTGCTAAATACGTATTATTCGAGTCTTCAGCGGTAAAGCGACCACGTTCATAAACAAACGAAATTGCAGCATCACCCACTAGTAAAAGTCCAACTGCAATTGGTAGTAAGGTGACGAGAGAGAGTTCCATTCCCATAAACACCGTCTGTTGAAACTTTGGTGCGTCATCTACTTGTTCAGAAAGTAGTGTAAAGATAATTGCGGCTATTGTCGTTGCATAAATAGCGTTTGGAATACTTACTAGCAATGAAGCATTGTTCAAATAAGTAACAGCCCCGTCAATTGTTCCAGAAGCAAACAGTTTATTGACGAACATGTTAATTTGTCCAACAACAGAGTTTAATAGTGCTGGGACAAGTAAAACGAGAAATGCAGAACGAAATATTTTTTCAACTTTTATAGTAGCATGCCACTGAAAGCCGCCTTTTCGTAAATAATAAAATTGTACGATTGCGCCAAGAGTTGTCCCAAATATAAAACCATATGCTAGGCTATGAATTCCCCATTGTTCAGAGAACAGAAGTGCAAAAACGGCACCCATTAAGGTAGCTAGCAATTTAGAAATTTGTGATGGCACAAAAATTCTACGACCTTGTAAGTAGGATTCTAAGATCCCATTTAATGCTATAGCACTCATAAATAGTACAAATAACTGACTGATTTCAATCGCTATAACCTCTGTCGTTGGGCTCATATTACCAAAAATAAATGGGACAATATATGGTGCTAAAAAGTAGCCTAATACGGAAATAATAAAAAAGATAAGTACAGTTCCATTCATAATCCCGTTTGCGTTGCGTTCTGTTTCAACTGGTGTTTCCTTTTTATTTTTCACATACATAGGTAGGAATACATTGTTAAAACCACCAGAAATCATTGCGACGACAAGAGTAATAAAGGAGAATGCAAGCAGATAGCCGTCAGTGTACTCATTAGCCCCAAATTGTCTCGCGATTATACTTTCACGTAAAAAACCTGACAACTTTAGAACAAGAGCTAGTAATGTAATCCAGACGGCCGTTCGTTTCAACTTTGACATAAGTAATTCACATTCCTTTTATGCACAAAAAGTAAGGCGATTAAATGCCTTACTTCTTATAACTGTGCTATTTCGACTTATCTAATGCACTTAAGTAAATTTCTTCATATTTTTGGGCCGCAGCTAAATGAGAATATTCACTTTCAATCTTTTTACGTGCATTTATAGCAAATTCTTCACCTTTATTCGGGTTGTTAAGTAAAAAGGTTATTGCATCAGATAATTGTTCGACACTTTTTTCTTCTACAAGTAAACCGTCTTTCTCAGGCTCAACAATTTCCTTTAATCCACCTACTGCACATGCAATTAGTGGAGAACCAGATCCCATTGCTTCTAATGCAGAGATTGATGTTGCTTCTTCAACACCAGCAGAGTGGACACTTGGAACAAGAACGATGTCAGTTAAGGCATAATAATCCTTTACTTTTTCATGTGGGACCGCTCCAAGAAGCTGTACATTGGATTCAAGATTATTTTCAGAAACAATTTTCTTAATCTCCGAAAGGGCTTCTCCACTTCCTGCGTAGATAAGCATTGTATTAGGATGGTGTTTGAGCACTTCTGGCATTGCAAGTGCTGGATAAATTACACCATTTTTCTTTGTTAACCTTCTAGGGACAAATAGAACGTTTGTATCATTTGGTATACCGTACTGCTTACGTAAGGCCTCTTTATTATCTTTGTCAGGGTTAAAACCATGGATGTCAATGAAATTACGTATTGCGATTCCATCAACACCTGACATTTCTTTAACGTAGTCCTTTAAACGAGTGTCAACTGTAATGACCTTCCTTGTGGCCTTATACGCCTTTAGTTCGATATTCTGCATATACTGTGCTTCTGGACTACCCTCATCAATAGACCCCTTACTAACTGCCTCAAACGCCATATAGCCATGGACTGTTGACACAGTAGGAATTCCAGTTTCTAAAGCTGCTAACGTTGTAAATGGATCTTGTGCATTTATAATATCGTAGTTTTTGCCTTTGTTTTTCTCGATTAATCCTTTTAGAAGGCGTCTGCGGACGATATGACTCCACAGTATTCCTTTTCCTTTTTTCACTTTGTTTATAACAAAGCTGGGGCCTTGGGCATAGAGCTTTCTCATAACAGGTGGTACATCTGTAAATGAGAGGACGTCCACTTCATGTCCTCTTTCTTCTAATCCTGCTTTCAATGTTGCTACATGGACAGAAAGCCCACCTGCATGAGGGTAATCATAAGCTGTTGCAATTAAAATCCTCATCTTTAACTCCCTCCTTGTGTCAAAAACATACCTAACACCAAAGCCTAATTCATTTTATTTTGCAAACTTTTCTTCCAAAAGCTCTACATTTCGAACTGCTTCAGTACGCATTGCTTCTGAATTATCTTTTACGATATCAACATATTTCTCATGATTGTCAAGCAAATGAAGCGCATTATTTGTTAGTTCCTGTTCATTTATTTCTTCTAATACAGCGGAAAATTCCCACATGCCACTTCTTTTAAGTAAACTTTCGACTTTCTTATCATAGCTTAATCCAATATGAGGTACTCCCTTTAAAGTAGAAAAGATTAGGGCGTGCAGCCTCATCCCAATTGTTAGCTTACATTGTCCAATGAAGTTTAAATACTGATTAGGTGTAAAATTACCTGCTAGCATATGGCATTTATCGGCATGTTTCATTTGTGCTAGCACTTTTTCGCTAGCGTTGATATCGTGGTGTCCTTCCATTGGTACAAACACCGGAGTAACACCACGGTCTTCAACTAGTTTATCAACTATATAAGCAACTTGTTCGAACTGTTTCACTTTTTCAAACCAAGGGCGAACAGATACAGCCACAAGATTATCTCTGCTTTCAAGCTGCAGACTTTCGATACATGCGTTATCATCTTTTGCTTTAAATGCAAATACAATATCAGACGTAACGACGGTTTTAGGGCGGGTTACACCGAGTTCATGAAGCAAGCTCTTTGAGAATTCGTCTCGGACAGTAACAAAGTCCGCCATATTTGCAAATATTTTCATTAGAATTTTTCCCCAAGTTGAGTTAACAGGTCCGATACCTTGAGAGAAGAACATAACCTTTGTGCTGCAAAGCTTAGCTAAAAAAACAATTAATAAATAATACGGTAATGGACCGAAAATAAAGCGGGTAGGATAGGTATCTTGTAGTAATCCACCGCCTCCGCTTACTAATAAGTCTGCTTCCTTAAGTGCCTTAACCTTACCTTTAAAATCATGACGCCAACCACGATATACGCTTTTGACTGAATGAGTACGGGCTGTTTCTTCAGGGGATAATGAGAAAACCGTAATATCAGGTGTATCAAGCTGATCGCGTAAATTATCAATAATTGATTCTAAAATGGCTTCGTCCCCAGTGTTTCCAAGACCATAGAATCCGGAAATAACAATTTTCAAAGAAGTATTGCCTCCTCAAGTAGATGATTGTGAGTACAGGACTAGAAATTATTGCTAGTCGCATAAAATCACCCTTTATTTTATCATCAAGGTAGTCCTCATTCAATCTTATTGATGCAAGGATTGACGAGATTTGATATAATGTGTAAGAATTTGTGGAGAAAACAATATTTACATCTATTAAATTTTCTTGTAAACCTACAACTTTCATGAAACAGTTACGAATTATATAACGTCAATAAAAGAGCTAATCATTATTTTCTTACTAAGTGAGGTCCTTATAAAATGAAAAAAATATGTGTTATTGGTTTAGGATATATTGGTCTACCAACTGCAGCGGTTTTTGCGCGTGCAGGCTATGACATAGTGGGGGTTGATGTAAACGAACGTGTTGTTAACTCCTTAAACAATGGTGAAATTCATATTGAAGAAGTTGGCTTACCAGAAATTATTAAAGAAGTTGTTTCAGAAGGGAAATTAAAAGCTTCACTAACACCTGAAGTGGCTGATGTCTTCATCATAGCTGTTCCAACGCCAATTCATGCAGACACAACTGCAAATGTTGACTATGTTATTAGTGCAACAAAGGCAATTGTCCCTTTTTTGAAAAAAGGTGATGTTGTTATCGTTGAATCAACAATCCCTCCACGTACAATGGATGACGTCGTTGCACCAATCTTACGCGAAAATGGTTTCAATACGGAACATGATGTTTATCTTGCCCATTGTCCAGAACGTGTGTTACCAGGTCGAATTTTAATTGAACTTATTGAAAATACACGTATTGTTGGTGGTACTAGCCCAGAAGCTGCTAAAAAAGCTGGTGACGTGTATCGTGCCGTTGTTACAGGCGATGTTATTGAGACAGAAGCTGTCACTGCTGAAATGTCTAAGCTTATGGAAAATACGTTCCGTGATGTGAACATTGCACTAGCTAATGAACTCGTTAAAATCTCACAAAAGTTAAGTGTAGATGCACATAAAGTCATTGAGCTTGCGAATAAGCATCCACGAGTAAATATTCACCAACCTGGACCAGGAGTTGGAGGTCACTGTCTTGCAGTCGATCCGTATTTTATTGTTGAAAAAGCAGTCGATGAGTCTCCGTTAATCCAAACAGCCAGAACAATTAATAACTCAATGCCAGATTTCGTGGTCAATCAGGTGGCTCACATGACAAGTGAATTACCAAACCCGAAGATTGCGGTCTTTGGTTTAACATATAAAGGAAATATAGATGATGTTCGTGAAAGTCCAGCGATTGAAATACTAGAAAAGCTTCAACATAACAGTCGTTATCAAATCCGAGTACATGATCCACACGTACAAATTGACCAAGTGAGTTTTCCACTAGTTTCATTTGAAGAAGCAGTTCGTGATGCACATCTTGTGTTAATCTTAGCTGATCATAATGAGTTTAAGACACTTAACGCAGAGGACCTAATCGGAAAAATGAATAGTCCTGTTGTATTTGATACGAAAAACTGCACGAATATTGATCCTACAAAGGTAACTGTCTATAAAATCGGAAATTTATCAACAGTGAAAGTAATTCAAGAGAATTAATTTAGATGCGAAAGTGGTGAATAATGATGAGGGAAAAGGAAAGCTACTTAGGGATTGATATATCACCACTTAGCTATGATGAAATAATTGAAGACTTAAAAGAACGGATAAATAAAGGTGTACAATCGACAATAATTGCCGTAAATCCAGAAAAGGTTATTGCTGGTGAGCAGAACGGTGAGCTCAAACAACTAATAAACTCTTCAACTTACCAAATACCTGATGGGATTGGCATTCTTTTAGCTTCTAAATTAAAAGGAGGCCGCATTACCTCTAGGGTTACTGGGGTCGACATGATGGCACGATTGGTAGAGTTTGCATCATTAAATAATCATAAAGTGTTTTTATATGGTGCTAAAGAAGAGGTTGTTAAAACGGCCAAGAACAACCTTGAAGTTAAGTACCCAGGCCTAGTGATTTCTGGATATGCAAATGGTTATGTTAATAATCAAGAGGACCTTATTCAATCGATAAACGACTCTGGAGCCGTTCTTTTATTCGTAGCAATGGGTAGTCCAAAACAGGAGCTATGGATTCGTGAAAATATGAATAAATTGAATGTTAAGGTGTTTCAGGGGGTGGGTGGTAGCTTTGATGTGTTTGCAGGGCATGTTAAGCGTGCACCAGCTTTTTATCGTAATCTAGGCATTGAATGGCTCTATCGTTTACTTAAAGAACCAAAGCGATTCAAGCGACAACTAGCTCTCCCTAGATTTTTACTAAAAATACTTGTATCAAAGTAAACTATACCAAATAAATGAAGAGTGCAAGAAAGGATTAAGATGATGACATTACAGTGGAGAGATTTTCAGTTTTTATTTATCAGTATACCTATCCTTGCGATTTCATTGCTTTTCCCTTCTCAACTAACTGGATTAGCTGTCGCAGCATTATTTGCATTGTATACAATTGTTTCACCAAAAAATGGATTGCTACTCCTATTACTATATTTCCCAACAAGACCGTTTTTAATAGAATTAAACCCAAGCTTAAAAATTGTTGGAGATTTAATTATTCTTGCAGCATTTGCTAGGGTTGTATTTGCTAACAGAAGGAATTTAAGATCTTTATTTAAATTTCATATATTTGAATGGGCATTTTTCTTATTTTGTTTAGTCGGTGCTGTTTCTGCCTACATTACCGGGGTTTCATTAACAGCTATAATCTTTCAGCTTCGAGCATTTCTAATTACGTATTTAGTGTTTTATGTAGTTAAACGTTTAGAAATTACTAAAAAAGATGTATTTACGTTTTTATGGACGACATTTATTATGGCGATTACACTTAGCTTACACGGCTTAGTTGAAAAACTGTCAATTCGTACATTGCTTATGCCAGAAAAGTGGGTTCTACGTTCACTCTCACATAATAACAGGGTAAGGATTTACGGACTAATCGATAATCCCAATGTATTAGCGGTGTATTTATCACTTGCTTTTATTTGTACAATCTACTTAAAGAACTTTGTAAAAGGGAAAATGAACTGGTTATTAAATACCGGTTTGGTTCTAATGTTAGGAGTAATCACGCTAACATATTCGCGTGGTACATGGATTGCATTTGTTATTGGTCTGATTGTTTATATAATGATGACAAGAAATTGGAACATTATTAAAAAAATAGCCTTTGGTATTATTACTGCAATTATATTTATTAATTTGCCAGTAACAAGTACAGCTAGTTATATTGCAACAACAGACTTTGGAAATGTTGACCGTACCTATGTACCTGGTGAACCTGGAGAACAGTCTGATGAAGTAAATAGGCTAAAAGAAACGTTTGAAATGTCCACAATTGAATTAAGTAAAACCACAGGACGGTTATTTATCGTTTTAAAAGGCTTTGAAATATTTAAAGATCATCCGATTATCGGAACGGGATTTGCAACCTATGGCGATTCCGCTGCAAAAGGATTTTCTTCTCCTATCTATGAGGAATATGGCATTGGCTATAATATTTATTCAGATAATCAATATATTCAAATCATTGTTCAAACGGGGATAGTGGGTGTACTGCTTTTTGCGACATTCTTACTTGGGATGCTGCTATTTATTTGGAATAAAAGAAATGACTCCCCAGTAGCAATTGCACTTATACCTATTTTACTAGCGATTTTCGTCAGTGGGGTATTATATAACATTTGGGAAGACAAAACGTTTACAACGTATTTCTTTTTATTATTAGCCGCAGTTGCGAAGGGCGTACAATTAAAAAGGACAAATAGTATATGAGAATCCTCCATCTAATAAGTGGTGGTGAAACAGGTGGTTCCAAAAACCACCTGCTTTCGTTACTTGAAAAGTGTAGAGATGAAGATATTTATTTAGGCGTATTTCAAGAAGGTAGGCTTTCAGAAGAAGCTAGACATAAAGGAATTCCAGTATTCGTTTTTGGACAGCGTTCACGGTATGATTTCTCAATCATTCCGAAATTGAAAAAAATGATATTGGAAAAAGAAATTGATATTGTCCATACACATGGACCAAGAGCTAATCTTTTTGCTTTTTTCTTAAAAAGGCTAATTTCGTTTATATGGATTACGACAATTCACAGTGATCCCGAAAAAGACTTTATTAAAGGCGGGGTAAAAGGAAGAGTATTTACCAGGTTAAATATGACCGTAATTAAACGGATTGATCACTTTTTTGCTGTTTCAGAACGTTTTAAAGAAATGTTAGTTGGGTTTGGGATTTCGGCATCAAAAATTACGACAATCTATAACGGGATATCATTTGATCTTGGGCTTAAAGCTACAAAATTTAGAAGTGATTTAGGAATTTCCGATGAAGAGTTTATTATTATCATGGTTGCAAGGCTACATCCGATTAAAGGACATATTGTTGCTTTTGAAGCTATTAATAGACTTAATCAACATGGTAATAAGGTAAAGCTTTTACTAGTTGGTAATGGACCAATTGAACAAGAACTGAAAGCTAATGTTGAAAAGTTACAGATAACAGACCAAGTTATGTTCTTAGGCTACCAGGAAGATGTTCATTCTTATTTAGCCCTTTCTGATGTAAAGCTACTTGCTTCATATAGTGAAAGCTTTCCTTTGGTTATCTTAGAAGCAGCTAGAGCTGATACACCTGTTATCTCGACTGATGTAGGTGGTGTTAAAGACCTTATATCAGATAGAAAGTATGGCTGGATCATTGCGATAAAAAATGTCGATGAACTAGTATTGGCAATTGAAGAAGCAATTGAACAGAAAAATAGTGACAAACTTAGACAAATAGGCCTAAATCTTCACGAAAAAGCATCAAAAGAATATTCTCTTGATCAATTAGTTGCGAAAACATTGAAAACATACCGTTCACTTTAAGTGAACGGGTTTTTTTTTTTTTTTTTTGAAAATGTTAAAAAAGTGAAACCTTTGAACCTATAGATACGTCAAACCTATTAGATTGACAATTACCAAAGTTTTATATAATCTTACCTTATGAGACTGTCTTTTCCATATATATGTAACATATGAAAAAGATTCTAAAGACAAAAAATAGAAAAACAGTTGAAAAATATGAGATATTTGGTAGAATAGTTTTTGAGAGTTGATAATAATAAATTAAAAGATTACTAAAAAAGACATTTTTTTCTACAAAATTCTGCTTTAGAATGTTAGTGAAATGTCGATATAAGTAATATGAATTCCTCATAATATATTGTTCTAAAGAATCTCATAGATTCATAGGATAATCTTTGTGAAGAATACATTGATTTATCTACCAACAACTCGGGTAACTGATTGTTAAACACCATTTATTTGAGATAACTCGAATAAGTGTAAAAACAAGTACTTAATGTACATACAAGGAGGAACAAAAGAATGGCTTATCAACCTAAGTCTTATCGCAAATTTTTAGCAACAACTGTAACTGCTTCATTAGTAGCTACCGCTGTTGCGCCAGTAGCAGGTCTTGCTGCATCTAACTTCACGGATGTTAACTCAAACTATGAAGCGGCAGTAAACTTCTTAGTAGAAAACGAAATCACTAGTGGCTTAACTGAAACTACTTTCGGAACATCTGCTCAAATCACTCGTGGTGACGCAGCTGTTTTAGTAGCAAAAGCATTAGAACTTGATACAGATCTTTTTGAAGCTGCTCCATTTACTGATGTAAATGCTCGTCAAGCTGGTGCAGTAAGTGCATTATACGCACTAAACGTAATCAATGGTAAAACTGATACTACATTCGCTCCAAATGCACCAATCACTCGTCAAGAAATGGCGAAAGTAATTGCTAACGCATTCGAATTAGTAGGTGCTGGTGAAGCATTACCATTCACAGACGTTAACTCAACATTCTCTGCATATGTAGATGCTCTTTACACTAACGGAATCACTTCTGGTAAAACAGAAACTTCTTTCGGAAGCACTCAAGAAATCACTCGTGGTGAGTTCGCGATTTTCTTATTCAGAGCTTTGACTGAGGAAGTAGTAGAAGCTACTGAAGTAGAAGAAGTAAAAGCTGTTGGCGTTAAAAAATTAGAAGTTGTATTCAATGGAGAAGTTGATGCTGATGCAGCTGTATTTACAGTGAAAAAAGGAACTTCTAACCAAGGAATTGCTAAAGTAGTTTTTGCTGAAGATAACAAGTCGGCAACTATCGAATTAAATAACAAGCTTACTGCTGGTGACTATACTGTTTCAGTATCTGGTTTAACAGAAGAGGCTTTAACTAGCGAAGTAACTGTTGAAAATGAAGCAGTTGCAGCAGTTAAATTACTTTCAGATAAAGCTATCATGAAAGATGATGATACTGTTGAAGTTGGATACCAAATTGAAAACCAATATGGTGAAGCTATGACTGTAGCATCTAACCCAATTGCAACTTCTACAAGAGGTACTGCTACTGCAACTTCAGGTAAAGTAACAATTGATTTAGCTACTGGAAGCACATTCAAATCTGGTGAGACTTTAGTTCTTACTTTAATTGATTCAGCATCAGCTAAGAGCGTTAGTGCATCATTAACAGTTTCTTCTGTAGCTACAACAAACAACGTAGCATTTAACGGAATTGTTGACAGCACAAACAAAATTGTTGAAACAGTAAAACAAGAAGATAATGCAAAAGATTTCTTCTTATCAGTAGCTGCTAAAGATCAATATGATCGTGCAGTAACAGACGTTGCTAAATTAAACAACGACCTATTAGTAACAGTATCTAACCCAACATTAGTAGACTTAGTTGATACTAACGCTGGTACTGCTGGGGTACAACCATTTGCAGAAGTAACTGATGCTGCAGGTAAAAAACACACTACTATCAAGTTAGATGTTAAAGATGCTTACGGTGAAGCAATCGTGACTGTAGTATCAAAATCAACTGGTGTAGCAGTTACTTATAAAGTAACAGTAAATGAAAAAGTTAAAGTTGATACTATCGTAGTTAATGCTCCTGAAGTTAGCTTAGTTGCTGGTGGAGATACAGTATTACTTCCTGTAACTGCAACTGACAATAAAGGTCAATCAGTTACAACTGTTGAAGCTCTTGGTGGATTAACTCCTTCTGTAACAGGTGTTAATGGATCGACTGCTTCTTACGTTGCTAAGGATGGTAAATTATTTGTTGAAGTTAAGGTTGGAGATGTAGCATCAACTGGTACTATCATCGTTTCAACTACTTCTGGAACTGGAAAAGTTGACACAGAAATCGTTGCTGTTAAAGCAACAGCAGTTCCAAATGCAATTGTTGGACTTAAATCTGATGTTCAAACAGCAATTTATGCTGGTGAATCAGTGTCAGTTGATTGGAAAGACTTTGTAATCCAAGATCAATATTCACGTGAAATGAAGTACACTGAAGAAGCAGCTAAATATGCTGTTAAAGCTGTAGCATCTAGTGACAAAGTAGAAGTTACTACTGATTCTACTGCAACTACTGCTATCGCATTAAAAGGTGCTAAAAAAGGTACTGAATCTATTACATTCACATTAGTTGATGTAGTAAATACTAAAGATGTAGCTGCTACTGACATGTCATTCCGTACAGTTGAATTCTCTGAATTCACTTCATTCGGTGCTGACGATATCGCTACTGTATATGCTAATGATACAACTGCTGACTATACAGATGTTTACGCTAAGACAGTAAAAGTTTATGGTGTGACAGCAGACGGTAAGAAAGTATACTTACCAGCAAGCGAATACACTGTATTCTCAAATTCAGATAACTTAGCAGTTAATCCACTTAACTCTAGTGAAGTAGATGCTGTTGGAGATGCCGACCCTAAAACTACTTTTGAGAAGTCTGCTAAACTTACAATCACTTTAATCAAAAATGGTGTAGAAGTAAGTAAAGACGTTGCTATCTCTGAGGTTTCACCATCAGTTGCTAAAGTTGAATATTTAGTTGATACTAAAGCTGTAACTGCTATCGAATTTGATGATGCTGATTTAACAACTGTTAATCTTGGCGTACTTCAACCAAGTGTTAAAGTTACGGATTCATACGGTATTGCTACTGGAAAAACTGATGTAGATAATACAATTACTCGTATTACTTTCTCTAACATCGTTGAGAAAAGTGGATCAGATATTGTAGTAACTGCAAATGGTCTTTCAACAGCTGCTATTGCTGGCTTAGCTGAAGGTGACACTTTCGATGCTACTATCGTTGTTGGTGGTCAAACACTTACGCTTGATGTTACTGTTAAGTAATAAATTTTAATCACAATTAATAAATCCCTAGGAGATATCTCCTAGGGATTTATTAATTTAAAAGTGCCTGTGACTCCCCGAATATTCTTGTTTCACATTTGTGCTCCACGGTAAGTAGTGAGGTGGGTTGCAAAAATGGTAGATTTATTGTTTTACGAGCCTAATCTTGATTTCAACTTTTTGTGAAACGGTAGAGTATGCTATGTTGAAATCTCTTTAGGGCTACTTTTCTGTATAAATTCTAAATCATGATGAAAAGTAACATAGCAATTCTAAGAAATATCCGACAAAAAATAAAATTCTAGTAGTCATACACTCTACCGCTCAGCAACGATTTCTTGAAGGAATTTCCAATCAAATGTCGAATTAGTAGATAAAATAAAAAAAGAAATAGTAATTAGACATCATTGGAGGAGACAGATGAAAAAACTAACAATCTACATATTAGGAATTATGGTTACTTTACTTATAGGAAACTATCAAGCTGAAGCTTCTTTTGATTTTACTGACGTACCAGGTAATTATTGGGCTAAGAAGGATATTACTTTTTTAACGGATAAAGGTGTTATTGAAGGTTTTCCAGATGGTACCTTTCATCCCAATGAAGAAATCACTCGTAAACAGGCAGCAATTATGATGGGCAGGGCTCTTGGTTTAGAGCACGTAGACAGTCCTAATCCTGGATTTCAGGATGTTGCAGAATCAGACATTGGGTATTCTGAAATTGCTGCTGTTGTTGAAGAAGGATTATTTGAAGAGAATACATATTTTTATCCTAACGATCCATTGACTAGAGGAGAAATGGCTAGAATTTTAGTCGTTGCATATGATCTGGTGGGTGATAGTGGACAAGAGTTTACCGATGTTCCTAAAAGTAGTCCTTATTATCATTTCGTTTATCGCTTAGCTGCTAATAGAATTACAACAGGGTATTCAGATGGAACGTTTCGACCTCAAGAAAGTGTCAATCGTGCACAATTTTCTACATTTCTTTCTCGAATTTATAATAGTCCTCTTAAATATGAGATTCGTAAAGATGGCAAAAGCATACTTCAATTTAATTCAAAAGATAAAGCGATAGAGTATGCTTTAGTTAATGAAGGATTAACTGTACATCCAATGAGTGATCAACTAAACCAATATCCTGATTCTTTTATAGGTGCCAAAGAGAGTAATATTAAAAGTGGAGTACTTATCTATAATGGTTATGAATTAGATGGGAAGTATGGAACTGCAGAGCGGTTTACACCTGAATTTTTTGATCCCTATATTTCATATAGAAAAGATGGAAAGCATATAGGTACATATTTTGATACATTTATCATTTTAGGGCGTAAATACCCAAATGGTGAGTTTCCGGAGACAGCGGCAAATAATGCAAATTATGAGGATTGGAAATGGTATATAAATCGTACATTTAGCAATAATGGAGCACTTGCAAACTTAAATCAAGCTGTAAAAAATAATCCAAATGTTGAAAAGGCGAAGGTATATATTGCAATTCCATATCCAAAGAACACAGGATTACTAGAAATGTTAGACGGCAAACAAGCGCCTCCAACATTATACAGTAGATATAAATTAGTAGATTGGTATATTAATGAAGTTTTTAAAAAAGTTGAAGAAGCAAACTATGAAGGTCTAGATTTCGAGGGCTTTTACTGGTTAAATGAAACTGTAATTAGTCCTGAAGATGAAAAACTTGTTGCGTTAACATCTAAACTCGTACAATCATCAAACCATAAATTTATTTATTCTCCGCATGCTAGATCTACCAATTTAAATAACTGGAGGAGCTACGGGATTGACAGTGCCTATTTGCAGATGAATGCCTTTAAGCAGATCAATGATTTACCGCTATCAACCAGTCTGTTACATGCAGGTCTGCTAAACGCTTTAACAAATGGAACAGGTGTGACTATAGAAATAGAAGACTCTACTATGGACATTGATTTAGTTTTCGAAAACCTAAGAAATTATATTAAGCTAGGTAATTTATACAACTTATCTAGTGAAAGCATCATCATGTATCAAGGCACTGAAATGGTATATCGACTTGCAACATATCCAGATAAAGAATATCGAAAAATGTATGATGATTTATATCTTTTTTTGAATAATAAGTAGGCTATATAACAGAAATTGAATATATATTTTTTCTTATAATCTAGGAAAATAGCCATAAAAACCATTTACAAGAATAATTTTCTAGTTTAAAATTAAGTTGTAATAGGTTGAAGCTTTTGTTCCTTTTAGACATAGAATAAGACATCGCAAACCAACCGATCGGATGGGGAGCACAACCCTAACCTAAGCCATGTTATGGGTTGCCATAGAAAAAAGAGTTACTGATGACTATCCAGTTTTAATGGGTAGTCATTTTTTTGGGTAATACTATCAGGTCTAGTTTATGTAGAAGTAATAATATGTCTTATACATAGAGTAACCGGACTTTTAAAGGTTAAATATTTTATTGATTTTGTACTTCTCATTTCTAAACAAACGTTTGATTAATCGCGTTTACGCTAGTCATATCAGGTGTTTGAAAATTTTAAATAAACGTTTGTTTAAAGTGTTTTATCGACACGCGACATGTAAATAGAGGGGTATTTTCCCTCTTTCCGTTTAGAAATCCAATATAATAACTTAGTATGAATAACCTGAAAAGGGCCTTCTATTTCAGAAGGCCCTTTTAACCATTAGTTTATTTGTAATTTACTACTCAACGCTCTTACAACAAATACAGCAAACTCTGCTTTAGTTGTAGGTGCTACAGGTCGGAATGAATTATCAGGATACCCAATTGAAACTTTATTTGCTGCTAGGGCATCTATAAAAGGTGCTGCCCAATACTCGCTTGAAACATCTTTAAAATTAAAGCTACCTGATCCTTCTAGTTGGAAGGCAAGAACTAGAATTTTTGACATTTCAGCACGTGTTAATGGTGAATTAGGATTAAATTTTTCCGCTTTTGCAAATACACCTGCTTGTGTAAGCTTTGCAATTGCATAATATGCTTCATTGTTTTGTGATACATCTTTAAACTCAGGGTTAGGTGGTACTGATTTGTCAAATGGAAGGACACCATATAATGTTTGTGCAGCTTCAGCACGAGTTATTGGTTTATTTGGTGCAAAGGCATTTTCAGACACACCAGACATAACTTTATTATCTACTAATAATTTAATTTCTGTATAAGCCCAAAAATCTTCAGGTACATCTACGAAATTAAGTTTTTCATTATCCAAAAATGCTTTAACAAACGCATCTGCAATTAGTTCATAACCAGCTTGATTTGGATGAATGTCACTTGGATCTGGTAAATATGTAGTTGGGCTATCGCCAAATACAGAGTCTAGTGAAACAAATATAGCACCATTTTCGATAGCGACCTTTTGAATAACTCCATTTAAACCAGTAAGAACTTGTTGTAGTAAGGCCTGTTGCTCTGCAGGCAAGTAAGGAAATGCGTTATAGTAGCCAGACACATAAACCTCTGTCTCAGGATTTACTTCTTCAATTTCATCTAGGATTGAGGTTATGTTTGATTGGATTGCAGCTACCACAGCTTTTGCTTTCTGTGGGTCAAACGTCACTTTACCCGTTGCTCTATCGATTGATAATTCTTTAAGAATATCATTTGCACCGGCAGTTAATGTAACAAGATTTGAAGCCTCTATAGCGTCTTGAATCTTGTTACCTTCGACTTCTTTGTTGTTTACAAGATCATCTAGAACATTTTGAGTCGTATAACCTGGAACAGCAAAATCATTTGAGTAACTTTCAAGTAGTCCTAGCAATTCTAACTGTTCTGCAATAACCCCGGTGTACCCTTTATCAATCTTTCTATCAGGAACCATACCGGCTGCTAGTGAATCACCTAGTGCAACATAATTTATCTTTGCTGAGAATGCTTGGCTGGCAGCCGGTGAAATGCTACCAAACAAAAATACAAATAAGACAACTAAACCAATTAATCTACTAATAACACGTTTCTTCAAATACTTCACTCCTCTTAATAAAATAATTTCTTATAACATTTAATTAAATTCTAGTTCCAGGTGCTTTATACCTCTTTGTAGATGATTTTTTTTTCGACAAATATTATAAATTAAAGTGAAAAGTATAAGGCAAAGTGAAAAAGTAACTACACATTAATAAGAGTAAGATCTGGGTTAGGTGCCAGTTGCTTCAGATTTATGGTACGTTCCAAGGATTCTTAAAGTAATAGGCATAAAGCACTATTTTATAACCATGTAATTCTTTTCTAGTAGATTAGAACTGATTATTGAAGTTTATTAAAAATTATAGTATTTAAGAGGAATTTTCGATAGCAATCTTGTATACTAATAGATGGGTACCATAATATGGAACATTATACATATAAGGGGGAGGCGTTATATTTTGATGAAAAAAGCAAAGAAATCATTCCTATCCGTAGGTCTTGCTGCATCCATGTTATTTGTTGGTTCAACATCAACTTTTGCATTGGATACAACTCTTAAAACTACAGAGGATAAACAATTATTCCTTAAAAGACTCGGATTTAGCCAGGATGAAAAAGTACAGGCAAGCGTAGCAAAAACGCAAAATGAAGAAGCATTCAGCAAAGATACACTAATTGTAAAATATAGTACACCACTTACAGTTGGAGATCACAATAAAGCTGGGGCAAAGCTCGTAAAAAGATTTTCAACATTAGGTTATGATGTAGTCCAAATCACTGGTAAAAAGACATACGAAGAAGTGATTAAAGCCTATGCTACTCTAAAAGGTGTTGAAAAAGTATCGCCAAGTGCAAACATTACACGTTTTGGTTCTCCGGATGTAAAGGCAAAAGATATGTATTACTTAGAGACACTTCGCATGGCACAAGCGTCAAATCTTGCTGGGGATCATAAAGTTAAAGTGGCTGTGATAGATACTGGAATCGATGTTGACCACCCAGAATTAAAAAATAAAATTGTTAAGAACTATAATATATTAAATCCAATGCAAAAAGGTGCAGTCGATGTTCATGGAACGCATGTAGCTGGAATTATTGCTGCTGAAAAAGACAATGGCCTTGGTGGTTATGGTATTAATCCAAATGTTGATATTGTATCAATTGATGTTTTTAGTCGTTCTTGGTCATCTTCTGATTTCACGGTAGCTGATGGGATTTTAAAAGCAATTGACGAAAAAGTTCAGGTAATTAATATGAGCTTAGGTTCTTCATATGCTTCACCAATTATTGAGGATGCCGTGAAAAAGGCCGTTGATGCTGGTATTATCATTGTTGCTGCAGCTGGTAATTCAGGATTAGATATGAAGAACTATCCAGCTGCGTTTGAGGGTGTAATTAGTGTTGGTGCTACCAATGCTCAAAACAAATTAGCTGAGTTTTCTTCATTTGGTTCTTTTGTAGATGTGGTTGCACCTGGTGAGGATATTTATGCTCCTGTATTTGATGTTGACAAGCAATCATCTTTTACAGAATTAAGTGGAACTTCGATGGCCACACCGATTGTGGCTGGTGTAGTATCGTTAATGCTCTCGAAAAATCCTGATTTAACGGCACAACAAGTAAATTATATTTTAAATAAAACCGCTATAGACTTAGGTGAAACGGGCTATGATACAAAGTATGGCCATGGACTTGTAAACCCAGTGGGTGCCCTCATGTTTAAGGCAAAGGGTGTCCCAGTATTCGAAACTTTATCTGAAAGTGAACTACTAGAAAAGGCACAGAAGCTAGACTTTGATAATAGTATTTCTAAAACTGCTAATATTAAGTATTTAGATCAAATTGATTATTATCAAGTTGCTGTCAACAAAGGTGAATACATTCAATCAACTTTAAAGGGAACAGAAAATTATGACTACAAGTATGACCTTCTATTCTATCCTGAAGGTGAAACGGAGCCATCTAAAGAGGTAAATATAGATGATGCAGTAGAAAATAGTTCAGAAGGTAATCTTTTTATTGCTCCAGAAAATGGGACAATAGTGATTGCGGTTAAAGATCGAAACGGTAATTATAGTGAGAGTGGCAAATCGACTTATGAGTTAAGCCTTACTCGTCAATCAGAGTTGTTTGAAGATGATAACACTTTAGAATCGCCTGTTACAATCACTTCATTGCCATATGACTCAGGTAAAACCGGACCATTTTACTTTACTAATACAGTAGATGTACCAGAAAATGCTAGACTTGAGGAAATTTATGAAATCCCTGGAGATAGCGATATCTTTAAGTTTAAAGCTACAAAAAATGAAACTGTGAAAATATCAGTTTCAGATGTACCTGGGATTGATTCAACAATTAATCTACAAGTGATCGAGAAGTTTGAGGACTTTGAGTATCCATGGACAATCGATTCAAGCAATCGAAAAGGATTTGGTCAAGGTGAAGAGTTAACATTTAGTGCTCAAGAGGGTATGGAGTATATTGTTGAAGTTACGAACAAGCCATTCTCTTACTATGATCCTTATATGTTTTTGTACTATGGATATGGAATGGAGCTTGATTTAACAAGAAATTACTCATCTAATATTCCATACACATTAGGTGTAGAGTCAAAAGAATTACCTGCAGATGAAGATGGTTATCCAGATATGGGGTATTTCTCAGGCGGTATGGTAACTGAAACTGAAGTAATTTATTTTAATGAGAAAAAGGAAAATGCTCAGAAAGCGATTCTAGATCCATACTTTTACCCTTCAGATGGCAGTTTCTTAGGGATGGTTAGTGGTGTTGCGATTCCTTATATGCTAGAGGAGCAGAAAACAGGATACTTCCAATCCATGGGAGACGAGGATTGGTATGCATTCACACCAGAAGTAGATGGAATCTATGAGCTATCATTCGCTTCTGATCAAGCAAATGAAATACCACTTGCCAATGTCTATACAGTAAATACTGAAATAAACGACTTAATGTACCTTACAGGGAATGCAGTATATGGCTACAATGGGGTAACTGGTAATGACAAGCTTCAAGTTGGATTGAAAGCATATCAAACATATTACATTAACTTAACAAATAAAGATTGGCAAGCATCATTCAAATCATATACATTTACTTCTTCCCTGCTTGTAGAAGATGTGATGGATGAATATGAAAATAATGATACCTATGAAGAAGCAACAGACCTATTCTATAAGCCTATAACAGGTAACTTTGCTGCAGCTGGTGATACAGATATCTATTACGTTGAAACACGTAGATCAGGTACGTATGGAGTTGCACTTAAACCGCTTGCCGCTCCAAAAGAATATCAGAATCTACGAAAAGAGCTTTTAGCTCCAATCGATCCCGTTATTGCTATCATTGAAGATAGAAACGGTAATCGTAAGGTGGATCAAGAAGAAACTGGAAATATGCTTTATATTAATAATGGACTTAACAATGATGAGGAAAGAGGTTCGTTTACTGGTAAAGAAGGAGCAGGCTACTTTATCGTAGCGTTTGATTACTTTAGTACAACAACACTTACTCCTTATGAATTACAATTATCAAGCAATGTTGCACTTGACGAGGACCGTGATTCTGTTGTTAAGAATAACGTACCTTCTAAGCCACTTACACTAAAGGCAGAGAAAGGTGCACTTATTGGTAAAGGTAAACTAAACATTACGAGCAACAAAGGTGATGCAGATTACTTTAAGCTATCAGTTACTAAGGAACAAACACATACAATCAAGTTAGACATTCCTAGTGATCTTGACGGCGTTGTTACTTTATATGATGCAAAGGGTAATCTAGTTGCTAAAGCGGATAATTATGGACGTGGTGATGCGGAATACCTAGTAGCTACACTTAAAAAAGGCGACTATTATATTAAGGTTAATGACGTATTCGGAAATGCGAGCATTAATGAATATTCAGTCACTGTAACGAAATAGTAATAACTTAAAAGGGACCATCCAACTTTTATGCTAACGCTAAAATGGATGGTCTTTTCTGCATAAATAAATTCGACAAATACCAGGTAACTGTCGAATAGAATGGTAGGGAAAAATGGTATCGACACCTAAGTGGTACTTGTTGGATAAAATATATCTTTTTTTAAACAAACGTTTGATTAATGCCCTTTAGACCAATCATATCAAGGGGTTGAAAAATTTAAACAAACGTTTGATTAGATAATGTGGTTAGGTCTTGATAGGATTATAGGTTTAAATGCTTAGTAATTTGGCAAAAATAATAAAGCGATAAGCTATAGAGGTTGGTGAATATTCTCCTTTCCTTTCTTGCGAAGATAGACTCTAAATAGGGTCTATTTTTTTTAAAAATTGAAGGGCAAAATTTAATACTTGATTATATAAGTTAATGAAACTACTAGTTAAAGCCCTATAGTACAATCCTTTAGGTCTAATGTACTATCTACAGATTTTTACAAATAGTTACAATACCATTCGACAAAATCTATGAAACTATGATAAAACTGTTATGTACCTAAAAATATAAAAGTACATAATACCGACCATAGGGGGAAATCTAGTGAGACAAACTAAGAAACTATTGTCGATTGTCATAGTTGCTACACTATTTATACAATTGGGAATCAATGTATTTGCCGGGAATTCCGTGTTAGCTGAAGTGACAAATGATAATTTCCAAGTGTCAACAGGTGTAAAATATAATGTAAAACAAGAAAAGATCAATAATCTTGATCAATCCTTAAGGATAATGGAAGTAGATTTACAAGATTCATTTACACAGCTAGATGTAGGTTTACCTAATCCTTTAAATACGATAGCTACGACTTCAAAGCAAGCGATCCAAAACAGTAGCCAAGGCCATCAAGTGGTGGGTGCAATTAATGCTGGCTTTTACGATACTCAAACCAGACTTCCGATGTATTTAATTTCGTATAATAATGAGTTAATTAATGCAGGGATTGTTTCTTCTGGTAGGGATCAATATGTGAATGAACCAATTGCCTTTGGGGTAACCTCAGACGGTAAGGCATTAATTGATCAGTATACCTTAAATCTTTCGTTACTATATAATAATGTAGCTTCGAAGATTACTAGTATTAATAAAGTAAGAACGAATGATAATTTAATAGTTTACACACCTGAATATGGTGAAAATACAAATTCTAATCAATATGGAATGGAAGTTGTAATAACTGGGTCTTCAAAAAACCAAAATTTATCTTTTGGAGATGTGATTACAGGAACTGTCAGCCAAGTTAAACCATATGGTGATCCTAGTAATACTCCTATACCAGAAGATGGTTTTGTACTTTCCGCCCATGGAGCAAGCCTAGCGTCGATAAAAAACATGAAGGTTGGAGAAACAGTCACAGTTTCAATAGCTATCGATGATAAATGGCAAGATTCTAAATTCATGTTAGCTAGTGGTCCAATGCTTGTTAATAACGGAAAAGTAGAACTTTCTATTGATGAAAACAGTTCAAGAGCAAAAGAAAGAGCACCAAGAACTGCGGTTGCTGTTGACAAAAGTTTAACTAAAGTCTTTTTTGTTACGGTTGATGGTAGGCAGTCTGGATACAGCCAAGGCATGAACTTAAAAGAATTTGCAGAATATCTTGTTAAGATTGGAGCCTATAAAGCACTGAACCTTGATGGTGGTGGTTCAACGACTATGGTAGCTCGTAAATATGGTGACCAAACTGCGTCACTTGCTAACTCTCCATCAGATGGCAGAGAAAGAGCTGTATCTACAACATTACAAGCAATTAGTTCTGCTCCGATTGGAGAACCAAAGACAATTTCAGCAATACTAGGTAAACAAGGTAAAATTGTAAAAGGTTCATCTGTTGATGTGCAAGTTAACTATATTTTAGATCAATACTATAATTCATTAATCATTGATTCTAGCAAACTAGCTATTTCAGCAGATAGTTCAATTGGAACAGCATCAGGAAAATCATTCACAGCAACAAAAGCGGGACAAGGCAACATCACGGCTACTTATGGTACCGCATCAATTAATCTCCCGGTAACTGTTGTTGATAGTATCTCTAATTTTAGTGTGAGTCCAACTTCAGTTAGTATGATTAAATCTGGAAGTCAAAAACTAACTGTTAAAGCGTACGATTCTGACAATAATGAATTAGTTTTTGATCCTAAGCTCATTAAGTGGTCAGTTTCTAACCAATTAGGGACTGTTTCACCCGATGGTATATTTCAAGCCAGGGATGTAAAAGGGGAAGGAACGATAACCGCAACATACGGAAATACTAGTGTTAAAATCCCTGTCCAAGTTGGCGTAGATACTCTTATTTTTGAAAGCTTCGACAGTATTGAAAATTGGTCAACTAATTCAGTCCGGGCAACAGGTGTTTTGGAACCAAGTAAGTCTACAGAACCTATTATCCAGGCTAATGGATCGGCAAAGCTTCAATATGAGTTTTTACCAGAACAAAATGGTACAGCGGCAACCTATGTTAATGCTAAAAAACCAATAACGTTAATAGAACGTCCACTTTATTTAGGATTATGGGTATTTGGTGATGGAAATGCACATTGGTTAAGAGGAAAAATTACTGATGGCGCTGGCAAGGAACACACAATTAACTTTACTGAAGAAGGTGGGTTAAACTGGACCGGCTGGAAATATGTAAAAGCAAATATTCCAAGTGGTATAGCGCTACCGATTAAATTCAATCAAATCTATTTAGTAGAACCGGCTGTTAGTAAACAAGGAAAAGGAACGATTTATTTAGATAAACTACAAGCTGTTTATAATGCAAGCTATGAAGAGCCAATTTATAAGGATGTTCCAAGTACGTATCCTTCATACAATGAAATAAAATATCTGTCTGACAGAAATGTCATTTCTGGTTATCCGAATGGCGAGTTTAAGCCTTCTGTTCAATTGAAACGTTTAGATGCGGCAATCTTATTATCAAGAGCATTGAAGTTGGATACTGAAAATGCTCCGAAAGTAAAATATAAAGATATAAGTCAGGATAACCGTTTTTACAAAGAGGTGGCTGCTGTAACAGCAGCAAAGATAATGAATGGAAAGAGTGCGGATACCTTTGATCCGAATTCACCTTTAACAAGGGCAGAGATGGCTGTTATCTTACAGCGTGCATTCAAATTACAAGGCTCATCTGAGGCTATTTTTACAGACGTTAGAAAAGGAAGCTTCGGGTACGATGCGATCTCAGCATTATATACTGAAAAAATTACTGAGGGCTTTCCTGATAAAACGTACAGACCCGCAGATGCTGTTACTAGAGTACAATATAGTTTATTCTTATATCGTAGTTTAACGAAATAAGCCAAACAAAGACCATTTATTGCTGTTGCAGTGAATGGTCTTTTGCATTTTAAAGATAAGGCTTTGTTTGGAACCCAATAGGGAGCTAAGAGATAGCATTCCCAAGATCAAATTAAGGAGATATGACAAGCAAGGTAGGGATAGGATGACAACAAAATATAAGATTAAGGTTTGTAACCTTGCAAATATGTAAAAGAAAAGGTCAATCCCGGTAATGGAATTGACCTTTTGTAACTTATTTTTGAACCGGATAGGCTTGCCATTTAGATAAATCGGGATTTTCCTTTGTGACTAGTGTGCTAGGGAAAATAAATGTCCAAGGTTTACTAGTGTTAGGGTTCACCTGGAAATTATCTAATTTAAATCCGCCTTTAGCAATAATTTCGCCGTTTGCATCCTCAATTTGTAATGGAATCTGTTCAAGTTTAATACCTTTATCATTTCCATTTCTAATTAAAACTGTAACATGGAGGTCGTTATTATCGACTTGTTTAATTTGCAGACCTAAGAAATTTATTTCTCCAGATTTGGGTGGTTCAAGTTTTTCTACCATTTCTTTTAGTTTTAGCTTTTCTTCTTCTGCTAAGCTTTTCTCCCAGCTTTCTTCTAAATCTAATTCATGTGTTGTTTTAGATTTAAGTTCAAACGCTAGTTTCCATCCTTTATCTGGAAAATTATTTATGAATAACGAAGTCTTTTCAAACACAAAGTGCCATGGACGGTTACTTTTTGCAGGGATTTCACCTAAAACTGACAGGTCAAATTCTTTTTTTGCAAGCTTTTCGTTATTTGTCCCTATTAATAAAAGAGTAGTAGACTCCATTTTAATTGGTTTTGCTAAGCTATTTCTTATAAATGCTGTAACAACTAGGTTATCGTTATCCTTGTTTACTTCAACTCCAGCTATGGAGATTTGATTAGGTTTTAGTGGTTGAAGTTCATTACTTAAATATCGGTACACATATTGTTGTTCAGTAGAGATAGTCCAAGTAGGGTGCAGGGATAGTGTTGTCTCTACTTCAGCTTCAACTGTATTTTCTTCTTGTTCATTAAGTAATTCTTGTGAAGATATTGTACTGTCTTCACCTGTTTTATTTATCTTTGCATTTTTATTTTTATTAAAGAATGAAAGCATTAAAATTTCCCCTTTTTTAGCAAGTCTACATTGATTGTGATTCGACTTTATTTAAAATCAATCGACTATATAAAACGATAATCTTTAGTGGGACGAATAAACACACAGCTACTAGAAGTAATAACTATTGAATTTCATCTTGCATAAGTTGTCTTATGATACGTGTAAATTGAATACTAATTTCTTTTTCTATGTTTTTGTGTGTATTTGAAAATAGCTCTAACCCTTCTTTTTGATACAAACGCATAGGGTCTTCTTGCTGATAGTGACGCATTCCTATGCCTTCTTTAAGGCGAGTCATATTTTCTAGGTGCTTGACCCAATTTATATCAATTGCCATTGGAATAATCTGTTTTAAAATCTTGTGTAAACTTTCATTGTTTTGGTAAGTAGAAACGCCCTCAATATAATTATACAGTGCTTCCTCAACAACTTTTTCGATATCTTTTCTATCAGTTATCTCACCAAATGAAAGGGTAGATTTTCCAGTAATGACTTGTAAATCATTTGCAAGTTCGTTTAGATTCCATTCTTCAGGTAACATATCTTCGTCGCAATATCTATCGATTAAATCATATGCAGTAGTCCTAATCATAGGAACTACAACCGAAATTAGGTCTTTTTCTTCTAAAGCTTTATTTCTAATATGATAGATAACATTACGCTGCTCATTTATGACATCATCAAGCTTTAGATTATATTCACGCATTGAAAAGTAAGAGCCTTCTACAATGCGTTGAACTCTGTCAACAAACTCATGGATATTTCTATTTTGAATTTGGCCCAAATCATCGGATTTAGCTGTTGGTTTAAGCTTTTCAAGTTCTTCTTTTGCGAAACGTCGGAACATATCATCTTCAAGGGAAATAATAAACTGACTCGATCCAGGGTCGCCTTGTCGTCCTGCACGCCCTTTTAACTGATTGTCGACCCGTCTGCTTTCATGGCGTTCCGTTCCAATAACATGTAGTCCACCAAGGTCTGCTACCCCTTCTCCCAGTAGAATATCCGTACCACGTCCAGCCATATTTGTAGCAATCGTGATATGTCCTTGTTGTCCAGCTAAAGAAATTAAGCGAACCTCCTGCTCTACACTTTTTGCATTTAATATCTCATAAGGTAGTTTTTCTTTAGCCAAATACTCAGCTACTTTTTCTGACTGAAGAATGGATGTTGTACCAATCAAGACAGGTTGACCCTTGGCATGTCGTTCTTTTACGTCTTTTACAACAGCCATGTATTTCTCTTGTTTTGTGGTATATATTTTGTCAGACATATCAGTACGTATTACTGGTTTGTTTGTTGGTATTTGCACGACATCCATCCCATAAACGTGTTGAAATTCTTTTTCTTCTGTTTTAGCTGTACCAGTCATTCCGGATAAAAAAGGATACATTCTAAAATAGTTTTGTATAGTAATGGAAGCTTGCGTTTTATTTTCATCGGTTATAGCTAGTCCTTCTTTAGCTTCGATTGCCTGGTGAAGACCATCACTCAGGGTCCGTCCTTCCATAATACGCCCGGTAAACATATCTACAAGCTTGATTGCATCTTCATTTACAATATAATCGACATCACGTTCGAACATAACGCGTGCTCTTAGTGCTTGGATCATATAATGATACAATGTTTGATGTTCTAATTCATAAAGGTTATCGACACCAAATGCTTTTTCAACTTTCTCAATACCTTCATCAGTTAAGCTGGTGGCTTTTGTCTCTTCATCAAAGGTGTAATCTACATCTAGTTTAAATTTTTTAGCTAATTGAGCACCAATGTAGTGAAGATCTGAGTTAGATTGCATTTTTCCTGCTATAATAAGCGGAGTTTTTGCTTCATCTACTAAAACACTATCTACCTCATCTATGATCGCAAAATGGTATGGCCGTTGCACACGTTGAGCAGTATCTGTAACCATATTATCACGTAAATAATCGAAGCCGAATTCAGTACCAATTCCATATGTAATGTCGGCTTCGTATGCGGCTTGCTTCTCTACCGGAGAAATCATTGGAATGTTGAGTCCAACTGTTAGCCCTAGAAACTCATGGATTTTTCCTATCATGTCTTTATCACGTTTTGCAAGATAATCGTTTACTGTGATAACATGTACTCCTTTACCTTCTAAAGCACGTAGATAACTTGGTAAGGACGCAACCAGAGTCTTGCCTTCACCTGTAGGCATTTCAGCAATATTACCTTCGGTTAAAACAAGCCCTCCAATTAACTGTACATCAAAATGACGCATACCAAGAACTCTTTTAGAAGCCTCACGTACAACTGCAAAGGCTTCGCTTCTAATATCTTTAGCAGTTTTTCCATTCGCCAGTTGTTCTTTCAAATATGGTGTCTTTGCCTTTAGCTCATCATCTGTTAATTTTGCAATACTATCCTCAAGTTGATTTATTTGATCCACAATTTTTTGGTATTTTTTTATGCGACGTTGGTTTGTGTCGCCGAAAGTCTTTTTAATAATCGATAGCATATGTCAATACGCTCCTTAGTTAAAATTCTTCTTTAGTATATCATGTGGCTACTTTTAACGAAATGACAATATTTAGTATGATTGTCTCTATGAAACTTTTAGAATATATATTACGTCTATAATAAAAGGGTATTTAAGTAAGGGCTTTTTAGGAAGGGAGGTTAGTTGAGTTTATTACTAATATACCATTTAACTAGTTACATTATAGTATTTTAAAAAATAATTGTTTCTGAGTTTATATAGATATGCTATAATGCACTGTGGAATCATTCATTAATATTCTTTCCAAAGTTTACTGAAATTTATTCAAATTTATTGAAGATAATTGATCACAAATGGTTATGATAATATTAAGGAGGGTCTACATGCTTTATTTGACCTTGTTGATTTGTTTTATTACATCGATATTAGTGACTCCTCTCGTTAAAAAGTTGGCAATTAAAATTGGTGCTACAGATAAACCAAATCAACGTAAAGTACATC
Organism: Cytobacillus sp. S13-E01; assembly: GCF_029193815.1. Taxonomy (GTDB): domain Bacteria; phylum Bacillota; class Bacilli; order Bacillales; family Bacillaceae_L; genus Bacillus_BV. The sequence continues at coordinate 137,096 of NZ_JARFVC010000004.1, forward strand.
AAAAAGTAATGCCACGTCTCGGGGGTTTAGCGATATACATCAGCTTTGTAGTTGGTTTATTAGTCACCCGTCCAAACGATTCTGATGCACTTCCAATTATTATTGGAAGCTTGATAATAATTATAACTGGTATTTTAGATGACATGTTTGAACTGTCAGCTAAAATAAAACTAGGTGGCCAGCTTTTAGCTGCATTTGTAGTAGTTCTAGGTGGAGTACAAGTTGAGTTCATTAATTTACCATTTGGTGGACAACTCGAATTTGGATATTTTAGTATACCTCTAACGATCTTATGGATTGTGGGAATTACAAATGCCATTAACCTGATTGATGGATTAGATGGATTGGCAGCTGGAGTATCTTCAATAGCGCTTATTACCATTTCTGGTATGGCTATCTTAAAAGGTGATGTCTTTGTTGTTACAATGGGACTTATCCTTTTAGGCAGTACCGTAGGGTTTTTAGCCTATAATTTCCACCCAGCAAAAATATTCATGGGTGATACGGGAGCATTGTTTTTAGGATACATGATAGCTGTTCTTTCCCTTTTAGGATTTAAAAATATAACAGTTATCTCATTAATTGTTCCTGTGATCATTCTTGGAGTACCTATTTCCGATACGTTCTTTGCTATTATACGCCGTATCGTAAATAAACAACCATTATCTGCACCAGACAAATCTCATTTACATCACTGTTTGTTGAATTTAGGTTATAGTCACCGTCAAACGGTATTAATGATTTATGGAATGAGTGCCATATTTGGTTTAGCAGCAATCATATTCACACTAACAACAATGTGGGGATCGCTCCTTGTTATAACAATATTATTGTTAGCAGTAGAATTAATTGTAGAGAAGATTGGGTTGGTTGATAAAAATTATCGTCCAATATTAAAAATGTTTAGCCCAAGAAGATATGTAAATGTAAAAAAATAATGATATAAACCAGACAGAACTGTTATCTGTCTGGTTTTTTTGTCCCTCAAAAAAAAGCAAGTCGCACATCAAATGATGAACGACTTGCTTTTAAAGTTAGTTGTTATCTTTTTTAAGGATTATCCGTAGCGTAGGTATTACTATCATCGCTTACACTTTGAGAATTTAAAGATAAATGATTTTTAAAGGTTTGTTTTATTTCCTCTAATGAAGCTTCATCGATTTTGTAGTAGTACACCCGGTTCATATAGTCGTCTTCACCTTTTAAATCCATGGATTGTATATTAAGGCTAGTTCCGGACACGTAACCCAAAAATGATTTCATTTCATCAAATGACAGGTTTGTCTTCATGTTATCACCTAGTGCATCAATAACATCACCATATTTTCCAATCGAGCCAACCGTTGTGCCTTTTTTTACAATCGCTTTAAGAATTTCTTGTTGACGCTTGCCTCGTTCTAAATCACTATCATATTTTCTTGTGCGTGCAAGAGCAAGTGCTTGCTCACCTGTTAACTCTTGTTGGCCTTTAGGGATAAAAATGGCATTGTTCCTATCTTCGGCATCTTTTTCAGATATATTAAATGGTACATCATACTCTATCCCACCTAAAGCATCAACAACATCAATAAAAGCGTAAAAGTTCATTTTTACATAATAGTCAACATCGATTTCAAAAAGATTTTCTACTGTCTCTAGAGTACCCTTTACACCGTCATATGCATGAGCATGAGTGATTTTGTCATAGGTATCGCGAAGTGGCTGATAAACATATGAATCACGAGGTATGCTAGTCATCTTTATTGATTTATCTTTTTCATTAAATGTAGCTAAAACAAGTGCATCTGTACGGGCAGATTCATTATAATTTCGCGAACTGCTGTCGTCTACCCCCATAAATAAAATAGAGATATTCTCATTTTTGGGGTTAGGCTTTATTTTTTCAGGCCTAATCTCCTCATAGGATTCCTCAACTTTTGACTCTGCTTTTTCCAGTAGCAATGTTGCATATGTTGCCCCACTTATTAAAATGATTAAAAAGGGTAGCAATATCCAAGTCATGATTCTTCTCCGACTTTTCTTTTTTCGTTGTACTTTATGATAGCGTCTATTGTTAGACATTGAATTTCTCCTTTATAAGAAAAGTTTTTAGACAAGTTTCTTCAAAAATCTACATCAAACTCCATTTTACCACGTTATTAAAATTCGTAAATGGAAATTTTTAAAGGAATGTATAATTTTTCAACTTGAGTGGAATACTAGTAATTTTTACTCCACATCTTCTTCTAAATATGTGACAATTCCCTCAGAAATATTACCTTTCCCGTTTGTTAATTCTGTCATCCAGTTGATGAGGTTTTGTTTTTGACCTTCCTCCACATAGGTTTCAACTTCTACATCTTCAAGATAGTTGATGTCTTTTAATTGATAGGTAGATGAGCGCAGTTCATTTTCGACTTTACCTAGCCATGTATAGTCAATTTTTGTGTGGATTACTCGCATTAATTTTCTTTCAACGATACCTGTTTTATTAAGTCCTTCTGAAGTTGATTTTCCATATGCACGAATTAATCCACCTGCACCTAATTTTATTCCACCAAAGTAGCGAGTTATGACTACAACCGTGTCTTTTAACTGCTTTTTTTTCAAAACCTCAAGAATTGGCACACCAGCGGTCCCACTCGGTTCTCCGTCATCATTTGCTTTTTGAATCTGATCACTTTCACCAATCAAATAGGCAGAGCAATTATGTGTAGCATTCGAATTAAGTTTCTTGATCTCCTGGATGAAGGCTTGAGCTTCTTCCTCGGTTGTTGCGCGATTAACGTATGCAATAAATCGTGATTTTTGTATAACAATTTCATGTTCCCCATAGCCTTTTACTGTATAATAGTGAGTAAGCATGATGGGTACACCTCCTATATAGTACGAGTTTGCTACCCTTTTATAAATGCAAAAATTGTCGTATTGTTTTATTATAGAACGACAAATTTTTTACATCAATTATTAAGTAACTTTATAGAATAATCTTAATTGACAAGTGAACGCTTTTTCCTAAAAAAGTCAGAGTGGAGGTGGGGTACTTGTCCACCAAAAAAATCGATAGCCAGATGTTAGACAAGATATTAGAGAAAATGGTAACAACCGTTGATCATAGTAAAGGTGAAATTTTTAAAATTGGCGAAGAAACTCGGAAACAATATACCAGTTTAACGGAAGAATTGAAGGATATTAAAGAAAAGGTTCTGAATGTTATTAATGAAGGGGACAAGCTCGAAGTATATGCAAGATTCGCTAGAAATCGTTTATCTGAGGTTAGTGGTGACTTTAATAAGTTTTCTGAAATTGAAATTCGTGATGCCTATGAAAAAGCACATAAATTACAGATGGATTTAACAATTATTAGGGAAAAAGAAAAGCAGCTCCGTGAACGACGAGATGAACTTGAACGAAGATTACTGGGCCTACAGGAAACAATTCAACGTGCTGAACATCTTGTCGGGCAAATTAGTGTTGTGTTAAATTACCTTACAAGTGATATGCGCCAGGTCGGTGAAATGCTTGAGGATGCGAAACAAAAACAAGATTTTGGCTTTCGAATTATTGAGGCTCAAGAAGAAGAACGACGCCGTCTCTCACGTGAAATCCATGACGGCCCAGCACAAATGCTTGCAAATGTGATGATGAGATCGCAATTGATCGACCGTGTATTTCGCGAAAAGGGTAATGAAGATGGGTTTAAGGAAATTAGAGACCTTCGGAAAATGGTTCATTCTGCCTTATACGAGGTCCGAAGAATCATTTATGACTTAAGACCAATGGCTTTAGATGATCTAGGTTTAATTCCGACCCTCAAAAAATACCTATCAACAATCGAAGAATATAATGGTGAAACTAAAATTTCATTTGCTAATATAGGACCCGAAAAAAGGCTCCCAACTAAATTTGAAGTTGCTTTATTTCGCTTAGTTCAAGAGGCTGTAAGCAATTCACTTAAGCATTCAGGCGCAAGCCACATCCAAGTTAAATTAGAAATAGGAAGGGGCCACGTTACTGTTGTCATTAAGGACAATGGTAAGGGGTTTGATCCTTCTGTTAAACCGCAACAATCCTTTGGAATCATTGGCATGAAAGAACGGGTTGAATTGCTAGAAGGAGAAATCACTATAGATTCAAAAAAAGGTGCAGGAGCTATAGTTATGATACAAGTCCCATTAAATCAGTAAAAATTGGAATTAAAACAATACAAAAGACTTATTGACGAGTTTTCTGGCAGTTGTCAGAATGAAAAGGGGAGGCGTAAGCATGAAGACTAGCATTGTAATTATTGATGATCACCAATTATTCCGTGAAGGAGTAAAACGTATTCTAGATTTTGAATCTAGCTTTGAGGTAGTTGCTGAAGGTGACGACGGTGATGAAGCGGTAGAACTAGTTCAAGCAAACAATCCAGATGTTGTTATCATGGACATTAATATGCCAAATATTAATGGAGTTGAAGCAACAAGACAGTTGATTGAAGCAAATCCAAAGACAAAAGTAATTATCTTATCCATACATGATGATGAAAGCTACGTAACTCATGCACTAAAATCAGGTGCAAATGGTTACCTATTAAAAGAAATGGATGCAGATTCACTAGTAGAAGCAGTCAAAGTTGTAGCTGATGGAGGTTCTTATTTACATCCAAAAGTTACGCACAACCTAGTTAAAGAATTCCGTAGACTATCAGCGGACGGACAAGCAAATGCTGGTGGCTACCAACAACTCGAAATTCGCCGACCATTACATATCCTAACACGTCGTGAATGTGAAGTGCTGCAACTCCTCGCAGACGGAAAGAGCAACAGAGGAATCGGTGACGCACTGTACATTAGTGAAAAAACAGTTAAAAACCATGTAAGTAACATCCTTCAAAAAATGAACGTAAACGACCGTACCCAAGCCGTCGTTGTCGCAATTAAAAATGGCTGGGTCGAAGTAAAATAACAAACGCACAAATAAAAAACGAAAGCCCTCGGGTATTTCGTTTTTTATTTAGTTTGCAGATGAGCGAATTCGACACCTTCGAATCCGACATGTTAATTCGAATTCGACATGTTCATAGAAGGTGTCGAAAAGGTAAGGATTCGACATGTTCATAGAAGGTGTCGAAAAGGTAAGGATTCGACATGTTCATAGAAGGTGTCGAATTTATGCTTGACATGTTGTGGCAATTCGCTACTATTACATTAGACACCTAGTTTTTCTTTCCGCTCATTCCCCTTCAGATTCTCTTGTTCATTAATAATAAAATTGCATAAGAAAGGATTAGGAACCAATTATGTCAAGGAATTCAAGAATACTAAAACAAGAACTCTATTACCATGTAGTATCTAAAGGAGTAAGGCAAGAGGTTCTTTTTCGAAAACAAGAGGACTATTCCACGTTTCTCTATATAATTGATCAGTTGTACAAGGAAGTCCCCTATAAAATACCTTCATTTTGTTTGATGAACAATCACTATCACTTAATTCTTCAGACAAGCTCTCTACCCATTTCCAATTTTATGTATCTTTTGAATAGAAGATACGCCACTTATTTTAATAATAAATACTGCTTTAGTGGACATGTCTTTGAAAAAAGCTATTTTTCTAGCCCCATCTATTCAAGAGAAGGTTTATTAACAGTTAGTAAATATATTCACTTAAATCCCCTCAAAGCCAAAATAGTTAAAAAACCCGAGCATTACCCCTGGAGTAGTTACTCGTTTTACAAGAACCATACAATAATTCCCCCAATTTATATTAACCTCAATGAGGTTTTGCAGAATTACGATGGAAGTTTGTTAGAAAAAAAGAAAGCATACACTATTTTCGTTGAAGAATAGCATTACTATTGTTTCGACACGTTCGTGGAAGGTGTCGAATCGAAGGTGTCGAGTCGAAACCAATAGTCATGGGGAAAACGTCATAAATATGTCTGGAATATGGCAATTTGTGTCACTATTTGTCGAGTGAAAACCGGTGGTAATGACATTTTTTTGAAGTGAATTGTGTTATTCTGTAAGAGATTAGTTTAGAAGGGGAGAGAATAGATGAGAGAAGGCATTATTTCTACAAACATTAATATAAAAGACGTATATAAACAAACACAGCTTTCATTACAGCAATTTGAATTAGATTATGGACAGCAACTAGCCCCATTCCAACAGAAAATGTATATGATAGGATATGGATTGGGTCTTCTAGAAAGAGAGTCCTCAGCTGAAGATAAAGAAGCACTAAAAGTGTTTATTCTTAATGATCGTTGCTAAAAGTACTGTCGCACCTGGGACGGTGCTTTTTTTTGTGTCGAACCTTTCAATCCGAGGCACACTCGTTTCGACACCTTCCACGAAGATGTCGAGGTACACCCGTGTCGACACCTTCCACGAAGATGTCGAGGTACACCCGTTTCGACACCTTCCACGAAGATGTCGAGGCACACCCGTGTCGACACCTTCCACGAAGATGTCGAGGCACACCCGTGTCGACACCTTCCACGAAGATGTCGAGGCACACCCGTGTCGACACCTTCCACGAAGATGTCGAGGCACTCTCGTGTCGACACCTTCCACGAAGATGTCGAGGCCCTCCCGTGTCGACACCTTCCACGAAGATGTCGAGGCACACTCGTGTCGACACCTTCCACGAAGATGTCGAGGCACACCCGTGTCGACACCTTCCACGAAGGTGTCGAATCATTCGAAGATGTCGAATCACTCCATTCCTCGGCATCTCGACGAATGGTTTTCTTCGTTTGAGCGCATACCTAATATTTCCTACTTAAAATGAATTAAAATCCTATGGTTTTTGCCGATAAGTATAGTAAGTGATAAACAGAGCGGAGTGTGGGTGCCTTGCAAATTAGTAAGCAGAATATGTCGAATCAGGTTGCAACTGCAACAGACTTGCAAACTTCTTTAAAAAGTGAAGCGGTGTATAAAGCGACAATTGTTGAGCGAAAAGCAAATAAGGAAGCGGTAGTCAATATAAGGGGTAAGAATACATCAGTCGTTTTTAATGGGGAAATGCCGAAAACTGACGAGATTACAGTAGAGGTTCTAGGTAAAAGAGGAGATATACATGAAGTACGGGTAATTACCCAAGATCAAAAGCATAAGGCTACTCGGGCCCAACAGGACATTAAGAGTGTTCTCCAAAAGCTAGGGGCTGGACCAGAACCAAGTGCTACGCTAAAGCAAGCAGCCCAGTTATTGCTAGATAAAGGACTTCCTCTAACGAAAGAGAGTATCCAATCAGTCAATAACTTCCTCGAAAAAGAAACAGGAACAATTGAGCAAAAGCTAATTACGATTCAAGCTGTTGCTACTAAGGGGCTTGAAATGACGCAGGCACATCTTAGAGCGGTCCATGCTACTCTTTATGGAACATCAATTAGTGACGTTGTAATGAACATTGCGAAAGAGATTGACCCTACGTTTGAACCCAAAAGAAGTGAACCTAAACAAGGTCTGAGCACTGGGAATATAATTTCAACCACTAGTAATCAATCGTCTCAAGCTTTAGAAAAATTAGTAAGAGAAGCACGCACAATTATCATAAATGAATCTTCAATCCCCAAGGCAATTGAAAAAATAACGAAACTATTCGAAAATAACCCAGATATTGATTCGAAATTGGTAAAAGAGATTTTACGAATGGCTAATCAATCACTGCAGTTAGTTGGTGTTGGTAAGCAACGGTTAGAAGCTGCAATAGCTATACTTGAACAGGAAATAGGAAAGGTTGAACCACTGCCGTTAAAGCAAAACCTTAATGACATGCTAAAATCATCGCTTACACAGCTTAAGTCTGATGCTAGTATTCAAAACGTCATCGCAGGACTTCGTCAAAATGTACTAAACCAACTTGGAAATGGTACCGATTTTGCAGGAGTGTTACAAGATCCAGTCAAACTTGAAAAAATTGCCAAAGAACGGCTTTTATCAACACTTAATGAAATGGGGAACACCACTAAAACAAATCAACTTGAAATCATCAACCAAACAATAAAGCAGGTTCAAAAAGAACCAAGTTTAGATAAGGTCCTAGAATATGTACGTACTCAAAATGCATTGCTCGGAAATAGTCTACTTGAAAAGGCTCTAACAAACGCAGTTGGATTTCAGAACAAAGGCAGAGAGTTAGCCGCACGACAAGAACTTATTGCAACATTAACTAACCTGCAGAATGAGTTTGCTACTAAGGTTAATCAACCCACTGAAGACACTTATACAATAAGTGACGATATTTTTGCGGGATTCCAAGCGCAAGCTAAAAACATTATCGTTACAACGGTAACACAGAAAATGTCACAAATGACGATCGATTTTAAAGAGATGAAAAGAGATATTTCTAGAAACCTTGATAATGTCCAGCGTTTAATTGAGCAGTTAAGGAATAACGCACAACCACAGGCGAAACAAATTTTGGAGTCAACAATAAAGAAGCTTGATCATGCGATTTTGAAAAGTGATCTGATGCTTTTCACGGATATGTCGACAGAGAAAAAATTAATGCAAGCGAGCTCGCAGCTAGCTGAAGCGAAAAAGCTGTTAGGTAAAGGAGATTACTCTGAAGCTTCAAAAATCGTCAAACAGGTTAATCATTTGATAGAAAAAGTGAACTTTACTCCTTCTGATGTTAAAGTAAAACACTTCGTGTCTGAGGAGAGCTTAAGGCTAGAGAATCAGCCCGCGACAAAACAAGTTCTCAATCAGGTGGAAAAAATGGTGCAACCGTTAACTGAGCCATCAGCAAGAGGGGCATTTGAGCTAATTAGAAGTCTTGGTTTAAACCATGACAGTGAATTGGGACAAACTTTGGCGTCCCGTCATTCGGAAAACGCCGAACAGCAAAATCTTAAGTCTGCCCTACTTAAGCTACTCCAGAGTGATGGTGAAGGACAAACCAGATTGACCCAACAAGCCGACCAAGCCTTGCAAAATCTAACGGGTCAACAGCTATTAAGTAAGGCTGATCCCACGAGTTTGCAAACGATGTTGATTAATTTGCCATATCTATTGAAAGATCAGGTTGAAAATATAAAAATACATGTAAACTCTACAAACACTAACCAAACAGTGGATTGGGAAAACTGTAGTATTTTCTTTTTACTAGAAACGAAAAAGCTCGGAGAAGTAGGAATTCAGTTGACGGCAAATGATAGGAATCTATCTATTACATTCAAAAATGATAAAGAGAATTTTAAAGAGAACATGGAACCCCTAACGAATGTTACAAAAGATAATTTAAGTGAGATTGGCTACAATGTCGGAGGATTTATTTTTAAAAAAATGACTATAGACAAAGTGAAGCAAACCTTAAATCAAAATGAACAAGTTAATCCTACACAACCTAAGAAAACAGCTACATTTACTGAGAAGGGGTATGATTTTACAATATGATGGTCAATAAGTTTTACAATCAAAAAAATCGACGTACAGTCAATGGTCCATCTGCTGCGGTTATTAAATATAACGAAGAATCTGGTATAGCTCCAACAGTTGTTGCACATGGTTCTGGGAGTGTCGCAAATAAAATTATAGAGTTAGCCAAACAAAATAACATCCATATGCAAGAAGACCCAATGCTCGTTCAAAATTTACTAGATATGGATTTAGGAGAAAACATTCCTCCACAGCTATATAGTGTAATTGCTGAAATATTACTGTTATTAGAAGAAATAGAGAAAAAGTATTAAGAAAAGTAGAACATAGGCCGATACTATAAATAGCAAAACTTACTGGAGGTGCACAAATTGCAATTTTTAAGCGAGGAAATGATCTATCAGAAAACATCTCAAGAACTAACAGCTTTATTGTATGAAGCCTGTTTAGATAATCTTGAAAGTGCAATCTCGCATATCAACCAGAAGCAATTTATGGAAGCTAATAAAAAATTACAAAATGCAAATGATATCCTGCAGCGATTAGGTGTGGGATTAAAATATGAAGCTGGAATAGTAGCTGATCAACTAGATGCTTTATACAATTATATGGCAGATCGAGTGATAGAAGCGAATGTTACTAAAAACGTGGAGACTATAAACGAAGTGATCAGCGTACTAACAACTATTACAAGTTCTTGGAATGAAGCCCTTAAGAAAAAAGAGCATGCGGCAAAGCTTGGATTGCGCAAAAAAGCAGCTGCTTATGAACAACATGTGATGATTAGTCCAGAATGAGGAGAGAGAAACTATGCGTATAAATAATAATATACAAGCCCTTAATGCTTATCGTAATCTAGCGACCAATCAATTAAATACTTCAAAAAGCTTAGAAAAACTATCTTCAGGATTGCGTATTAATCGTGCTGCAGATGATGCTGCTGGATTAGCCATTTCTGAAAAAATGAGATCGCAAATCCGTGGATTAGGTACTGCCGAGCGCAATGCTTTAGATGCTATTTCCTTAATCCAAACAGCGGAAGGGGCAATGGACGAAGTACATAGCATTCTACAGCGTATGCGCGAATTAGCCGTACAAGGTGCAAATGATACGAACACTGACCAAGACCGTGAACAGATTCAAAAAGAAATCAACCAATTAACATCCGAGGTCAATCGTATCGGGAACTCAACTGAATACAACACAAAGAAGCTATTAAATGAATCCGTTTCTAGTCAGGCTAGAACAATGGTTGTGGATGAAGAAGTGGCATTTGCTAACGGTGGAACGACTATTGAAGCAGCTAGCATTCTATTAGAGCAGAAAAGTTCATTAGGAGCGGGTAATTACAGTGTTAAAATTGAGGATACGGCAACTAAAAAGCTAGGTAGTTTGGGTGATGCTGCAGGTGGAGTAAGCGGTGTTGCGGTGGGCTCGGAATCTAGTTTGGATGTAGGTTCAACTTATGGAGTGAAAACTGAGGAAGAAACGATTGATGTGATTTCGAACAATCCAGCGGCTTCTACTATGGTAGATGGAATTTCTATTATGCCGGATTCTATTTATAATGAGGGTGATTCTGTAAACCTAAAGGTCGAAAGGTTAAATAGAATTGCTAACTATACAGATACTGGGACTGGTCTTGTTGGTGTGACATTCCCAGGTCAAAACCCTGAATTAGATCCATCGAATTCTTTTGAAGTAGCTGTTAATAGTGTTCCAACTACAGTTGATAAGGGCACACTAGCTGATGATTATATAAAAAATTTACAAATAGATTCTAGAGAATTTACAAAAAGTGGTTCTGGATTTGAGTTAAGATTCGAAGAGGTGCCTACTGAATCTGGTGTTTACAGCGTTTCTCTTTTTGATGATGAAGGTAATGCATTATCAGATCCAGTAGTTCTAGACCAAGGAGCTCAAGATTATAGATTCTTTAAAGATGGAGAAACTATTGGAGTCTCCTTTGACACGGTTTCTAATATTAATTCTGCTCTTGATGTAGATCTAGATCCTGCCGATACAGTTAAAAAGCACACATTCGATATTAATAAAGAAGTAGTTGTAATGAAAGATGGATCTGAAGTATTCAAAACGGTTTTAACAGAGAGTGATGAACCTGGTACAATCTCACAAAGCGTAAATGGATTAACTTATGCAATTGAACACAATGGTTTTGGTAGTCTAAATATAAACAATGCGGCCTCTTTTGGAATTAGCAGTGATTTAACATATTCAACTGATGGTGTTAGAAGAACGTTTACCCCAGGTGATACTATCACATTAGACGGAGGAATATTAGTAAATACTTCTAGTAACTTAAGTGACTATGAAACTGGGACTTCAGAAGTAGCTATTGAAGTCGGATCGGCTACATCTTACACAGCGAAACTTGTTGATTCGGATGGAAGTCAAGTAGATGGTTCGCCTACGATTGTTGTTGGTAACAACGGAGCTTACAACTTCGGCGGAACCTACGGTGTTTCTTTCACAACAGATACATTAGTTAACGGAACACGTACTTTTACAATCGGTGAAGAGATTAAGGTAAATGCTACGTTAGAAAAAGATGGCGAGCCTTTAGAGACGCTTGAAAACATTTCTGCAAACTCTAGCTTGCAATTTAACAATGGTGAATTATCAATGAACATCGCTTCTCTAGCAAATGGTACAGCAAGTTTTGGGATTACTGGTGGAACGGTTGATAAGTCATTAAAATTCCAAGTTGGTGCGAACCAAAATCAAACCATTAGCTTAGGTATTGATGATATCAGAGCGAATATGTTGAATATTTCAAGTGATACAGCTGAAGACTCTAAGACGTTCAAAAACAGTCTTGATGAAGAACTTACTGCGTTTTACACAAAAATCGCTGGTGTGAATAATGGTAATTCCACAGTGAATAACGAATTTGCTCTAGATGTTACAACACATGAAAAAGCAGCAGCAGCGGTTGGAGTATTTGATTATGCGATATCACGAATTTCTTCACAGCGTTCAAACCTTGGAGCGATTCAAAACCGTCTTGAACATACCGTTAGCAACTTAAAGCAAACTGCTGAAAACTTAACAGCATCTGAATCTCGTATTCGTGATGTTGATATGGCGCTAGAAATGACAACTTTCACAAAAAATAACATTTTAAACCAGGCAGCACAGTCAATGCTGGCTCAAGCTAACCAATTGCCACAAGGTATACTACAACTTTTAAACCAATAAGAGAAAGTGAGGTTTGGTCTTAGAAGACCTTACCTCTTTTTTTAAACGGTGAAAAAAGATAAAATGGATATTGGGAGTGAGGACAGAATGGAAGTTCAAAAAATCACCAATGCAAATTTGAATAAAATAAAAGCGAGAGACGAGGTAGCGAAAGAGTCTGTTTCGTTTTCTGAAGTGATGTCCAAAGGTCGCAAACAGCAAAACTACGAACGTCTTACAGGGATGATGAAGGAGATTGAAGGCCAAGGGAAGCAATTAGCAGAATCACGTACGATCGATAACTTGCGTAAATATAAAAAGCTTGTCAAAGATTTTATGGAAGAAGCAGTTAGCAATGGCTTGCAGCTTGAAGAACAACGTGGCTTCAATCGTAGAGGGCGCACCAAAGTCTACAAAATCATTAAAGAAGTGGATTCAAAACTGATTGAACTAACAAATGCCGTCCTTGATAAAGAAAAAAAGGGCTTAGACGCATTAAGTCTAGTTGGCGAAATTCACGGACTGCTCATTAACATTTATACATGAGGCACGGAGGCGTAGGAAACCCTGCCAAGACGTCGATTTCTCTTATCCAAACAAAATAATGCTTTTTCAATTTATTTCAGATAAAATGGAAAGTATGAATAATAATAGTGAAAAACCTATTATAAGGAAGGGTACGATATATGAAAACGGCGATTGTCACTGATAGTACAGCGTACATCCCAAAGGAAATACGTGAAAAATATAATATCCATATGATCCCTTTAAGTGTTATTTTTGGAACGGAGACATATCAAGAAGAGGTTGATATCACGGCTGAGGAATTTTTTGAAGAAGTACGAGTTAAAAATCAATTGCCCACAACATCACAACCACCTACTGGGGGTTTTGTTAACCTTTATGAAAAATTAGGTCAAGAATATGATGCGATCATCAGTGTTCATCTTTCAAGTGGGATCAGCGGGACCTATCAAGGTGCGGTAACTGCAGGTGAAATGGTAGAAAACGTTAAGGTCTATCCGTTTGATTCGGAAATAAGCTGTATGGTACAGGGCTTTTATGCGCTTGAAGCGGCCGAGATGGCGCTTGAGGAAAGATTAGCTGAGGATATCGTAGCACGATTAGCAGAAATGAAAACGTCGATGAGAGCCTATTTTATGGTAGATGATTTAACGAATCTGCAACGTGGTGGACGGCTGAGTGGTGCGCAAGCATTTATAGGAGGTTTGCTTCAAGTAAAACCAATCCTTCACTTTGAAAATAAAGTTATTGTGCCGTTTGAAAAAATACGGACACGAAAAAAAGCGGTAAAACGAATGATAGAGTTATTTAGTGAAGTGGCAAGCTTAAATGAACCAATGCGAGCAGTCATTATTCACGCAAATCGCCCAGACGAGGCTGGTGAATTAAAGACTGAATTGGAACAACATTATCCCAATGTGGAATTTATGATTAGCTATTTCGGTCCGGTTGTCGGAACCCATCTTGGTGAAGGTGCAATGGGACTTGGCTGGTATAAAAGATAAATCTTTTTAAAAAATGGACGCTGTGCCCAATTGACATAGCGTCTTAACTATATGAAGGAGGCGTATGATGCGCTTTATAGCTGACGATGGTATGATCACCCCTGAACCCCTTGTTTTACACAATCAGAATTTACTCCCGATAAGTATTATCCCTCAAATAAAAACTCCACCAATGAACCCTACATTCAACTTCTTTCAGGATATCCAAACACTACTTCAAGGTAAACAACTTCTCATAGATGACATTCCCTTTTCAATCGCACAGATTCATGAACATTACCAACATGGATATATCACGTACAGAAAAGGCGTTACTCGTGTAAACAAATCTCTACTATGCACGAGATGCAACAACTCTGACCAATCTTTATTTGCAGCATATTCTTGTGCAAGATGCCATTCCCATTGTAGTTATTGCCGCAAATGTATTACGATGGGACGTGTTAGTGAATGTACACCACTGCTCACTTGGTCCGGACCTTCAACCATAGTTACCACACCTAATAAAATACTCTCGTGGAATGGAACTCTTTCACAAGCTCAACAAGCTGCTTCTGATAAAGTGGTCGAGGCGATAAATAGAAATAATGACCTCCTAGTATGGGCAGTGTGCGGGGCAGGGAAAACCGAGGTATTATTTCACGGGATTGAGGCAGCGATTATATCTAAAAAAAAGGTATGTCTTGCAACACCTAGAACCGATGTTGTGATTGAATTAGCCCCTCGAATAAAGGAATCATTCCCAAATAGTGATGTAATTGCTTTATATGGAGGTAGTGAAGATCGATTAAAGACATCACACCTAACCCTTGCAACAACCCATCAGCTTCTCCGTTACTACAAAGCGTTTGATGTCATCATTATTGATGAAGTTGACGCATTCCCCTATTCAGTAGAACCAATGCTTCAACATGCAGTCGACCAAGCGAAAAGGGATATCTCTTCAACTATTTATCTGACCGCAACACCGAATAAAAGCTGGCAGAATGAAATTAAAACAGGGAAACGCACAACCATTACAATCCCAGCCAGGTACCATCGAAATCCCTTGCCAGTACCAACCTTTAAATGGTGTGGAAATTGGCGCAAGCTACTCACGAAAACCAGACTACCAAAGAGTATAATAAGCTGGACAAAGTCACATCTTGCATGTAAAAAACAAGCGTTTCTTTTCGTCCCTAAAATAGAATTGTTAGCTCAGATTGTCTTTCTTTTAAAAAAGTTAGACTCAAGAATTGAAGGGGTTCATGCCAGCGACCCTGATCGGAAACAAAAAGTAGAACGCTTTAGAACAGGTGAAATACCTATCCTTGTTACGACAACGATTTTAGAAAGAGGTGTTACCGTTCCAAATATTGACGTAGCGGTGTTAGGTGCGGAGGATCAAATCTTTACTGAAAGCGCACTTGTGCAAATCTCTGGAAGGGTCGGTAGAAACGCAAAGTATCCGAATGGTGAAATACTTTTCTATCATTATGGAAAAACGAAAGCGATGCTCGCTGCTAAAAACCAAATTGAGGATATGAATATAGAAGCCAATAACAAAGGTTTATTAAATTAATACTTTGCATATTTGTATTTCCACTTATTAGGCTTTGTGGCATAATATAAACATCTGTGTATTAGGAGAGATCGAGATGTTTGTTAAAAATGCAATGGAGCCATTAGTTGCTGAAGTGATTAATGATAATTGGCAATCTATAAAAATGTCATGTAAATGTGAACAATGCAGAAATGATGTGTTCGCGATTACATTAAATTTGTTGCCGTCCCGTTATGTATCGAAGAAGAATGGAAGTGCTTACGTAAAAGCGCAATATTTTGACAAGCAAATGCAAGCAAATATCTTAGTGAAATTAGCAGAAGCAACAAAGCGAGTGTCCGATCAACCACAGTGCGAAAACTATCTATTAAATAAATAAGGTGGTAACCTATGTCGAATTGCCTTATCTGCAACAATCCACTCATCACTACAACCTCATGGGGAAAGCTATTTACATTAGCTGAACCATCGCTAATGTGTGATGAATGTTCTAGTAAGTTTGAAAAAGTAGAGGGTGACAGATGTGCCATATGTGATCGATCTTTTGACAATATAGCTACCGAGTACCGTCATAATGACCTTTGTTATGATTGTGTTCGTTGGCAGCAAGATCCCCGTTGGAAGGATACGATCTGTAAAAATCGCTCCGTCTACATTTACAATGCGTATCTAAAAGATATTATCTCGCTCTACAAATTTCGTGGAGACCATATAATCTCACAACTTTTTAAACAAGAATTCCAAAGAGTCTTTAAAAAGCACTTCGATAAATCCTACATCATTATCCCAATCCCACTTAGTGCTGAACGTTTATATGAACGTGGTTTTAACCAAGCAAAGGTACTGGCAGAATTATTACAACTTCCGATTATGGAGGTCCTCGCTCGAACTCATCTTGAAAAACAATCCAAAAAATCGCGAACGGAAAGAATGAACACTGAAAATGTGTTTTCGATAACAGGTTCCAGTGACATTCCTTCCCGTAAAATTTTAATCATAGATGATATCTATACAACTGGATCAACTCTTAGACATGCCGCAGAAATTTTACTGCATGCCGGTGCGGAGTCTGTATCATCCTTGACACTTGCAAGAGGAGAATGAAAAACACAGCAACTTCCGCTTTAACTTCCGCTTAAATTGCCGATATAATATATATAAGTGTGATGACCTGAGAGGGGTAACAGCAATGGCAGAATTATTAAATTGTCCTAATTGTGGCAGTATCTTTGTAAAAACAAATCTTCGCGACGTATGTGAAGCGTGTTATAAGGAAGAGGAAAAAGCATTTGAGACAGTGTATCAATTTATCCGTAAAAGAGAAAACCGAACTGCAACGATGCTACAGGTTGTGGACGCAACCGAAGTAGAGGAAGAACTTATTATTAAGTTCATTAAAACAGGCCGATTAAAACTAACTCAATTCCCTAATCTTGGATACCCTTGTGCGAAATGTGGGAAACTTATTCGTGAAGCTAGATTGTGCAGTGATTGTTCAGTTGAATTACAATCACAAATAAAAGAGCATGAAAATGAAGAGGATAGAAAACGTGAAATTAAAGAACGGGAAAAAGGAACATATTATACCCATGGTAAGTAAATTGGAAATTAGATTACTTTCAAAAAAAGCTATAAACATTTTTAGTAACTTTGTCGATATTAGTAGTAGATAATATTGTAACGGTTAAGGAAGTGAGGGTTATTTATGAAAATAAATAATATTGGTTTAACTGGTATTAATCCATATAAAAAACAAATCAATAAGCTAGATTCGATCCAAAAAGAATCTCTAAAAATGGATAAAGTAGAGATATCAACGGCTGCAAAACAGCTACAGGAGGTTTCGCCTGTTACAATTGAACGTCAAGGAAAAGTTGAAGCACTGAAGCAGCAAATAGAGGGCGGAATGTATCAAATAGATGCCAAGGCTATTGCTAAAGGTGTATTTAATTACTATTCTAAAAACTAGTCAGTCACAAGATTTGGGGAGGCGAGGACCATTTCTGCACAGAACATACTTAGCATTTTAACTAAATTAGTAAAACTTCACGGCAGTTTATATGAACTTGCACTTTCCAAAACAGATATTATCAAAAAAGGTGATCTTCAAGGACTTGAAGAGATGATGAAAAGTGAACAAAAACATATACTTGCCATTAAACAAATAGATGAAGAAAGAAAAGCTGCGGTAGCGACTTTGGTGGCTGGACAAAGTAGAACCGCCTATTCAGTTACATTATCGGACTGTTTACCATTTTTTCAAAAAGAAGAACAGGATGAATTACTAGCTGTTCAGAATCAGTTAATTAACCAGATCAAGCAATTAAAAGAAGTCAATGAATTAAATCAACAATTGATTGAGCAATCGCTCCAATTTGTGAATCTGTCTATTGATATGATTTTACCTGAACCACAAGAAATTACCTATAATAAGCGGACTCAATATGATGAGCCAGCAACAAGTAGATCAATATTCAATTCGAAAGCTTAATGAAATGAGGGAGAAACAAGATGCGCTCTACATTTATGGGATTAGAGACTGCACGCCGCGGGATGCTGGCACAACAGGCCGCTCTCCAGACGATTGGACATAATATCTCCAATGCAAATACACCCGGGTATACTCGTCAACGTGTAAACTTTGTGCAGTCAGAGCCCTATCCAGCACCGAGTATGAATCGCCCTCAAATTCCTGGGCAAATTGGAACTGGTGTTGAGGCTGGTACATTTCAACGGATTCGGGAAGGTTTTCTAGATGTACAATTCCGGGGGGAAAACAATAAACAAGGGTATTGGGAATCTAGATCTGAATCGTTAGCCAAGATGGAAGAAATCATGAATGAACCATCTGAGTCTGGATTATCTAAGACGATGGACCGATTTTGGCAGTCACTTCAGGACCTCGCTGTAAACCCATCGAATTCAGGTGCAAGGTCTGTTGTCCGCCAACGTGGAATTGCAGTAACCGAAACATTTAGCTATCTCTCAAACTCATTAACTTCCATTCAAAATGCAATAAAAAGTGAGATTAGCATAACTGAAAAAGAAATAAATTCGGTTGTAAGTCAAATAAACAAGGTTAACGAACAAATAGGTAGTGTTGAACCACATGGTTATATGCCTAATGATTTATATGATGAGCGTGACCGACTCCTAGATCAGCTTTCAGGTCTAGTCAATATTAAAGTTTTTCCTGTATCTAGTAAGGGAAATTCTCTATCTGTTGCAGAGGGTAAAATGACAGTAGAACTTATTGATAATAGCGGGAAAGCGATTGGGACATTAGTAAATGGGGAAACAAATACATTTTTTGAAATGACAGCTAAATATAATGAAAATGGATTAGTGGAAAGCCTTACGTTAGCGGGAGAGCCAGAAACAATCATGGATATAACTGACTTCCCACCAAACTCTGGAAAACTACTAGGATTAATAGAATCATATGGATACACGTACGCCGATGCTGAAGGGAATATGGTTAGTGAAGGGTTATATCCCAAAATGCTGCAAGACCTAGATGAAATGGCATTTGAATTTGCGAACGAATTTAATCGTATTCACAGTTCGGGGTGGAATATTACGAGTATAAATGCTGGTAGTCATTCACCGATTAATTTCTTTGATAACACTGCAAAAGCCGGGGCTGCTTCATCCATTAAAGTAAGCCAGGATATTATCAATTCATTAGATAATATCGCTGCAGCGGGTGATAACAATGGTCTAGTAGTTTCAGGTACATTTAATGGAACAATCGAGGGTGTTAGTAATTCATACGATAAAATTAAAGTCGAAATTAGCTATAATGAAGCCTCAAAGAGCTTTGACTATACAATCAATACCGAGCCGAATACAGTTGGATCAGCTATCGATAAGGTTGAGTTAGCAGCAACACTACAGTCCACACTTGGAGGGATAGATACTGTTACAGCTAACTTTCCCAATACACTAAAACAAGGCGATAAATGGACATTCGAATTAGAAAAAGGCAAAAGTTTTAGCGGGGCACTTGGAGATGGCCGTAATGCCCTTGCATTAGCAGATTCGAAAAGTAACACACTTATACTCGGTAACAACTCCACTAACTTTCAAAATTTCTATGAAAGTGTCATTGGTGAAATGGCAGTACAAGCACAGGAAGCTAGCCGACTTACTACTAATAGTGTAGTGCTCCGCCAGTCAGTAGAAGAACGCCGCCAGTCTGTTAGTGGTGTTTCACTGGATGAAGAAATGACAAATATGATTAAGTTCCAACAAGCTTACAATGCATCCGCACGTAATATAACGATAATCGATGAAATGCTAGATAAAATCATAAACGGTATGGGTACTGGTGGAAGGTAGGTGTAACCAATGCGAGTAACGCAAAGTATGCTTTCTGATCGTTCTTTACGAAATTTATCTCAAAGCTATCAGAAGTTAGCACAGTATCAAGAACAATTATCAACAGGCAAAAAAATTAGTAGACCCTCAGACGACCCAGTTGTTGCGATGAAAGGAATGTTCTACCGCACAAATTTAACTGAAGTAGAACAATTCCAGCGTAATCTTTCAGAGGTCTATACGTGGATGGATAACTCAGAATCTGGCTTAGATCAAGCAAACTCTATTCTCCAACGGACGAGAGAACTGGTTGTTCAAGCGAATAGTGATACAAACAATAAAGAAAACCGCCAAGCGATTGCAAGAGAAATCGAACAATTAAAAGAAGATATGATTTCAGTTGCAAATACGCAAATCGCTGGAAGATACATTTTTAATGGAACGAATATTGGTGAAGCGCCTGTTACTTTCGCTGATGGGGTAGCAGAAGTGGACCAAAACACAGAGCCCTTCCAAGTTGAAGTTTCAAGTGGTGTCCATTTAAGTGCAAATATTAATCCGAAAAACACGTTTCCACAAGAGCTATTTGACATGTTTCAACAGATTCAAGATGACCTTAACAATGACAATACCGCCAATATGGACAGTCTATTAGGACAGGTTGAAAAACTTAACGATAACCTTTCAGCTGAACGTTCCGAATTAGGTGCACGTTATAACCGGTTAGAGTTAGTAGAATCTCGACTTAACCAACAAGTTGTCATCGCATCCAAAATTCTATCGGATAATGAAGATGCAGACATGGAACGCGTCATTACAGATTTAATGACACAAGAAAATGTCCATAAAGCAGCACTTGGTGTTAGTTCACGTTTAATACAGCCATCATTAATGGACTTTTTAAGATAGCCTATCTAATTAAAGATAGGCTTTTTGTCAAGGCTTGGTAATTTGGGAGACATCAGGTTAAAATAAGTAGATGAAATTGAAGTAGAAGGTTGTGAAGGCATGAAAATAGCTACTAAATACCATAATGAACTAACGGTCGAGATGAAAGATATTATCCGTTTTGAAAATGGAATTCCTGGATTTAATGAAGAGACCCAATTTGTGATTCTACCATTTTCAGACGATAACTTTTTTTCTATATTACAATCGATTACAACTCCACAATTAGCATTTGTAATCATTAATCCATTTCACTTTTTTAAAGAATATGATTTTGAATTGCCTAGCAGTGTAGTTGAAAATATAGCAATAGAATCAGAAAAAGACGTCATTGTATACACGATTCTAACGGTGAACGACCCATTTGAAGACTCAACAGCAAACCTACAGGCGCCAGTTGTGATTAATGGTAAAAAGCAAACAGGGAAACAAGTTGTACTAACAGAACCAACCTATCATACAAAGCACCAACTGTTTCCAAAGAAAACCTCCACAAGGCAGGAGGTATAAACAATGCTAGTACTATCTCGAAAAATAAATGAATCCATTAAAATTGGTGACGATATTGAGATTACAGTACTGTCAATAGATGGTGAACAAATCAAGCTTGGAATAAATGCACCAAGGAATATTGATATTCATCGTAAAGAAGTATTCCTTTCAATACAAGAAGAAAATAATAAAGCATCAATTGGATCGATTGATTTATTGCAAAAACTAAGCGAACAGATGAAGCACTCCAAATGATGGGGTGTTTTTTCGTATGGATACGTCATAATCTATCAATAAAGTGCTGGTTCCGACAGATTTTTTAGAAACATAAAAAAATATTCTCTAAAACTATTAAACACTTGTAAAAACATGTCGATATAAACAATGTAAAGCTAGTAGCGACTAAAGGCGGCCGACTTTACTCCTGCTACCTACCACTAAAACAACTGCTACCACAAGGATGTGGGCATAGCAAACATTCAAGGAGGAAAATAAAAATGAGAATTAATTCTAATATTGCAGCGCTTAATACTTATCGTCAGTTGAATACTGCAACAACAAATCAATCTAAATCAATGGAGAAACTATCTTCTGGGCTTCGTATTAATAAAGCTGGGGACGATGCAGCAGGTCTAGCCATTTCTGAAAAAATGCGTGGGCAAATTCGTGGGTTAGAAATGGGTTCTAAAAATGCACAAGATGGCATTTCTTTCATTCAAACGGCTGAAGGTGCATTAAATGAAACTCAATCTATTCTTCAACGTATGCGTGAACTAGCAGTTCAATCTGCCAATGATACAAATACAGACGCTGACCGAGGAGAGCTTCAAAAAGAGGTTGACCAATTAGCTGAAGAAATTACTCGTATTGCAAATAACACTGAGTTCAATACTAAATCTTTATTGAATGGTGCTGTTAGTGATAGTGGTGAAAAAGCTGCTGTATTCCAGATTGGTGCAAACTCAGGTCAAAATATTACTTTAAATATTAAAGCTATGGATGCTGCTTCTTTAGGAGTTGCAAGAGATGCTACTACTATAACTGCTACTGCTAATGGTTCTGAAATCTCAAATGTGAAATTTGGAGATACTTTAGGAGCAGCGATTGTTGATGGTGCAAACATTACATTTAATGCAGTTGATAATACTGGTGCCAATGCTACAGGTACTTTAGATGTAAATGGTAATACAATTACAGCTAACGCAGGTGCAGCCGGTACAGCACTTAATGGTTTGAAAATTGTATTTGGTGCAGATAATAACTTAGCAGCAGCAGCATCTTTTAATGGTACTGATACAGTAACAATTACTGGTGACTGGGATGGCGGTGGAACTGGTGCTCCTGTTGACTTAACTGCTCTTGAATCTCTTATTCAAGGAGCAGATGCATCTTTATCGGGTGTAACTCTTAGTGAATCAGGCTCTTTTACAGCAGCTGATTTTGTGAACGCTGGAACCATTACTTTAGGCGGAGGTGCAGCGGCAAATTCAGCTGAAACAATCATTACTATTAGTGATGGAGGTTCAAATACTCAAACTGTTACAGTAGCAGATACTGCTACAAAGGTTTCTGTTACATCTGGAGCTTTCAATGGTCTTTCATTCGATGTAGGTAATGCTACTGCTCTTTCTGCTGGTGCAGACTCTATTGACATTGAGCGTTCAACTGTAGCAGCAACTGCAGCAACATTTGCTGGTAACGAAAAAACTGGAGATGCAGTAGCGAAAGCAGGCATTGATATTTCTTCTCAATCTGCTGCGGACACTGCGGTTACTTCAATTAACAATGCTATTGAATCAGTTTCAGCGGAGCGTTCAAAACTTGGTGCATACCAAAACCGCTTAGAATACACAGTAAATAACTTAAACACATCTTCTGAAAATCTAACTGCTGCGGAATCTCGTATTCGTGACGTAGACATGGCGAAAGAAATGATGAACCAAACAAAGAATTCAATTCTTTCTCAAGCAGCACAAGCAATGTTGGCTCAAGCTAACCAACAACCACAAGGAGTTCTACAACTTCTTCGTTAATTTTAGATGACATGAAATGGACTCTAGATTTTTTCTAGGGTCTTTTTCATTGTATTGAGGAATTTTATGTTATCTAAAGCATTTTGATAATAATTTTAGAAAAATGGAATTTACTCCACAATTGCGGTGGGAGAAAAGCAATAATGATGATACGTCAAAAAATATGAATTTGCACAAAAGAGAAACACGGGGACGGATCTCGTGTTTACCTAATTTTTACCAGCTTACTGCTACTGATGATGCAGCTGTGTGGTTCCATCGTTTACGAAGAGGTCCGGGTGTTAGGTATAAGGTTGACACATAAGGTTTCTTTCAATTCGTAAAGAGATATTTTTACAATTAACCTCGCATTTATTCTCTATCTTTTCTAAACAAATTCCACTATTCAACCGATAAAACTAGTAAAGGTAAGTTAGTCGAGGAGGAAACACTATGTCTATAGAGCATATACCTTCTAACACAACACTGACATACAACAATGATAAAGTAAGGGCTCAAACAAATAAGGTTAACGATGAAATTAAAATGACAATCAATGAAATACCTCGAATGAAACACGGGGACGGATCTCGCGTTGCCCTAATTTTTACCAGCTTACCGCTACTGATGATGCCGGGGAGACACGGGGACGGATCTCGCGTTTCCCTAATTTTTACCAGCTTACCGCTACTGATGATGCCGCTGTGTGGTTCCATCGTTTACGATGTGGTCCGGGTGTTAGGTATAAGGTTGACACATAGGGTTTCTTTCAATTCATAAAGAAATATTTTTACAATTAACCTCGCATTTATTCTCCAGAAACACGGGGACGGATCTCGCGTTTCCCTAATTTTTACCGGCTTACTGCTACTGATGATGCCGCTGTGTGGTTCCATCGTTTACGATGTGGTCCGGGTGTTAGGTATTGGAAACACGGGGACGGATCTCGTGTTTACCTAATTTTTACCAGCTTACTGCTACTGATGATGCCGCTGTGTGGTTCCATCGTTTACGATGTGGTCCGGGTGTTAGGTATAAGGTTGACACATAGGGTTTCTTTCAATTCATAAAGAAATATTTTTACAATTAACCTCGCATTTATTCTCTATCTTTTCTAAACAAATTCCACTATTCAACCGATAAAACTAGTAAAGGTAAGTTAGTCGAGGAGGAAACACTATGTCTATAGAGCATATCCCTTCTAACACAACACTGACATACAACAATGATAAAGTAAGGGCTCAAACAAATAAGGTTAACGATGAAATTAAAATGACAAACAATGAAATACCTCGAATGAAATTGAGAGAAAATGACGAAAAGATTTCAGAAGAAAAACTAAAGGGAATGGTAGAGGGACTAAATGATTTCTTGCAACCAACACACACATCGCTAAAGTTTGAGCTTCATGAGAAATTAAAAGAGTACTACGTTACAATTGTAGATGAGACTTCAAAAGAGGTTATAAGAGAAATTCCATCAAAAAAGTTATTAGATATGTATGCAGCGATGACAGAATTTCTAGGTTTTGTCGTTGATAGGAA
Organism: Cytobacillus sp. S13-E01; assembly: GCF_029193815.1. Taxonomy (GTDB): domain Bacteria; phylum Bacillota; class Bacilli; order Bacillales; family Bacillaceae_L; genus Bacillus_BV. Next base: position 162,034 of record NZ_JARFVC010000004.1, read on the forward strand.
GATTTAAAGGCGGTGTTATAAATGGGAATGAGAATTAGTGGACTTGCAAGTGGTATGGATATCGATACGATTGTCAAAGACCTCATGAAGGTAGAGCGTATGAAAGTCGACAAGCTGTCCCAAAAAAAGCAAATTATTGAATGGCAGCGAGATCTATACCGTGAACTTAATACAGAGTTACAAAACTTTGATACATTTTTACGTGATGGGGTTGGAATGTCAAAAACATTCAATGCTAAAATAGTTACTAGTTCTGATTCAACGAAGGTAACTGCTGTTTCGAGTGGAAGTACAACCAATATCTCAACTCGGGTTGAAGTAGGAAATTTAGCAACGGCTACAACATGGCAGTCAGATAGTTCAATTAATTATGCCTATACTGGTGCAGATATAACTACTACTACATGGGATTTTGCATCAAAAACAATTGGAACAGATTTGACGCTATCTTATCAAGTTACTGATCCAGGTGGAGAGGTGAGAAATTCTGTCACTGTAGACTTAAAAAAAGGAGATACAATTGATTCTGTTATCAGCAAAATTAATAGCTCAAATCTGGGTGTTTCTGCGATGAAGGAATCAATATTGGTGGATGGCACCGTAGATCCTCCTACTTATGAAGAACGTGTTGTTTTTAGTAACAAGTTAACGGGAAGTGGTGCTTCGATTGTTAGTAATGATGAAACTACAACAGATTTTATGCAATCATTAGGATTCTCGGGTGCTGCGACATCTGGCGAAATTGTAACGGATCTTGCCTATAGGAATAATGGAGAAGATGCAACCGTTAAAATAGATGGCTTTCAATTACAAAAAGCTTCGAACACCTTCACGATTAACAATATTACCTATACATTACACAATAAAACAGCAATAGATGAAGCGATTACGATTTCATCATCAACTGACACAGATGCTGTATTTGATTCAGTCATTAAGTTCATGGATAAATACAATGAACTCATTGACAAAGTTAATGGCAAGTTAAACGAAGAGGTTTACCGTAGTTATAAACCATTAACAAATGAAGAACGCGAGGCCCTTTCAGAAAAAGAAATTGAACTTTGGGAAGAGAAAGCAAAAAGTGGGATTTTACGTAATGATAGTATTTTTTCAAAGGGTATAAACCAGCTCCGTCAGGCAAATTTTAGTAGGGTCGATGCACCGGATATCGGTATTTTTACTAATTTATCGGAGATAGGAATTGTTACTTCGAAAAACTATCGTGACGGGGGGAAATTAGTTCTTGACCCAAATGTAACAGGGACTGATAGGCTAACAGGTGAGCAACGGTTACGAAAAGCAATTGAAACAGACCCAAATGCTATTTATAAGTTGTTTATGAGTGGAGCAGATGAAAAGGAAACAGATAGACGCGGTATTGCTCGACGCATGCGCGATACAATTAAGTCTACAATTGATGACGTTGTGAAAAAGGCAGGTAATCAATTTAGAGTTAATAACCAATTTACTCTTGGCCGCGAGTTAGACGATGTTGATAATCGCGTTTCATCTTATGAACGTCGTCTCATCCAAGTAGAAGATCGCTATTATCGCCAATTCACTGCAATGGAAAAAGCAATACAACAAGCTAATCAACAAGCATCGTATATTATGCAGCAGTTTGGCGGAGGAGTATAAGAAAAGGAGTGAAACAACATGGCAACTACCAACCCATATGCATCCTATCAAACAAATTCAGTGACAACAGCTTCACCTGGTGAGCTAACATTAATGCTTTATAACGGATGTTTAAAATTTATGAAACTTGCTCGAAAAGCGATAGAAGATAAAAATATAGAAGTCAAAAATACTAATCTACTGAAAGCACAAAACATCATCCGCGAATTAATGGTGACGTTAAACATGGACCAAGAAGTGTCAAAAAATTTAATGGTAATGTACGATTATATTAATCGTCAGCTTATGGAAGTTAATATTAAGAATGATTTAGAGATATTAACTGAGGTTGAGGGTTATCTAACTGAATTCCGTGATACCTGGAAGGAAGTTGTGCAAATTAACCGACAACAGCAACATACACAAGGTGGACAAGCATAGTGAGTGCGGTGAAAACTCTTTATCTTGCTTCAAAAGAACTTTATGATCTTTTACAAGAATCTAGCAAAAATGATCATAGAGAGACTATTATCTCAAAGATAGAAGAACTATTAGAATCTAGACAAAAGCTAATCAATCAAGTCAAGCCTCCATACACTTCTGACGAAAAGCTGTTGGGAGCGGAGGTAGTAAAACTAAATAAAGTTATTGATGAAAAACTAGCTTTTATGAAACAAGATATTCAACTTGATATAAACCAACTAAAAAAGACAAAAACATCTACCAATAAGTATACAAACCCTTATGAGTCTGTATCTCTAGATGGGGTGTTTTTTGACAAAAGAAAATAGGTGAAACCATGATGCAACTAAGTGAAGCTCAATTTGAAATGGTCGATAGATATAACTCACTTTTGCACACTGTAGAAGAAGCGTTTGAGTATGTTGTGGAAAGCTTTGAAAACTACGAGCGTACACAAGGAGATCAGGTTTTGGCAGATATTTTTTCTGCACTGTCACAAATTAGAAACACAAATGAAAATCTAGTATCTCTTTTTAGGGAAGAGAAAGCACTTGTTACTGATATCCTAAAATTCGAGGCTGTTATCAAGGAAGTAGAAAAACTAGAAATTCAGTTCGAAGACCAGACACTGAAGCAACAATTGATCAAAACCAATATTTTTCCAGCTTTCCAAGCATGGAAGCTTTTAATGCAAAAGTCACTAGAAAAATATACAAATCAATGAAAAAAAGCTCCTACTCAATTGTGGGAGCTTTTTTTTGTATTGTTTTAAAATAACAGAACATACGTTTCTTTTATGTGATATAATAAAAGTATAAAATAGCTAAAGGATGTGGTAAAATAATGGTAAAAAACATGGTGTTAGAAAGACCTAGTGAATACGGTATGATTGATTATGATGGGCTTTGGAAAAAACTAATATTTGAGTTGTTTGAAGAGTTTGTGTTATTCTTTGCCGCTGAATTATATGAAGAAATTGACTTTTTAATAGAACCCGAGTTTTTGCAACAGGAGCTCTTTCAAGAGATCATCAAAGAAAAGAAAGGTAAACAAGTTGCTGATCAACTTGTGAAGGTATTTCTAAAGAGTGGTGAGGAAAAGTGGATGTTGATTCATATCGAAGTACAGGGAGATCCTGATCCATCGTTTTCAAAAAGAATGTTTCGTTATTACTACCGGATATTTGATATGTATGATAGAGACATAGTAGCGATTGCATTGTTAACCGATGCCTCAAAGCATTTTCGTCCTAGCAACTACCGTCGATCTTCATTCGGCACAGAGATAACCTATGAATATAATGTGTACAAATTTAATGATCAGAATGAAGAACAACTTTTACTTTCTAACAACCCATTTGCGATCGCAGTCCTAGCGGGCAAATATGCCAACGAGGCAAAAAATGATGATGAAAAGCGTTACCGCTTCAAACGAAAATTAATCCAGTTAATTTTACAAAAAAATGATCATCCACGAGAAGAACAACGCATCTTTATAACTACACTCATTTACTTCATTGATTACTTACTACAAATACCTAAAGAGCTGACAGTAAAGCTACGAAATGAAATCATTTTAACAAAGGAGGAAAAAGAGATGTGGTACTTAGATAGAAAAAACTTGCCACCCACTTTTGGTGAATTAGAAAAGATAGTGAGAGAGGAAGGAAGAGAGGAAGGAAGAAAAGAAGGCCTTGTAAGAGAACAACGCAAAATCGCAAAGAGTATGTTGAATGCGGGGTTTACAATTGAAACGATCGTAAAATTGACAGAGTTATCAGAAGAAGAAGTACGGAAGCTGTAGGCTGAAAGGTGCCGAGTGAAGGGATAACCTTGTTAGGCACCTTTTATTATTGGTATAATTCGACACCTTCATGGAAGGTGTCGAATTATCTGAGGCAAAAAAATGATCATCCACGAGAAGAACAACGCATCTTTATAACTACACTCATTTACTTCATTGTTTACTTACTACAAATACCTAAAGACCTGACAGTAAAGCTACGAAATGAAATCATTTTAACAAAGGAGGAAAAGGAGATGTGGTACTTAGATAGAAAAAACTTGCCACCTACTTTTGGTGAATTAGAAAAGTTAGTGAGAGAAGAAGGAAGAGAGGAAGGAAGAGAAGAAGGAAGAAAAGAAGGCCTTGTAAGAGAACAACGCAAAATCGCAAAGAGTATGTTGAATGCGGGGTTTACAATTGAAATGATCGTAAAATTGACAGAGTTATCAGAAGAAGAAGTACGGAAGCTGTAGGCTGAAAGGTGCCGAGTGAAGGGATAACCTTGTTAGGCACCTTTTATTTTGGTATAATTCGACACCTTCATGGAAGGTGTCGAATTATCTTTTTTTCGGAAGGTGTCGAAAAATATCCACCTTGATGTAACAGGACTGTCACAAGAAACACGTTTTTGCACCTTTTTAATAGGGTAAACTATAAGTAAGAGGTAGATATAATTCTACTAAGTCCCATTGGGATTACTAATATTCCCGAAACAGTCATATCCGCTAATTCCAAGGCATATATTAATTCACTTCAACATTGTCTTGGAATTCACGAAATATTCACAAAGTATTTTAGGTTTAAGCAGGATTCAGAGAGGGTAATGTAGAATTATAGTAACATAGCCTCATTTAAGATGAACTTGTTGTGAATAACAAGTTAGGTCAGCGGCAAAGTACATAAGTTGACCTCGAACAGGCTATGCACTAACAGTTAGTGCAATGTAAACCGAAGTGTTTCGATTTAAAAGGAGGAGTTCATTTATGATGAATTACAACGTACGCGGTGAAAACATTGAGTTAACTCCAGCATTACGAGAGTATGTTGAGAAGAAGTTAGGTAAGTTGGAACGATACTTTGATGGCACTCCTGATTCAAATGTTCATGTTAATTTAAAAGTCTATAGTGACAAGCAATCTAAAATAGAAGTGACGATTCCGATGACACAATTGGTTTTACGTGCCGAGGAATCTCATGAAGATATGTATGCAGCGATTGACCTCGTTGTTGATAAGCTCGAGCGTCAAATTCGTAAACATAAAACAAAGGTAAATCGTAAATACCGTGATCCAGCTGGCACTCGTGCTTTCTTTGAGGCAAATGGAGAAGCGAGAGTTGCCGTTCAAGATGCAGAAGATGAAGATTTTGAATTAGTACGTAATAAGCGTTTTAACTTAAAGCCGATGGATAGTGAAGAAGCGATTCTGCAAATGAATATGCTAGGACATAATTTCTTCGTCTTTACAAATGCTAGCACAAATAATACAAACGTAGTTTATAAACGCCGTGATGGAAAATACGGTATTATTGAGCCAAACTAATTCATTTCAGGGTGTAGTCATATCGGCTACACCTTTATCTGTTTAATGACATCTTTCACCAAATACTCCTTTGTACAAAGACCTCCACTATTCTTTTAAGTTTATCGTTTCCTCTAAAATCTTGTTACGATTCCCTATTAATGTTAATATTAAAATTGAATTCTTTTTTAATCCTACGTTACTCTCGAATTTTGAGAAGCGTATACTACATACATATATTTTTTCTAATCTAAATGAAAATAGAGGAGCGTTCGTGATGCTTGGAATTTTAAATAAAGTATTCGATCCTAATAAGCGAAGCCTTAAAAAACTAGAGGCTCTTGCAACGAAAATTGAAGCGTTACGGCCTGATATGGAAAAGCTGTCAGATCAAGATTTCCCTTTAAAAACAGCTGAATTTAAAGGGCGTTATGAAAAAGGTGAACAGCTTGATGACCTTTTAGTTGAAGCTTTTGCCGTTGTTCGTGAAGCTGCAAAACGTGTGCTAGGACTACATCCATATCCTGTACAGCTCATGGGGGGAGCGGCCCTTCATGAAGGTAATATTGCCGAGATGAAAACAGGGGAAGGTAAAACCTTAACATCAACAATGCCTGTATATTTAAACGCACTTACTGGAAAAGGTGTTCACGTTATTACTGTAAACGAATATCTTGCAAGCCGTGATGCGAGAGAGATGGGCGAACTATATGAATTTTTAGGGTTATCAGTTGGTCTTAACTTAAACTCTTTATCGCGTGAAGAAAAAATTGAAGCATACCGTGCTGATATTACGTATGGTACAAATAATGAATTTGGGTTTGATTACTTACGTGATAACATGGTGCTTTATAAGGAACAAATGTGTCAGCGTCCACTTTATTATGCTGTAATTGATGAGGTTGACTCCGTTTTAATCGATGAAGCACGGACACCGTTGATTATTTCAGGGTCTGCTCAAAAGTCGGCATCATTGTACATTCAAGCAAATGCGTTTGTACGCACACTCATTAAAGAAGAAGATTTTACGTATGATGAAAAATCAAAGGGTGTTCAATTAACTGAAGATGGTATTAATAAAGCTGAAAAAGCATTTAATATTGAGAATCTATTTGATATAAATCATGTTGCCTTAATCCATCATATTAACCAAGCGTTAAAAGCAAATTCAAGTATGCATCGTGATGTTGATTATGTCGTTGAAGATGCTCAAGTTGTCATTGTTGACCAATTCACAGGTCGTCTGATGAAAGGTCGTCGTTATAGTGAAGGGCTACACCAAGCGATTGAAGCCAAAGAAGGCTTGGAAATCCAAAACGAAAGTATGACACTTGCGACAATTACATTCCAAAACTACTTCCGCATGTATGAAAAACTATCAGGTATGACTGGTACTGCGAAGACTGAGGAAGAAGAATTCCGAAATATTTACAATATGTATGTTGTGAGCATTCCGACAAACCGTCCGATTACTCGTGATGACCGAGCTGACTTGATTTTTAAATCAATCGATGGTAAATTCCGTGCAGTCGTCGAGGATATTGCCGAGCGAAATGCAAAGGGACAGCCAGTATTAGTAGGTACTGTAGCGATTGAAACATCAGAGCTAATCGCAAAATACCTAACCAAAAAAGGAATTAAACACCATGTTTTAAATGCGAAGAACCACGAACGAGAAGCGGAAATTATTGAAAATGCTGGTCAATATGGTGCGGTAACAATCGCAACAAATATGGCTGGTCGTGGTACGGATATCAAGCTTGGTGAAGGTGTAATCGAAGCCGGCGGGCTTGCTGTTATTGGTACAGAGCGACATGAGAGCCGACGTATTGATAACCAACTACGCGGACGTTCTGGTCGTCAAGGTGACCCAGGTATCACACAGTTCTATCTTTCAATGGAAGATGAATTAATGCGTCGTTTTGGTTCTGATAATATGCGAGGTATGATGGAACGACTAGGAATGGATGATACACAGCCGATCCAAAGTAAAATGGTCTCTAGAGCTGTTGAGTCTGCACAAAAACGAGTTGAAGGTAACAACTTTGATGCTCGTAAGCAACTGTTACAATATGACGATGTTCTCCGTCAACAACGTGAAGTTATCTATAAACAACGTTTTGAAGTGCTCGACTCTGAAAATTTACGTGAAGTTGTAGAACGAATGATCAAGTCTACAATTGACAAAAATGTTGCCCTTCACACAGCTAAAGAGGATGATCCAGAAGAATGGGATTTCAAACCGATTATCGAGTTTGTAAATGGTAATCTTCTATTTGAAGGCGATGTTACAGAGCAAGACATTAAAGGAAAAGAGCCAGAAGAGATTACAGAGCTTATTCTAGATAAAGTGAAGAAGCGTTATGATGAAAAGGAAACTGAACTATCTTCTGAGCAAATGCGTGAGTTTGAACGAGTGGTTGTACTTCGTGCGGTTGATAGTAAGTGGATGGATCATATTGATGCAATGGATCAACTACGACAAGGGATCCACCTTCGTGCCTATGGTCAAACAGATCCACTTCGCGAGTATCAATTCGAAGGATTTGCTATGTTTGAAAACATGATTGCATCCATTGAAGAAGATGTTGCAAAATATGTCATGAAGGCTCAAATCCGAAATAACCTAGAACGTCAAGAAGTCGCAAAAGGTCAAGCGGTTCATCCTAAAGAAGGCGATCAAAAAACAACTAAGAAAAAGCCGGTTGTTAAAGCGCTGAATGTAGGACGGAATGACCCTTGTATCTGTGGTAGTGGCAAAAAGTATAAGCAATGTTGTGGTCAATAAATAGCTGGGGTGAGAGTTTTAGTTCTCTCACCTTTTAAGATTGTATAACATCATTTGATGAGGTGATCATAGTGGAATTAGTAGAAATTAAGCAAGAACTTGATAAGATGATCAAACGATTAGAAGCTTTTAGGGGGTCTCTTTGACCTTGAAGCAAAGCAAGCCCGGATTACAGAACTAGAAGAACAAATGGCCAACCCAACCTTTTGGGATAGCCAACAAGCTGCTCAAATTGTCATTAACGAAATTAACGTTTTAAAAGAATCGGTCGTTCAATTTAATGAATTAAATGAAACCTATGAAAACCTAGAGCTAACCTATGAACTTTTAAAAGAAGAGCCAGATGAAGATATGATTACAGAATTAGTAGGTGAAATTAAAGGTCTATCAAAGGACCTTAACGATTTTGAATTACAGCTGCTACTAAGCGGAGAACATGACAAAAATAACGCTATTTTAGAGTTGCATCCAGGTGCTGGTGGAACTGAATCACAGGACTGGGGTTCGATGCTCCTTCGGATGTATACTCGTTGGGCAGAGAAAAAAGGATTTAAGGTTGAGACCCTCGATTATTTGCCTGGTGATGAAGCAGGGATTAAAAGTGTTACCTTGTTAATTAAAGGACATAATGCATACGGTTACCTTAAAGCAGAAAAAGGCGTACATCGTCTTGTTCGTATTTCTCCATTTGACGCATCAGGCCGCCGTCATACATCCTTCGTTTCATGTGAAATCATGCCTGAATTTAACGATGAAATCGATATTGACATCCGTACCGAAGATTTGAAGGTGGATACGTATCGTGCTAGTGGAGCGGGTGGGCAACATATCAATACAACCGATTCCGCTGTACGAATAACACATCTACCAACAAACACGGTTGTAACCTGCCAAACAGAGCGTTCACAGATTAAAAACCGTGAAAGAGCGATGAAAATGTTACAGGCGAAACTGTATCAATTGAGAATTGAAGAACAAGAAGCAGAGCTTGCAGAAATTCGTGGTGAGCAAAAGGATATCGGTTGGGGAAGTCAAATTCGTTCCTACGTATTCCACCCCTATTCACTAGTGAAAGACCACCGTACAAACACTGAAGTAGGTAACACACAAAGTGTAATGGACGGTGAACTTGATCCGTTTATAGACGCTTACCTTCGATCTAAATTAAATTAACGACCCATACCATCGGCAACATTGTTGTTGGTGGTTTTTTGATCGACAAGATTCGACACCTTCGTGGAAGGTGTCGACGAATCTTGTGGTAATTGTATCTATTTTCGACAGTATATTCCTTTTTCTATCAATATATTGTAAAATAAAGAATAGTCAGACTGGTGGAGGTTAAGGATATGTCAGGAACAACAGCAGATAGAATGAAAGAACTACAACTACTAGATATTGGACGAAAGAATAAGCTCGTAACAATTGTTACACTAATTTCAGTTATCTTAGCAATAATAGTAGATGTAGCAATAAAGCAACCGCTCGCTATGATATTAACAATAGCTATTGGTGGAAGTATTTTTGTATTAGTATTATCTTTACTTAATTACAAAAAAATATGGATCACTAAGACTCCATATCTCGCTATAGTAGGTCTAAGTATTGTCCTTTATTTTATAATGGTGGGCAGTCAGTCTATTACAATGATTCTGTTGCCATTTTATTTATTAACTACGGTCGCGATTTATAATAAGCGATCAACATTATATGCTAGTCTTCTTTTTGGTGTTTTACTTAGTGCAGCCTTTTTCTACAGATTTGCTGGTGAACTGAATTTTGATCTTAGAACAATCGTTATTTATTATTTGCTTTTTGCACTTATCATTTTAACGCTTATTTTTTTAAATCAAGTTTCTTCAAAAATGCAAAGAGATATGGATGCACTCCAGCAACAAACGCAATCGCTTTTTGATCAGCAGAAAGAGCATGGCGAACATTTGGTTAATGGTACAAAAACGATTAGCGAAAATATTGCAAAGGTACGTTCACAAAGCGAAGAACAACTCCATTCCTTTAATGAAATGAGTATTGCTGTTGGGGAAATTTCATCTGGCATGCAAACCCAGAATGAAGCAGCAAGTACGATTACTGAATCAATTGAAAACCTAAATCAAACAGTGGTGCATCTTGTTAATGCTGCTAGCAACTTAAGTATGCAAACAGATGAAGCAAATGAAGCTTCTAAAGTAGGTAGTGAAACGATTGAAACATTATTATTAAAAATTACTGAATTTCAAGCATCGATAGACACCATGTCTGAAACAATGAATAATCTTGTTGGAAAGATAAATGAAACAACTGGATTTACTGACAATATTCAGGAAATCGCAGCTCAAACAAACCTTCTAGCACTAAACGCTTCTATTGAAGCAGCACGTGCAGGAGAAAGTGGAAAAGGCTTTGCAGTAGTAGCTGACGAAATTCGTAAGCTTTCAGCTGTCACATCAAATGCAGCAGATCGTATTTCTAAAAATCTTTCTCAAGTCAATGAAAGTACGAGAATCTCTCAAAGTCAAATGGGAGAAAATGCGAAAAAAATGGAAGAAAGCGTTGATTTAACAAAACAAACAATGAATGCATTCTCTACAATTGATAAGGCTGTAAATGGTCTAAACATATCGGTTGATCAATTTGAGGAGATTACATCAAATATCGGTACTTCATCTAAATCAATTGAAACCTCGGTTAGTGAATTTGCAGCCATTATCGAAGAAACGACAGCTTCACTCGAGGAAATTTCAGCATCGCTAGAAAACCATAACCAACAAAATGGCCAACTTGTCTCATTTATCCAAAATACTGACAAGGCTACTACAAAGTTGATTCAATTAGTGAAAGAATAATGAATAAAGCCCAAGATACTAGGTGCACACCTGATATCTTGGGCTTTATATATGGAATAGGTTCGACACCTTCCTTGTCATTCGACACCTTCCTGGAAGATGTCGAACTCTCTACGGTATATTCTCTCTGAAGTTACAGCAAACTACCCATAATAAACTTCCATACCCAATCTCAAATTCTGCATTATTTTGTCGCTTTACCACGTTATTACACTGGCGTTTACAGAGGTTTGAACCCGTGCTATACTCTCAAAGGTTGTGTGAAACAATGTCAAACCGTGGTAGTTGGGGGATCAAAACATGATGATGACAATCAAGCAAAAACGGAGAAACGATCAATACAATCCAAAGCGAGAGCTCTTACAAGAATATCTATACATACTGCTTGGTTCGGCAATTGTCGCGATTGCTTTTAATTTATTTCTATTACCAAATAAAGTAGCTTCTGGCGGGGTAAGTGGGATAAGTACAATTTTCGTCACGCTATTTGGCTGGGAGCCCGCGTATGTTCAATGGGCCTTTAATATTCCTCTTTTTACCGCAGGTGTTATTCTTTTGGGTAGACTTTATGGTATAAAAACCTTAATCGGAACACTTTTTCTACCATTTGTCGTTTATTTGACCAGAAATATGGAGCCAGCAACGCTTGACCCATTGCTTGGTGCTCTTTTCGGTGGGGTTGGCGTAGGAATTGGTTTAGGGCTAGCGTTTAGAGGTAATGCTTCAACAGGTGGAACAGACCTTGCTGCACAAATAGTTCATAAGTTTACAGGCCTTTCACTCGGTACATGTGTGGCGATTATAGATGGAATGATTGTGGTAGCTGCAGCGTTTGTGTTTGATCTTGAAGGTGGCTTATATGCTCTTATCGGTTTATTTGTGACTAGTAAAACAATTGATCTGGTACAAGTGGGCTTTGGTTATTCAAAAATGGCCATTATTATTACAAATAAGCAGGATGAAATTAGTCAAGTAATCTTACGAAAAATTGATAGAGGTGTGACGAGATTATCTGCTGTAGGTGGATACACAGATGATGAGCGTCCTATATTAATGTGCGTCGTCGATCAGACAGAATTCTTCAAATTGAAGCAATTAGTTAAAAGCATCGATGCGTCTGCATTTGTAGTTGTTATGGATGCCTCTGAAGTAGTAGGAAAAGGTTTTAAAAGAGTTTAAATTGGCTATAATAAGCCTGTGTCTGGTTAATATTACTCTAGGGGGAGTATACAATGAAGAAGAAGTTACTAGCAATGCTAGTTGGAACATCGTTAGTGCTTGCAGCATGTGGCGGTGGGGGCGATGAAACAGCAGAGCCAACAGAACCAGCAGATACTACTGGTGGAGCAGGAGAAACAACTACTGCAAACGCTGAAGAAATCTATCAACAAAGCTGTATTGGTTGTCACGGTCAAGATCTTAGTGGGGGAGTAGGCCCTGATTTACGTGCAGTTGGCTCGAAATACTCACAAGAAGAAATTGAAGGAATCATTGATCAAGGTAAAGGAATCATGCAAGGCGGTATTATTAAAGGTGAAGAGGCAACTGCTGTTGCAGAGTGGTTGGCTGCTAAAAAATAATACACGGTGTTAAATCAAAGGGCTTTCTGTCATATGTTGACAGGGGCCTTTTTTTTGAGATAAGAAAATACCTAGTTTTGATGTCATCTCCGGGCGTCCCGCTCAAACTGCTTAATATAGATCAAATATACTCATCGGTAGTATCTAATACCATGAAATAGCTATGAAATGAAAATGTAATAATTTAAGTCTGATTTTGACGAATTTTGATGGTATAATGAAAAAGGTAGAATAATAGAACAGATTATGTAGAAAATAATAGTATTTACGTATTTTATGGCAAATTCATAAAGAAAATGTCGTATTATATAAAACTTCAACACAACTATAAAATACAATCAGGTGATTGAAATGATAGAAATGCAGGATGTTTATAAAAAGTATCCAAATGGCGTTCTTGCCGTTAATGGTATAAATGTAAAAATAAAGCAAGGCGAATTCGTCTATGTTGTTGGCCCTAGTGGAGCCGGAAAGTCAACGTTTATTAAGATGATGTACCGTGAAGAAAAGCCAACAAAAGGGGCTATCATTATTAACGGTATAAATCTTGCTAAGTTAAAAGAAAAAAAGGTTCCGTATTTACGTAGAAACATTGGAGTCGTTTTCCAAGATTTTAAATTATTACCGAAGCTAACAGTATATGAAAATGTTGCCTTTGCCTTAGAGGTCATCGAGGAAAATCCTAAATATATCAAAAAGCGCGTTTTAGATGTATTGGACCTTGTCAAGTTAAAGCATAAAGCTAGATTTTTACCAGACGAGCTGTCAGGTGGAGAGCAACAACGGGTTTCAATCGCACGCTCAATCGTAAATGCACCAGGTGTTATGATTGCCGATGAACCGACAGGTAACCTTGATCCCGAGACTTCTTGGGATATAATGAAAATTTTTGAAGAAATAAATAATCGTGGGACAACAATTGTAATGGCTACGCATAACCGTGAAATTGTAAACACAATAAAAAAACGTGTTATTGCGATTGAAAGCGGAAAAATAGCGAGAGACGAAGTAAGGGGTGATTACGGTTATGAAGTTTAGAACCTTACTTCGGCATATTCGTGAAAGTTTTAAGAACTTAAGCCGTAACAGTTGGATGACCTTTGCATCTGTTAGTGCTGTAACTGTCACACTTTTACTAGTAGGTATTTTTATAGTCATTATGATGAATTTAAATAGTATGGCCACTTCGATTGAAGAGGATGTACGAATCAGAGTTCATATTGAACTCACGGCTACACAAGAAGACCAAGCCGCCTTGCAAAAACAAATCGAAGGTATTTCACAAGTATCTGAGGTTGTTTTTTCATCTAAAGAACAAGAGCTTGATAACTTAATAAAAAGCTTAGGTGAAGAAGGCTCAATCTTTGAATTGTTTGAGCAAAGCAATCCATTGCGTGATGTCTTTATTGTAAAAACAGCAAATCCAACTGACATTTCAACAGTAGCTACTCGAATCGAAGGTTTTAATAATGCTGCATCTGTTAAATATGGACAAGGTGAAATTGAAAAGATGTTCAAAGCTGTAGAGATCTCTCGTAATGTTGGACTAGCCCTAATCGTAGGTTTAGTATTCACAGCAATGTTCTTAATCTCTAATACTATAAAAATAACAATTGTAGCAAGAAGAAGCGAGATTGAGATTATGAAGTTAGTAGGTGCAACAAATGGTTTCATTCGTTGGCCGTTTTTTCTCGAGGGCTTGTTACTTGGAATACTAGGGTCAATTATCCCAATTTCCATTATTCTTGGCTCATATAACTATCTTTTAGACATCGTCCAACCGAAGTTAGAGGGTACATTTTTTAAACTATTACCTTTTCAACCATTCGCATTCCAAGTTGCTTTACTTCTAGTCGCTATTGGTTCGATTATCGGTGTTTGGGGAAGTTTAATGTCTGTTCGTAAATTTTTAAAAGTTTAATAGATTTATGGTATAAATCAACTTCATGAAACTGTCAAACCTCAAATCTCTTTACCATGATAAGTTCAGGGAAGCTACTAAATAGGCGATGCTAAACTGTCCTAGTTGCCCTGGTAAGTAAGAAGCGAGTCTTTCTTACGATAGAATCAATAGAAGGGGAGTAACTGATTAATGAAAAGAAGATTACTTATCTTAAGCATTGGAACAATGGTTGCATTCGGTACATTTCTATCAAGTACATCTACTAATGTCGCCTTGGCAGTTGACAAAAATCAACAGCTTGAAAATCAAAAGAATAACCTTCAGAAAAAGCGCTCTGATGTCAAGGCTGATATGGGAGAGATCAAGGCTGAAATATCTTCGCTTCAATCTGAGCAAGATAAAGTAAAAGAAGATATCAAACGCATTGATATGGCTGTAGCTGAAACAAATGCTGGAATCCGTGAAAAGGATGCACAGATTGAAGAAACTAGAAAACAAATCGAAGCACTACAAAAGCAAATTGCTGAAGTAGCCGAAAGAATTGAGAAACGAGATGCTCTTTTACAGGATCGTATGCGTTCTATCCAAGAAAGCGGAGGCGTCATTAGTTATTTAGATGTACTTTTTGGTGCACAAAGCTTTAGTGATTTTATTGATCGACTGAACGCTTTATCAACTTTTGTGCAGGCTGATAAGGATATCATAAAAGCTCACCAGGATGACAAGCTATTAAAAGAGGAAAAAGAAACCGAAGTAACTGATTTTCTAATAGATCTTGAAACGCAGCTAACATCTCTTGAGGGGATGAAGGTTAAACTAAAAGAACAGCAGGATGAAAAGACAAAAATCATGGCTCAATTAAAGCGTGAGGAAGATGAAGCCACCTCTCAATATGAAGACCTTGAGGATGAGGCTGAACTATTAGCTGCTCAAGAACGTGCTATCCGGAATGAAATTGCTGCCTGGGAAAAGAGACAGCGTGAGCTTGAAGAAGCAAGAAAGCGCGGAGATGTGCAAGCTCCGGCTATAACGAGTGGTAACTTCATGAAACCAACAGAAGGTAGATTTACCTCTCCTTTTGGATCACGTTGGAACGCTTTACATGCTGGTGTTGATATTGCTAACAGAGCTGCAAATGTTCCAATTGTTGCTGCTGCATCAGGTACTGTTTTCCGTTCCTATTACTCTAGTAGCTATGGTAACGTGGTTTTCATTACACATAATATCGATGGACAAATCTATACGACTGTCTATGCGCATATGGAATCTCGCTCAGTAAGTGAAGGTCAAACAGTAAGCAAAGGAACAAGAATTGGCTATATGGGTAATACAGGTAATTCATTCGGAAAACACTTACACTTTGAAATGCACAAGGGACCTTGGAATGCTTCAAAATCCAACGCAGTCGATCCACAGAATTATATTAACTTTTAATCATTTAAAAAAACCTTAAAGATCACAATAATGTGATCTTTTTCTTGTATGTAAAAAATGAAAATAGAAAATAATTCTACATTGAATAAAGGTTGTTGTTTTGCGTTCTTCAATTATGTAATCTTTGAAGTGTAAATGGCCTAAAATGAGTTTTAGCAAATATAATATTGATTTAAAAACGTTTCTGTCTGTTTGGCTCAAATGTTAGTCGGAACCGACTAAATTTTGTGTCGAAATAATTAAAATTATGTCGAAAAACGGTTGGACAAAATAGTAATAAAGGCTTATTATTTAATAGAAGATTTATGAAGAACAATAATACATAGTCTTTTAGAATTATATTATCCCGCATGAACTGGCAGTTGGCAATAGACCATCTACTACAAAACGAAGTTAAAGTGTGGATAACTGCCCGTTAAGGTTCGTATAAGAACATGAAGTCTGCGTTACTTAGGTTTTTAGATCAACTAACCATCAGTGTAGGATGCGAAGACAACCCAATACTGATGGAAATTTCCTTTATTGATTCAAGAGAAAGCTCTAATAGGTTCATTGTATGATTTTATATTAAAACTTTAAGGAATAGGGGTAAGAATGATGTTTAAAAGTAACAGTGAAAAAAGTAAAAAACAAAGTAAATTAAGTAGTGTATTTAATAAGACTATTAGACGACAAATCTTAATTCCGTTTTTATCATTAATTATCTTATCAGGAACAATCATTTCATTTGTGGCATATCAATTTAGTGTGTCAATGACGACAGAGGAGTTATCGCTAAATGTAAAGCAACAAATGTCTAGTATGAATGATTCATTTGAAATTTTCTTTACTAACACAGAAAATACGATTAATTTGTTTTCTGAAAAATCAGATCTTAAAAGTTTTGAAACCACTGAAGATAAGATATTGGCTTCTTTTGAAGAAACAGCATCATCAAATGAGCAAATAACCAATATCTATATGGGTACGGCAACAGGAAAAATGATTTTATATCCGAGTACTGAACTTCCAAGTGATTATGATCCACGAACTAGAGTATGGTATACTGATGCGATTGAAAACAAAGATCAAATTATTTGGACGGAACCATACATTGATACAGCAACGAATGAGGTCGTAGTGAGTGTTGCGAAGGCTGTATATAATGGAAGTACCGCAGTAGGTGTTATGTCAATTGATATTTCAGTAGATACACTAATTGGAATGATTAGCAAAGTGAAGATTGGTGAATCTGGTTATGCAGTATTATTTGATAACCTAGGAAAATACTTAGCTCATCCTGATAAAGAAAATATTGGGGTCGATGTCTCAAGTGAACAATATTATCAGATGATAAAAAAAGAAGGAAACGATGGAATTATTGAATATGATCACGAGGGACAAGCTAAGATAATGGCGTTTGTGACAAATGAAAAAACAGGGTGGCAACTAGCAGGCACAGTTTTCAAAGATGAATTAGAACAAAAAGCACAAGGAATCATACTACCAATTCTTATCGCTCTAGGAGTAGTTTTAATATTTGCTTCATTAATTGCGATTTTCGTTACTAGAAAATTTGTAGAACCTATTAAAACATTACAAGATACAATGAAGAATGTTGAAAATGGAGATTTAACTGCAACGGTAATGTTTGATAGACAGGATGAAGTTGGACAATTAGCTCAAAGTTTTAATCAAATGATTCTTCAAATGAAAATGATGATACAAAAAGTATCAACAATTGCTGATAATGTAACAGATGCTTCTCAAACTCTCGTTGCAAGTGCAGAAGAGAACACTGCTGCTTCAAACGAGGTGGCAACTACAATGGAAGAGATTTCTGCTGGAGCAACAAATCAAACTGAATTAATTGAGGCTAATAGCCAGGCAACAAATCTATTAGCGGATAAAATCCAACAAGTGGAAGATCAAGCTAAAGTAATACAAACTGAATCAAATAACATGGAGGACTCTTCAAAAGAAGGGATGAATAAAGTTCGCTTACTTAAAGAGCAGTTCTCAAAAACGAATTTGATGGCATCTGAAATGGCAAAAGCAGTATCAGGGCTTGACGAAAATTCAACCTCCATTAATGACATCGTTAAAAAGATAGCAGAAATTGCGGGACAAACCAATTTGTTGGCTCTTAACGCGGCGATTGAAGCAGCAAGAGCAGGTGAAGCAGGAAAAGGGTTTGCAGTAGTTGCTGAAGAAGTACGAAAATTAGCTGAACAAACAGAAGGCTCATTAAAAGATATTTCAGCAATTATCGGAAAAATGCAAGGGGAAACTTCAAAGACGGTTCACTTGATTAGAGAGACAAATGAATATCTGGTAGAACAAGGAAAGGCAGTAGATGATACTGAAGAATCATTCTCTCTTATCTCAGCAGCAATTACAAGCAGTCGCTCGATGATTCAAGGTATAGTGGACTCCGTGAAAGAGATGGTTGAACAAAGAGGTACATTAGTTAGAAATGCACATGAAATAACCTCAATAAGTCAAGAGACTGCCGCTGGAACTGAACAAGTTTCTGCTTCAATTGAAGAAACAACTGCATCGATGGAACAGTTAAATATGTTAGCGAGTGAACTAGATTCATTTGCGAAGGAAATGAATGATGAAATAAGGAAATTTAGCATTGAAGAAAAATAAACAGTGATACTCATGATGGCCATACTATAAAGTTGAAAGGCTGTTAACTTCGATGTTAACGGCCTTTGTTTTGGAGGAATGTAATGTCTAGTTCAACGAAAGTACAAAGTGATCAATTAACGAGGTTAGTAAACGGTGTCATAACCTCCACTCAAACAATCATTCCTATTGAACAATCGATTGAAAAACCTGAGCTTTTACGAGTAGTTACTATAGAGTTTGGTGTATTGATTGGATTTACCGGGGACATTAAAGGAAGACTCATATTTAAAGGACAACCTACTATTTTTTCTGCAATTGGTGAAAAGATGTTCGGAATGCCAATTGGCGAGGAGATGTTAATTTCTTTCGCAGGCGAATTAGGAAATATGATTTCTGGTAACCTAGCAACGGTAATATCTGAGCAAGGAATAACTACTGATATTACATCACCGACAATTCTACAAGGAAATTCCCAGTTATCAGGATTTACAAAAGCGATCAATGTAAATGTACTTCTTTCTGAGATAGGAGTTCTTCAGATCGTGCTCTTACTGGAGTAGTAGAAAATCTAAATCTATTTTAACCTAAATTTTTCCTTTTCAATCCTTTATTAAGATTGTTACCCCCTTTTAACCAATATAGGTATTTTAACCCGTTATCCTTTTAATTTATCGTGATAAAATAGGAAGTAATTTCTTTTCACGATTCGACAGGAACTACTGCTTATAGCCAATATTTGCATGTGTCATAAAAAATGGAGGGTCTGATGAAATACATATTTATTTTACTATCTATCACTATTGTGTTAATAGGCTGTTCACAAGAAAAAACTAGTGGACCAATTGAGAAGGAACAAGTGGTGGGGACGAAATCGGAGATTAAAAATGAGGAAACAGAGACAACTCCTGAACATGAGTACTTTAATGAAGAGTTTAAGAATTCGATTAGCAACGGTTTTTTACCTGGTGCAGAATTTGGGATTGGGTCAACAGTTTCGGAAATTAAAGCAAGCTTAGGTGAGCCGGAAGTAGAAGATATCTGGGACGGTGCGAACATTTTGCAGTATGGTAGTGTGGTATATGGGTATCCATACCTCGATGATGGAAATACGATTCATGTAATCCAACATGCTCCAGAAACAGAATATTTTTTAAATGATTTGAAAAACCTCCTTGGTGAACCGTCTGTCGCTGAAATAAGTGACATTAATGGTATGTTTTTTGTCGTATACAATTTAAAAGAAAATAAGCAGCTTTGGGTTTATACTACCTCAGATAGTGATACATCACCAATTTCGTATTTAAAGTTAATAAAAAAATACTAGAAATTTAAGCAAATCTAGTAGAAGAGTGAACAAAGGATTTTTAGCTGTGAAAATAAGGTAACGGGCAGTGAAAGGGAGTGCTGCCCGTAAAAGTTTTAATGTGAATAAATACCGATAGTATTGAATGTTTAACTTCAATCAAACGTTTGTTTGAATTTTTCAAAGAATTCATACGCCTATGTCCATTCAAGCTAATCAAACGTTTGTTTAAAAAAACCGCATGCAGTGCTTGTCATTTTTATTCATAAAACTAACCTTTTAAAGTTTCTTCACAAATGCATAGCTTGTCTTTTTATAGCCCATTTTTTCCTCGTAAAATCTATGTGCATCCTTACGTTTGAATCCAGAGGATAGGGCAACGGATGAGCAGCCATGATTTTTTGCAAGTGAATGAATATAGGATAATAGCATCTCACCATACCCGTTTGAACGATGTGAATCGGCGGTAACTAAATCATATACGTAAATATGCTTACCATTATATAAGTTAGTGAGTTGAATAATTCCAGTAACAGCAACCATTTCATTATTTCTAATAACAGCGAACATTCGGTATCCTTCATCCCGCATTGCTGCAAGTAACCCTAGATAAGTCCCTTCATCCAAATGTGTTCTTAGCTCCTTCATCACAGTGAATCCATCTTTCCACTCTTGTAGTGTAGTTAATTCTTTAATATGATCCATTTTTCAACTTCCTTTCGCGGTTACAGTGTCTAAAAATGACCTAATTGAGAAAGGGAAAATCCAGAAATTTCTCTTATAATTAAGATACACTATATCTGATACCTCTAAAAGCGTCAGATTGAAGGTGCTTATAACAATAACCTGCTGCAGTCGTTGTTGAGAAAGTTGATTTGGATTGGTGGACATACAGAAGTGGAAATAAAATGGTTAGTGCAAGTTTGGTGCTAACGGAAAATGAACCACACCAAGGTAAAAGGGTGTGGTTCAACAATTAGTTTGAGATATTCGCTTTTAATCTCTTTTTTGGAACGCGTAATAACAAGATTCGTTTTCTTCTAATTGCGTTTATTAATAATTTATTTTGCTTGAGTGTATCCTCATCGTAGATTTTATCCTCATTTGCCAAGTTGTAGTAATAGTCGATCAATTTCATCGCATCATCAAGTGGATAGGTTTTAACTGTTTCCAAAATAGGAAGGTCATAGCCTTCTGTGAATCCTTCCATACTAGCTGCGAAAATATAAATTTTAAAACCATCAGCTTTTTGAGGTGCTGCTACTCTAATAAGCCAGTGGGTAGAATGTCGTATGTCTATCAAATGGTAGTTTTTTTCTAAAAATCGTACTCGATCCTGTGACTGCATGCTTACAACCTTGCTTGGAAAATGAATAGAGTATTTCTGTTGTTTACTCATAAGTACCCCCCTCAATACAGAAATATTTAAATAATGCCTGGTATAATCATCATTGGTGTTCGTTTTGTGATGTTTATAAATCACTATATGAAAGATCTAAAAAATTTATACGTATAAGTCTTTAAGAAGACCTAGCGGTGCACGGGCTATGAAAAAATCAGGTGGCTTGGTAGTAACCTTAATAAAACCATGACGTAAAAAGCGGAAGGCAGGTAGGTAACTACAAACGTTTTCCTTTACAACATTGGAAATTAACCTATAATTAAAAGTAGTTAGTTCATATTTAAAATGTGAAGCGTTTTATCATAAAGACTTTTTCGGTAAATGTTGTTGGTGTTAATTTTAAAAAGTATAGTTGCATTTGTCTGATTATTTTTAATCGATCACTAAAAAAACTTCTCTTTTTGATTGTAAAAAACAACAATTTTTCAGAAAAGAGCCTTCATAAACCGAACAAGCTTCTCATATAGTTGAACAAAGGCATCGCACTTAAGCATGTGTGGTGCCTTTTCCTAACAAGGTAGTTCGATATATAAATAGATAGAATAAGAACATATCTAGGGCACACAATAATGATATTGCACTTGTTCTACCGGTAATGGGATAGGAGGATGAATGGTTTGATGAGTCGTAAAATTCTTGCAATGTATTTAGCACTTTCGATGCTGGTTGGCGTAGGGGTGACATATGTCGCAACAGAGGTGCTTGATGGCACTAATTTGATAGCTAGTAACAATAATTCAGCGAATGAGAGCCAAACGTCACAACCGGAGCCAAGCGAAGATGCTCAGGAACAGATGAAAAAAATTGGTCAAGTATATGATTTAATCAAATCTCGATATGTTGAGGATATTGAAGATGCTGAATTAATTGAAGGCGCTATTCAGGGGATGGTCAATACATTAGAAGATCCTTATTCAGTTTATATGGACAAAGAAACAGCAGACCAATTTAGTCAATCATTGGATTCTTCGTTTGAAGGAATCGGTGCTGAAGTTAGTATGATGGAAGGGAAAGTAACCATTGTTGCACCCTTTAAAGACTCTCCAGCTGAAAAGGCAGGTCTAAAATCAAATGACCAAATCTTATCTGTTGATGGTAAAAGTGTAGAAGGTCTTGATCTGTATGACGCCGTTTTAAAAATCCGTGGAGAAAAAGGAACGATTGTACAATTAGAAGTCGTCCGCCCAGGTGTAACAGAAATTCTTAAAATAGATGTAAAAAGAGATGAGATTCCAATTGAAACAGTCTATTCTTCTATAAAAGAATATAACGGTAAAAAAGTTGGATATATTGAGTTAACTTCTTTTGCAGAGGACACTGCAAAAGATTTCGCAACAAGCCTAGATGAATTAGAAAAGCAAAAAATTGATGGCTTAGTTCTTGATGTTCGTGGGAACCCAGGTGGTTACTTAGAAAGTGTTGAGGAAATTCTTAAAAACTTAGTAACAGAGGAAAAACCATATGTTCAAATCGAAGAACGTTCAGGCAATAAACAACGTTTCTTCTCAACCTTAAAAGAAAAAAAAGGCTATCCAATTACAGTTTTAATTGACCGTGGCAGTGCATCAGCTTCAGAAATTTTAGCTGGAGCATTAAAAGAAGCGGGTAACTATGAGGTTGTAGGTGAGACTTCTTTTGGTAAAGGTACGGTTCAACAGGCTGTTCCAATGGGTGATGGTAGTAATATTAAACTAACGATGTTTAAGTGGTTAACTCCCGATGGAAACTGGATTCATGAAAAAGGTGTAGAACCTACGGTTGAAGTCTTGCAACCTGAATATTTTTACAGTAATCCAATTTCAACTGAAAAAGAGCTGGTACTAGATACGAATAGTGAGCAAGTAAAAAATGCACAGTTAATGTTAAGTGGCCTAGGCTTTGAAGCAGGGCGCAAAGATGGTTACTTCAGTAAAGAAACAGAGACAGCTGTGAAAGCTTTCCAGCAAGCAAACAACTTAACTGTTACTGGCGAAATTGATTCAAAAACAGCAGAAGTTATTCAAACAAAGCTACTTGAAAAAGTACGCGACGAGAAGAACGATCTTCAGCTTCAAACAGCGATTAAAATATTGTTTCAATAAAAAATGATAGGAAATCCCCTTCAAAGTGGAGGGGATTTTTGTATGTACCGGCTTATAACCCCATTTAATGGGAAGTTTATGAAGTTGAGCCACTGTTTTGAAAGGTACTCTCCCTGTAAAAAAAGGTGAAACATACGCGTCTATTTAGATCAAATACTCGCCTTAAATTACAAAATACGTGTTTAGATCAGTCGACTGAATTACAACATATTCTCTCTAAACTGTTTTGAAAATTATAAAGAGTTAAAACCGACAGCAGTAGAACAAGGCATTATAAAATTGCTAAAAAATCATTAGTTGCGTTATATATAAACACAGGAGAACAAAATAAAACAAATTTTCCAATAAAATCCGTATTCATTCCAATATGGTTTTGGTAGAATAAACAATAGGAAACTAGAAGTGTGAAAAAGTAGAATTGTTTGAGTCATGTAAACATAGCTACTAGGGCGGTGAAACTAATGATAGAATTATGGTTAATAGAGTTTTTAAAAGGGATAGGACGGTTTTTTCTTCATCCATTGTTTTATTATCTCGCTGGATTAGCAGTAGTAGTTGGTTATTTGCGCATAAAGAGGGAAAGACAGGCTTTTCATACTAGGGTGTTTGATATCTTTCATGAGCTTCGCGCGTTATTGCCTGTTGGTGTGTTAATTGGATTAGCCATTTCAGTTTTAACCATCGGAATTGGAATCGTTATCCCATTTGGAACGATCGTACTTATTGGACTAGCTACGGTCATTTTGAGTTTGACATTAAAATTGCGTTGGATTTCACCAGCCTATAGTTTAGGCTTGGCGTTTTTTGCAGTAATTTTTCTAGCAAACCTAAAGAGTGAATCAAAATTACTACAACAAATTATTGAAGATGTAAAAGCCACAGGATTACCAGCATTGGCGCTTTTATTAGCAATGCTAGTGATTGCTGAAGGAATTTTAATTTATAAAAATGGCTCAACAGGAACATCACCCCAAATTGAAAAAAGTAAGCGGGGGTTACCTGTAGGTTCACATCTAGCACAGCGATTGTGGATCGTTCCGGTTTTCCTAGTATTACCTGGTGAAGTATTAACAACACAGTTTGAATGGTGGCCGTTGTTTTCTATTAATGGTGGAGAATACACATTGCTTCTCGTGCCATTTGGGATAGGGTTCCATAACAAGGTCGTTGGAATGCTTCCGGCAGAGGGAATCCGTTTTATTGGAAAACGGGTAATTGCGCTTGGAATTGTGGTTTCAATCGTAGCCGTCAGTAGTCTATGGTATCCGATACTTGCAATCATTTCTGTTACTGTAGCGCTACTTGGTAGAGAAGGAATAGCGATACATCACCGCTTAACAGATGATTCATTACCAGTCATTTTTTCGAAAAAAGAGCAGGGTCTAATGGTTTTAGGTCTAATTCCCCAATCACCTGCTGAAAAAATGGGTCTTCAAGTCGGTGAAATTATCACAAAGGTTAATAGTCTTTCAGTTAAAACGGAGAGCGATTTCTATGAATCTCTTCAGAAAAACCGAGCATATTGTAAGTTAGAGATTTTGGATACAAATGGAGAAGTTCGTTTCGTTCAACGAGCATTATATAATGGGGAGCACCATGAACTAGGGATACTGTTTGTTCATGATCAGAAGAAGTGGGATAGTGAAGCGGTTTAGGTGTGTGATTTCTCATAATTAACTGGAATCGTCTCATAATTAACCGGAACGAATTCTCATAATTAATCGAAATGATTCAGTTGAAAATACTGAATCATTTTTTCTATAAGTTTAAATTTAAGGAGACAAAATGAACTTACCAAAACAACTTTTAATATCACTTCCACCGAAAATAAATGAAAGTCAACCTGGTTATATTTTAAGAATAACTGAGGTAAATTGTTATGAAAGTAATACATATATTTACGGATTACTAGGAGCTAATAACGATAGAAGGTTACAATTTGTTAGTGAAGAAGAAAGCATCAAGTTAAGCAATTTAACTAATGTTAATCATGAATTATTAGAAGAACTGTCTTTTCTAAATAGTAATCAAGAAAATGTTTCAAAGCTATTTTTACATATGAAAAAAGGAAAAGTTTGTGAACTTTTTCTAGAAAAAGGTATATTAGGAGAGGGGGTAAAAAGGTTGAAAAGGAAATCTTCTCAATGGAGGATCAGTCAAATAGCCATAATAGCATTTATTGGGGTCGCTATTGGAAGCTTGATAGTTAAAGTTAGTCTAATTTCTATTCTAGGAGCATTAAGTGGTTCATTATTATTGGTTGTCATAAACCTTGTTTATGTGATTTACACAAATAGGAAATCAAAAACAGATAAGAATACGAACACATAAACAAAATAAATTTAGTGGGTTTAAAAAATGACTTGCACAAACAGCCAAACAAAACAAGAGAGAAAATTTCTCTTCCCATACACGCAAGCGTGAAATATACATTATTCTCGCTTACTTTTATATAGAGGCATCACTTTAATAGTGTGGCTAATAGCTTCAACATTTGTGTTTATTGCAATAATTACTATAATATAGAAAAATAGTATGACTACTTTTATACTAAAAACTTAATCAACGATACTAGCAAACCCGCCGAAAGACGGGGACGCAAAGCCGCGGGTCTACAGCATATTTATGCTAGGATGGCTGGGTTACCGAATTGGTTTTCATTTTCTGAAACTCTTTCTTATTAGCGTAATCCAATTCACAAATGTGTTTACGTTACGTTGATAAAAAGGAGTTTTTTTATTCGTTTAAGGAATAAAACTCAACAAGGTATCATACTTCTCAGTCCGTACATGATAGCAAAAAGAATGGGTACATACGGGGATCCTCAATAGTAATAAAAATAAAAATACTTACATCAACTCTAGGCTTCATGTCAAGAAATGATAAAGAGATTGTGAACATCGTCTTTTTAAAAAATTAGTTAGTAACTACATAGGGGGATACTGCAATGTTGTCAAAACGATTTAGAAATGTAAAAATTGGCTGGAAGTATGGAATGGCATTAGGGTTAACACTTCTCCTTTTTTGTATTTCTGCAATTATCATTTATACAGAAATACAAAATGTTAAAGAAGATCTTGCTGCGCTTGAGCGTAGAAGTGATCGAGCAATCAAAGTTACTGAGATGGCGTCGTTATTCCGAGGAAAAGATATTCGAATCGCAGATTATCTAAATACACCTAAAGATGTATATATCCAAGAATTTGAGGAAAGAAGAAAGTCTTTTAATATCCTTCAAGAAGAATTAAAAGCAACAATTGATACGCGAGAAGAGGAAGAATATTTTAACCAAATCGCAAACAACGACCAAGAAGTGAATAATCTTTTCTTAAATGAACTTGTTCCAGCAATCAAGAGTGGAGACCTAGCAGGAGCGACATTAACTAGGATGAAAACACAAATTCTCAGAAGTGGAACAGTAAATAAACTAAATGAGCTTAGAAACCTGATAAATGAACAGCGTCAATTAGCGGAAACGTTGGTAAAGGATAGTTTAAATAGATCTATTTTCGTATTAATCCTATCAATCGCTTCTTCGATAATAGTAGGGTCAAGTATTGTTTTGATAGTTAATCGATTAGTACAAAAAAATCTAAACAAAGCTATTGAAATGGCTATTGATATTTCTGAGGGTTCCTTAAACGTGGAAGAGAGTAAGTATGATGGGAAAGATGAGATTGGCCAACTTAGTCTTGCGATGAATAAGATGTTAACAAGTTTGCGGGACATGATCCAACAGATCTCTGTTGTTTCTGGAACTGTTACAGGACATAGTGAAGAGTTGACACAATCAGCGAATGAAGTAAAAGAAGGAAGTAAACAGGTAGCGGCAACTATGCAAGAGTTATCCGCTGGTTCTGAAGCACAGGCAAATGAATCATCTGAACTTTTAGAGGCGATGACAAGCTTTATCAAAATGATACAAGAAGCAAATACAAATGGCGAACATATATACGAATCTTCAAATTTTGTTTTGAGGTTAACTGAAGATGGTAGTCATTTAATGAAATCATCCATTAGCCAAATGAACGCTATTGAGCATATTTTTAAGGTATCAGTTGAAAAGGTAAAAGGACTCGATAATCAATCTAAGGAAATATCATCATTAGTAGGAGTCATTCAAGCTATTGCCACGCAAACAAACCTATTGGCATTAAATGCTGCAATTGAGGCGGCTAGAGCTGGAGAACATGGAAAAGGATTTGCGGTTGTTGCTGATGAGGTACGTAAATTAGCTGAACAGGTGTCAGTTTCAGTTTCTGATATTACAGGTATTGTTGAAGGAATACAAAAAGAATCAGGGGAAGTAGTATCTTCTCTAGAAGCAGGTTATAGCGAAGTTGGCGAAGGTACTAAACAAATACAGTCAACAGGAGAAACCTTAGGAAATATTAATAACTCAGTGTCAGAAATGGTTAATAGAATCCAACAAGTTTCCGAGAATTTAAGGGAGATTGTTACGCATAGTGAGAAAATGAGTCAATCTATTGAAAATATAGCTTCTGTTTCTGAAGAATCAGCAGCAGGAGTTGAACAGACATCTGCATCAATTCAACAAACAAGTAGTTCGATGGAGGAAGTAGCAGGAAGCTCAGAGCAGCTCTCTAAGTTAGCTGAAGATCTTAATAGTTTAGTTCGAAGATTTAAAATGTAGCATTTCTAGGTTAGAATTTTACAGTACCTTGCATTAGTCATTACGATGAAATATGTTATGAAGATAGAACTAATATTGATTTTTTGGATGTATATATATCTAAAATTTTTCCGGATAAAACAATAAAGAGACCTAAGAGATGTTTTTACTCATTTCTTAGGTCTCTTACACCACCTACTGTTTTCTAAAATCACTATATTCTATTCTAAGACAACTATTAATTGTAATTTTATGAGAAAAATCCTTACTTGAAACTAGTCTTCCCTTCCTTTTACAAATTATATTTTTTCAAACGATACTGCAAGCTTTGCCGGCTCATGCCAAGAGCCTTGGCTGCCTTTGAAATATTGGAATCATGGTGAAGTAATACTTTCTCTAGATAAGATTTTTCTGCACTTTCCATATAATCTTCTAGTTTGGTGAAGTCATTATCTTCATCTTTTGGATTGCTTTGTTTGGTTGCTAGTAGTGAGAGCCCAGTATCTTTAAACTGTGGTTTTTTTCTAAATGGTACAGGAAGGTGTGAAAAGTGAATCAAATCTTCATCATCTAGCAAATTCATAGCCCCTTCTATGATATGTTCGAGCTCACGAACATTCCCTGGCCAGTCATATTCCCAAAAAAGCTCATAAACCTCATCACTAATACCCTTTACTTTCATTCCAAATAAGTAATTATACTTTTCAATGAAGGAAGAAACCAATAGTGATATATCTTCTTTACGTTCTCGTAATGGTGGAATAAATAATGAAACTACACCAAGCCGATAATAGAGATCTTTACGTAATTTTCCATTTGAGATAGCGTCTATTGGATCTTCGTTAATGGTGGCGATTATACGAACGTCAATTTTTTTATCTTTAATATCTCCGACCCTGCGGATTGTTTTTTCTTGAATGGCCCGTAGAAGCTTAGCTTGTAAGGCAGGATCCAATGAGTTGATTTCATCAAGTAGAATTGTTCCGCCCTGGGCTTGTTCAAATAAACCAGGTCGCTCTATCGATCCGGTAAATGCCCCTTTTTTAGTACCGAAAAGTAAGCCCTCAATTAAGTTGTCTGGTAGTGCCGCACAGTTTTGGCTAATAAATGGTTTAGAGGAACGTTGGCTTCCATTGTGGATGCTTTGTGCAAATAGTTCTTTTCCTGTTCCTGTCTCACCAACTAGTAGAACAGATGATGATGTCCTCGTCGCACGTTTACTATTTTCAACGACTTCTTGAATGCAATCACTTTTTCCGATAATGCTATCAAACGTATACAATGTATCACCTTTATGGAGAATATTCTCCCGGATAATACGTTCTAAATTGGTAATATCCCTAGCCATTTCAATCGCTCCGATAATTTTTCCTTCTTTATTGTAAATCGGAAATGTATCGTTAATTGTTGTGATTTCTTTGCCCTTATTATTGAAATAGGTTTGTTTTGCATTTTTGGTTTTTGTCCCTTCCCGAAGGGCTTGGATCAGGGTACTGTCCCTTTCGTCTGGGAACATAAACACATCGAGCAAATCCTTGTTAGCGACATCGGCAATTGACATTCCTTCTATCTCTGCCATTTTGCAATTATAAATGATTGTAATACCATTGTTATCAATGACGTGTATACCGACCTCAATCACATCTAATAATGTTCGGAAAATACTATCGACGCATGCACTATTGTTTATAGAATCAAGTTGCATATAATCCCCCTTCTTTATCGCTTCTTTTAGTTTAATAGAGAAAGTGATAGGGTGCAATGTTATTTGGCGAAAAATAAACTTAAGGGACATGTGTGCAAAATAAGATTGCATTTTTGCCTCTTGTTTTGCTCAAAGATACCAATATAATCACCAGAAATTAAAAAATGTACATCATGTCCGTTTATCGATGACTAGGGTAAGTCGATTCCTTTTTAAAGGAAATGGCATATGACCTCGAGCTGATTGCACCAGAGCTAAACACCAAAACTGGGTGCAAAATTTATACCTGCTTATCTTAAAAAACACGGAAATTGCCGCTCTCAACGAAAATTTTATTTGTATATTTGCTAACTTGGCACAGAACTTGCATTAATAAAAGTATAAATAAAAATAAGGAGATGGATATATTGCTACCATATAAACATGAACCATTTACGGATTTTTCTGTTGAGGAAAACAAGAAAGCTTATTTAGCTGGTCTTAAGACAGTTGAGTCTTACCTTGGGCAAGATTATGACTTAGTTATTGGTGGAAAACGCATCACAACTGAGGATAAAATCGCTTCTGTAAACCCGTCAAACAGAGAAGAGTTGGTTGGCCGGGTTTCAAAAGCAAACCAAGAGCTTGCTGAAAAGGCAATGCAAATTGCAGATAAAACATTCCAAACATGGCGCAAGTCAAAGCCAGAAATGCGCGCAGATATTTTATTCCGTGCTGCTGCAATTATTCGCCGTCGTAAGCATGAGTTTTCTGCCCTTTTAACAAAAGAAGCTGGTAAGCCATGGAATGAAGCTGATGCTGATACAGCGGAAGCAATCGACTTTTTAGAATATTATGGACGTCAAATGCTTCGTCTAAAAGACGGACTTCCAGTTGAAAGTCGTCCAATCGAATATAACCGTTTTAATTACATTCCACTTGGAGTGGGTGTTATTATTTCGCCTTGGAACTTCCCATTTGCAATTATGGCTGGTATGACAACAGCTGCATTAGTAGCGGGAAATACTGTTTTACTAAAGCCTGCTAGTACAACTCCAATCATTGCTGCTAAATTCATGGAAGTTCTTGAAGAAGCAGGTCTTCCTGCAGGTGTAGTTAATTTTGTCCCTGGTAGTGGAGCAGAAGTTGGAGACTATTTAGTAGATCATCCACGTACTCGCTTCATTAGCTTCACAGGTTCACGTGATGTTGGATTACGAATTTACGAACGTGCATCTAAATTAAATGAAGGCCAAATTTGGTTGAAACGTGTCATTGCTGAAATGGGTGGAAAAGATACGATTGTTGTTGATAAAGATGCTGATCTTGAATTAGCGGCTAAATCAATCGTGGCATCTGCATTTGGTTTCTCAGGACAAAAATGTTCGGCTTGCTCAAGAGCAGTCATTTTAGCAGACGTATATGACCAAGTAGTAGACCGCGTTGTTGAATTAACAAAAGAGCTAACTGTTGGTGAACCTAAAGACACATCTATATTCATGGGTCCTGTAAACGATCAAGGTGCGTTTGACAAGGTGATGAGTTATGTTGAGATCGGTAAAAACGAAGGAAGATTACTACACGGTGGTAAAGGCGATGACTCTAAAGGTTGGTTCATCGAGCCGACAATTTTTGCAGACGTAGCAGAAGATGCTCGTCTAATGAAAGAGGAAATCTTCGGGCCTGTTGTAGCAATCTGCAAAGCGAAAGATTTCGACCATGCACTTGATATTGCAAACAACACTGAGTATGGTCTAACTGGAGCAGTTCTTACAAACAACCGTGCACACATCGAAAAAGCACGCGAAGACTTCCATGTTGGTAACCTCTACTTCAACCGTGGTTGTACTGGTGCAATCGTTGGATACCAACCATTCGGTGGATTTAACATGTCTGGAACTGACTCAAAAGCTGGTGGCCCAGACTACCTAGTTTTACACATGCAAGCTAAAACAACATCTGAAATGCTAT
>NZ_JARFVC010000040.1 GCF_029193815.1 Cytobacillus sp. S13-E01
AAAGATAAGAAAGCATTCCTGTATTAAAGCAAAATGAGATTTGAATAAAATAAGCCTCCTTGGTATGATACAAAGTGTCCAAGCTGATCAGCGCAAAGGACATTTAATAACCAAAGGAGGACATAAAATGAAGTATAAACAAAATGACAAGATTCTGCAACTTACAGAAAAAACCTTAATTATAGGGGTTGACATTGCTAAACATAAGCATGTCGCAAGAGCACAAGATTATAGAGGTATACAATTTGGAAAAGCTCATACATTTTTAAACACATATGAGGGTTTTGAAGGTTTCATAAACTGGTTAAATCAAATCAAAGCTAAACAGTCTAAGGAAGATGTCATCATTGGGATGGAACCTACTGGACATTATTGGCTTCCGTTGGCTTATTGGCTAAAAGAAAAAGGAAAAAAGGTGGTTGTAGTTAATCCAGCTCATGTTAAGCAAACAAAGGAGTTAGATGACAATTCTCCTACTAAGAATGATTTCAAGGATGCTAGAGTTATCTCTAGACTTATTGAGGGCGGAAGATATTCGGAGCCCAATTTACCGGAAGGTATATACTCGGATTTACGTGAAGGTATGAACCTATATAACCAATTGGTACAGGACCTAACAGCTGTGAAAAATATAGTTCACCAATGGCTCGACCGTTTCTTTCCTGAATATTTAACGGTCTTTGGGAAGTGGGATGGAAAAGCTTCTCTACAAGTTCTAAGAATGGGACTTTTTCCTGATGAGTTATTAGAGCGTGAAGACTTGGAAATTCTAGCTGAAATTCGTAAAGAAGTTAAAAAAGGTGTGGGAATAAAGAAGGTTGTTCAGTTGAAAAACGTTGCCCTTCGTTCAGTAGGCATTAAAGAGGGGCGAAGTCTAGCTAGGTTAAAATTAAAAAGCTTACTAGACCAATACGATCTTCTTTCAGAACAATTAGAGAGCGTCTGGAGTGAAGTAGAGAACATCATACAAGATGTTCCAGGGGCGAGAGAGATGGGAGATATTAAAGGTATTGGACAAGTTACAGTAGCCTCCTTTTTTGCAGAAGTCGGTGATTTACAAAAGTACTCACATCCCGACCAAATTGTTAAGTTAGCAGGATTAAACTTAAAACTAGCTACATCAGGAAAGTGGAAAGGGCAAACAATTATTACTAAACGAGGGCGTCCTAAATTAAGGGCACTATTGTTTAAAGTCGTGTTGCCTCTTGTAGCTCAAAATCCTGCATTTAAGGCACTACATCAGTACTTTATTACACGAAATGAAAATCCATTAAAAAAGAAGCAGTCTATCATCGCTATATGTTGTAAATTAATTCGTATTTTATTTACGATTGGAAAGAAACAAATTGAGTTTGAACCAGCTAAAATGTTACAAGATATTCCTCATTTTAGTATGCAAGAAGCTGCTTAAAAGGATAGGGTAAAGTGATCAAAAAGAAGTTAGGTGCAGAAAATAGTCGAAGATTTATATAACATAAACAGTAGTATCGATGACAATATTTAATTCTCATTTTTTATTCACTTAGTAGTCGAAGTATTTTAAAGTTGTTTCAATTTGAAGAAGACTTACAACAGAAGCTAGGAGCAGTCGGCAAGCATTTATACTATTGGGCAATGACCCCGCAAGAAAGCATCGCCGACCCCACTTCATGGATAGGCAGAACGAAGGAATGTATGCGCATATTTTTCATATGACGCCGTGAGAAATGGGAGGGTGTGCCGCCATGAACATTGTGGGATCCAATAGCGACCATATTTCTAGATATTATCCTTTTTTGTAAAAAAATAGAAGAAGAGGGTTTATTTAACTATGTCCTCCTCCTCTAAAATACAAATAAAGTTCTGTTAGTCCATTAAAGTGCAGTCTTATTGAAATTTGAAATACTGAGAAAAACAGAGAAAACAAGAGAAAAACCTTACTTTAATGAGGGAGTATAAAAATTTGAACCTAGTTTTAGTGTCTAGCTCCGGGCGTCACCCGGCTCTATGGTATAAGCCAATCCCTTCCCGAAGGCAAAGAACGCCTTCAGTCAGGGCTCGTCTTATGCTTGACTTGCATAGGATGTGCTGATGTCGATGTTCGCCACAGGACGTGGCGGGTTTTAATCGACGCGCCGATAGGCGGGCGCGCCTTTCGCTTTTCTTATTGTTTTCAAAAGTTTTAAAGCGGATTTCTTAGAATAAAAAGAAAATTAATAAAAATACAATTGATTTAATTTTTATACAGTATTATAATGATAATTAATTTACTATTTCCAATCTTTTCTTTATATCCAACAGATTAGACTTAAGGTGGGATTATATGAAAGCAGCAATTATCGGTGCAACGGGTTACGGGGGAATTGAACTCTTTCGTTTTTTAACAAAACATCCAAACGTTGAAATCCATTCAGTTCACTCGTCATCACAAGTAGGAACAATGTTTAGTGATGGTTTTCCACATATCTTAAATCAGACTACATTGGCATTAGAAGAAATTGATAGTATGAAGATTTCTAGGGAAGTAGATATTGTGTTTATGGCGACCCCACCTGGCGTTTCATCAACTTTAACACCACAGTTCTTTGAAAATGGAATTAAAGTGATTGATTTATCGGGTGACTTTCGTTTAGACGACATGCTTACATATCAGCACTGGTATAACAGAACTTCGGTACCATTACATTATTTAAAACAAGCCGAATATGGTTTGAGTGAGTGGAATAAAGAAGCAATTAAAGAAGCAAGTATCATCGCAAATCCAGGCTGTTATCCGACTGCTACCCTACTTGGATTGGCTCCTTTAGTTAAAAATGATCTCATTCACGAAAATTCAATAATTGTTGACGCTAAATCTGGTGTTTCTGGTGCAGGAAAGATACCTTCAAACGCCACTCACTATTCAGAAACTAATGAAAATCTCAAAATTTATAAGGTGAATTCGCATCAGCATATACCAGAAATTGAACAAATGCTAAGGACGTGGAACAATCAGATCCAACCAATTTCATTTAACACTCATATGGTGCCAATGACGAGGGGGATAATGACGACTATTTACGCCCAAGCAAAAAAGGAATATACATCAGAGAGACTACTAGAGATGTATAACGAATCATATTTGCATTCACAATTTGTGAGGATAAGGAAAATAGGGAATTATCCATCTACAAAAGAAGTGTATGGTTCTAATTATTGTGATATTGGTCTTTCATATGATGAACGTACGGGAAGGATAATCATTGTTTCTGTGATTGATAATTTAGTAAAAGGTGCCGCAGGGCAAGCAATTCAAAATCTTAATATTATGATGGGTATCCACGAATCAACTGGTTTAGATATGGTTCCAATTTATCCTTAAAAGATTGAAAAAGTAGAATGGGGGAATGGTAGTTTGCAAACAAAAGTTAGTGAGGAACTTGTTGTAATTGAAAATGGTTCAATTATTTCACCAAAAGGGTTTCGTGCTTCTGGGGTTCATGCGGGATTAAGGTATGCCAAAAATGATCTTGGGGTCATTATCTGCGATACTCCTGCTAGTTGTGCGGCAGTTTATACAAAAAGTCATTTCCAAGCAGCACCATTAAAGGTAACACAAAATAGTATATCTGTTGAAAACAAACTTCAAGCGATTATCGTAAATAGCGCATGTGCTAATGCTTGCACTGGGGATCAGGGAGAAAATGATGCTTATGAAATGAGAAGCTTATGTGCCAGAAAATTTAATATTCCTGAACATCTAGTTGCAGTTGCATCAACTGGAGTAATTGGGGAATTATTGAACATGAATAAAATTGCAGATGGAATTAAAATGCTTGAACCTAAAGCTAGCGTAAATGCAGCAGAAGATTTTCAAACCTCAATTCTAACAACGGACTTAGTTATGAAAACCATATGTTACGAAACAGAAATCGATGGGAAAGTTGTTACGTTTGGAGGAGCCGCAAAAGGATCAGGTATGATTCATCCAAACATGGCTACAATGTTAGCCTTTGTAACGACAGATGCAAATATTGATTCATATGATTTACAAAACGCAATGAGTTCAGTTGTAGATGTAACATTTAATCAAATCACAGTTGATGGAGAAACATCAACAAATGATATGGTCCTTGTGATGGCAAGTGGTGAAGCGGGGAATGAAAAACTTACTCCATTACATCCTGATTGGGAAAAATTTGTGTCGTCATTAAAGAAAACATTTGAAAGTCTAGCTAAACAAATTGCCAAAGATGGAGAAGGAGCCACTAAACTGATTGAGGTTCAGGTTAATGGGGCAGCGTCTGACACTGAAGCTAGAATCATAGCTAAGAAGATTGTTGGGTCAAACTTAGTTAAGACAGCTGTTTATGGAACAGATGCAAACTGGGGAAGAATCATTGGGGCAATTGGACATAGTTCAGCAAATGTCGATCCAGATAATGTGGATATTTATATTGGTCCAATTTTAATGTTAAAAAACAGTCAACCACAGCGATTTTCTGAAGAAGAAGCAACTGCTTATTTGAAAAATGAAACAATAACAATTGGGGTAAATCTTCATATAGGTAATGGAAAAGGAACAGCATGGGGCTGTGACTTAACCTATGATTATGTGAAAATAAATGCGAGTTATCGAACATAAGGGGCGAAGAAATGGACAATATTATTGTACTAAAATGTGGTGGTAGTATTCTTGAACAGCTTTCAGATGCTTTTTTTACAAGTGTTCAGAAACTACAGGAAAATAGGTACAAAATCATTATCGTTCATGGTGGCGGGCCGGAGATTGGCTTAATGCTTACTAAGCTAAATATTAATACCGAATTTATTAATGGACTTAGAAAAACAAATAAAGAGGCCATGGAAGTAGTAGAAATGATACTTGCTGGAAAAGTAAACAAACAACTAGTATCAGAACTATGCTCCCGAGGATTAAGTGCTATAGGACTATCTGGGACTGATGCAAATCTTCTACGTGCTGTTCCTATTGATAAAGAAACTCTTGGTTATGTAGGTGATGTTTCAGAAGTAAATAGTGAACTTCTAATTCAACTGTTAAATCTAGATTATATACCTATCATCTCATCAATAGGTACTGATACCAAAGGAGAAAAATATAACATTAATGCCGATACTGCAGCTGGAAGAATTGCAACTGGCCTAAAAGCAAAGCAATTATTATTCGTAACGGATGTACCTGGAATAATGGACAATAACCGGTTATTAACGTGTGTAAATACAAAGGAGATAACAAACTTAATTTCTAGTGAAAAGATATATGGTGGTATGATTCCAAAAGTCATGGCGGCATGTGAGGCGCTCAAAAGCGACCTCAAAGAAGTTATGATAGTAAGCGGAAAGCATTCATTTGCAGGTGAAAATGGCGATGTGATTGGAACAAAAATCATTAGTGAACTGGAGGCTATCCAATGAGTGCAATATTCCCAACCTATAATCGTTTTGATGTACATGTAAAGCATGCGGAAGGTACAACAATTGTTGACCAAGATGGTAAAAAGTATTTGGATTTTATTTCTGGTATAGGTGTGTGCAACCTTGGCCATCGTCATCCAGCAGTTAAAGAAGCAATAGAAAAGCAACTAGAAGAGGTGTGGCATGTTTCCAATCTCTTTCACCTAACTATTCAAGAGGAAGTTGCAATGCAACTGGTAGACCATTGTGATGGAGATGCTGTTTTTTTCTGTAATAGTGGTGCTGAAGCAAATGAAGCAGCACTTAAGTTAGCACGGAAATACACTCAAAAAACCAAAGTGATTACATTTCAACAGTCATTTCACGGGAGAACCTTTGCAACTATGGCGGCAACAGGTCAGAAAAAAATACACAGTGATTTTGGACCATTGCTACAGGAGTTTAAATACCTACCGTATAATGATTGTGCAAGTCTTGAAAAAGAAATGGATGAAAATGTTGCAGCAATTATGGTTGAAATCATTCAAGGTGAAGGTGGAGTAATTCCAATTAATCCTGAGTTTATAAGCAGAATAGCTGAGCTATGTCAAAAGTATAATGCTCTTCTAATTATTGATGAAGTCCAAACGGGCATGGGCCGTACTGGAAAGCCGTTTGCATATCAGCATTTTGGTATCTCACCTGATATTATTACAGTAGCAAAGGGGTTAGGAAGTGGGTTACCAGTCGGTGCCATGATTGGTAAAAATATACTAAAGGAAGCTTTCGGAGCTGGTGTCCATGGAACAACATTTGGTGGCAATCCAATTGGCCTATCAGCAGCTAAAGCAACCTTATCGATTGTTTTTCAAGAACAATTTCTTGAAGAAGTGACTGATAAAGGAGACTACCTAAAATTAAAATTGACTACTTCATTAGAAAAGAATGAAATCATAAATTCCATTCGTGGAAAGGGACTCATGGTTGGTATTGATTGTAAATCAGAGGTAACAGAAATACTAAAATTACTTAGGGAACGTGGGTTACTGGCACTTAATGCAGGTCCGAATGTTATTCGGTTACTACCACCATTAACAGTTACAAAAGCAGAGATTGACCTTGCGGTTGATCTTATAAACGATGTAATAAAAGAATATAGTCATGTAACAACATTGTAATGTTGTATTTTTTAAATAAAAAATGTATAAAAATTCAATATAAGAAATAAATATACGAGGTGGCAGATGACTGGTTACGTACACTTAGAGAATGGTGAATGTTTTGAAGGTATTTTGGAAGCAACAAATGATACAAACGCGATTACAGGTGAGGTCGTATTTTTTACCGGAATGACTGGCTATCAAGAAGTATTAACAGACCCATCCTACAAAAATCAAATCGTTATTTTCACTTACCCTTTGATTGGGAATTATGGAATAAATGAGTATGATTTTGAAAGTAGTAAACCCCATGTTGCAGGCGTTATTATGTATGAAAGCTTTGAAACTGTTTATCACTATGAAGCTAAACATTCCTTAAAGGCATATTTAAATAAATGGGAAATTCCTTATATTACCCATGTAGACACACGCTCAGTTGTTAAACAAATACGAGATAGTGGAACAATGAAATGTTCAATGTCCTATAAGCAAGAATGCAGTTATTTTGGTGATATAAGATATGATGCACCTGTTGAGGCCGTTTCGACAAAAAAAATTGAATCCTTTGGCTCAGGGCACCATGAAATCGTTGTAATTGATTTTGGTGTTAAGAAATCGATTGTAAATAGTTTAGTAGATTACGATTGTAAAGTAACCGTTGTACCTTATAACACTTCCTATGAAACAGTTAAGAAACTTAACCCTTGTGGTATTGTTCTTTCAAATGGACCCGGTGATCCCAAACAGTTAAAGCGTTTGTTGCCAGACCTAAAAAAAATGATGGAAAGCTTTCCGACTCTCGCTATATGCCTAGGACATCAGCTTGTGGGCTTAGCTTTTGGAGGAGATACAACAAAGTTACGTTTTGGACATCGAGGTGCAAACCAACCTGTACTGGACATACTGACAAGTAAAGTTTTCATTACTTCACAAAACCATAGCTATGTTGTTAATCGTGATAGTTTAGATCAAGATAAGCTTACTGTTCGTTTTACAAATGTGAATGATGGTTCTGTTGAAGGTCTGATGCACAAGGAACTTCCTATTTTATCTGTACAATACCATCCCGAAGCACACCCTGGTCCAAGTGACAGTAGTTGGATTTTTCATGAATTTATGTCAAGCATACGATCGGTTAGGAGTGAAAAAATGTATGCCTAAGGATAAAACATTACAGACCATATTAGTAATTGGATCTGGACCAATTGTTATTGGGCAGGCAGCTGAATTTGATTACTCTGGTACTCAGGGTTGTCTTGCATTAAAGGAAGATGGCTACAAAGTTATTTTAATAAATAACAATCCAGCTACAATTATGACCGATGAAATGAATGCTGATGCAGTTTATTTCGAACCACTTACTTTAGAATCTGTCCAAAAGGTTATAGAAAAAGAGCGTCCTGATGGGCTTTTAGCAACACTAGGAGGCCAAACAGGGCTAAACTTAGCATTTGAACTGCATGAACAAGGAGTACTTGAAAAATTCAATGTTAAGCTCCTAGGTACACCAATTGAATCAATTAAAAAAGGTGAGGACCGAGAGCTTTTTAAAGCACTAATGAATGAATTAAAGGAACCTGTGCCAGATAGCCAAATTGTAACGTCGGTTAATGAGGCAGTATCTTTTGCGGTGGAAATCGGTTTTCCCATCATTGTAAGACCAGCCTATACGCTAGGTGGAACGGGTGGAGGAATTGCTGAGTCACTTGAACATCTCCTTATTCTAGTAAAAGGCGGCCTCCAAGCTAGTCCGATATCCCAATGTTTACTAGAAAAAAGTATTGCAGGATTGAAAGAAATAGAGTACGAGGTAATGAGAGATGAAAAGGGAACTTGTATAACCGTTTGTAATATGGAAAATATCGATCCAGTTGGTATCCATACAGGTGATTCAATTGTTGTAGCACCATCGCAGACATTAACAGATGTAGAGTATCAAATGCTAAGATCTGCATCCATTAAAATTATTTCAGCATTAGGAATAATTGGGGGCTGCAACATTCAATTTGCCCTTGATCCAAATAGTAAAAAATATTTTTTGATTGAAGTCAATCCCAGGGTAAGTCGTTCATCAGCCCTTGCTTCTAAAGCAACAGGATACCCTATTGCACGAATGGCAACAAAGCTTGCAATTGGATACACTTTAGATGAACTTGTAAACCCGATAACTGGTGATACTTATGCTAGCTTTGAACCTAGCCTTGACTATATCGTAGTTAAATTCCCATGTTTTCCATTCGATAAGTTTCTAGATATTGATAGTACATTAGGGACACAGATGAAAGCGACTGGCGAAGTGATGGCGATTGATAGAAACATAGAAAGAGCTTTTCAAAAAGCGGTAAATTCTCTTGAGGGAGTAAATATAGGACTCACTTTACCACCACTGCAGAAGGAGGATACTTCCGTACTGCTTAATGAATTAGCAAAAGCAAGCGAGAAGCGATTTTTTGTTGTCCTCGAACTTTTACGTAGAGGGTTCAATATCAAAACCATACACGATAAAACGAAAATAGACTTATTCTTTCTGCAAATATTTCAATCATTAATACAGACTGAAGAAACGGTTAGACATACTAGTTTACAAGAAATATCAGTTGAGTTTATGCAAAAGGTTAAGGAAAAAGGGTTTTCTGATCGTTATCTTGCCTTCCTGTTAACAGATGATGAAAAAAATGTACGTACTAAACGTAAGGAAATGGGGATAATACCAAGCTATAAAATGGTCGATACATGTGCAGCAGAATTTTCTACGAAAACAGCTTATTATTATTCAAGTTATTTTGGAAAATGTGAAGTTGAACCAACACCAACAAAAAAGGTGTTAATTATTGGCTCTGGCCCGATCAGAATCGGCCAAGGAATTGAATTTGACTATAGCTCTGTCCATGGTGTTTTTGCTCTTAAAGAGGAAGGCTATGAGACGGTATTAATAAATAATAATCCTGAAACAGTTAGTACAGATTTTGCTATTGCCGATCGTCTATACTTTGAGCCATTACAATTCGAGGACGTTCTAAATGTTATTGAAAAAGAAAATATTGAGAAGGTTATTGTACAGTTTGGTGGTC
Source organism: Cytobacillus sp. S13-E01 (assembly GCF_029193815.1). Taxonomy (GTDB): domain Bacteria; phylum Bacillota; class Bacilli; order Bacillales; family Bacillaceae_L; genus Bacillus_BV. Next base: position 9,605 of record NZ_JARFVC010000040.1, read on the forward strand.
AAACATCTATTAATCTGGCAAAAGAACTCGAGGATGAGGGAATAGAGCTTGTCGGAATTAATCAAAACATTATTAATAAATTGGAAGACAGGGAACTGTTTTATCAGTTTTTAGAAGGATTAGACATTCCTCACATACCAGGGGCGATAGCAAATTCAGATCATGACTTAGAGGAAAAAGCCAATTCTATAGGTTTTCCTTTATTGCTAAGACCATCTTATGTAATTGGTGGTAAAGGAATGATAGTCGTTCATACCAAAAATGAGTTGAATAAATACACGGCTAAAACTTCAAACAAGAATTATCCACTTCTCCTAGATGCCTATCTACCAAAAAAGGAGGTAGAGATAGATTTATTAACAGATGGAATCGATATTCTTATACCAACGATTATTGAACATATTGAAAAAGCAGGAATCCATTCGGGTGATAGCTTTGCAATACTGCCTGCGATTTCATTATCATATAGTGTGAAAGACAAAATTGTCGAATATGCAAGGAAAATAGCTATTAATCTCAATTTTAAAGGAATAATGAATATCCAATATGTAATAAATGATCAAGAAGTTTATGTGCTCGAGGTAAATCCTCGTGCAAGTAGAACTTCGCCAATTGTAAGTAAAGTGACAGGTGTCCCGATGGTTAGACATGCAACTAAATTATTGCTAGGGAAATATTTGCCGGACCTTTCCGAAAACACGGGACTATTGTCAGATAATGATTTTTATACTGTCAAATTCCCAGTTTTTTCAACAATGAAACTTGGTGCAGATCCAATAACAGGTCCAGAGATGAAGTCAACTGGTGAGGGTATTGGAATCGCTGATAATTTAGATGAAGCGCTCGGTAAAGTCTTTCATTCCTATCTAAAGAATAAACAGCAAAGGAATGAAATTTTAATTGTTACGGATGATGATATGAGTATTTCAGACATTAGTGAACTCTCAAAAGAACTAAGTCAGCAAACTATTAAGTTATTAGTGAATGAAGATGTTGAAGATTGGATTGAAAGAGGATATGCACTTGCCTATTTGAATGTAAAAAAAGATGACATCTCAGCGGAATATAGGAAATTAGCACTAGCGAACGGTATTGAAGTCTTTACTCAACTTGAAACATTTTTCGCTTTTATAAAAGCTTTAAATACAAAGACATTTACTGTTCATTCGATCCAAGAGTGGAGAAAACAATCAAAGGGAGTGACAATTTGATTAATACATTACAAACAAAGGAACAACCATTAAATATTAAGGGACTAAGCCTGTTAACTCTAGAGGAGCTCTCAGAAACTGAAATTTATCAATTAGTAGACTCAGCCCTAACTTTAAAAAAACAACAAAAGAGTGGATTGACTTCAAAGACATTAGAGGGAAAAACGTTAGCGATGATCTTTGAAAAACCTTCTACGAGAACGCGGGTATCATTTGAAGCTGGCATGATTCAATTGGGTGGGAGTGCACTTTATCTAAATGGAAATGACCTTCAGCTAGGCCGAGGGGAATCAATCGCTGATACTGCCAAAGTCTTATCGCAATATGTTGATGCAATTATGATTCGAACATTTGCACATGAAAAAATAGTTGAGCTAGCAAAGCAAGCATCAATTCCAATTATTAATGGATTAACGGATGAACATCATCCGTGTCAGGCACTTGCTGATTTAGTAACAATTTATGAAGTTAAGAAAAAACTAAAAGGGTTAAAGCTGGTATACTTGGGTGATGGGAATAATGTATCACATTCGCTTATGATTGCAGCAGCAAAAGTAGGTATGAATTGTACCATTGCTTGTCCAGTTGGCTATGAACCGAAAAAACAAATCATAGAGTTAGTAAATGATATTGGATCAAAAACGGGAGCGGAAATAAAAGTTACTAATAATCCATTTGAAGCTGTAACAGATGCTGATATTCTGTATACAGATGTTTGGGCAAGTATGGGGCAGGAAAGTGAACAAGAGAAGAGAATAACAGTATTTGAAGATTTTCAAGTCAATTCTAAGATAACGTATTTGGCAAAATCAGATTTTCGCTTTCTACACTGCTTACCAGCACATCGTGAAGAAGAAGTAACAGCTGAAATAATCGATGGCCCACATTCAGTCGTTTTCCAACAAGCGGGAAATAGATTACATGTACAAAAAGCATTATTACAAGCAATACTTGGATAATAAAAAAGTGGTATCGGAAAGTCTGATACCACTTTTTTTAAAAATTAAACAATACAATTGATCCACCAACAACAAAGCAATAATAAGCAAAATATTTAAGATTGCCTTTAGCCATAATATTCATAAACCATTTAAGGGAGAAATAGGAAGCAACTAATGACCCAAGGAAAGCAACTGTGTAGGGAATAAGTAATGAATTTAAATCTGGGTCGTTTACTATATCAGAAAGACTTAATAACAAACCGCCAAAGCTAACAGGTATGAACATTAAGAATGAAAAACGTAACGCTGTCTCTTGTTTCATCCCGAGTCCCATTGCTGCTACAATTGTGGCGCCAGATCGGCTGATGCCAGGGATCAGTGCAATTGCTTGTGCAATACCGATAATAATCGCATCTGTTAATTTTAATTCTGCATCATTTTTACGTCCCCGTAAGTTGCGAATAGTCCATAGTGCAATACCAGTGATAAGCAAGGTAATACCAATTAATAAGATACCTTCTTTAAAGAAACTTGCGATCTCATCGTCATATAAAATACCAATCACGCCAGCTGGGATTGTTGCGATAACTAGGTAGATGATAAATCGAAAGTCTGCTCTTGCAGCTTCTTCCCGTGTTTTAATATAGCGTAGGCCGTTAATCGTAAGTCGAGTTATGTCACTGCGGTAAATTAGCAATACTGCTAGAAGAGATGCAGCGTTAACCAATAGTTCAAAGCTCATTCCTTCAATAGAAAGGTCTAAGAAATATTGAGCAAGTAAAAGATGACCACTTGATGAAATAGGGATAGGTTCAGTTAAACCTTGAAAAAATCCAAGAAATAAATATTTTAAAAGTTCATATATTTTGTCCATATTTTCCACACTTAATCCTCCAATAGATAATATAATTACTACGTTCTAATTAAACAATAGAATCTGTAGTTGTGTAAAGCATTGCTATTTACTGGATTTTAAATAAGTAGCTTGTATTATGTAATCATCACATCACCTATACTATTCAAATAAAAAAAGGATATGAATGTTATATAAATTATAAATGAAATAGAACAGGGGATAATATCTTAGTAAAGATAGGAAGGAGGGATAGTATGGGCCAAAGTCACGAATTTAGAGCAGGACATAAAGCACCCAATAATGGAATATATGTAGAAATTGGTGAAGATGGGGATATGGTTAACAACCCCAAAAGTTTAAAGTTAAAAGCAGGGGATCCATTTCCAGAGAATTCAAACCATAACCGAAAATGGACGTATAAAAGAAAACCTTAATTTGGTCACAATCGCAAAAAGAGAAGTCATCCTAAAAGTAGGATGACTTTATTTATGGTAAGAAAGTATAATAATTTTACCTAGTTTTCGTGTCTAGCTCCGGGCGCCATCGGCTCTATGGTATAAGCCAATCCGTCCGGAAGGTAAAGAACAACCTTCCAGCCGGCTTGTCTTATGCTTGACTGCACAGGATGTGCTGATGTCGATGTTCGCCACAGGACGTGGCGGGTTTTAATCGACGCGCCGATAGGCGGGTGCGCCTTGCGCTTTTCTTATTAATGTTCTTCAACTGGTTCGTTTGGTATAAGTTCACCAAGTATTGATATAAAGACAAAAGCACCAACTGCAATTATTGAAGCAGTTGCGAAATCATATGTAACCCCTTGCATTGAAGAAATTACATAGGCAGACATTTGAATTAAAAGAAATGTCCAAAAAAATGTCCAAAAATAACGCACAATTTTCACCTCATTTTAAACACATTGTTTATCTATCTTATCACACTAAAATAAAATAATAAAGTGGAAGATTCCCAAGATGTTGTGGTTAATAGTGGTTTAAAGTTAAGCCATAAAAATAATAAAATAAAAAATGGGTATCTCCCCTTTCCATTTTCTAACCTTTACATACATTGTTAAAGACAGGAATCATACTGTGTATAAAGGTGGGAGGAAAATGGAACTTACACATCGTTTTTTCCAGCTTGATACAGAGTGGTGTGTGGTTCACGTACCGGAACGGCCAAATGGCTTCGGTATCTTGATTTTAGGTGACAAAAACCATTTTGTTGATGAAAATACGAGTTTTTGGATGCAAAATCTAGGTCGTTTTCAAACGGTGGAGTATTTAATTCGTCAAGGCTATACGGTATTTTATTCAAACCTTTACGGTCGAAACTGGGGAAGTCCAGATGCATTGTTTTTAGCTAAAAGGTTGTATCTTACAGTCATGAAAAGTGAAATTCTAAATGAGAGGATACACATTTTAGCTGAAGGTATGGGTGCGTTAGTTGCTCTGCAACTAATGGATTCAATCACTGACAATATACGCGCAGCGGCACTTGTAAATCCTTGTATAGATTTGAAGGCACATATCGAGCATGAAAAATCCTACAAGTTCTTTTATAAAAGCTTACTCAGAGAGCTTAAAAAGGCATACAAAATTGGTGACTTTGAAGCAAAGGATACGATTCATAAGTTATTACCAGATATGAAATATGACAGTGAGCCACCAGTTGGTATTTGGCAATCTACCAATAGTGCAGCTTTTCGGCCGGAATTACACACTCGAAAATTTGAGGAACTTAGAGAAGAATTAAAAAAACCAATTTTTGTCTCTTATCATATAGCTGAAAAACGTTACAATTTTGGTCAATCTGTTTGTCAATTTTACAAAAGGAATCAAGGTGAACTATAGTAGTCCCTATTTTGAGAAATCGGTAGGGACTATTATTTTTGTAATTTGCATAGAAATACAATAACTGACTTCTTGTAGGGGGGATTTTTTTTGTGCAATAAAATCGTAGTAGGAGGGCTTGGCTTTTTAGGGTTTAGTTTATGCTGTCATTTCATTGAAGAAGAAGTAAATATTTTAGCATTTGATGATATGGCGGATGATGAAGAAGTAAAAGAGGAAAAATTACTAAGAATCGGAAGAAATGCCTTTTTTCAGTATAGAGATATACAAGACTTTCGTAGCCTAATGAAAGAAGAGAATTGCGATACTGTCTTTTATAGTTTATTTGACTCAGCTAAAGACAGATATTCACCAGATATTGATGCTTGCATAGGCAAAACAAGACAACTACTAAATGATGTTATTTCATTTTGCCGTATGAATGGAAGTAAGCTTATCTTAGTGTCAACATATGATGTTTTTGGTAACGAACAATTTGTAGTGGATGAAGATACAAAGCCTGTGCCAGATAGCGATAACGGAAAATTACACGTTGAAGAAGAAAAGCTTGTGCGGGAGACATTAGCCGAAGAGTCAATACAATATGCAATTGTTAGAATGCCAACACTTTTTGGGCCGGGGCAACCAAGTCATTTAATTTACCAACAAGCGATAATGGCTAACCTAAAAAAACAATCTCGAGACTATTTTGTGACAGAAAATACTAGGGATATTTTCTACATTGAAGATGCTGTTCATGCACTTGTCAGATTAGAAGAAAAAACCTTACCGAGAAAGATAATTCATTTAACAAGTGGGGAAGAAAATAGATGGTATGAAGGGGCATACTATATTAAAAATGATCTACGATTGGAAGAAAGAGGGGAACCCAGAACAATTATCTCAAAGAGCTCAAAAAAACTTCTAGATATTAAACCAAATACTAGTATAAAAGAGGGGGTAGAAAAACAAATTGAATATGCAAAGCAGTTGAAAGAAAGACACAAGTAAGATTAAATACCTATTTTTTCTTTTACATTCTGTTCTAGGCAATGTACAATATAGTATAAATAAGAATGAATTTTTTACATTGGAGCAAATAGTAGAGTGTTTTTGAGGCTATTCCTCCATTAAAGGAGATGTAGAAGCATGAGCAAATCTCGGTGGTTGGTCCTTTTTAGTATGTTGACTCTTTTACTATCAGCATGTGGACAACCTGCTTCCACAGCTAGATTAGAAAAAGTTGGTTTACTAGTAACAGATTCAATAAACGACCAGGTTTGGGGAACAAAAGGTTACAAAGGATTGTTGAAAATTCAATCAAAATTTGGTATAGATGTATATTATCAGGAAGACATCATTGATAAAGCTGCTGCTAAGCAAGCTGTTAAAGAGTTTGAAGAAAAAGGAGTTAACTTAATCTTTGGACATGGTAGTGAATATGCCAAGTATTTTAATAGTTTTAGCAAAGAATTTCCAAACATTCACTTTATTACCTTTAATGGAGACGCTAATGGTGATAATGTTACAAGTATAAATTTCAAGGCTGATGCAATGGGCTTTTTTGGTGGTATGGTAGCTGGCAAGATGACTGAAACCAATAAAGTGGGAGTTATAGCTGCATTTGAATGGCAGCCAGAAGTAAATGGCTTTTTTGAAGGTGCAGCCTTTCAAAACCCTGATGTTGAGGTTGAAATAAGCTATACAAATAGCTGGGATAACGTAGATTCTGCCTTAAGATTACTGGATAAGATGGTTCAAGAAGGTGTTGATGTTGTTTATCCTGCTGGAGATGGCTATAATGTACCTGTAATTGAAGCGTTAAAAGAGCAAGGCTTATATTCAATTGGTTTTGTTACAGATCAATCTTATTTAGGAGAAGCTACCGTTTTAACGAGCACAGTACAACATGTGGATGAATTGTATGAATTCGTTGCCGAAAGCTATAATAAGGGAGAGTTAGAATCTGGAGATTTGTTTTTTGATTTTCAAGATGGAGTTATTTCAATGGGTAAATTTAGTCCAGAAGTTGATCCAGATTTTGAAAAAGAAATAAATGCTCATGTTGAAACATATATACAGACTGGTCTACTTCCCAATGAAAAATAATATGATTGTCATCAAAAGGAGTTATGAAATGCACCCAAAATCCATGGAATTTATGCAAATAGCAATGAAGTATCTGCCTGAAGCAAAGGAGATGCTTGACGATACCGGAATAGAACTAACGATGGATAAATTACAACCAATGATTAACATATTAACTAATGTGATGTCCGACGCTTATGAGCTTGGAAAAGAAGAAGCTTATAAGCAAGTAAAAGAATAAAAGTTAACTTAAAAACGCTTGGGGTATCCAAGCGTTTTTATTGTTCTATTACTTTTTTTTGAAAAAGTTTAGTAAAGGAGTAAATTCCTTAACTATAGGTTTAATTCTATTAACTGATCCCATGATTTCATCAAATTGTTGCATTAACTGGTAATAATCTACCTGTGTATTTTGTTGCGGTTGATCAGGTGTAGACTGACTTTGGCTTCTTTTATTAGGCCCAAACATGAGTCTAGAAAAAGGATCAGTTACAGTTACATCACTTTTTATTTCTTCGATTATCTCGTCCTTTTTGTCCTCCAACTTAGTCACCACTCTTATTAGTTATTTTTTACTAGTAGTCTATGTTAATTTGTATAAAAAATATAGACAGTTATCACTATATTTGATTAGGCGTATGTGGATTTTTCCGTAATTTACAAAGAAAAAGGGTAAACTGTTGCTATCTAAAATAAAATACTTTAAAATTAGTACCAAGTCATATTAATTGATAATAAATAACACGGACAAATTTTCTTATAATGCTCTTACTAAAAAGGTTGGATATAGCATTTCTTATTAGTGAGTAATCATTATTCAACTAATATCAGGATTGGATTATATTATCTTATTTTAAAGGGGATGCGAATATGAATGCAGGGATTCTTGGAGTAGGCCGGCATGTGCCAGAGAATGTGGTTACAAATCAAGATTTAGAAAAAAAGATGGATACTTCTGATGAGTGGATTCGTACAAGAACAGGAATTGAGGAAAGACGAATAGCAAGTGATGATATAGATACATCTGACATGGCCTATGAAGCAGCTTTAAATGCGATAGAACAGGCTGGTATCTCTGGGGCAGACCTAGATCTGATATTAGTTGCTACAGTAACACCAGACACGCCATTCCCTTCGGTGTCGTGTATGTTACAAGAAAGGCTTGGAGCAAAAAAAGCAGCAGCTATGGATATTAGTGCGGCCTGTGCAGGTTTTATGTATGGATTAGTCACGGCAAAACAATTTATTGAATCAGGAAGTTATAAGAATATCCTAGTAGTTGGCGTTGAAAAACTTTCAAAGATTACTAATTGGGATGATCGAAATACAGCAGTTTTATTTGGGGATGGAGCAGGTGCAGCAGTTGTAGGACCTGTTTCAATCGGAAAAGGAATTCTCGCATTTGAGTTAGGGGCCGATGGCACGGGTGGTAAGCATCTATACCAAGAAGGGGAATATCTCGTAATGAATGGTCGAGAAGTATTTAAGTTTGCAGTTAGACAAATGGGAGAATCATGTGTTAATGTTCTTGAAAAAGCTGGGATTGATAAAGAAGATGTTGACTTACTTATTCCACATCAAGCGAATATTAGAATTATGGATGCGGCAAGACAAAGACTTGAGCTTCCAGAAGAAAAGATGTCTAAAACGGTTCATAAATATGGCAATACTTCAGCAGCATCGATACCAATTTCAATTGTTGAGGAATTAGAAGCAGGTAAAATCAAAGATGGGGATTTAATTGTAATGGTTGGTTTTGGTGGTGGGTTAACCTGGGGTGCGATTGCAATGCGTTGGGGACGATAAATTTAAAAGTGAATACTATTCATACGTGCAAATATACGTTGATAAAAGGAGAGATTTATAGATGAACAAGAAGCGTGTTGTAGTTACAGGACTAGGAGCAGTAACTCCAATTGGAAATGATGTGGAAACTGCTTGGCAAAATGCAATAAATGGTGTATCAGGGGTTGGACCGTTAACTAGAATAAATATTGAAGGATTACCTGCAAAGGTAGCTGGAGAACTTAAAGAATTTAACCCTGAGAATTATATGGACAGAAAAGATGCACGTAGAATGGATCGTTTTACACAGTACGCACTTGCATCATCGTTAATGGCAGTGAAGGATGCGGATCTGAATATTAATGATGAAATTGCACCTAGAGTAGGCGTTTGGATTGGTTCTGGAATTGGTGGAATGGAAACTCATGAGGAACAACATAAAATTTTCTTAGAAAAGGGTTATAGACGAGTTAGTCCTTTTTATGTTCCGATGATGATTCCTGATATGGCAGCTGGACAGGTCTCAATTGCACTTGGTGCAAAAGGAATTAATTCTTGTACTGTTACAGCTTGTGCAACTGGAACAAACTCAATTGGGGATGCTTTTAAGGTTATTCAACGTGGAGATGCTGATGCTATGATAACAGGTGGAGCTGAAGCGCCGTTAACAAATATGTCGTTTGCTGGCTTTACATCAGCAAAAGCACTTTCTTTTAATCCAGACCCGATAACAGCGAGTCGTCCTTTTGATAAAAACCGTGATGGCTTTGTTATGGGTGAAGGTGCAGGAATCATCGTGTTGGAGGAATTGGAACATGCTCTAGCACGTGGAGCTAAAATCTATGCAGAAATAGTCGGTTATGGTTCAACGGGTGATGCATATCATATTACACAACCAGCACCAGGAGGAGAAGGTGGCGTACGTGCCATGCGCCAAGCAATTGAGGATAGTGGCTTACAGGCTGAGGACATTAACTATATAAATGCTCACGGAACAAGTACAGGGTATAACGATAAATATGAAACACTAGCTATTAAAGAAGTGTTTGGTGAATATGCAAGGAAGCTTGCAATTAGTTCAACCAAGTCAATGACAGGCCATTTACTTGGTGCTGCAGGTGGAGTTGAGGCGATTTTCTCAATTCTTGCAATTAAAGAGGGAATAATCCCACCAACAATTAATTACGAAACGCCAGATCCAGAATGTGACTTAGACTATGTACCAAATCTTGCAAGAAAGCAAGAAGTCCGTACTGCACTTAGTAATTCATTAGGTTTTGGTGGTCATAATGCAACCATTATTTTTAAGAAGTTTGAATAACGAAAGAAATAAAGGTGACTTGGGTTTTAAAATGGTGGAACCAATTGTTTTCATGTCTCCCGGTCATTTCTTTAACGTACTAGGTGAAGGTTTAAGACAGTATTTTAATCGGAAAGGAGCCTAGGTGGTTTGACCTGGCTCTTTTTTTAAAGATAAGAAAGTATAAAAGTTTTTACCTAGTTTTAGTGTCTAGCTCCGGGCGCCCTGCGCTTTTCTTTAAGACGTTAATAAATAAGAACCTATATTTCCTACCTTGCATACCCTGATTAGAAAGGTATAAATGGAGGTAGACGAATGACTGTTATGCGAACGGATAAATGGTTACTAGATTTATATGATCAACCGGAAAAAGTCTGTGAAAATCTAACAGACCATTTTGATGATGCAAGTGCTTCAGAGATTTATCAATATCTAACTTTCCATGGAATGTATCATCCTCTTAAGAATGGCGATGAAATGATTGAAAGGCTTATAAAAAAACGGGCATGGGAGGTTGTCTACAAAGAAGAAAAAAGACTTAAAAAAAAGTGGTCAGGTCCTTCTGTACCAATCTATATATTTCCTTCTGATATTACAAATTCGCGAATTAACCGGGAGTTTAATGGGAAATCTGGTATTGCATTTAAGGATAAACTATTCCTATTTATTTCAGAGAAAACAACAGAAAATGAATTAAAAGCATTATTTACACATGAATATAATCATGTGTGTAGGTTAGTAAAATATAAGAGGAACGAGAAAGATTATACATTAATGGATACAATCATGTTGGAAGGACTTGCAGAAAATGCAGTCCAGGAAGATTATGGTGAAGATAGCTTAGCCCCGTATATAAAATATTATTCTGACTTAGAGCTAGAACGGTTTTGGCAAAGAACAATTAAACCAAATAGTTCCATAAAGAAGAATACCGCAATGCATAACGATCTGTTGTTTGGACGTAAGTTTTATCCTAAAATGGTAGGGTATTGTGTAGGGTATTACCTAGTTAGAAAAAAACTGAAGGATAGTAATAAAGGCGTAAAAGAGTTAATGCTAGTTCCCTCAGAGGATATAATTTATTAAAAAACACATCCGTAAGGATGTGTTTTTTAATATTTAGAATTAATGCAATTTTAAAAAGTGTATTGAAATTGTAATGTATTTGTAATATTATAACACTAGTGCTTTTTCCAGACTATTTCCAAACTAGTGTTTTTGGATAAAGAAATTTAAGGGAAGGTGTTGTAGATTTAATTATATGTCTAGCTATACAGTAACGAAAAAAAAGAAGACCGATAGCGCACAATTTCAGGTAACAGTAATTGTTATTTCTTTTTTATCGAGTTTCATTATTCCATTTATTATTCTTTATCCAATTCAAGAAATTTTATTTAAACCTGACAATGTATGGTTTTTTGAAGCACCATTAAGTACATATTTCACTTTTATCCTTGGAATTTTGTTTTTATCAATCGTTTTGCTCATAAATTTAGTAGTTGAGGCTAGAGATAAACGAAAGAAGCAACTTAAATTATCTATGCTTGCAGCTTCGTTTGTTGTGGGAATAGTTGTTATTACTTTATGTCTTTTTAACTATCAATATATGAATATGAAGGGTATCTATCAAAACCACTATTTTAGCTTCTCTGAAACCTTTACAAGCTGGGATGATATTACTGCTGCAAAGCAAACCTATATTAAGAAAGATAAAGTAACGAAAGATGATAAGTTTATATTCACCCTTAAAGACGGATCAACTCTAGAATTGGAAATGACTGCTAAAATGCGAAAAAGTAAGGCGTTGATTCGACAAAGATTACTATCCAATGGCGTCAAATTAGAAAGCGTATATCCAGAGTAATGGTATTTCTGTATAATAATTAATAGATTAAATCACTTAAGTCACTTAACAAAAAAGACTGAATATTAGTAATTTAAAATAATATATTGCAAGTTAGAAAAAAATATAATATTATTGTAAAAAAGGAAATTGTCTAAATATTGGGGATACAGGTAGCGCGATTAATTTATAAAGGTGTGATTAAATTGAATTCAATGCTTGAAGTGAAAGACCTTAAGACAGGATTCGATATAGATGGTGAATTTTATCATGCGGTTGATGGTGTTTCTCTATCAGTAAAACCGCGCCAAATTGTCGGAATTGTTGGAGAATCAGGTTGTGGAAAAAGTGTAATGTCACTTTCGATTATGAAGCTTCTACCTAAAGGGATTGGTAAGATCGCAGGCGGAGAGGTTATATTCCAAGGGAAAAACATCGAACATCTATCAGAAAAAGAAATGAATAGTATTAGAGGAAAAGATATAAGTATGATTTTCCAAGAACCAATGACTTCTTTAAATCCAGTTTTTACAATTGGCTTTCAATTAGAAGAGATCATGCTTAATCACATGGATATTTCAAAAAAAGAAGCTAGAACAATGGCTATCACTCTATTAACGAATGTTGGAATATCAAGACCAGACAAAATTGTAGATGAATACCCACATCAGCTTTCAGGTGGTATGAGACAAAGGGTTATGATTGCAATTGCGATTGCATGCCAACCAAAACTACTAATCGCTGATGAACCTACAACTGCACTAGATGTAACAGTACAAGCCCAAATACTAGAATTATTAAAAGGCATCCAAGAAAAAAATGACATGTCAATTATCTTAATTACACATGATTTAGGCGTTGTTGCTGAAATGTGTGATGAGGTAATTGTAATGTATGCAGGTAAAGTAGTGGAACGTACAAACGTAGATAATCTATTTTACAAACCACAACATCCTTATACAAGGCTAATGATGGGTTCCATCCCAAGGATCGATGATGCTGTTGATGAATTAGCTACTATTAAAGGGATTGTTCCTTCACTAAAAAACATGCCTAACGTAGGCTGTCGATTTGTTGATAGATGTCCATCAGCAAAACCAGATTGTAAAACTGTTACACCTAGGCTTGCTGAAGTTGAAGAGGGTCATGAGGTATCATGCTTACTTTACGAGAGCAGCTATCCTACAGAAAGTGTGAGGTAATCAAATGAGTAATACTACACTTAAAAAAGATAAAGACAATCTGCTAGAAGTAAAAAATTTAAAGACCTATTACCCAATCAAAGGTGGGTTCCTTAGAAAAACGGTTGCACATGTTAAGGCAGTAGATGATGTATCATTTGAAATAAAAAGTGGTGAAACATTAGGACTTGTTGGAGAATCAGGTTGCGGTAAATCGACTACAGGTAGAACAATATTAAGATTACTAGAACCAACCGACGGACAAATATTATTTGATGGACAAGACATTACTGACTTAAGAGGAAAATCCTTACGAGAAATTAGAAAAGACGTTCAAATGGTTTTCCAAGATCCGTATGCCTCTTTGAATCCTATGCAAATGGTGGGTGACATTGTCGCAGAACCAATTATAAACTTTTCGAAAAAGTCTTTGAAATCACTAAAAAGCGAAATAATGGAATTACTTACAAAAGTAGGTTTACCTGAAGATGCCTATTATAAGTATGCACACGAGTTTTCAGGTGGTCAAAGACAAAGAATTGGTATTGCACGTGCATTAGCATTAAGACCTAAACTTATTATTGCGGATGAGCCAGTTTCGGCACTGGATGTATCGGTTCAGTCACAAGTTCTTAATCTATTAAAAGAACTACAAGATGAATTTGATTTAACATTCTTATTCATCGCCCATGACCTAAGTGTTGTAAAACATATGAGTGATCGAATTGGTGTTATGTATCTAGGTAATATTGTTGAGATTGCGGAAAAGACAAGCATTTATGACGAACCATTACATCCATACACACAAGCATTAATTTCTGCTATTCCTGTACCAGATCCAAGGAAAAAAAGTGAGCGTATTGTGTTGGTGGGAGATGTACCAAGTCCCGCGAATCCGCCTAGCGGTTGTCCTTTCCATCCGAGATGTCCGCAAGCAATGGCAGAATGTTCTGCTTCAAAACCACAATTAAAGGAGGTGAAGCCAGGACATAGAGTCGCTTGTCACTTGTATTAGATAGTACTTTAATTAGGTTTTGTGTTTGAATAGTTTCAAAAATAAAATAAATAAAAAAGTGGGGGAAAAAAATGAAAAAGTCAACATTATGGGCTATCATGCTTTTGCTAGTAATGTCAGTGTTTCTAGCAGCTTGTAGCGGAGGCGAAGACTCAACAAATGATACAACTGAAAAAGAAACAGATACAACAGAAGGCACAACAGATACTGATCCTGCAGAAGGCGGCGTAGTTACTTTCGCAGTTGATGCAGCTCCAGAAGGAGTTTACGATCCTGCATTTGCTGGTAGTGCAGTAGATAGCAGTATCCAAGGTTTTATGACAGAAAGTATTTATTCTGTCAATGAAAACTTAGAATATGTACCAAACTTAGCAACTTGGGAAATTAGTGAAGATAAGTTAACGTATACTTTTACATTCGAACAAGGTGTTAAATGGCACAATGGTGAAGAGCTTACAGTAGAAGACTACGCATATGCTCTTGAAACAATTGCAGACCCAGGTTATGATGGTCCTCGTTTCAATATGGTTGAGCACATTAAAGGTGCTACAGCTAAAAAAGACGGTACTGCTGAAACAATCGAAGGTATTGAAATTGTAGATCCATACACAATCAAGATTACTTTTGAAGAAGTAAAAATCAATAACTTAGAAAACCTATGGTCAACTCCAATGCCTAAAAAGCATTATGAAGGTATTGCTGCTGCAGATCTAGGTGACTCAGAACAAGTGCGTGCAAATCCTGTAGGTCTTGGACCTTTCAAAGTTAAAAATGTTGTTGCTGGTGAATACACAGAATTAGAGCGCTTTGATGACTACTGGCAAGGGGCGCCAAAGCTTGACGGTGTAATTGTAAAAGTTATCGATCCATCTCTAGCAACTGGTGCATTCCAAAATGGCGATATCGATATTATGGAAATTCGTCCACAATCTGTTAAAGAACTTTCTGCATTAGAAAATGTACGTGTTGAAGAAACAACTGGTGTTTCTTACTCTTACATCGGATTACGTTTTGGTAACCGAGATGCTGAAAAACGCGTAAACGTTGCTGATTTCGATAAGTTTAAATCAAAAGAATTACGTCAAGCGTTGGTTTATGCGTTAAATCGTCCAGCGATGATTGATGCATTCCTAGAAGGAAAAGCAAAAGTGGCAAACACACCAATTCCACAAACTTTCTGGATTGCAGCTGATGAGTCTGAGTTAAATCAATACGAATACAACCCAGAAAAAGCTAAAGAATTACTAGCAACTGCTGGTTATGTTGATACAGATGGCGATGGATTTGTAGAAGATCCACAAGGTAAACCATTCAGCATTTCCTTCGGTCACTATGCTGGACCTGCAGCATTTGAAGGTCGTTCACAAGCGATTATCCAAAGCTGGAACGATATCGGTGTAAAAACTGAACTAGCAACTGGTTCATTAGTTGAATTCAACCTTTACAATGAAATGAAAGATAATGATGATGAAGCATTAGAAGCGTTCTTCGGTTCTTGGAGCACTGGTTCAGATCCAGATCCATCTGGACTTTGGGGCAATGATTCAGAGTGGAACTATGGTCGTTGGGTAGATGCTGAAAACCAACGTTTACTTGATGAAGGTTTAAGTGAAAAATCATTTGATAAAGACTACCGTAAGTCAGTATATGTTGAGTGGCAAAAATATTTCAACGAGCAAATGCCTGCAATCCCATTATGGGAGAACATGGATCTTTATGGAATTAACAAGCGCTTAGAAGGCGTTAAAATAAGTGCTATTGGGTTCCAAGAAGATGTTCATTTGTGGACTGTTTCAGAATAATAGTATTTAATCCTAATAGATAAGGAGAATTCACATGCTTCAATACTCACTTCGAAGAATTCTTGGCATGATTCCATTATTACTCCTTATCTCCTTAGTGGTATTCTCCCTGGCTAAAATGATGCCAGGGGACCCATTTGGGGGAGAAATTGACCCGTCGAACACAAATCCAGAATATATTGAAGAAATGCGAG
This sequence comes from Cytobacillus sp. S13-E01, assembly GCF_029193815.1. Lineage (GTDB taxonomy): Bacteria > Bacillota > Bacilli > Bacillales > Bacillaceae_L > Bacillus_BV. The sequence goes on from NZ_JARFVC010000040.1 coordinate 25,650, forward strand.
AAAAATTAGGGTACAATGACCCAATTCTCGTACAATATTGGAGATGGGTAACCGATTTTGTTCAAGGTGATTTTGGAAAATCAACAGTTTATAAAAAGCCTGCTGCAGAACTAATTGCACAGCGTATACCAAATACATTATTTTTAGCAGTAACATCTTTAATATTAACGTATATTTTCTCATTTTTAATGGGTATGTATGCTGGAAGAAAACCATATACAATTGGAGACAATTTAATTGCCGGCTATAACTATCTAGCACTGGCTATTCCATCATTCGTTGCAGCAATTGTTGGAATCTATTTCTTCTCCTTCCAACTTGGATGGTTTCCATTTAGTGGTTCAGTTGAAATCGGGTTAGAGGAAGGAACATGGGCGTATTATCAAAGTAAATTACACCATGTATTATTACCAGCACTAGTTTTAGGATTAATGGGTACAGCATCATATACCCAATTTTTACGAAATGACATCATTGACAATAGTCGTAAAGACTATGTAAGAACAGCTAGAGCTAAAGGAACAAAAGAGTCGAAAATCTTTAATCAACATATTTTAAGAAATTCAATCATACCTTTAGTTACATTTCTTGGGTTCGACATTGCAACGTTAATTAGTGGAGCAGTTATTACAGAAACTATTTTCACATATCCAGGAATAGGACAACTATTTTTAGAATCTGTTACTAGAAGAGATTATGCAGTAATGATGTCGATAACAATGTTACTTTCGTTTCTAACACTTTTTGGAAATCTAATAGCTGATTTACTATATGGCATAGTAGATCCTCGTATAAGACTAGATTAAGGAGGGCAAATCATGGAAATTCTAACTAACACAAATACAAAAACACCGAAAAAAAATCTAAAAAGTCCCTCCCCATGGGTGATTGCTAGAAGAAAGTTCGTTAAAAATAAATTAGCTATGATAAGTTTAGTATTTTTACTTATAGTTGCACTATTATCATTCTTGGCACCATTTATCACAACAAAAGATATAGTAAGGGTAGACTTCATGAACATTAGTAAGGAACCGTCTGGCGCGAACTGGCTTGGCACGGATACGAATGGCCGAGACGTATTTACAAGAATGTTATATGCAGGTAAGTCATCATTAACTGTTGGTATATCCGCTATGTTTTTTATAACATTAATTGGTACAACAGTAGGTTCAATTGCCGGCTATTTTGGAGGAAGAGTTGATAGACTATTAATGCGTTTTACAGATTTCATATTAAACTTCCCATTTTTAGTATTCGTAATAGTTCTAAATACAATTCTTGTAGGTAAAGTATCTGGCTTATGGACTTTAATTGCCGTTATTTGTCTATTAAGTTGGGGTGGAGTTGCACGTATTGTTCGTAGTAGAATACTTGCTGAAAAAGAAAACGAGTATATTTTAGCTGCGGTGTCAATTGGCTCTAAACCATCAAAAGTCATCATTAAACATCTATTACCAAATGTTGCTTCTACGATTATCGTTCAAGCCACATTAATAATGGCTGTTATGATTGTTGCTGAATCAGCACTTAGTTTCCTAGGCTTTGGTGTTCCAGTAGATACTCCAAGTTGGGGGAATATGTTAGCAGAGGCTCGTGATTCAGATGTTCTTCGTAATAAGACATGGATGTGGGTGCCGCCTGCAACAGCTATTACTCTAGTTATCTTATCGATAAACTTTATTGGCGAAGGTTTAAAGGATGCACTTAATCCGAAATCAAGAAGATAAAATGATCTATCACATAGTGATGGATTTTTTTTTTTTTTTATTGATTATAAGGCTAAATATAGAATGTTAAAAGAGAGAAGAGTATCGTAATAAAAATATTATTATTATACACAACTAAATTGAGCACGAATTAAATTATACAATACTATTATAAAAACCTATCACAATGCTGATAGGTTTTTTGTATGTGCCAAATAGATAGGGGAATGGATACTTCATTTTTTAGTAGATACTCCTAATAGTATTAACGGGAAATATCAGCACTTTAAAGGGTTAAAATGAAAATAAATAGAAACCTAATACGTAAAATATTATGAAAAAAAAATTAAAATTCCGAAAAGAATAATTATTAATACAATTTTAAAAATTAACTTGTATTTGTAACTTAGTTGTAATAAAATACAGTTAATGTTATTTTCAGATAATTTTGTATCCTAATAATTAAATGTGGATTCATAACATTTGAATTATTAGATTGTAATATAGAAGCTAATTAGATACTGGTTCGATGTATCTATGTCAATGGAAAAGGATGGTGCCAGCAAACATGTCTACTCTATTAGAGGTAAAAAATTTAAAAACCCATTTCTTTAAAAAAAAGACGGTTATTCCCGCTGTGGACGGGGTTGATTTAAAAATAAACAAGGGCGAAACGGTTGCACTTGTTGGAGAATCTGGATCTGGTAAAAGTATCACATCATTATCAATCATGCGCTTGGTCCCAAGTCCAGCTGGAAAAATAGTAGATGGTGAAATTATCCTAGATGGCAAAGAATTAGTAGGTATGTCTGAAAGTGAGATGTGTAAAATCCGCGGAAATGAAATATCAATGATATTCCAAGAGCCGATGACATCACTAAATCCTGTACTATCAATCGGTGAACAAATTACTGAAATACTTACCTATCATCAAAGAATGTCTCGTAATGAGGCGAATAAAAAAGCAGTAGAGCTATTAGAAATGGTTGGGTTTTCAAGAGCTGCCGAACTAATTAATGAGTTTCCTCACCGTTTATCAGGTGGAATGAGACAAAGGGTTATGATCGCTATGGCAATGAGTTGTAATCCGAAACTCTTAATAGCTGACGAGCCAACTACGGCTCTCGATGTAACAATCCAAGCACAAATACTAGATTTAATGAAAGAGGTAAGCAATAAATTTGATACTTCTATTCTATTAATCACTCATGATTTAGGTGTGGTTTCAGAGATAGCAGAAAGAGTTGTCGTAATGTATGGCGGCCAAGTTGTTGAAGAAGCTTCAGTTGATGATTTGTTTGAGGAACCATTCCATCCTTATACTGTAGGGTTAATCGCTTCAATCCCAACAATTGATGGGAATATTACTCGTCTACAATCAATAGAAGGTAATGTACCATCTCCTGAAAACATGCCTAAAGGCTGTCGATTTGCTCCAAGATGTGTAAAAGCATTTGAACGTTGCCAGACAGAACAACCGGGGTTAAAACAAATTAAAGGTAGTCGTTCAGTACGTTGCTTTTTATATGAAGGAGAGGAGGTACATTAATGATAGCTACTAACTTAGAAAATGACAGTGTTCTAACTAAAGAAAAGACTTCTTCAATCCTAGAGTTACAAAATGTAAAAAAACATTTTCCAATTAAAGCAGGACTATTACAGAGAACAGTTGGCCAGGTGAAAGCTGTAGATGGGATATCCTTGAAAATTAATAAAGGTGAAACGATTGGTATAGTAGGTGAATCGGGTTGCGGAAAGTCAACTGCTGGTAGAACAATCATTCGACTATATGAACCTACTGAAGGACAAATTATTTTTAAAGGTAAAGACATTTCACATATGTCTGAAAATGAACTTAGAAAAACGGTTAGAAAAGATATTCAAATGATATTCCAAGATCCATTCGCAACATTAAATCCAAGAAAAACCTTACGTTCTATCATTAAGGAGCCGATGGTCACTCATAATCTTTATGCTAATAAAGAGCGAGATGAAAAAGTACAAGAACTACTAGAAACAGTTGGATTGAATGCATCATTTATCAATCGTTACCCACATGAATTTTCTGGTGGTCAAAGACAGCGTATTGGAATAGCTAGAGCTTTAGCTTTGAAACCAGAGATGATCATTGCTGACGAAGCCGTATCTGCACTTGATGTATCAATTCAAGCGCAAATTATAAATTTAATGCAGGACCTACAAAAAGATTTTGGTTTAACCTATATATTTATTTCACATGACTTAAGTGTTGTACGTCACATTAGTGATAGAGTAGGGGTTATGTATTTAGGCAAAATGATGGAATTAGCTCCAAAAGAAAGCTTGTACGCTAATCCTTTGCATCCATATACACAAGCTCTTTTATCTGCTGTCCCAGTTCCGAGAAAGAAAGGTACTATTAAAAGAGAGAGAATCGTACTTAAAGGTGAATTGCCAAGTCCAGCAAATCCACCTTCGGGATGTGTATTCCATACTCGCTGTCCAGCAGCGACCGATATCTGTCGTCAATTGATCCCTGAATTTAGAGAAGTTGAAAATGAACATTTTGTTGCCTGCCACCTATATTAAAAAATGGCCGCACAAAATATAACTTCACTTGAAAGGGGGAGATAACAGGAAAATATGGTAATAAACGTGTCTCGAAACGACTATTTATTAAAAAAACGATAGGGGGAAAACAAATGAAACTTAGTAAGTCGAAATGGTTACTTTTAAGCTTAACTTTAATTTTGGCATTATTTTTAGCTGCTTGTTCAGGCGGAGACAGTGCAACAACACCTGCTGAAACACCAAAAGAAGATGAAAAACCAACTGAGGAACCAAAAGAAGATAGCAATGAACCACAATATGGTGGAGATATTATCGTAGGTTCAATTGGTGCTCCTACATTATTTAACCCGTTATATTCTACAGATGCTGCAAGTTCTGATATTGAAGGTTTTATCTATAATGGATTAGTTAGTGGCGATACTGAGTTTAATCCAGTAAACGATTTAGCAAGCGATGTTCAAATGTCTGAAGATGGGTTAACATGGACAATTAAACTTCGTGATGATGTTAAATGGCACGATGGAGAGCAATTTACTGCAGATGACGTAGTTTTCACTTATAATATTCCTTTAAATGAGGACTATGATGGTGCACGTAAATCAGCATTTGAAGGTATTGAAAGTATCACTAAACTTGGTGATTACGAGGTTGAAATCAAACTTAATAAAGTTGATGCAACATTCGGGTCAATTGGTTTAAGCTATGGAATTTTACCTGAGCATATCTTAGGAACTGTTCCTGTTGCTGAGTTAGGTGAGCATGAATTTAATACAAAAAAACCTATCGGTACTGGTCCATTCAAATTTGAAGAGTGGTTAGATGGTCAATATGTAAAAGTAGTAGCGAACGAAGATTACTATGGTGGCCGTCCTTACTTAGATTCTATCACATACAAAATCGTTCCAGACCAAAATGCTTTACTTGCACAATTACAAGCAGGTGACGTAGATTTCACTGAAGTCCCTGGAACAGACATTGATACAGTTAAAGAATTCCCTGGAATTAAAGTCGAGTCAGGTTTAGGTTTATCTTATACGTACTTTGGAGTAAACCAAAAACAAGATCGTTTCAAAGACGTTAAAGTTCGTCAAGCATTAACATACGCTATTGACCGTCAAGGTATTGTTGATTCAGTTATGAATGGTGATGGGGAAGTTGCTCACGTTCCAGAATCTCCTTTATCATGGGCTTATAGTGATGACGTAACAAAATTTGAATATGACCCAGAAAAAGCGAAAGCTCTTCTTGCAGAAGCAGGTTGGGAAGACACAGATGGTGATGGTTGGTTAGATAAAGACGGTGAGAAATTCTCATTCGAGGTTAAAACAAACCAAGGTAACAAAATCCGTGAAGATATCGCGGTTGTATTACAACAACAATTAAAAGAAGTTGGGATTGAAGCTATTCCTCAAATTGTAGAGTGGAGCGCATTTATCGAGCAAGTTACTGCTCCTAATTGGGACTATGATGCAATGATCTTGGGTTGGAGCTTATCAACATTCCCTGACCTATATGATATTTTCCACTCTAGCCAAATGGAAGAAGGCTTAAACTTTACTTGGTGGGATAATGCAGAGGCTAGCAAACTAATGGAAGAAGCTAGACAAATTCTTGACCGTGAAGAGTACAAGAAAGCATATGGTGAAATCTACAAGATTGTTTCTGAAGAACAACCATATACTTTCCTATACTATCCAAACGTACACCGTGTAATGGTAGAGAACTTACAAGGTTATGAGTTCCACGCAAAATCTGAGTTCTATAACATTAATAAATGGTGGATTAAAAATTAATTATCCTTTAGTGGATAGTTAAAAAAGTAGTGTAAGAGGGGAGGGGTTTTCCCTTCCCTTTTATTTATTGAGTTTGAAAGTAAAATTAGTTTGTACAATATTCTATCAAACTAATTACAACATACATTATTAATCTACTAATCTTACTGATGAAGGAGAATAAGCTATGGTAACTTATATCATTCGCCGTATTTTAATGGCTATTCCCTTATTAATTGGAATTACCATCCTTTCTTTTGCGATCGTTAAAATGGCACCAGGTGGTGCTACCACCTTATTAATGGATCCAAATATTAAACCAGCGGATTTAGAAAAATTCAATGAAAAATATGGATTAAATGATCCTATTCATATTCAATATGGAAAATGGCTTGGAAACTTGGCACAAGGGGATTTTGGGACTTCACTCGTTAAAAAGGGAACTCCCGTTAGTGAATTGATTTTAAACCGTTTACCAAATACTCTTTTATTAATGGGTGTCTCTGCCTTATTAGCTATACTAATATCGATTCCATTTGGGGTATTATCTGCAACAAAACCATATTCAAAATTAGATTATACGGTTACGTTCACTTCCTTCTTGGGACTAGCAACCCCAAACTTTTGGTTAGGACTAATACTTATCATGTTCTTTTCAGTAAAATTAGGCTGGTTCCCTACAGGTGGGACGCAAACGCTGAATGAGCCTTTTAGTATATGGGACAGACTTCATCACCTTGTACTACCTGCATTTGTACTTGCAACAGCTGATATGGCGGGACTTACACGTTTTACACGAACAAGTATGCTTGAGGTTGTTAAGCAGGATTATATGAGAACTGCACGTGCAAAAGGTTTTAAACAAAATAAGGTAGTATACAAACATGGGTTACGTAATGGATTAATTCCAGTCATTACGATATTTGGATTAATGTTACCTGGATTTATTGGAGGATCAGTAATTGTTGAATCGGTGTTTGCTTGGCCCGGAATTGGCAAACTTTTCATAGATTCTTCGTTCCAACGTGATTATCCAGTTATCATGGCATTAACTGTAATTTCGGCTGTATTTGTAGTTATTGGCAACTTATTAGCGGACATCCTTTATGCTGTTTTTGATCCGCGGATTGAGTATTAAGAAGGAGGAAGTTTTTGATGTCACAACCTAATCTTACACCTGAAACTTCAAATAATGCTGCGGTAACCCATGCATTAAATGGTAAGCCTGACACGATGACTAAAATCATCTTATCAAAATTTGTAAAGAATAAGCTTGCTGTAGTTGGATCGATTTTTTTACTATTCATCATTTCTGCGGCTGTTCTTGCACCGGTTATCGCACCTTATTCGTTTGAAGAACAGAGACTATTAGATAAACTGAAGCCTCCTGGTAAAGAATATTTACTTGGATCGGATAAATTTGGCCGTGATATATTGACTCGCTTGCTTTATGGGGCACGAGTGTCATTATTAGTTGGCTTTGCATCAGTATTTGGTGCAATCACAATTGGAACGGTTGTTGGAGCGTTAGCTGGTTATTTTGGTGGAATTCTAGATGCAATCTTAATGAGATTTGTTGATATTGTCATATCTATCCCACAAATTTTCTTGCTAATTACACTAGTAACGATTTTTCAACCTGGTATTGATAAACTAATTTTAATCTTTGCGCTGACAAGTTGGACAACTACTGCACGTCTAGTTCGGGGCGAATTCTTATCCCTAAGAACACGAGAGTTCGTTCTAGCATCAAGAACCATAGGAACTAGAGCTTACAAGATTATCTTTTCGCATATTCTGCCCAATGCTCTTGGGCCAATTATTGTAGCAGCAACATTACAAGTAGGTGGAGTAATACTAGCTGAGTCTGCTCTAAGTTACCTAGGACTAGGTATTCAACCTCCAACACCAAGTTGGGGTAATATGCTACAGGATGCACAAAACTTTACAATTATGGTAAAAGCATGGTGGTATCCTTTATTCCCAGGGTTATTAATCTTATTTACGGTTTTATGTTTCAACTTTGTAGGAGACGGACTACGTGATGCGTTAGATCCAAAAGTAAATGATTAGAAAAAGTCGAGAGCCAATTCTTGGCTTTTTCTTTGTTTAGGAAATTACACTAGCATTGCATTAAATAAAAATCAATTTGTCAAGACTAATTCAACATAAATTTATATTGAATTTTTTGTAATAATTGGTAATTTTTAGTTCAAATAGATACAAAAAAACCTTATAATTAGGTGGAAGGTAGGTTGTCCTGTCCAAATCCCAATTATAAGGAGAAATCTATGGACAAGAATACCATAAAAACAGTTTTTAAGGAATACATCCACCCTATGGATGAAACAGTTATTTTAAAAATGGTTGATCAGATGAAGCTTGATAAATATGTGAAAAAGCTTGATAGTCTAACCTTTACAAAACTATTTATTTATGCTCAGCTGAAGCAGCTTGATAGCCTTAAAAAAATTAGATTCAAGGTGAAGCACAAAAAGAACTTACAAAAAGAACTAGGCTTAAAAAACATAAGTATATCTCAACTGTCCCGCAAACTTTCGGATCTTCCTCCAGCTATTTTCGAGGCTATTCTGCATCATCTTGTAGAACAAATCCATCGGGAATTCGGAAAAGAAAAGGGTGACG
>NZ_JARFVC010000041.1 GCF_029193815.1 Cytobacillus sp. S13-E01
CCTTCATTTAACAACTTACAAGGGTAGTAGTTTCAATTGGGCTTGTCAAGGAAAGCACTTGACAAGCCCAATTGAAACTACTAAATGGTCTGTAAGTTAAATGAAGGAGTTACTCTGATAACTCTGTTACCCTTAGGTTCAACCCACCGGCAATAAGATAGATCATTGTTATTAAGTTTTTAGTTGAACGGTATCCTCTTGCTTGTCGTTTGGCTGCTTGGATTAATCCGTTTGTTGCCTCAAGTATGCCATTATTGATACGACTCTTAAACCATTGAAGGATACCACCACGATGCTTGTGTACACTTTTGGCCACCTTCACCATATCAGGAATCTGGGATCGTCTTGCCCAAGAAAGCCATTCATCCAAATAGGCTTCTGCTTCGGAGACATCCTTTTGCCAGAACCGTTGAAATGCTACTTTCAGTTGATAGGCTTTCGCCGTCTTTAGGTCTTGATCCTTTAATTTAAGCAATGTTTCTTTTTGTTTCGTGTTTAAATTGTCTTCATTTTTTATCCATGCATACCGGCTATTTTTTAACTCGGGATGATCTTTTTGCTCTTTACGACGTGTTTCATCCACCGCCTCATTAATCATCTTCATGACATGAAATTTATCGAAGGTAAGGGAGGCTTTTGGGAACTGTTCTTCAGCCCCCTTGATAAAGGCTGGAGACATGTCAATACTGAATTCTTTAATATTATCGGGGTGGCCGCCATGAACCATTAAATCATGTTTAAATCCCTTTAATGTATGTTGATCTTTGCCCTCTGTAACAGAAATAACCTTACGCTCTTCAAGATCCATGAAGATAGAGACATATTCGTGCCCTCTTTTTCTGGATGTTTCATCAAATCCTACCTGCTTTACAGAGGAATAGTCTTCTCTTTCGCGTGCTTCATTTACATAATGATGAAGGATTGGCCAAAGAGTTGTATCATGTTCACCAACAAGATTTGCCACCTTTTTAACGGGCATAGCTTTCATTAGAAGGATGACGAACGCTTCAAAGTACACAGAGAAACCAGACCGTTCACGGGCCCAATTTGGTTTTATTGTTTTAGCAGATCCGTCACATTCTGGACAATCTGTACGTGGTAGTCTTGCATGAAGATAGGCTTGGTACTGAAAGAAATTTAAGTGTCTCCATGTTCGTTCACGTCCATGGTCATAAATACGGGCGGGATTGCCACAAGTAGAACACTCAAATTTGCTGCCTTTTACCGTTGAAGCATATATGTGTAATTCTTTATCATCGGGATTGAATTCTACATGATCTACTTTCCATCCAGGGCCCAAATTTAGTGCCATTTGTAATAACTCATTCTCTGTCATTTTTAAACTACCGCCTTATCAATTATATTGGTAGTATCATTGTTGACAGATTAATTCCATACTAAACTGCGATGAACCATCTTTTACTTCTTTTGTGATTTTTGTTATTGCAGCCTCTGTGATCTTGACCATAACAAACCTCCTCTTAGTTAAAAATGAACAAAAAGATCTGCAGAAACAGCTTCATTCAAGACCCATTTGATAGGTACTTGTTCAACTGGATAACGAAAACAAGTATGATCCTGAATATCTAAATCGACAACATAAAATTGAACACCCATTTCCACAGCAATTTCTAGTAGATTGTGAACAGAAGGAGCATTAAAATCTGCTAGCGCATTAGATAGATATTCTAACCCATCAGATGGAGTGGGAATATACTTTTCATCTAATATGTTTATCCCTTTCCGTGAAAAAGCTATAATTACTTCAGCACCAGAAGAGGCAGCTCCTACAGCAACATTTAATGGAGGTAATGCAGATTCTAATTCGTCATGAGAAGCTAATACAACCACTTTTTTTTAATCCATGATTGATAACCCCTTTCAATAACTTAATACAGCATCAGCCTGATAAGCTAATTCTAGAAAGGTAACAACACCTGCTAATTCAGCTCCATCAACTAACTCTAATCCATCGGCTATTAAAACATTCATCTGACAACCATACAATTTGATACCAGCATTTAAAGCGTCATGTAACAGTGATATAAGATCACCATGGGATCTATTCATTTTCTTTAGATAGCGTTTATCTAAGACCCTTGCACCATCAAGATCAAAGAAAATGGAAACTTCATTATTTTGTTTTACCATTTTTAGGGCTTCCTTTAGTACATAGGGCACATTTGAGCTTAACGATACGAAATAGATTAATTTCTTGTTCGTCATCCAGACCCCTTCTTTCTACAGCTATCCTAAACTATATTCTTACCTTAGACCTATAAAATATCGGTCCAGATTTTCACCGCAGTTGCTGCGATTAATACGGCTAAAATAACTTGTAATACCTTGGTATTTACCTTTTTGCCAGCCATCGCCCCTAGTGGTGATGCAATTAAACTCGCAATGACCATTATTAAGGCTGGGAAATAATCCACTTGTCCCGTTGTAATCTTTCCTACAGTTGCCCCAATTGAAGAGATAAATGTTATGGCTAAAGATGAGGCAATGGTCATTCTAGTAGGAATCTTTAATACGACTAACATGATTGGCACTAATAAAAACGCTCCTGCAGCACCTACAATCCCAGCCCCAATTCCAACAATTAATGCAAGGATTGCTGCTAGCCATTTATTAAACTTCACCTGATCAAGAGGGATATCATCAATACCTTTTTTAGGGATAAACATCATGACAGCAGCAATTAATGCTAGAATCCCATAGATTAGATTAATGCCACCCTCCGACATAAGTCTTGAACCATACGCTCCAATAAAACTACCGAGTAAGATACTAGCTCCCATATAACCTATTAGTTTTTTGTTTAAATAGCCTCCTTTACGGTATGCCCAAACACCACCAATAGTAGCAAAAAACACTTGAACAGCACTGATTCCAGAAACCTCATGGGCACTGAACGCAGCTAAGCCGAATAAAGGCGGTATATATAAAAGCATTGGATATTTTATGATTGACCCACCAATTCCTAGCATCCCAGAAACATACGAACCAACGAAACCAATTAAGAAAATTGTAATAATAAATCCAAAGTCCATTGTTATTCCTCCTTCAAGAAAAGGGAAACCATTCCGGTTCCCCTATTTTTTACCCTTTTTTAATCCAAAATTTTAAAACATCGTTTTCTTCTTCATGCTTTAAAAACTCATGACCTCCTGATTTAGCCCATGCAGTAAGATCATTTTTTGCACCCTTATCTGTTGCGTGAATCTCTAGGATTTGACCTGATTCAAGCTCATTGATTGCCTTTTTTGTTTTAACGATTGGCATTGGACATGCTAATCCTTTTGCATCTAATACTTTTGTTGCTTCCATTAGTAAAAACCTCCTAAAAGTTTTAAATTATCGAACCGCACAACGATTTGGTCCAATTTCCATTTCACGTTGTTTTTCATCATCAGGGTTAATTTTCCCCATATTTGTTTCACGAATTTCTTGATATGCATTTGGCTGAGGTGGTAGATTTTCCGTCACTAATTTTCTAAATTCATTTTCATCTTCAATGTTTAATCCATGATTTTTTGCAAACAAAGTACCTAATTTTTCAGCTACACTACCATCTTCATTCAATTCATCAATAATCATAAAGTGAGCCGGAAGCACAATTAGTTCTTCAGATAGATCTCTGTAACGAGAGTATAGACTTTCTCTTAAATCAGCTACCCAATCTTCCGCCATCCCTGCTAAATCTGGTCTTCCAATCGAATCGATGAATAGGATATCCCCTGAAAGTAAATATTTTTCATCAACTACAAAGGATGTTGATCCAATTGTATGGCCTGGAGAATATAATGCATGAATATTGATTGCTGTATTACCAATTGTCACATCAATCCCGTCTTCTAATGGTTGGTACTCAAATGTTACTTCTGTCGCATCCTTTGGAGGCAACCAGTATGTTGCAGTTGTTTTTTCAGCAATTGTACGTCCTCCTGAAATGTGATCGGCATGTAGGTGAGTATCAAATACATGTGTAATTTTTGCACCAATGCTTTCTGCAAATTCAAGATAGATATCAGTCATACGTGTAGCGTCAATGATTGCTGCCTCTCCGTTTGAAACAACCATGTAAGATAGACAACCTTTACCGATACGGACAAACTGATAGATTTCTCCTCCATCCTTCAAATCCCCAATTTTAACAGGTTCTAAATGTTCACTCCATGCTTTCATTCCACCCTTTAGATAAGAAACTGTTAATCCGGCTTCAGATAGCATATCCGCAACCATTTCAGAAGAACCTTCCTTTGCACATACAACCAATACTTCTTTATCGGTAGGAATCTTTTCCAAGATTCCCTCCACACCATCTAGTAATTCAAAATATGGAATATTAAAATATTCAAAGTTTTCTCCTTCAATTTTCCAGTCCTGAAAATCACTTTCATTACGAACATCTAAGATAAATAACTCTTCTTTATTAAATACTTTATTGGTTACTTCTTTTGCAGTCATTACATTTACTGTCATCTTTAATTACCCCCTATAGTATATTTTATAGTAAAAAAATATAAATTTTTTAAACCTTAAAACGTTAATGTTACATCTGCATCTTTAGCAAACTCTAAAAACGTGACAGCTCCACCAACTTCGATTCCATCAATAAATGCATCCTTTGCTAATCCCATAACATCCATTGTCATTTGACAACCAATAAACTTAACTCCTAATTCTTGTGCCATTGCAACCAACTCTGGAATAGCAGGGACATTAGCTTGTACGAATCCTTCTGCAAAATGTTCTTTACCTTCTGGCATTTGAAGTTGTTGATATGCTTCTTTGTGGATTAAATTTAATCCCTCAAACGTAAAGAAGATTGCTACTTCTTGATCAGTCGCTGCTGCTGCAGTTGCGATATTATACACTTTGTATGCATCAAATAATCCACCATTACTTGCGATAATTGCTACTTTTCTACTCATTTTTATTCCTCCTAATTTTTTAGTGTCATCATAATACTATTTGGATCATAGCCTATTATCCATTTACCATTAACCTCAGATTGGGGAACGCCCAATTGCCCTGTTTTTTCTACAAGTTGATGCATGATTTCAGGGTTTGTTTCAACATTTATTTCTTTAAATGGGATATTTTGTTCTGATAAAAAGTTCTTTAACATTACACAATACGGGCATCGTGTTGTTGTATATACAGTGATAGTATTCATTAGTTATACCTGCTTACTTTGCTAAACTATTCGTTTTCCCAGACCACCCACTCATACCTGGTACAACATTAACAACATGATTAAAACCTTGTTCAGCTAATTTTTGAGCTGCTAAATCACTACGATTTCCAGTGCGACATACCACAAATATCTCATCCTCTTTGTTTAATTCGTTTAGTCGATCTTCCAATTCACCTAAAGGAATAGAAATAGCATTTGGAATATGATTAAAAGCATATTCAGCAGCTTCTCTTACATCAAGCACAACAATGTTTTCACTGGTTTCTAGCTGCTTTTCAAGTTCGTCGTTACTTGCTACATTTGGATGCTTTCGTTCAATCGTTTCATCGCTAGAAGATTTTCTTAAATAATGTTTTAGCACGTCTCCTTCTTCTACTGTACCTAAATATTGGTGACCCGAACTTTGAGCCCACGCTTGAAGATCTGCCTTTGACCCTTTATCAGTTGCTTGAACCTCTAATACTTGACCTGATTCTAAATCATTCATAGCCTTTTTGGTTTTTACAATCGGCATAGGGCAAGCCAATCCTTTTGCATCTAATATTACGTTTGTTTTAATGTTTTCCATTTTAAAACCTCCTGTTTTTATACCTATTAGGGTATTTGTTAGATTAAAAAAATATACTATTCAACTTTACCTTCCCAAGAAAGCATGCCACCTGTCATATTAATAACATGAAATCCATAGCTTTCAAGAAAACGTGAAGCTTTACCACTTCTAGCACCTGAACGACAAACCATAATATACTCTTTCGATTTATCTAATTCATTTATACGAAACTCTAGTAATCCTAAAGGAATGTTTACAACTCCCGGAATTTTCCCAGCTGCAACTTCATCCACTTCTCTGACATCAATAATGTTTAAAGCTTTTTCTTTGTTGAGTAATTGCTCTACTTCTTTTGCTGTCATTCCTTTCATTATTAACCCTCCCTCCTATGGCTAATTATGACCAAGCACTCATACCACCTTTTACATTTGTAACTCGTTTAAACCCTTGTTTCTTCAATAATTTACTTGCCTTATTACTTCTCATTCCACTTTGGCAAATGACAACAACCTCTTTATCCTTTGATAATTCATTTACTTTTTGAGCTAACTGATGAAGTGGAATATTTTTAAAGCCTCGAATATTATTTGATCTAAACTCACCAGGTGTTCTAACATCAATAAATTGCTTACTTTTATCGTTAATTTCAGCTTTTAAATTTGTTGTCGTAATTTGCCTTACACCCTTTGTAGGTAAAAGACGCTGAATGAAAAATAAAATAACAAGTGCAGGAATGATATAATTTAAATACTCCATTTAATTTCCCTCCTTTTATGTAGGGGAAAAATCCCCTAAGGATGATGATTAGATAAATAAGTTAACATTGCCATCTTCAGCATCAGCTAGGTATGCTGCAACACCAGCATATTCAATGTTATCTAACAGTTCCTCTTGTTGTAGACCTAATAAATCCATTGTCATCGTACATGCTATTAACTTTACATCCTGTTCTTGTGCCATTGAAATTAACTCCGGTAAAGGCATCACGTTGTGCTTTTTCATGACGTTTTTAATCAATTTAGGACCCACCCCAGCAAAATTCATTTTCGATAGTCCCATTTTATCTACGCCTCTAGGCATCATTTTAGCAAACATTTTTTCCATAAAGCCTTTCTTCACTTGAATATTCTCATCTTTTCGTAAGGCATTTAATCCCCAAAAAGTATGAAAAATAACTACTTCATGATCGTAGGCAGCTGCACCATTTGCAATAATATAGGCTGCCATTGCTTTATCATAATCTCCACTTAATAGAACGATTGTTGTTTTTTTCTTTTCTGTCATGATGTTACCTCCTAATTGTTAATTCATTTAATATTACATATACGTGTATAGGTATTTAATTTTTGATAAAAAAATTACCCTTTTTTAATATAGAAAACAAAAACATCATCTACTTCTTTAGATTCAACTAGTTTATGTCCTGTAGAGGAAGCCCAAGCTGTTAAATCATTTTTTGCACCCTTATCAGTTGCAAGAACTTCTAGAATTTGACCTGATTCAAGATCCTCAATCGCCTTTTTTGTTTTTACAATTGGCATAGGACATGCTAAACCTTTTGCATCTAATACTTTATCTACTTTCATTTTTTTACCTCCATAAGTTTGTTTTGTATTACCTTTACCCCTAAGGGTATATTACTACGAGAAAAAAAGAATGTCAACCATCAAATTATTATCTACTTTTCACAAGTAGGTTGACCGCTTCTTTTATTAATTCATCAGCCTTTTCTCCTCTTTGTTCTGCTTCTAGAACACATTCAACTAGGTTTGAACTTACAATTACACCAACCGTTCTATCCACTGCGGAACGAACAGCAGATAATTGTGTAATAACCTCTTTACAATCTTTTTGCTCTTCCATCATTTTTAAAATTCCTCTAAGTTGACCTTCCATGCGCTTAACTCTATTTTTAATTTGATCATTATATTCCATAGGAATTCTCCTTTCTACAAGATAGTTTCTTTTTTATTTCGTGTTTACACTCACAATCAGTTAAAGTGTAACTCATTACTTTAAATCCTTTTCTTCTAAGGAAACGGATACTTATATTTTTTTCAAGATGATTAGCAGCTACAACATGAATTCTGTGACTATCTATTTCACCATAGTATCTTCTCAAATAACCAAGCGGAATATTGATGGCTACTTGAATTGGATCTTTATATGTCTCGTTGTAGTCTCTTACATCTAAAATATTTATTAAACCCGTATTATGGTTTATAGAATTAGTGCACTGAACTCCCCAAACGGGAAAATATCTTTGATATATGAATCCTATAATAGCAAGCAATATAATTATGAATAAAATCATTTTTGTACCTCATTCATTCAGAATTGATTACTGACAAGTTTTATAATATACCCTAATAGGTATATTGTCAACATATAATTTCTATAAAGGAAAAGCTGTTCTCAAAAAAATCATTTTTCATGACCTTTTGAGACAGCCGTTACTCTATGTCCATTTGAATAGCATAAATTACATCATTTAAAGAAATAACAGTTGAATTATACCCATTTTCCAGCATAAAGTTTTTCATTTTATCTGATGAAATCCTTTCATGAAGGGGTGGACCCATTTCAGAATCAACAGCTTCCCATTCAAGGATAACTAGCCTTCCATTAGGCTTTATAATTCGTTTAAACTCCTCTATTGCTTTTTCCATGTTGGGTATCTCATGCATGACAAACGCAACTACAGCTTTGTTTACACTATTTTCTTTAAGTTGTATATTTTCTAAATCACTTGCGATAAATTGAATATTGCTTACTCTCTCATTATGTGCTCGTTCATTCAACAACTCTAACATCTTTGGTTCAATATCGACAGCAAATACCATTTCATTTGTTTCCTTTGCCAATGGGATCGTAAAGTATCCATTCCCTGCACCTAAATCTGCTATAATGTCACTTTTTTGAATGTTAAGCATTTCTATTACTTGTTCTGGATTTATAAGTTTCATCCGTTTTGGATCAATTAATTTTTGTGCTTTTTCAGGTTTAAATCGGTGCCCAACCATATAAATTTCATCTCCTATCGTTTTCTGATGAAAAACGTTCTTTTAATACTTTTAGAGCAGTTTTTTCATTTTGAATTTCAGTTGCAGTACGAACACCTAATTTCCTTATGATGGGTAAGGGTGGGCACCATCCTTGTAAAGAATGTTGTATCATAAACACACTTGCAATGCCTGACAGTGTTATCCATCTTTTATTAAACAAGCCTAATATAGAAGTTAATAAAACAATACTTGCAAAGTTAATTTCCAAAACCCTTTCTGTATCCCATTCAAAATCTAATTCCTTTATACGGGTATCTATCTCTTCTTTATTTTTCCCATAGAAATTTTTGATATTATTTTCTGTCTTTTGTTGAATTCGATTATTTATTTCAGCTTTTGTATTCATGTTTACTTTAGTTGTTGTTGGCGGGAATAAATGCTTTATATTAACCATTTCTTACCTCCGGATTTGTTTTCCTTTGTAATACAGGATAACACAGGGGAAATTTACCCATTGAAAAATTCTAACTATCCATTATAATTCATAGTATAGCAATAGGAATTAAAGGAATAAGAAGGAGGAATTTTATCATGGGTTTTTTAAATAGACTTTTGGCTGAAAAATGCCCTAAATGCAATAAACGTTTAGAAACTAATCGTTCAAATATATTAAAATCACTTGTGATTAAATCATGTCCTGATAGTCATTTTCAAAAAGAATATCATCCTGCTTTTGAAACATATATAGAAAGTGATAAAGTTAGTTAAAGTAAAATATCCGACCAAATTTTTATTGATGTAGCTAATATAAGAATTGCCAAAATCCATTGTAGGATTTTGGTGTTTACTTTTTTTCCAACATTAGCACCTAATGGGGAAGCGATTAAGCTTGCAACTACCATAATTAGTGCCGGAAAGTATTCAACCTGACCTGTTGTTATTTTTCCAACGGTCGCACCAATAGATGAAATAAAAGTTATAGCTAACGAAGATGCAATCGTCATTCGGGTTGGGATTTTTAATACCACAAGCATAATTGGAACCAATATAAAAGCACCAGCAGCACCGACTATACCTGCGCCAATCCCAACTACTAAAGCAAGGATTGCAGCAAGCCACTTGTTAAATTTCACTTGATCTAAAGGAATATCATCAATACCTTTTTTAGGTAAAAACATCATTACTACAGCAATCAAAGCTAAAACTCCATAGACTAAATTAATTCCACCCTCAGTCATTATCTTTGAACCATATCCACCAACAAAACTTCCGATTAGTATTGTAATTCCCATATAAATAATTAATGTTTTATTTAAATATCCACCTTTTCTATAGGCCCATACCCCACCTATTGTGGCAAAAAACACTTGCACGGCACTGATGCCAGAAACTTCATGAGCGCTAAATGCCGCTAATCCAAACAGGGGTGGAATGTATAAAAGCATCGGATATTTAATGATGGATCCGCCAATTCCAACCATCCCAGAAATAAAGGAGCCTATAAAACCAATTAAAAAAATGACCACAATAAAAAAGAAGTCCATTATATCCCTCCAATAAAAAGAGAAGGTAACTGTGACAGTTACCTCTCACATTACTTAGCCTTTTCTCAACCAAAATTTTAGTACGCCATTTTCTTCTTCATCTTTTATTAACTCATGACCACCCGACTGTGCCCATGCAGTTAAATCATTTTTAGCACCTTTATCTGTGGCATGTACCTCCAGTATTTCTCCTGAATTTAAGTTATCCATTTCCTTTTTCGTCTTAACAATCGGCATGGGGCATGCTAGTCCTTTAGCATCTAAAACCTTAACTGATTCCATTGAATGTTCCTCCTTTTTTACCTAACTGCACAACGGTTTGGCCCAATTTCCATCTCTCTTTGTTGTTCTTCTTCTGGTGAAATCTTACCCATATTTGTTTCACGAATTTCTTGATAAGAATTTGGCTGAGGTGGTAAGTTTTCTGTTACTGTTTTTCTAAATTCGCCTTCATCATCAATATTTAATCCATGGTTTTGTCGATACAGTTCACCAAGTTTTTTAGCTATGCTTCCATCATCATTCATCTCTTTTATACTCATATAATGTGCAGGCAATACAAGCAACTCATCTGCAAGTTCCTTATATCGTTTGTATAGTGTCGTTCTTAAATCCCCTACCCAATCTTCAGCTTTTCCTGCTAGATCAGGACGACCAATTGAATCAATAAATAAAATATCCCCTGTCAATAAATATTGATCATCAATTATAAACGAGGTACTTCCAATAGTATGCCCAGGAGAGTATATTGCTTTTATCAATGTATCCCCTACTTTATACTCATCACCATCATTTATGGCATGATAGTCAAATGTGACTTCCCCAGCATCTTTTGGTGGCAGATAATAAGTTGCACCATGCTTTTCAGCAATATCTCGACCGCCTGATATATGGTCAGCATGTAAATGAGTATCTAACACATGTGTTAAATTAATGTTATGTTGCTTGATCATATCCTCATATGGTGATAGAATCCGATTCGTATCAATCAATGCGCCTTCTCCATTTGATTCAATGAGGTAAGAGAGACAACCTTTTCCGATACGAACAAATTGATATAAACTTCCTCCATTTTTCAAGTCACCAAGCTTTATTGGCTCAAGGTGTTCACTCCATGCCTTCATTCCGCCTTCAACTGAGTAAACATCTATAAAACCATGTTCAATTATTTGTTCGGCAACAAATTCTGATGCTCCCCCTTTAGCACAAATAACATAAATTTCTTTGCTCTTTGGTAGCTTATCTAAAATTGAATCTACTCCTTCTAATAACTCAACGTAAGGGGAGTTGATTACTTCAATATTCCGTCCTTCTATTTTCCAATCGTCAAAATCACTTGTATTACGGGTATCAAGAATGAAAAGGTCTTCATGGTTGATCACTTTTTGGGCTAACTCTTTAACAGATATTGTTTTTAAAGCTGTTGTCGTTCCCATAGTGTCCTCCTTTTTATTTTTCTAAGAGTTCAGAAAGAGTCTCTGGATCAAATCCAAGAACCCATTCCCCATTAATTTCTATTTGTGGAACTCCCATTTGCCCAGTTGTTTCAACGAGTTTATCTCCAGCTGCCTGATCTTCCTGCACATTTACTTCTTTAAATTCTATACCTTGTTCATCTAAAAAGTTTTTTACCATTACACAATATGGGCAAGTGTTTGTTGTATAAACAGTAACTTCCTTATTCATAAAATTTTCACTCCTTTAGAACGTAAGGGTCACATCAGCATCTTTAGCAAACGCTAGAAATGTCACCGCTCCCCCTACATCTATTCCCTCAATAAAATGTTCCTTTTCTAAACTCATAACATCCATTGTCATTTGGCAAGCAATTATTTTTACACCCATTTCAATTCCCATGGAAACAAGCTCTTCTACAGGTGGAACATTCGCTTTTTTAAATCCTTCTTGGAAATGCTCCTTTCCGGCAGGCATAGGTAAATTTTTATGCCCTTCTTTATGAATGAGATTTAGCCCTTCAAAAGTGAAAAAAATCTGAACTTCTGCATCTGTTGCAGCAGCTGCTGTAGCAATATTAAAAACTTTATAAGCATCAAACATGCCGCCATTTGAGGCAATAATTGCAAC
Source organism: Cytobacillus sp. S13-E01 (assembly GCF_029193815.1). GTDB lineage: Bacteria > Bacillota > Bacilli > Bacillales > Bacillaceae_L > Bacillus_BV. The sequence continues at coordinate 12,388 of NZ_JARFVC010000041.1, forward strand.
CTTCATTCCAATTCCTCCTTAATTAATGATTTTTATCAGTAGGCCCAGTCCATTCCTTCATACCAGGAACAACATTTTGAACATTTTTAAATCCTTTTTCAGTTAATTTTTGTGCAGCAAAATCACTACGATTTCCTGTTCTACAAATAATATGGAGATTTTCAGCATTATTTAATTCTTCAAATCGCTCCTCTAGTTCACCAAGGGGAATATTAATAGCACCTGGAATATGTCCAAATGCATATTCAGCTGGCTCTCTAACATCTAATACTGTGAAGTTTTCATTACCTTCAATTTGTTTCAAAAGATCATCCAAGCTTACAATATGAGGATGTTTTGTTTCTGCTTTCTCTTCTTCTTCACTAGCTTTACGGAGATAGTGCTTTAATGTATCTCCTTCTTCCACTGTACCTAAATATTGGTGCCCCGTGCTATCAGCCCAAGCTTTTAAATCAGCTGTTGACCCTTTGTCAGTTGCTTGAATTTCCATAACTAGTCCAGGTTCAAGTGTAGTCATCTCTTTTTTTGTTTTTACAATTGGCATAGGACATGCTAATCCTTTAGCATCTAATACTTTATTTACAGTAACATCCATACTTTCCCTCCTTTCATCATTATTATCTTTCCAAGTCATCTTTCCATTCCGACATACCGCCTACCATATTTTTCACCTTAAATCCCTTATCTTTCAAAAACTCAGCAGCCCGTCCACTTCGGTTACCTGAGCGACATACTAAAATATGTTCCTTATCTGATTCAATTTCATGAAGTCGTTCTTCAAGCTCACCTAAAGGAATATGACGCGCCCCAGGAATTTTACCTTGTTCAACTTCTTCATGCTCTCGAACATCTATGATGCTTGATACTTTGCCTTCTTTAATTTTATTAGAGACTTGTTCTGGTAATATCTCTTCAACAAATAATTTTGTACTCATATTTGCTCACTCCCTATTGTTAACTAATACTATCTAGAGTATTTTTCGTATTTTTCATTTTAATATGAGCATCTCTCTTCTCCATTTAAACCCATCTTTAAAAAGCATTATCGGTAATAATAAATTTAAAAGAGACCCTGCTATTTATAGGGCCTCTTTTACATAGGATTTATTAATCGCTTTTTCAATTGTGCTCTGAAACCAATAAATGATTATTGCAAAACTAATAAACATCATTAAGATATAATGTTGCTTAAAATGAATTAGACGAAATACCCTCATTCTTTGGAAAAGATGAGTTAAGGGATAGGAAAATATCCAGTCCAGAATAAAGTTTGTTCCTAGATATTTAAAGAAATTGCCGTAAGAATATTTAAAAACCCATAAAGTTCCAACAAAAAATGTGCTTAAGACAAATGACATATTTGTAGTTAAGTCTGGTATTAGATTGATTTTTACTTTCCACCATCGTCTTGACTCCGCAATCTCACTTATCAAAGCTAATAAGAGTGACACAAAAGTTGCTGATGGCAAATAACGAGAAAAATCCCTCTTTCCCATAAAAGGGAGACTTAAGAGTGGAATTATTAGTAATCCCCACATAATATTCCGAATACCTTTCATCTTAACCCATCCTTTTTCCATTAATTAAAAGTTTATAATTTTTAGAATGCCATCATCTTCTAAATATAGAAGAGGGAATAAAATCCAAAATTTGATTCTACCCCCTCTTCTATCTTATGCACTTTTATTAATACAACCAATCAAACGGTCCTCAATACCTTTTGCAAGCTTTATGATTTCATCATTATTCACAAGATTAATAAGTGCTGTTGGTCTAGGCATCCCTATCTTAGTTTGCCCATTGTCACTGTAAACAACAATTTTACATGGTAAAAAATACCCCACTAATAAGTTTTCATTTAAGACTCTCTGAGCTTCATGTGGATTACAGACCTCTAAGACCTTATATTCCTGATTAAAATCTAGTCCCTTCTCTTGAAGTTTGTCTTTGATATCAAACATCCACAAAACGCCAAATTTCTCTTCTTTCAAATTAGTTTCTAAACTTGTTACTGCTTCATTAATACTCTTTTTTGTTTCAACGGTATAGTCAAACATTTTTTATCCTCCTTAAAATTTAATGTTTTTAGCAATTATTGCATAAATTGATTGATTTAAATGCACAAGTTTTGGATGAAAGCCGTTTTGTTCTAATAACTTTTTCATGGTTATAGACGGTACTTTCTGTTCTATTGAAGGTCCTATCTCTGATTCCACCGCTTCCCATTCTAACAATACAAACATTCCACCTGGCTTTATAATCCTACGAATTTCTCCTAGTGCAGCTTTTATATCAGGTACTTCATGTATGACAAAAGCTATTAACGCTTTATCTACAATATTCTTTTCCAATTTTATATCCTCAAGATTACTTTCAACATACCTGATATTACTTATGTTCTCCTTTTCTGCACGTTCCATTAATAATTTCAACATCCTGGGTTCAATATCTACAGCATAAACCATCTTAGATTTTTTCGTTAGTGAAAGTGTAAAATAGCCGTTACCCGCACCTAGATCAGCGACATTTTCAAACTCTTCAAGTTCTAATAATTCCAATGCCTTATTGGGTGTTATAAGCTTTTTTCTCTTTGGATCAAAGAGCCTATATGCTCTATTTGGATCAGTTCGATGAGACAGAATCATCCCCCCTTCCATTATATACGTATACCTGTAACGGTATATGTTAATTATAAAATGAGTAATAAGATACTACAAGCCTTAAGTTTGGTCTTTGTCGTACATTGAGTAGGATTTTTCAATAAATCTTTTATATTGATTCAATACTCTGTTCCTACCTTATTAATGTTTCATTCATTCGAACTGCTGTTATGATTCCTGCTATTAGAGGTAATAGAGCAACTAAACCAATTGCCCAACTAATATTAAGCATATCTGCAATAAATCCTGCAAATAATGCTCCAAATGCATATCCACTATCTCTCCAAAAACGATAAACTCCCATTGATGAGGCTCTCCATTCTGGTTGTGCTATATCACTAATTGAAGCTTGTAAGGTTGGATATACCATTGCGGTTCCTAGTCCTAGAAGAATAGCTGCTATGAACCATAGGCTATATTGGTTTACAAATAAAATCATCCACAGAGAAAGAGCTTGAAGCCACATTCCACCAACAATGAACCACTTTCGTCCGATCTTATCACTTAACGCTCCGGTGAACAGTTGGAAAAATCCCCATGAGGCTGGATAAATCGCAACTAACACTCCAATTTCTGATACGGTTAAGCCAACACCTGTAAAGAATAATGGGAAGAGTCCCCAAGCCATACCATCTTTAAGGTTTGTGCTTAATCCTGCAAAAGTGATGCTAGATAAACTTTTATTCTTAAACGTAGTCGTTTTGAAAACTTCTTTTGCAGATAAAGTCGGACCATTATTGTTGGATGATTTTGTTTGAAGCTTTATATGTTCTTCTGTATCTCTTACAAGTAATGATAAGATAAAACCGATTACCACAATAATAATACCTAAATAAAATGGTTCGGGGCGGTTAGAAAAATTTGTTGCAACAAAACCAGAGACACCAGCCATTACAGCTACTCCTATATACCCTGCAAATTCATTTAACCCTACAGCAAAACCTCTTTGAGTAGGTTTCGATAAATCAATTTTCATATTTACGGTCATGGACCAAGCTAATCCTTGGTTGATACCTAAGAAAATATTTGCAACTACAATCATCCACCATGAGGTTGCAAATATAACCAGCAAAGGAACTAATAAGCCGATACTCCAACCGATAAGAAGGACTTTCTTTCTTCCTAATCGGTCTGCGATAGCACCTGCAAAATAATTCACAATAGCCTTTGAAAATCCAAAACTAATAATAAAAGATAATGCCGCACTTGCCGATGCCAAACCAAAATCTTCTTCACCAATAATCGGGAGAATGGTTCTTTCTAAACCAACCATTGAACCAACAAAGAAGTTCGTAACAACTAGAAGTATGAAATTTATTAAATTCTCTTTAATTCCGATTTGTACTTTACTCAAACCATTCACCTCCAAAAAGGGAGAACCAAATAGAGGTTCTCCACTTTATTATTTTCCTTGATTTGTTTTTCTCATCTCTTTAAAACCTTCTGGTTGTGGTGGTACGTTCGTTGTCATAAATTCAACAAATTCCTTCTCGTTATCAAATCTCATTGCTTCATTGTGACGTTTTTCAAATCCGATGGTTGAAGAAGGTTTCCCACTTAAACCACGTCCACAAACTGATCCTGAAAACGCTCCAGGATAAAGTTCAACATGGTCTTCTAATTGAGTAATCTTTTGTAAGCTTTGATACAAATCTTTTGCCCCTTCTTCAATAGATACAGCCAATTCAGTTCTACCTGCATCTCCGACCATTAACGTATGACCTGTTAAGACAAACCAAGGTTCATCAGCTCGACGTTTATCAGAAACCACGATAGAAATGTGCTCTGGTGTATGACCTGGAGTATGCAAGAATTTTAATAGTGTATTTCCAGCTAATAATTCATCCCCGTCTTCCACTGGAGTAAAGTTATAGCTTGTTTCTGCTGAAGAATAAAGGACATATTTTGCACCTGTTTTCTCGGCTAATTTTCTTGCACCTGATACATGATCAGCATGAAGATGTGTATCAATTACATAAACAATATTCATGCCTAACTTTTCAGCTTCTTCTACATAAAAATCAATTTGATCTTCTAGTGGGTCTACCACCACTCCTTGTGATTGACTTCCACACCCAAAAAAATATGATGCTGCTACTGGATTAGTGTGTAAATATTGACGAAATAACATTTTTAATTCCTCCTTAAAATTAATGAATATAATCAGATTGTTTCCACTCATGAACCCCTTCTTCCATGCGATAAGCTTCGTATCCAAGGGAGTTTAATGTTTCTACTGCTTGTGTTGCAAAAGCACAATAAGGTCCACGACAATAAGCAATTATTTTTTTATCTTTTGGAAGAGAAGAAATATGCTCCTCTAGATCTTCAACAGGTATCGATAGAGCTCCCGTAATATGTTGATTTTTATATTCATCTTCTGGTCTAACATCAATTAGAACAGCCTCACCATTTTGTATCTCTTTCAACATATCTTTAAGATGAACCATTTTAATCCTTTCATCTCTTCCTATATAACCTTTCCTGACGTGTGTAATATCACTAAACTGCATTTCGGCTAAATTTTTAATCGAATGCAGGAGTTCAATCACGTTATCATCTGCTAAAGAGTAGAATACAAAGTTTTTATCCTTACTAAATTTAACTAATCTAGCCTCTAGTAGTGCCTGAAGGTGTTTTGACGTATTTGCTACAGACATCTTTGCTTCTTTGGATAACCTCTCCACTGTTTTTGGTCCTTGAGATAAATAATCTAATAACTCAAAGCGCTTAGGACTAGAAAGAGCTTTACTAATTCGAGCAAAATGATTGTAAACAAGGTCTTTAAATTCTCTAGGTTCCAAATTATCACCTCTAATCTATTCAACTAATTAATTGAATAGTTGAATTGTACGATATAAAATTTATTTTGTAAAGTGATTTGCTAAATTGAAGGTTATTTACTTTAAAAATTGATACTTGTTATTCTTAACGAAGAGGGCAAATAAAATGAAATACAAATAAAATCTCCCTTAACTTTAATTTAAAGGGAGATTTTTAAATTTAAAATTTAATCGCTTCTTTTGTACTCAGTTCAAAAAGCTTTTTTTGGGGATAAATTAGATAATACACTGCCATTTCATACATAAATTAAATTCTAAATACAAATGAGATTCGTTCAATTTTAACCTACTATTCAGTATAATATTTTTAGTATATTGAATTAGAATGATTTGATCTTGCGATAGATTTATTACTTTTCTAAGAAGTCATTAATTTCTTTTTCTGTTAATTGACCTATTACATTTTCTCTTGCTTTAATTAATAAATCTCCATCAATCTTTGTTAATACAGAAAAATCATTAAAGTCAGGCTCAAATACTCCTAATAAATCAAATGTTTCTCTTAATATTGGTTTTAACCATCCAATCAAACCACCACTTAACTCATGTAGCATATAGGGCATTGCACTTTCCTTATCTGCAAGGCCAATTGAAACCTCTGAGGCTAATTGATTCTCAATATCCGCTAATAAAGTGAAAAAATCATCATCACAGGACTTGAACCAAGGAATGTCTGTAGGTGCATATCTTCCAATATGTTGGTCGTTAATCTTTCTTAACTCTTCTATAGCTGGTGTACCTACACATACTAGACAAACATCAGCCATATTTGCTACTTTTTTTATTTGCTCCATTGCCTGTTTTTTATTTACAAATGTAGAGGCTAAGAGGTAATCCATTTCATCGATAATTAGCATCTCAACTTTTTGCCTTTTTAGGAGTTGAAAAGCTCTTTTCTCAAGTTCGTATACTTTAGGTGTGCCTCTCATTGCTGGGGCATTTAAACCCATTGTGATGATTTGATTATAAAATCCAACCAAGGTAAAAGGACTTGGAAGTTCCATATAGGCAACAGGTCTGATATCAACTTCTGTCCCGTCCTCCTCAGTATGCACATATCCTTCATTTGATTTTTTATATTTCTTCATCATTTGGGTTTTCCCAACCCTCGACTTTCCTTTTATAAATAGATGCATAGGAGTTTCATCGTTTTCTTCATCTATGCCCATTTTCCGATACTTTCTCCTTTTGTCCAGCATACTCCATATTCTTTTGACTTCTGGATGTTCTATATATAAATTTATAATTCTTTTTTGAAAGGATAAATACTTATTCATAGCAACCCCTACTTTTGTCTCTTTTCATAATTCAATTTATTTTTGAGAATTTCTAACTGACTAACTGATTTATTTTCAGCCGGTTGTTGAAGTTTTTCAGGCTCTGCTGGGATTAGCTTAAAACCTGATTTTAATGCTTTTCGTCGCACTTTTTTATTATTTTTCATTTTAGCCTTAATTTTTTCCTCAAGAAGAGCCTTTCCTTTTATTATATCCCTCGATCCAGGTATCTTTTGAATATTTAGTAGACCCTTTGCTCTTAATTCTTTAGTAATAGCTTTATATGTACTCCTACTCATTCCTGTAATACTTTCTGCAGGTGGATTTTGTGCTGGTAGTTCTAAATAAGAATGAGTTGAGGGATCTAATAAGTAAATACGCGAGATATCATCAATGTCATACTTAATCTTATATTTGTTTTTTTGCTTACTTATAAGAGTTGAGTTTTCTTTTGAAGCATAATAAACGTTATCCATCCTAACACCATCACGAGAATACATTCGCTCTTCAGTAGGTAAAAGCTGTATTTCGTAATAACCTTCATCCGCAGCTGGAATAAACTCAGGAAATCCAACGACTTCTATTCCTTGATAATATCTTGCAGTTGGAGTTGGGAATTCTTCAGGAAGCCCCTTGTGAACTATATGATGATAAACATCAACTATATATGTCGTTAATAATTCAGTAATATCCTCAAGAGTAAATATAGCCTCTGTTTCAGCATCATAATCACCAAGTTCTTTAGGGTTGCTTTTTCTGTTACCAGCTAATTTATGTATAAATTGTTTATTAATAGTACCAAAAAATCTTTCTATCACACCACCATATCTTGGAGTAGCTACAGGTCGATACATCACTTGTGATTCTAATGTTTCGTCAATCATTCTTCTAACATGATTGTTATCGAATTCAGGTCCATTATCAAAATAAAATATTCTTGGAATTCCCGATATTTCCCATTCATTAATAGTGTTGTATCTGCTCTTTATTCTTTTGAAGAAAATCCCGTGTTGGATAGCTTTTCTTACTTTATTTGCAGACGGCTCTTCAAAAGATATATGCATACACCATATCATTCGGGTATAAACATCTATCCCCATAGTTATCCATGGTCTCCCAAGATTTGCACCACTCTCTATATCAATAATATCTATATCAAGCTCTGTATGATCGATTTCAACTATATGAAGAGGTGCCTTTGCAAACTGGTTTGAAAAACCCCTTGATGTTTCTAAATAATCCTGGAGTGCATCTTTTCCGTTTCTTAATAATTGTTTTATTCTAGGATTTAATCTCTTTTGGATTATTCCATGAACAGTGATATAGTCTAATGATTTTAGGTTCTTTTCATAACATAGTATTTCAATAGTATCAGTTAAGTTTTGTATTGTTATTTTTCTTTTATCAAGATAGTGCTTCTCTATAGCCTCTTTAAGGATTGGCAAGTATTCTTCATCTAGTCTAGTATAAATAACATCTAAAACGAGTTCAGAATTTTTAGGATGACAAATTTCAATTGCTTTTTCATCAGATCTCACTCTATTTTTAATATCATGTTTCCTTATTAAACCATCAAGTCCATGATTAGGGGACTCATTTTCTTCTCCTTTGTAAGATGCTACATATCTTTTTAGTTGTCTGGTTGAAATGTTGTTTCTTTCAGAGATTCTTTTATACAATTTCTCTTTATTTAAGTTTAGAATGGATTCATCTTTTTCTAAAAAATCTTTATAGATGTCCTTAAATGCAAAACTAGAAAGTAAGTCACCTTCTTTGATATTTTCGAACATTAATATCGGTTTTATCATTTCAAACCTTTTTGAGACAATGTCTCTTTTTTTCTCTGAGAGAGTGTCTAAGTATGCAAGGTTGTTTTTATTACTTTTATTGGCCTCTTTATTTATTCTTTTATTTATGTAATCACTCGGGATAAAACTTGAATCTGATATTAATGAATAATAATTAACTTCGTATACTTTTTTATCTCCTTCAATTCTTTGAATTAAGACATCCGGAGGTTTAATTGAAAATACTGAATGTCTAACACCATAATATAAAAATTCATCATTTATCTTCAGTTGGCATAGTTTCATAATTTGTTCTCCAATACTAAGTAATCTACAAGTTGGTCAGAAATATTTCCTAATTTTACTTCACTATATTGGTCTAATGGTTTGGTTAAATCACAATGTAACCTTCCTACGCTAACCATATGCCAAATCACCGGTAGGATAAGCCGGTAGTCGATTTTAGCTGAAAAACTTTTTGCTAACTCTATAATTGATATTTCTTTAATGTACAACATTTTTTGCTCAATCTCTTCAAACCATGACGCTACATTTTTCCTTGGTTTTAAAAAATTCCACAGAAAAAGAATATTAGATTCTATAACCTTTGGTAATTCTCCTCTCGGAATTACAATCGAATATCCCCAATTATTTTTTTGAGCATAGTTTAAACAAGTTTTAGTTATCAATGATGATTGTGTGTCGCTGTCTATCCCTTTTATTTGGTAAAGCACAGGAATTGAATTATTTCTAAAGACAAGAACATCAGGAACATGGATCCATTCCTCAAGTTCTTTTAGCTTTTCATCAAATACCTTTATAGGCACTTCAACCGGTTGATCATAATACCTTACAGTCTGGGTGTCTAACTCAAGAAGATAATAAAACAAACACTCTCCCCATAGGGACTCATAGCCAACTTTTCTTTTCATTTTAGGACTATGAAAATAACCACTTATATGCTTAATATATCTACTCTGTTTATTATCTACTTTTCTTTTTGGTGCATATTTAGCATCTTCACTAGCCCAATCATTATTTAACCAATTCATTCAGTTTCCTCCAACCCTACCCGAATAATGACAAAATTAGACATAATTAAGTTTACTATATTTTATTAAAATTTGTTTGTCCAATTTAAAATAAGTATTAAAACATGATGGAACGGAAATTAATAAAAAAACCAGTATTAACAAGGATTTGTTAATACTGGTTTTATGACATTTTATAATATAATTCTGTGACAAATTATGATATAAACTGTGACAAAATATAACATAATTCACACACGTGTGTTGTTACATCATCACCTATTCAACCGTCACACTCTTAGCTAAGTTACGCGGCTTATCTACATCACAATCACGATGTAATGCAGCATAATACGAAATTAACTGTAGTGGAATTACTGATAATAGTGGTGTAAGCATTTCATTTACGGATGGTAATACATAACGGTCTTCTTCTGTTTCAAGACCCTTCATTGAAATAATACATGGATTGGCACCACGAGCAACTACTTCTTTCACATTACCACGGATACCTAGATTAACACGCTCTTGTGTTGCAAGTGCAATGATTGGCGTTCCATTTTCAATTAATGCAATCGTACCATGCTTTAATTCTCCACCTGCAAATCCTTCCGCTTGGATGTAAGAGATTTCTTTTAGCTTTAAAGCACCCTCTAAACCAACATAGAAGTCTATCGCACGGCCGATAAAGAAACAGTTTCTGGTTGTTGCTAGATACTCAAGTGCAATTCGCTCCATTTCTTCTTTCGCATCGCGTAATACTTCCATGCCATTTGCTACGATACCAAGCTCTCGGACTAGGTCAAAGTCTAAACCAAGGCCCTTTGCCTCAGCTGTTACTGCAGCAAGAATTGAAAGTACAGCAATTTGTGCTGTATAGGCCTTTGTAGAAGCAACTGCAATCTCAGGTCCTGCATGAAGTAATAATGTGTAATCAGCTTCACGAGATAATGTAGAGCCCTGGACATTAGTAATGGTTAAGGCTTTGTAGCCTAGCTCTTTAATCTGTACAAGTACTCCGCGGCTATCCGCTGTTTCACCACTTTGTGAGATAAAAATGAATAATGGTTTTTCAGATAATAATGGCATGTTATATGAAAATTCACTAGCAACATGAACTTCCACTGGTATTTTAGCCATTTTTTCAATATACTCTTTTCCAACAAGACCTGCATGATAACTTGTTCCAGCTGCAACTATATAAATACGGTCTGCGGCATTCATTGCATAAAGAATATCTTGGTCTATCACTAATTGGTTATCATCGCTTTGATACTTTTGGATAATCTTTCTAATTACTGCTGGCTGCTCATCAATTTCTTTAAGCATATAATGAGGGTACGTTCCTTTTTCAATGTCACTAGCATCTAGTTCAGCAGTATAAGGGTTACGTTCAATAACTGTTCCTTCAAGATTTTTAATGGTTACAGAATGTTGTTTAAGGATAACCATTTCTTTATCCATCAGCTCAACATATTGATCGGTAACCTGTAACATTGCCATAGCATCACTTGCTACGACATTGAAATTATCACCAAGTCCAATTAATAAAGGACTTTTATTTTTTGCAATATAAATCGTTTCTTTGTCTTTGCTATCAAGTAAAGCTAGCGCATAAGAACCTTTTAATATCGTTAATGTTTTACGGAAAGCCTCTTCAATTTCAAGGCCCTCTGATATAAACTTTTCAATGACTTGAACAATTATTTCTGTATCTGTTTCACTCTTTAATTCAACATCTTGTAAATATTCACGGTGGATAATCGAATAATTTTCGATTACTCCATTATGAACCAAAGTAAAACGACCAGAAGTACTCTGATGTGGATGTGCATTAACTTGGCTTGGTACACCATGAGTTGCCCAACGTGTATGACCAATACCAACAGGAGCTTGTTCAGTCTGATCAACAATTTGACGTAATACCGCAATACGACCCTTTTCTTTAAACACACGAACTCCATTATCATTTATAACAGCAATTCCTGCTGAATCATAGCCTCGATATTCAAGCTTTTCTAAGCCTTTTAATAAAATTTCCTTTGAATCCTGTTGACCAATATATCCGACAATTCCGCACATATGATTTCTTCCTCCCTAAAATTGGAGAACAAAAAAGTAGGGACACTTTCTTGCCCCCTTATCCATTAGTATTTTCAGTTATGAAATCAGTATCCTTTAGTTTGTGCAAAGAGTCACCTCTTTGTTTTTTAAAAGAATTTACGGTTGTGATTAATCAACCGGGAGGTATCCGCCGAATTATCGATAATCCTCCTCCTCGTCAACTAAATTCCTAAAATCCGCTCATGAATTTAGTTCAGGCGCTTATATCCTTGTATAATCCCTATCCTCACTTTCTATCTCAAAATAAAATGAAACAAGCTTAATCATACACTACCTTCAAAAAAGCAGTCAAGATTTAAATCCCAAACCCCAATATATGTTAAATCAGTTTGAACATAGCGTATATAGAAAAATATGCATAAGCGGGCAATTGCGTGCCACTTATGCATCTAATTTGGGTAAAGTTGTGCTATTACCTTTTATTCTAATCCCATTTCAGCTTGAACTACTTCTACAATTCGATTAACATATTGCTCACATTGTTCTTTTGAAGGGGCTTCTGCCATTACTCGAACAAGAGGCTCTGTTCCTGAAGGTCTAACTAAAATACGGCCATTACCATTCATTTCACTTTCAATTGTTGTAATTATTTCCTTTACTTTATCATTGTCCGTTACATGATTTTTATCAGTTACCTTTAGATTTACAAGTATTTGTGGAAACTTCTTCATTTCATTTGCCAATTGTGATAATGGCTTCTTAGTTACCTTCATAATATTTACAAGCTGAAGGCCTGATAACAGTCCATCTCCAGTTGTATTATAGTCAAGGAAGATAATATGGCCAGATTGTTCACCACCGAGGTTAAAACCGCTCTTACGCATTTCTTCGACTACATAGCGGTCACCAACAGCTGTTTGTGCACTTTTTATTTCTTGTGCTTCAAGCGCTTTATAAAAGCCTAAATTACTCATAACTGTTGAAACAACAGTTTGGTGCTTTAATCTGCCATTTTCTTTCATATACTTAGCACATATATACATGATTTGATCACCATCTACGATTTCACCATTTTCATCAACCGCAATTAAGCGGTCTCCATCACCATCAAAGGCTAGGCCGATATCCGCACTCTTTTCCTTAACATAGGAAGATAGAGCTTCAGGATGGGTTGAGCCAACTCCATCATTAATGTTAAGGCCATTTGGTGATGTGCCCATTGTAGAGATATCCGCATCTAAATCAGCAAATAAATGCGTAGCAAGTGATGATGTAGCACCATGTGCACAATCTAGGGCAACATGTATTCCTGAAAAGTCCTCATCAACTGTTTGCTTTAGGAATTGAAGATATTTTTGACCACCTTCAAAATAATCATTAACTTGCCCTAATGCCCCTCCTACCGGTCGAGGTAGGTTATCTTCTGCTTCATCCAATAAAGCTTCTATTTCCTTTTCTTGATCATCAGAAAGCTTAAATCCATCAGGACCGAAAAACTTAATTCCGTTATCTTGAACAGGGTTGTGTGAAGCGGAAATCATTACTCCAGCTTGAGCACCTAGTGCCTTTGTTAAAAAGGAAACCCCTGGAGTAGAAATGACACCAAGTCTCATAACTTCCGCACCAATGGAAAGTAATCCTGCTACCAATGCTCCCTCAAGCATATGACCTGAAATACGTGTATCACGACCTATTAGAACTTTCGGACGTTCTTTGTCTTTTGTAAGTACATAACCACCAAAACGACCTACTTTAAAGGCTAATTCTGGAGTAAGCTCACTATTTGCTACCCCACGTACTCCATCAGTACCAAAATATTTACCCATTCTTTTATCGCTCCTTTTATTTAGGCTATCCTCTTAAAAATTAGTTGTTATTGAATGCAAAATATACTATTTAACGGAATTTTAAATGACAGTTTCAAGTAAAGTGTAAAATAACGCCACAACCATATCCAATCCCATAAATATACTTACAAAAGCAACAATGTTTACGAAAACAGCCTGAATTGCCGTATCTATTATGGTATATCTGTAATGTTCACTTTCGCTTCAACTTGAGGCAATACCCACGAAATATTTTGTGGACCGTTTACTTCAATCCTGACATCGTGCTCTCCTTGGCCTAAGTCAGTTAAATTTATATATAACTCTATATCAGAAGGATCGATGTCGTTTAATAAGCTTGGAGCACCTACAACTTCAATATCAAGCGTTCCGTCCTCTGGATCAAAAAACTCAAGTTCTAACCGTTCACCTAATCCAAATGTTTGAATTGGTAAATTTGTAAACGTTTTTCTCTCTTCCTGCTCAATATCAATGTTTATCTTTATAATTTCTGGTGATACCTTTTTGACACCTTCTGGTATAGGAATAGGGACCTCTAGGGTTGTATCCTCTGTTAACTCGGATAAATCGATTGTAATTCCGTCAATAAACTCTAGTTTATCAATGACTTCTTTCGGACCAAAAACGGTTATTTCATTTGGAACTGGTTCTATGTTAACTACGCTTAACCCTTCTTGTAGTGTACCATTTCTTTTAATTTTAAAAGGCATCTTTTTACTTGGACTTGAAATAGGAACTGTTATATCGACTACAGAAGGTTCGATATCAACATTTATGACATTTCCCTCTTTATCATAAACAGTGACTCTGGCCTCTTCCTCAACTGTCTCATTAACATCATTTAGGTCGACAATTGCCTTTACCATCACTATTTTCTCTACTTCTTCTTTGGCGCCAGTAATCTTAACGCTGTTTGGTTTAACAATCGGTTCTTCTGCGATATATCCATCTTTTAGTTTATTCTTATTTATAAAATCAACCTCAACCGGAAAGCTCTGTGAAACCTTCTCTTGTAAAGTGACTTTTATATCGGCGGGTTCAATTGTAACTTCGATTTTGTCAGATATATTTTTATATTGCAATCTTACATTATGTGTGCCAATACCTAAATCAGAAAGATCGGCTAACACTTCTATATCACGCTGTAAACTAGCCGTCTTTGTTACGCTTGTTGGTCCTTCTAACGTTATGTCCACGTATTGAGGAATACCAGATACAACGAGATTTTCAGTATCATAATATGTAGTCACCGGGACATCTGTCAATGTTTCTACATCCCTTGATGCAATCGGTAAACCAGACGGCCCTGCTGGCTTTGGTTGTGTTTCGAAGCTAACAGACATATAAAGCATTAAGGCCAGCAATAGTGCAATTATTTTCATAACCCAACGATTATTCATTAATTTATCCATTTTTCTTCCCCCTCCATTGCCAACGAGTTGAGGAAGTTGTTCCATTGCTCGCTTGGAGTTCGCGGTCCAATAAGTCCCGGAAAGCATCTTGTTTTAGATCTCGATGAAGTTCACCATTTTTTGTTAAAGAAATGCTTCCTGTTTCTTCAGAGACAACAACTGTAATACTGTCAGTTACTTCACTAATACCAAGTGCAGCTCTATGTCTTGTTCCTAGCTCTTTTGAGATAAAAGGACTCTCTGAAAGTGGTAGGTAACATGCAGCAGCAGACACTTTGTTTTTCTGAATAATCACTGCTCCATCATGAAGAGGTGTATTTGGAATAAATATATTAATTAGTAATTCCGAGGTTATATTGGCATGTAATCCAATTCCCGTTTCAATATAATCTCCCATCCCTGTTTCACGTTCAATCGAAATGAGTGCACCAATTCGCCGTTTCGCCATATAATCTGTCGCTTTAACGATTGACTCAATTACTACTGTCTGCTCGTCTACTTCAGGTACATTCGTTCTCGAAAATATTTTCCCTCTACCAAGCTGTTCAAGGGCACGTCGTAATTCCGGTTGAAAAATGATAATAATGGCTAAAAATCCCCACGTCAATGCTTGATCCATCAACCACTGTAGAGTGTTAAGCCCTAAAACACTACTTAACATCCTAACAATTATAATAACAGTAATTCCTTTAAGTAGTTGTACCGCTTTTGTACCCCTAATTACCATTATTAATTTATATATAACGAACCAAACAAGGAGAATATCGATAATATTGCCGAGGTAATCTACTATTAGGAGCTCTCCAAATGGCATTCCCACACTTCCTCCATCGTTCAAATTCAGGCAAACTCTATTATACAACTAGATAATTATATCATAAATGTTTTAACCACTGTTTACAAATTCAGAGGCCATAAAGAAAAGCGCAAGGCGCCCGCCTATCGGCGACTAGCATAAGACGAGCCGGCTGGAAGGTTGTTCTTTAACCTTCCGGACGGATTGGCTTATACCATAGAGCCGATGGCGCCTGGAGCTAGACACTAAAACTAGGTACAAATTTTTATACTTTCTTATCTTTCAAGAAAAGCGCAAGGCGCGCCCGCCTATCGGCGACAAGCATAAGACAAGCCGCTGGAAGGTTGTTCTTTAACCTTCCGGACGGATTGACTTATACCATAGAGCCGATAGGCGGGCGCTAGATAACAAACTAAGAACAGAATTTTATACCTTTCTTATTCTTAAAACAATCATGAACGTAATAAAGACCAACTCCTAAAAGATGGCCTTTTAATTATTTATTTCCTTATCGTCAAAAACATTTACAGCCTCTGTAGCAATTTTTTTAATATTAAACCATAACCACTCAAATAATTCATTTACTTCTTTAATATCTCCTGTAACTTGACCGGCAGATGCACGATATTTCTCACCATTTATAATTGTTACATTTCCTTGTACCTTACCTTCAATAACGATAGTCCCATTTCGGATGACAATATCACCATCTATTACTTTGTCCTCAGGAACAATAACTGTATTATTTTCAATGATTAACTCAGAATGTTTCGATACAGAGAACTCCTGATTTTCATTCCATAGAGAAAAAATACTTCCAATCATTAATATGCAAAATAACGATGCAGCCGTAATAAATGGGTGGACTCTAAACCACCTATTGAAACTAACTGTCTTTTTCTCTTTTGGTAAGCTTTGCATGACTTTCATTGTAAAGTCATTTGGTGCAACTACATGTGATGTACTCTGTACAAGAGCAATTGATTTCTTTAATTCATGAAAATGCTGATTACATTCCTCACACTCTTCTAAATGGGCTCTGAGGATGATTTCTTCAGCACTTTTGATGTCTTCATCTAAATACTTGTGCATAAGAATAACGATTTCAGTAGGACAATTCATATTTTATATCACCCCTATTACACGTGTCGCAGTTGATTTCGTAAAGCTTCACGACCTCTATGAATTCTAGTCTTCACTGTACCTACTGGTAAATCTAAAATTTCACTAATTTCCTTTAAGGACATCTCTTCAATATATTTCAAAACAATAACCGAGCGGTATTTATCCGGCAACTTTAATATTTCTGTTTGAATCATCGTCTGAAGTTCCAAACTTTCTACTTCATCTTCAGGTAATGCAACATCTGCGGCAACATGTGAATACATAGTTAAGCCTTCTGTCCCTACTACTTCCGCATCTAAATAAAAATCTGGTTTCTTTTTTCGAATTCGATCAATAGACAAATTCGTTGCGATTCGATAAAGCCATGTCGAAAATTTTCGATTAGTATCATAGCTATGAATATTAACATATGCCCTAAGAAAAGCTTCTTGTGCGATATCTTCAGCCTCATGACGGTTGCCTAACATCCGGTAGCTTAACTGAAAAACTTTATCCTTATAAAGCTCAACTATTTCAGCGAAGGCATTTTGGTCACCATTTTTAATTTGTTTAATTCTGTTTTTGACGATTGTTTCCATATATATAACCTCCGCTCACTGCGGGTATATGTATTTTACGAACATGATTTAAAAAGGTTTCATTTTTCACATCTATATTATTTTAACAAATATTAGGTGAAAATGTTTATAAAGAATAAAAAATCGGTAAAATAATTTATAATCACTACTAATAGCTGGCTTATTTGATGCTTATTACATAATAATAGATAGACTATTAGATGAGTGCCTAACCTTATGCGGGGATATGAAATAGATTTAAGTGTTAAAATAGAGCATAATCAGGTCGAAATGATTCAACTAGCAAATTCTACAAATAAAAGTAATAAAAACAAACTGTATATTGGACAAGTTAATTAATGATGATCAAAGATTATAATTAGGTAAAATAAAACAGTAACCCGAATTTGAGCTACTGTTTTACTTTACTCATAACATTATAGCAACTTCTCACCGAATAAAGAACCCATTAACGCTACAGCAACTGATGCTGTCTTATTTTTTTCATCTAAGATCGGGTTAACTTCAACAAATTCAGCAGAAGTGATTAATTTTCTCTCAGCTAACATTTCCATCGCTAAATGACTTTCTCGGTAACTAATCCCACCTATTACAGGAGTACCAACTCCAGGTGCATCATGCGGATCAAGTCCATCCAAATCTAATGATAAATGCACCCCATCTGTTTTTTCCTTTAGATAGTCAATCGTTTGTTCCATAACCGCTGTCATACCGAGCCGATCTATTTCATGCATCGTATAAACTTTAATTCCTAACTCTTTAATAAGGCTTTTTTCACCTTCATCAAGTGAGCGTGCACCTATGATTACTATATTCTCGGGTTTCACCTTTGGACTATAACCAGCTACTCCAGTCAAAGCAGGATGCCCAAGACCTAAGCTTGCTGCTAAAGGCATTCCATGTATATTTCCAGATGGAGAAGTATCAGCTGTATTTAAGTCTCCATGGGCATCATACCAAATGACACCTAAATTTTTATAATGCTTAGACACTCCAGCTAATGTACCGATGGCAATACTATGATCCCCACCAAACACTAAAGGGAATCTCCCTGCATTGATTACTTCATCTATTGTTCCTGCTAGTTTCTCGCTTCCATCTGCAACCGCTTTCAGATTCCGCAGATTATCTTCTCCGTTGCTTTTTAATGGTTCTGGTCTACCAATTTGAATATCCCCAAGGTCTTCAATCTCATAGTCTAGGTTTTCGAGTCTCTCGGTAACTCCTGCATATCTTATTGCACTAGGTCCCATATCAACACCACGACGCATTTGACCTAAATCCATTGGTACACCAATTATAGATATCTGTTTTTTCATTTAATAGTCCTCCCTTTTTCCCTCTTTGTCTATTTTATCCTCTTTTAGCATGATGACTCAACTCGACATTTTTTTGAATATATATACGGGCAACTGTTCTATCACTACTTTTCTTTCTTTTCTATAAGATTTATAAGAAAGGCAGAACTCCCGGAGCTAGGTATTAAAAATATGTTTATATTTTTATATATTATAAAAAATACCACAACCGAATTGGTCGTGGCATATAAGAAGTCGTAATTATTTTAAAAGCAAAAAAAGGCCTTAAACTTGCTAGATTAAAAGCCGATAAACTTAAATATGTATGGTGGAGCCTAGCGGGATCGAACCGCTGACCTCCTGCGTGCAAGGCAGGCGCTCTCCCAGCTGAGCTAAGGCCCCAAAGTCTTCCTGGAGCGGAAGACGGGATTCGAACCCGCGACCCCCACCTTGGCAAGGTGGTGTTCTACCACTGAACTACTTCCGCATAAACAAATGATGAGCCATGAAGGATTCGAACCTTCGACCCTCTGATTAAAAGTCAGATGCTCTACCAACTGAGCTAATGGCTCTAATTAATATATTATAGTTTCGTTTGTGTTCTGGTCTTTCTTAAATCCATAGACAGAGCATCTATAAGACGTCCAAATCTCAGGAAGCTAATGCAAGTAGCAGCTCGATTTGGACTCTGAAGTATTCCTTCGAAGCTTATTCCGTCGTGCTCTACCAACTGAGCTAATGGCTCTAAATAATATATTATAGTTTCGTTTGTGTTCTGGTCTTTCTTAAATCCATAGACAGAGCATCTATAAGACGTCCAAATCTCAGGAAGCTAATGCAAGTAGCAGCTCGATTTGGACTCTGAAGTATTCCTTCGAAGCTTATTCCGTCGTGCTCTACCAACTGAGCTAATGGCTCTAAATAATATATTATAGTTTCGTTTGTGTTCTGGTCTTTCTTAAATCCTTAGACAGAGCATCTATAAGACGTCCAAATCTCAGGAAGATAATGCAAGTAGCAGCTCGATTTGGACTCTGAAGTATTCTTATGCTTAGTGCAAAAAATTTATATGAAAATTGGCTGGGCTAGCTGGATTCGAACCAACGCATGACGGAGTCAAAGTCCGTTGCCTTACCGCTTGGCTATAGCCCAAAGTTGTTCTTTCGAACTAAAAAAATCCGTTATTCTCTAATTGAAAATAAAGAATAAAACAGTTTGTCTAAAATGGTGGAGGGGGACGGATTCGAACCGCCGAACCCGGAGGGAGCGGATTTACAGTCCGCCGCGTTTAGCCACTTCGCTACCCCTCCACATTATAAGAAATAATGGTGCCGGCGAAAGGAGTCGAACCCTCGACCTACTGATTACAAGTCAGTTGCTCTACCAACTGAGCTACACCGGCGAATTAAGAAAGAGTAAATATTCATTGTTAAACGTTGATACCTGTCGTCCTAATCTCGGGGTGTCTATTCAAGCAGTGGCTCGATTAGTACGCTGAAGATTATTCAGGATGCTTATTCGGTCGTGCTCTACCAACTGAGCTACACCGGCGAATTAAGAAAGAGTAAATATTCATTGTTAAACGTTGGTACCTGTCGTCCTAATCTCGGGGTGTCTATTCAAGCAGTGGCTCGATTAGTACGCTGAAGATTATTCAGGATGCTTATTCGGTCGTGCTCTACCAACTGAGCTACACCGGCGAATTAAGAAAGAGTAAATATTCATTGTTAAACGTTGGTACCTGTCGTCCTAATCTCGGGGTGTCTATTCAAGCAGTGGCTCGATTAGTACGCTGAAGATTATTCAGGATGCTTATTCGGTCGTGCTCTACCAACTGAGCTACACCGGCGAATTAAGAAAGAGTAAATATTCATCGTTAAACGTTGGTACCTGTCGTCCTAATCTCAGGGTGTCTATTCAAGCAGTGGCTCGATTAGTACGCTGAAGATTATTCAGGATGCTTATTCGGTCGTGCTCTACCAACTGAGCTACACCGGCCAATTAAGAAAGAGTAAATATTCATCGTTAAACGTTGGTACCTGTCGTCCTAATCTCAGGGTGTCTATTCAAGCAGTGGCTCGATTAGTACGCTGAAGATTATTCAGGATGCTTATTCGGTCGTGCTCTACCAACTGAGCTACACCGGCCAATTAAGAAAGAGTAAATATTCATCGTTAAACGTTGGTACCTGTCGTCCTAATCTCAGGGTGTCTATTCAAGCAGTGGCTCGATTAGTACGCTGAAGATTATTCAGGATGCTTATTCGGTCGTGCTCTACCAACTGAGCTACACCGGCGAATCAATGGTGGAGGATGACGGGATCGAACCGCCGACCCCCTGCTTGTAAGGCAGGTGCTCTCCCAGCTGAGCTAATCCTCCATATGAAAGGTTGTACAAGTCGTAAATCACTGTATGATATTAGTGGTGACCCATACGGGATTCGAACCCGTGTTACCGCCGTGAAAGGGCGGTGTCTTAACCGCTTGACCAATGGGCCTTAATAATATTAATAAGCTTCCAACCGGGCTTGAACCGATGACCTCTTCCTTACCATGGAAGTGCTCTACCAGCTGAGCTATGGAAGCATGGCTCCACAGGCAGGACTCGAACCTGCGACCGATCGGTTAACAGCCGATAGCTCTACCACTGAGCTACTGTGGAATAATTTTATAAAAGTCTGGCAACGTCCTACTCTCACAGGGGGAAACCCCCAACTACCATCGGCGCAAAAGAGCTTAACTTCCGTGTTCGGCATGGGAACGGGTGTGACCTCTTTGCCATAGTCACCAGACCTTTATTCTACTATAGAAAGAAACCATTTCAACTAGAAATTTGTTCCTTCAAAACTAGATAACGTGCAAACATTCAATGCTTAGAGATTGTCCAGCTACAGCTCCTAACCTCTCGATCACTTCACCTCCTTCAGAAGCAAAGATCTCGCTTCTTCGTCGGGGCCTCCAGTGCTTGTCGAGGCTGTACAGTCGCTTTCGCCTTTCATGTTTGGTTAAGTCCTCGAACGATTAGTATCAGTCAGCTCCACACGTCACCGCGCTTCCACCTCTGACCTATCAACCTGATCATCTTTCAGGGTTCTTACTAGCTTGTGCTATGGGAAATCTCATCTTG
>NZ_JARFVC010000042.1 GCF_029193815.1 Cytobacillus sp. S13-E01
AAGTGCATAGAAAGAAAAATGGCCCTCCATTGAGGGCTTTGGGCTATTTTAGCAACTTATGTATTTTTATTTTAGATTTAACTTGTTGTTTTGGATCCACCCGTTCTTAGTGCCAAATAAGCAGTCAGAACTCTATTAAAATCTAATTCTTGTAATTCCCCACGATATGTGTTCGGTATTAAACTTAAATCGAATGATAAAGAAGAATCGATTTCGGCGTATGACTTTTTATCTAGTTGAGCTGCTTCCCAATGGACAATTTGAATTCGGTTTGGAAAACGGGTCGATGGCTCAGAACCAGTGATTTTAACCAATACAGCGATTGTAGTTCGATCAGGTTTAATAGACATAATTAAAGCCGGACGTGTCTTACCTGCAGCTTAGCCCGGCTTTATAGGTGGTTTAAAAGGGAAATATAAATCGTAAATTTCGCCTGCTTTCATTAGTCTTCTAACCAGCGCAAATGCTGTGGATTGTTGTAATCTAAATTTGTCACTACTCCATTTTGATCTACTTTTAATACAGGCTCGTTCTCATTTAGTCTTAAAGCTTCTATCCGCTTTGACATGATCGTATTTCTGACGGCTAAACTGACACGCATTCCTCGAATACCAAGGGCTCTACCAGTCTTTACCCGCCCCCTTAATGTTTTAGGCATTCTATTTCTCCTCCTTTTTCTCACTTGCAAGCCTCCTCTACCTTGTTAAGGTTTAGGATAGTATGTGCAAAAAATGAAAAGATAAGCTTAACATTTCCAACTTTTACTATTTATAGTTTACCCAATCGTAGAGAAAGTAGTCAAGAAAAGGATGGTGGGAAAGGAAACACGGTGACGGTTCTCGTGTTTCCCTAATCATTTCCACTTGTCTAATAAAAATTTAGTTTAGGATGCATGTCACCACCAAAATAAACTTTTTTCATAGCTTTGTCCTACGCCCTGCCGCGTATATTTCAAGTAACTGTATGAGAAAAGTGAAAGATAGTGTAAACGCTAAACTATTTACTTTTAAAAGTATTGTTGTAAATCTTGTTGTATATCAATCAAATATTTTCTGCAAATTTAGGAACGAACGTTTTGTTTTTCTAGCAATCTTTCAAACAAAATGATAATATGAACATAACAATTACATAAAGCAGGTGGGCGGTTAGCCATCTCCCGATAGGAGGGAGGTGGAAAAATGACGACATTCGATGGGAAACACGGTGACGGTTCTCGTGTTTACCTAATTATTTCCATTTAACTAATTAATAATTATTTTAAATTTGTGAGGAAAACTGGAAGGAATTTAGAACCAGTTGTTGAATACTAATAAAGAACCGTAAAATCTGCTTTTCTCCAACACTATCAATTCACTCACCCAATCATTTATTCTCCAATCGAATCTTCAAACATTCATTTCACTTATTAAATCAATCATCTTTTTAAAGGGAGGCTTTTCATTTGACCGTCGAGACCAGGGGGACGGTTCGTATAGGGGTCAATCGGAAGTTTTGCACGCAAAAAGGCACAACTAGTGGATAATGCTAGCTGTGCCTTAGCTTCCTTTTATGCGTTTTAACTAAATGCAAAATTTTTGATTGCCCAGGAAGAATGAAGTCGCGGTCCCTGGCCCCTATGGGGTTTCAATGTTTTGGAAACACGGGGACGGATCTCATGTTTCCCTAATCATTTCCATTTAACTTATAAATGGGACGGGGGGACAGGTACCCTGTCCCATTTTATTGATAATATTACGATATGGGCTAAAGTGTCCATCTAGAAACACGGGGACGGTTCGTATAGGGGTCAATCGGAAGTTTTGCACGCAAAAAGGCACAACTAGTGGATAATGCTAGCTGTGCCTTAGCTTCCTTTTATGCGTTTTAACTAAATGCAAAATTTTTGATTGCCCAGGAAGAATGAAGTCGCGGTCCCTGGCCCCTATGGGGTTTCAATGTTTTGGTTTTTCCTTATTTTTTGTCTTTTTAGGTGTTTTTTACTTGAAACAATCATATTTGTATCCAATGATGGTTGTTTGCGGACATAACTTCCCCCTCCCCACAAAAGAGGCTTTTTTAAGAATAGGCAGGACATCTTTCATGATGATGAGGACCGGATAAAATTTCTTGATATCCTTCAAAAATATAAAATGAAATATGAATTGACCGTTTATGCTTGGTGTCTTATGAGTAATCATGTACATCTGTTAATAAAAGAGGGGAACGATGACATTTCGGTTACAATGAAGCGTCTAGCAGTGAGTTATGTCAAGCACTACAACTGGAAATACAGAACAACAGGACATCTGTTTCAGGATCGATTCAAAAGTGAAAGAGTGGAAAATAAAAAATACCTACTCATAGTTGTTAGATATATTCACCAAAATCCAGTTAAAGCAAGAATGGTTCATCAACCTGATAAATGGAGATGGAGTAGCTGTTGTGAATACTATGGCAGAAGCACCTTTCCAAAGAACTTGTTGGATGGTGATTATGTTTTAAGCATGTTTTCTGCTGATAGTGAGGTAGCGAGAAGGAGATTTAAAGAATTTAAATGAAAGAATAAATAATGATCAATGTCTAGAAGATAAAGTGAAACACGGGGACGGTCCTCGCATTTACCTAATTATTCCCATTCCGTCTAATTTACAAATATTTTTCTTTTTTCAGGAAATCTAGAAGGAATTTAGAACAAGTTTTGAATATCAATAAAGAACCGCAAAATCTACTTTTCTTCACCACTATCAATTCACTCACCCATTCTCTACTCTTGAAGCGAATCTATAAGAATCATTTCACTTATTAACTAAATAATTTTATAAGGAAACTATTCATTTGACCGTCAAAATTTCCAGCATCGGTTTAAAAGGGCTTGAGGGCTACCGTGTCGTGAGACCCCGGCTACTCGATCAAGGGGACATTCCCAAAAGGCACAACACTTATATTAAAGACCAAGGGTGTTCCCCTAGTACAAATCTCATAATCAATTTGAAACTCCTCCTGGTACCATCCAAAAATTACTCTTCTTGGGGCGTGTAAATAGGACTATACATGATTCTGTTCTGGACATTTGCTTGTCCATGATGGCCTTGGAAGTTTGTACTTCTATTTGTTGTTGGTTGTAAAAGATAATGAGAGTGTTTGCTTGTTTGGGGTGGTAGTAATGGATATGTTCGTAGAAGAGCTAGATGCAGTCGTAGGAATCTGGGTAGCAGGTAGGGAAGGCATAGGTGTCTTCAAGTGGATTAATGTGGATTGGGGGACATTGGTAGAAGGATTTTTTATATTGCAGGGCTCTTTTTCTCCTTTTCAGTGAGGATCCCTCTTCAAGGCAGCTTGTTCAGTTAATTTAATCGTTGGTGTGGTTGAATAGAATTCTCCTCTCAACGGAACAAAGGAGCGGAATCTCTTCTGGGACAAGGTCCCTGTCCCAGAAGAGATTCTTTCATCTGTTAATTGATAGAAAACTTTACAAGGTATAAGTCGATTACTTTGGAATTTCTTATTGTAGGCATAATAGGAAGTATATCCAGCCACTAAATTCATAGTTCTCAAGCAGCATCTTTATCCATGATGAAAACATCTGATAAACAGGGGGTGGGGGTCCTGCCTAATATTTTGTTTAATACAAAATGTATTGATTTTACTAATAATTAAAGTGTTTAGTTGTTAATAAGTTGGTGTTTCGATAAAAAATATTGAATTTGGTATATTGAGACTAATTAGTGGTATAATGTATAAAAACGGAGTAGGTGAAAAAAATGAAAAGTGATGTAAAGGTTGTTTCCTTGGAAATGACTAACGTGAAAAATGTTAAATACGGAAAAATTGATTTTGATTTAAACAATGACAATGTGCTGGACGCTCAAGTAGTTGGTTTTTATGGACAAAATGGATCGGGCAAAACTGCAGTAGTAGAAGCATTTTATATTTTACAATCACTATTAAATGCACAGGCCTTACCTTCTAAAAACCAACGTCTGATTTATGAAGGACAAGAAACTCTAAGTCTTAATTTTGAATTCCTTGTTCAGACCGAAAATGAAACCAACAAGGTTAATTACCACGTAGAGCTTGAATATAAGGAAGATAGAATGGTGGTAAAGTCAGAGAAGATCAGAGCAAAAGAAGCAAGGTATGGGAAAATGTTTCTTTATATTAATGAAGAAGATTCACCTATAGAATTACGACAAAAACCTAAACAGGAAGTTGAAAATCTATTAATGGGGATTAAACTATTGGCTGAACAGGTTGAAGGATCGCTATTTTTCAGCAAGATTATTAGTAGTCAATCTCAAAAACTATTTAATGGTATTGATCTGGTGGTGTATAAAGCTCTAAAGGAACAGTTCTCTAAAAATATACTTGTAATTAAGAACTTGCAAGAAGGAGTATTTCCAACATATTTATTTTATAATTTCAATACTAAACTACCTGAAAGTAGTACTTATGATATCAAAGACCCTGTTTCTTTATCAAAAGAGCAATATAATTACTTGTCTAATTTAGTTGAAAGAAACAATGTGGTGCTTAGTGCAATCATTCCAGGTTTACACGTGTATCTTAAAAATATGGGGGCAACAACTTTATCGAATGGTGTTGAAGGAGTTCGTGCTGAATTTATTTCAAAGAGGGGAGATAGATCGTTACCGCTGAGTGCTGAATCGGCTGGAACTTTAAAGTTATTTGCGATCACGACATCTTTGATATCTGTCTTTCACAATCCTTCTGCTTGTGTAATTATTGACGAATTAGATGCAGGTGTTTTTGAATATCTACTAGGAGAATTGATAGAAATTTTTCAAGAGCACAGTAAAGGACAGTTAATTTTCACATCTCATAATTTACGGGTATTAGAAAAATTATCACCACAAAATATATGGTTTACAACCACCAATGAAAAAAGAAGATATATAAAATTTAAGAATCTACAAAAGAATAATAATATGAGAAATGTATATTTACGTACGCTTTTGGTAGGTGGTCAAACTGAGTTTCTGTACGAAGAAACCAATCCAATAAAAATCGTTCGATCCTTTATTGAGGCGGGTATAACAGATGGCGACTAAGAAAAAAAAGGTTCTATTTGTTATTGTCGAGGGTGATTCGGATAGCCAATTTTTCTATGATGAGTTACAGAGGAAATATACTAATGAATTAGTGTTGATAAAGGCGTATAATGGCGATATATTTACCGACCCTGAATTACAAGGGGTGGAGATTAGAGAGCGTATTAGACAATTCTTCATTAAGAGAATTGGAGAATTAAAATTGAAGGATTTTTTAGGAATACTACATTTCTCAGATACTGATGGTTCATTTATCCCTGATGATAATATTCGAGTTAATGTTAATCAAGAAATAAATGTACTATATAGAGAAAATGGTATATTTGTTAATTCAATAGAACAACAAGAGGGTTTACATTATCGAAATAAAATAAAGAGAGTCAACACCCAAACCGTACGCTTCATCGATCATATTACTTATAATAAAGTTAAGATTCCATATCGGTTGTTCTATTTATCACAGCATTTAGAGCATGTGGTGTTTAATGAACTAAATGTTCCACAAAATCAGAAACAAAAAAAGATAATTTCTTTTTTAAAAGACATGCAAGGAGAATCAACGATATTTAATTTGCTGAGCAGTCATTTTCCACCGGTCCAAGACATCGATCATAAACATGTGGAATCATGGAACTATATTTATCAAGATATTCATTCACTTCAAAGATATACTAACGCAGCATTAATGTATGAATATATTGATCAATTATTAGCTGGAAGAACCTAGGGGGGGCAGGGACCCAATGTCATCAAGCTAAAGAGCCAATAATTTATAAATTACATGTGGACCATTGGATTAGAAAAACATGGAAACACGGGGACGGTCAATCTAAAAATGAAGTCTATGATATTGAGAAATGCCTATCAGAGAAATCTAACTGGAGACCCTTAGCTCTTCCACCTGGAGCAGAACAAGTTATTTCGTTTGTTTATCAATTGTTATCCTATTTCAGGGAAAATCCAAATTCATTTCATGGTACTGTATTTTACTATTCATCTGGAAATTACAGTGAGAAATATCAAGCATTTACTAGAAAAACTGTAGCTCCTTTTATTAACTATTTAATAAGCTAACTTGAAGTGTGTCTTATTGATGCTGAGGACTCTGTAGACATCAGAGAAAATAAATCAAAGGTAATTTCTATCCTACTGCAGCAAAGATGTTGAAATGGAAACACGGTGACGGTTCTCGTGTTTTCCTAATCATTTCCACTTGTCTAATAAAAATTTAGTTTAGGATGCATGTCACCACCAAAATAAACTTTTTTCATAGCTTTGTCCTACGCCCTGCCGCGTATATTTCAAGTAACTGTATGAGAAAAGTGAAAGATAGTGTAAACGCTAAACTATTTACTTTTAAAAGTATTGTTGTAAATCTTGTTGTATATCAATCAAATATTTTCTGCAAATTTAGGAACGAACGTTTTGTTTTTCTAGCAATCTTTCAAACAAAATGATAATATAAACATAACAATTACATAAAGCAGGTGGGCGGTTAGCCATCTCCCGATAGGAGGGAGGTGGAAAAATGACGACATTCGAGGCAATTACTGTGGCACTTCAATCTAATCTAGTTTTATTAGGTGTCATTACAGTTGTTGTAATGTTATTCGTCACAAATAAAAAGAAGTAACCGTCCCGCCTCGACCAAAGGTACGGGTGATTACTTCTTTTTGTATTACTTGAAAACATTGGTTAGCCGGTCACATTGCGGCTTGTAGTTGTTACTGATCAGGTGTTAGCGCACCTGATTTTTTTTTTCATATCCTTATTATAAATAAATTAATCTATTATATCAACAGTTTAGCGAGTAAGTAGTGGAAACACGGGGACGGCTCTTATATTACCCTAATTATCTCCAGTTTCTAATTTATTTAAATTTTATTATTTTGGAGCAATCTGGAAGGAATTTTGAACCAGATGTAGAATACCAATAAAGAACCTTACAATCTGCTTTTTCTTCACCAATATCATTTCACTTACACACTCTTTTATTCTCCGATCGAATCTACAAACATTCATTTCATTTATTAAATCCATCATCTTTTTAAAGGAGGCAATTTATTTGACCGTCAAAATTTCCAGCATCGGTTTAAAAGGACTTGAAGGCTATCGCGTGCAGGTTCAGGTACATGTTTCAGAAGGTAAGGAGTCAATGGTGATTGTTGGTCTGCCAGATACTTCCGTAAAGGAATCGAAGGAAAGGGTACTATCGGCGATCCATACACTAGGCTGTAATGTGTCGGAACAGAAGATTGTTGTAAACCTATCACCGTCAGAGCAAAAGAAAAACGGACCATTTTTTGATGTAGCCATGGCCATTGGCATTTTAAAAGAGAGGGGTGAGTTAAAAGGGAGTATTTCAGAAGACTCAGTGTTTATTGGAGCATTAGCTTTAGATGGTACAATAGAGAAGGTTGAAGGAATGCTTCCGGCACTCATCGCAGCCAAATCATTAGGATTCAAGAGAGTTTATTTACCATATGATCCGTTTATCCCGTTAGAAATGTTTGGTGGCTTAGAATGTGTTGTTGTTCAACATATTCATGAGGTAGTACAACACCTATCAGGACAGACTTTACTTCCACTTCATAACCACAAAGAATCCATCGACCTTGTATCTGAAACGTTTGAACATCCTAAGGATTTTTTGGATATCATTGGCCATGAACAAGCAAAGCAAGCATTTGAGATTGCAGCTGCAGGTGATCATAATGTTTTAATGAGTGGCCCTCCAGGCTGCGGGAAAAGCCTTCTTGCTGAAACGTTTCCTTCCATTTTACCGACTCTAACACAAGAGGCACAGCTAGAGGTGCTAAGCTTATACCAGCTCGCAAAGGAAAAACTTATTTCTCCACGAATTGCTCCTTATCGCAATCCTCATCATTCTTCATCAGCTATTTCAATCATTGGTGGAGGCACTTTTCCAAAACCAGGAGAAATATCACTCGCCCACCGTGGGGTCCTATTTCTTGATGAAATGGCAGAGTTTCCAAAGAAAACTTTGGACATGTTAAGGCAGCCATTAGAAGCGGGTAAGGTCACGATTAGCAGGGCACAATCTACTGTTACCTACCCATCATCATTCATCCTCATCGCAGCCATGAACCCTTGTCCATGCGGTTTTCTCGGTTCCAATACACGCTACTGTACCTGTACCAACAAACAAATCCAATCCTACCAAAACAGAATCTCCGGTCCTATTCTTGACCGGATGGATATCCTCCTTTTTTTACAACCTGTTAACTTAGATCAGCCGTCAGAAGGAAGAGTAAGTTCCGCAGCTATCCGAATGAGGGTTGAAGAGGCTCGGAAAAGACAATATGAACGATATCAATCCCAAGTAACAAATGCAAAGGTCCCCTTTGAAAAGTTATCCTCAACCAGCCGATTAAAAGAGAGTCAGTTGAAAATGATCAGACATGTTTCATCTAAACAACAATGGAGCAATAGGGTTCAAATCAAAATTATTCGTCTGGCACGAACCATCTCCGATCTAGAAGGTAGCCGAGAAATCACAGATGAATCTGTTTGGAAGGCAATCACATTACGCCGTGAAAATCATCATAAAGAACAAGTGAAGGTAGGGAAAAGATAATATGAATTTGATAGTTAGTGAGAAAAGCTATGCCGCGTGAAGCTAGAGAGAAAAGTAAAACCGGAATCTATCATATCATTTGGAGAGGTGCGAATAGGCAGGACATCTTTCATGACGATGATGACCGGATAAGATTTCTGGTTGTCTTTCAAAAGTATAAAATCAAATATGGAATGACCGTATATGCTTGGTGTCTGATGAGTAATCATGTGCATCTACTAATAAAAGAAGGAAATGAAGATCTATCAATTACAATGAAACGAATTGGAGTGAGCTATGTCAAGTATTACAACTGGAAATACAGAACAACAGGACATCTGTTTCAGGATCGATTTAAAAGTGAAAGCGTTGAAAATAAGAAATATCTACTCATAGTTGTTAGATATATTCACCAAAATCCAGTTAAAGCAAGAATGGTTCATCAACCTGATGAATGGAGATGGAGTAGCTGTCGTGAATACTATGGTAGAAGCAATTTTCCAAAGAACTTGTTGGATGGAGATTACGTGTTAAGCATGTTTTCTGCAGATAGTGAGCTAGCTAGAAAGAGATTCAAAGAATTTAATGAAAGAATAAATAATGATCAATGTCTAAATGAAGGAGAGTATAAAAATAGACTAACAGACGAAGAAGCAAGGTTGGAGATTAAGAAACGGCTAGGTACAATCGAAATCGCACAGGTAAAGAGTTTACCTAAGGTAAAAAGAACTGAAGTGCTGCGAAAAGTAAAAGCGATTGAAGGGTTGTCGCTGAGACAGGCTGCGAGGATTTTTGGGATTTCTTTGAGTCTTGTTTTTAAGGCGTAATGAACTTGATTGATTTTTTTCAAGGAACATAGGTCCAGTTACTGTGAATGTTTGATTTTTACTTTGTCAAAAGCCAGGTAGTATAAACTGTATATTCAATTAGCTATAGAAAATTGAAGAAGAAACGGAGAAACCGTTTCCGTAATATGTATTCTAGTAATTTTAAATTGGTTAATATTTCAATTAAGGCTATATACTATAGTGACCGCATTCCCCCTCATTTTCATATAGTATATGGTAGATTTATTACTCGTATTTAGATCATATTGGAGAATATATGAAAGCGTGGGACGATTGTATGGCAAACGCCAGCCAAGTAAGGTTCCACCTCTCTACTAGGAGGTGTATTTATGGTTCTAATTAAAAAGGCCCAAGCAGTGCCAGGTTTGGATGGATGGTTACTTGTTGAGTTTTCTGATGGCAATCGCAAATTCGTGGATATCACTCCGCATATGGAGGGTGTGTTAGAGAAATTGAAAGACCCTGAATTCTTTAAACAGGTGTTTGTTGATGAAGAGTTGAGGACAGTATCTTGGCCAGGAGAACTAGATATAGACCCTGACAATTTATATGAAGAGGGAATTCCAATTAAGGCAGTTGAAAATCTGACTAATGCAGTTAAAACAAAAGTTACTTTTGTAGACTTTATTGATCAACAAAGGGCGTAGATATGGAAACACAGGGACCTCTTGTTTCTTTCGTTTGGCTAAACGAAGCAAACACTAGGACCGTCCCGGTGTTTTCTTGTGTCTTAGTTTTATACCAAGTATCTGTTTGAATCTCTTTTTTTCTTCCAAGTGGAGATCCCCTTTTTAAAACTATTATCTAGTTAGGAAAATGGAGACTACACTGACAAAAAGGCACATTGTGTTTAGATATAAGATTATATTAGAAAAATGTGATTTATTACTATGCTCATGGTTTTTATGTTTAAAACAAGATGAATAGTACATTTGACCTTTGATTGAAAGGGATAAACTCCCTTTTGTGAGGAAAAACCATTCTTGTAGTAGATTACATAAGGTCTAGATCAGAGTAGTTGGATGATCTTGCGAAACATCGTTTACGATTCGAAAAAAGAGAAACAGTGCACTGTCCCTCTTTTTAAGCTTGCTCAGTGTCAATATTTATCCCTTTTTATAATAAGGCTAGGGGACTGTCTCTTTAGTATCAAGTAATACTACTATCCATCTCCTCAATGTTCTGCCTCAGCTTTTTCATCGCTTCTCTACCCCATGATTTGACGGCTTGTTCAGTGACGCCATGCTCAAGAGCAATATCTTTGTTTTTCTTATCTTCAATGAACTTGCCTTTTACCCACTTCAATTGGTTTTCTGATAGACCTTCACAGTATGTTGTTAGAATATCTTCTTCAATCTCGACCTCAGCACTCTCATCTATGACATCTAGTTGGCTATCATATTGGGTGGTTAGATTGCGGTCATGAAATTGATTTTCTTTCGATAGACTGGCCAAGACTTTTCCTCTTATCGTAGAAAAGGCAAATGTAGAAAAGCTTCCTTTTTCAGTATTAAAACGGGTTTGTGCCTCCCATAATCCAATCAGCCCCACTTGATAATAGATGTCATGCTCTCGGTAAATATGAACAGTTTTTAACACATGCAAAATAAGTGGATGATGCAACTCTACTAATCTCTCAAAAGGCATTTCCTGAATGTTCACTTGTAACTTCCTTTAAGGAAGCGCGCTTACCATGTATTCCGCCGGTAGCTTTACAATAATTCAAATGAACATAGACGTCTAAATTAAGAATAGTACGTATATCCAGACAAAGAGCAGCCAAATATTACGTATGCCTAGTGAATACGTAAAATATGAGATGGGAAAGAGGCTTGTTATTCTATGTATCTATTCTTTTAAATTAAAAAAGTAATTCCCTCATAAGAGCAAGATTTGAGTGGTTTGGATGATCTTGAGAAACATCGATTACGTTTTCACTTGTTTCCTCTAGATCAGATAACTCCTGGTAAAACAATTCGTCCAACTTTTTAGTTAGGATACCGTAGTAATAGGCAATAGGATTATGCACCTTAAGGAAACACCGGGACGGAGCTCGTGTTTACCTAATTATTCCCATTCCGACTAATTTACAAATATTTTTTTTCAGGAAAACTAGAAGTGATTTAGAATCAGTTGTTGAATATCAATAAAGAACCGCACAAACTGCTTTTCTTAAATACTTTCATTTTCACTCACCCACTCTTTTATTCTCCAATCGAATCTACAAACATTCATTTTATTTATTTAAAATTATCATCTTTTTTGAAACACGAGGACCGTCCCCGTGTTTCCCGTGTTTCCCTTAAGACAGGCACCATGCCCTGTTCACGTGACAAATAAAGACCTGTCCCTTTTTCCTTTCAAGGGAACCTCCCATGTTCTGATTTGTTAATTATTCGTATTAGAACCACTTCGTGTTTCGTTGTATAATAACAATAGGAGGTGAAGCAAAATGGTAGAAGAAAGATTAGAAAGAATGGAAAATATGATCTCACAATTAGTACAGATGGTAGGCAATATGAATGGAAGACTTCAAAAAATTGAAGAGAATAGTGAAGAGCGCCATGTTCAACTAGTTGATCAATTAAAGCAACTAGAAATAGATCAAGATTATATTTGGGAAAAAGCAGCCAGAAATGAAAGAGAGATCGAAAATATAAAAAGAAGACTTGGTTAGAATTCCCCCAAAAGTAAAACTTCTTTGTATTTCATGGAATCCTTCCCCATGGCTCTTCCTCAAATTGACCTAGCCTCTAATACACTCAATCTAGAAACATCTGAAACATCGGGACGGATCTCGTGTTTCCCTAATTACTTCAATTTGGTTAAATTATGAGGGACAAGGGAACAGGTCCTTGTTCCACTATTTTTTTCCAAAAACTTCTAACGACATAGCATAAAGCACGAAAGCGCATTAGTTTAGTCAGGTTCGTGGATGAATAGTCTGTTCTCTTGTTTTGGATGCAGTGTCACACCCCGGATAAACTAGTTTAAAGGTTTTTTTTACATAACCACAAAAAATCATGCTGTTGTCTGATTAGTAAACTGCAGTATACAAATTGCAGCTCTTTGCATTTGCTTTTGTATTGTATAGTGTGATTCATTCATAGATAGATACTGTTCATTTTTAAAGAGGATGTTTGATTGAGTTGTAGCATCTTTTTGGATGTTGGATAGGGGATTGATAGGTATCGGAACTTTCTGCATGGCCCCTGTTAGATGAGTAACGACTTTCTTTCTTCCTTCATAGGTTGATCCACCGTCTAGACAGGCTTCTTTTATTATTTGTGACGGTGTTTGCCTAACAGAAAGCTGACGACTTTGCTCTATTACGATCGTGGAATAGTCCGGATGGACAACGGGTAAAATTTGGGGACAGGTCCCTTGTCCCAAACTGGTGCCGGTGGCACCACTCGAATAATCTGACCCCGGGAATATAAAGCACGACAGTGCTAGATGAAGAAATGGAGTAATATATTTTTCTATTATGCTACTGTACTGATTGTAACGCAGTGAGTTTGTTCCTGTATCTACCAGGGATTAAGAGATCAATTGAATAACTCTGAGGAGAGAAAGATTTTCATTTGTTGATTATTTGAATTAGTATTTGATAGAATGAAAGTGCAACTGAATATTGTGAGGGTGGTTGGTTGTCATTCTTCTTTCCATTTTGGGAAGGAGGTGATAATCATGGAAACATTTCTTGAAATCATTCGTGAAATTTTGAAGGGGATTGTGCGAGAAGTTGCTGCACATGTCTTTCGAAAAAACGTACTAGATAACAAGAAAACCACCCTACGCCGTCGCAAGCTAAAGGGTGGTTCTCGAAAAACTAACAAGTAATTTTGACAACCATCACCCAGACGGTAGAGGTTGCAGGGAGAAGCGCTACCAACGCTTCTCTTTTTATTATTTCTTATTATACATGAAATAAACCCTGAAATAAAGTATATGAAATGACAAACGCAAAAACTGGCTTTTCACAAACTGCCCGAGGAAACACGGGGATGGATCTCGTGTTTCCTTAATTATTCCCATTCCGACTAATTTACAAATATTTTTCTTTTTCAGGAAAACTAGAAGGGATTTAGAACCAGTTGTTGAATATCAATAAAGAACCGCACAAACTGCTTTTCTTCAATACTTTCATTTTCACTCACCCCCTCTTTTATTCTCCAATCGAATTTACAAACATTCATTTTATTTATTAAATTAATCATCTTTTTTGAAACACGAGGACCGTCCCCATGTTTCCATCCTCTCTTTATAATCACACCACCCGAAGGACTTCTCCCGCATGTCTAAGCATTGTTGTTTAAATGCGGTAGATGTATAATATAGAAAAAGGACAATGATTTAGAAGGGGATGAGAAAGTGAGTAATCGTAAGCTGTTGCAAAGCATGGGTAATTTAGAACAAGCACTTACAAGACTTGAGGAAGCCCTTGCGGAAGATTTATCGAATAGTTTATTAGTTGACGGGACGATTCAACGGTTTGAATTTACAATTGAACTCTACTGGAAAACACTCAAACGAATATTAGCTTCTGAAGGGATAGAAACAAAGACACCAAGAGAAACCCTCAAAGAAGCGTATCAAATTGGGTGGCTTAATGATGAAATTGCTTGGCTTCAAATGCTAAAGGACAGAAACGAAACTTCACATACATATGATGAAGAAGCAGCACTTAAGATTTTGCATAACATCAAAGAGTATTTTCCGGAAATGAAGTCCACGCTCAATATCTTACGAAAAAAAGTAGGCAAATAAAATGCTTGCATCTAACTTAATATCTCAAATAACTTCAATAGCAACAAGATTCCCCAATATAAAAAAGATACTTTTGTTTGGCTCGAGAGCCTATGGTGACCACAGGGCACGATCGGATATTGATTTGGCTATAATAGCACCCAATATATCCTCAATGGACTGGTTAACATTTACAGATATGATAGAAGAAGAGTTAGAAACACTCTTGAAAATAGATGTAATAAATCTATCGTTAGCACCAAAAAAGCTTAAAGATGAAGTAGATAATTGCCATGTTGTATTATACGAAAAGTCGTAGTTTGGGTACAGTCACCGCCCGAAACTTGTCGGAGTGGAAACACGGGGACGGTACTCGTGTTCGCCTAATTATTTCCATTAGGCTAATTTATAAATATTTTTGATTTTTCAGGAAAACTAGAAAAGGTCCAAGGGGACAGTTACCTCGTCCCATTACCATGTACACATGTTACGTTTTAATTTTGGGTACATATCACCACGAATAAGCTTGTTTAGTAGGTTGTCCACATCATATGGATGTTGTTAGAGTCATGGTGTACCACTTTGAGAATAGTATTACTTTTATCAAGAATTAAGAATAAGCGCCCCCAATTGTTAGTCAGACAATCCGGGGTGTGTTCATTTAACTATCGCTTTAACATTAATTGGTTAGTTAAATTAAACCCTATCATACGGCTGCAACACCATCTCTTGTACTGGATGTGTAAGTTGTAGTATACATACGGCGGTTCGTTGCATTTGTTTATTTAATGTATAGTGGATTCACTCATGGGTAGTTGTAGGTCATTTTTAAAATGGATAATAGCTTGTTTTGTTGTGTCTGCTGGATTTTCAGGTGGTTTAATAGTTCTTACATGATGGTAGAATATCCAGGAACAGTGAAAAACAGTTGGAGAATGTGTGGGAAAGGCAAAGATGTTAGTTAGTTGGTTAATCGGAATCGGTACTTTTTGCATCGCACCGGTTAAATGGGTGACGGCTGCACGTCTTCCTTCATAGCTAGCGCCACCCTCTAAGCAGGCAGCTTTTATTAGTTGTAGAGGTGTTTTCTTTACAAAGAGCTGTCCATTTTGTTCTACTACAATGGTCGAATAATCGATATGTGCTACAGGTAATAAAGCCATTGTACTTTGGTTAATGTCATATTCTGATACTATTACTTTCATTCCTAGAAACTCCTTTTTAGAGGGATGGTTTTACTGGTAATATAAGTTCGAAGATTTACATGTTAGTAGAAGCTTCACGTGTGTAGTAATCAGAGGTTATAGGGGATTACTTTGAATCATCCTCTTTATGAGGTTCAAATTCGCTTTCTACTTCTTTAATGACATTGGGGACGGATCTCGTGTTTACCTAATTATTCCCATTCTTACTAATTTACAAACATTGGGAAATTTGAAGGGATTTAGAACCAGTTGCTGAATATCAATAAAGAACCGCACAAACTGCTTTTCTTCAATACTTTCATTTTCACTCACCCCCTCTTTTATTCTCCAATCGAATCTACAAACATTCATTTTCATTTATTAAATTAATCATCTTTTTTGAAACACGAGGACCGTCCCCGTGTTTCCCCAGTTGTGCCTTAGTTTGTTATGGAAAAAAAGACGGGCCAGGTTTGGATACGTTGTTTTGAGAGCCAGGAGGATTATCCATCTTCACATGTACCATTTAAAGTTCGTGTTTACAAAGGTATAGTTCCTTTTTCCTTAAATATGTTAATATAGTAATAAATTACTAGTAAACACTATCGAAGAGGTGAGTTATATGTACAATGAAATAATTGAATCTACTAGGGAAGAAGTTCTTAGATTACTAGAGCAGCAACAGAGAATAGTTACGGGACTTTTAGATATACCTGGTTTTTTACAGGAAAGAAATGATCAACAGCTTCGTAATTTAGATCAAGATGAAGCGAATTTATGGAACAAGACGTTAGAAGAAGAAGAGTATAAAGTAAATAGATTAGAAATGACGCTCGCAGTAGTTGGGACCATGAAGGCTGGCAAATCTACTACCATCAATGCTATTGTTGGAACCGAGGTTTTGCCAAATCGAAACCAACCAATGACGACGCTGCCTACATTAATAACACACTCCATTGGTCAAGAGATTCCTAAATTGATTTTTCACAAACCTGA
Organism: Cytobacillus sp. S13-E01; assembly: GCF_029193815.1. GTDB lineage: Bacteria > Bacillota > Bacilli > Bacillales > Bacillaceae_L > Bacillus_BV. Next base: position 16,403 of record NZ_JARFVC010000042.1, read on the forward strand.
ACCATTTAACGAATCAATAGAAGGTCTTAAAGATAGTCTCTTGGGATATGTTCAAAAAGGCATGCTGGAACAGTTGAAAGCCAATAGTACTGTTGATGGGTCTAGCTTAATTCGTTCGATAATGGAAGGTGCTTTTACATATATTGAAAAAGAATATAATGGTGTCGATGAAATCTATCATTTTTTAAAAAAATTAAATGATATCTCTCGTCTTTGTGACGAGTTAAATTTGTCTTCTCCTCTGGTTGCATATGACAGTATTGAAGAGTTTCCAACGATATTTGTTGAGTTTTTCCATTTAAAAAATAGTACAAAGGCTCAAGGGCGATTTACACTTATCGATACACCTGGACCAAATGAGGCTGGTGCACGCCATTTGAAAGGGATTTTAAAAGAGCAAATAGAAAAAGCGTCTGCTGTGATGGCCGTCATGGATTATACACAGTTAAATGCTGAAGCAGATGCAGAGGTAAGAGCATCCCTACAAGATGTTGTGGATAATAGCGATGATCGTCTTTACATATTAGTTAATAAATTTGATCAGCGGGATCGCAATGGGATGGATAAGGATGAATTGCAAAAGTATGTCTGTCACCAGCTGTTTAATGGCAAGGTAGAATCAGGCCGTGTTCATCCCGTTTCAAGTAAGTTTGGTTACTTGGCAAATAGAGCTCTAAATGAATTGGAACGACATGGGGAATTGCCAAGCCATACGAATCATGAATGGGTAGCAGACTTTGGTGATTTAGCACTTGGACGAAGATGGGAACAAAAGATAACGGATAGTGAAGAGGTAAAAGATAGTGCAAAAGATCTTTGGGTAGATAGTCTGTTCGAAGAGCCTCTAGACCATGTCATTATGCATGCTTTTAATAACTCGGCGCTCATTAGTATAACATCAGCTATTGATAAAATGCTTAATTATGATAGGCAAATCATTAATACACTAGGATTACGTGAAACGGCTTTACAAAAAAATATGAAGGACTTAAAGAAGCATATTGAAGATTTAAAAGCAGATATCAATGGAATAAAAACAGTAAAAGATGAAGCTCAAAAGTCAGCGACAAAATCGTTAGTGATGATTGAAAACCAGCTTTATAAGCTTTTTCATGAAACTAGCAAGGCACTTAATGATGAAATAGAACATTTCTTTGCGAATGGGAAACTAGAGGAAAGAAAAAAGAAGGAACAGCGTCTTTTATCAAATGAAAAGCTACAGACTAATGGTTTTTTTGGAAATGTGATAGATGCTATTAGTAACTCTTCAAGGTCAAATAACTCGATTAATTTCGATCCTAACTCTCCTAATGTGTTTGATAATGAACGTGAAGCGCAAGAGTTTGTTTCAAAGTTAGCGAGCGTGATTGACTCTGAAAATAAGAACTACTCAAAAGCTGTTCAAAAATCCCTTAATCAATCGGTAATGGCGATGCAAAAAGGTTTGTGGATGAGTATTGAAGAGAAAATCTCTCCAGTCCTGAACCAAGCATCTGAGCGAATGGATGAGGCATTTAATTTAAAGCTTTCCTTCCCAAAACCATCAATAGGAACGTTTAAAATTGATTTTGATGAAATGGAAAAGAGTTCGATTCGAAAAGACAGTGAACAACGCACAGGTACCCGTACTAAGAGAAAATGGTACACACTATTTCTTTATGAACATAAAGAGTCCTATAAGTATTATGAAGATGTTTATAAGGTGGATACACGAAGCATCAAGAAGCAATTCTTAGAAAAATTAACCTATCGCAACAAAGGGCTTCAGGAAGAAATCAAACAATATGTAAATGAAGAGCTCCGTTCTCAAGTAGATCTTTACTTTGAAGGGTTGATGTCCTATTTAGAACGCTTCCGTGGTGATTTATTGGATGCTTTAAAAAACCAACAGTTAAAGGAAGATGAGCTGGTAGCTTTAGTAGATGCCATGAAAGCTGCCAGGCAAGACGCAACCGAACATATTAAAGATTGTGAGCCACTGAAAATAGGCATTAGTGAGCTTAAACCATATAAAGAGTTGGTGAAAAGTTAATGAAGTCAGTTGAAAAAAACACTGAAAATGAGATTCAAGAATTTGTGAATAACCTCCCAATTCTCAAGGAAAAAATGATGGTTGATTTTATTAATGGGTTAGAAGTTTCTAACGATCATCTTCAAGTACGATCAAAAAGAGGGAGTCTCTTCTCACGCTTCTGGGATGGTATTACGGGGACAAGGTTTGAAAGACAACAAAGAGTCGATGAACAATTCCAAAGATCTCTCGAAACGGTAAATATTTGGCTGCAGCAATTACAAGGACATCAATTGGAAACGTATCGTGCGATTACTATTGTTAGCGACAAGCTCTATGAAACCCGTCAAGGAATTGAAAAACTTGTCAAATCACACCTGAAACTTCGTTCAGAGGTGGAAGAACTTGAAGAACGTTTTAACCAGTTTGCTCTGGTATCGAACCAGAAAATGACTAGATTCCAGGAAGAGATAGAGCGGCTAGGTTTACGCCAAAGTGCAATGATTGCTTTAGATAATGTTTTTTACTCGTGGGAATCAGGTACGCGGTTTAGAGGCTTTTCGCCCTTAATTCAATTATTGTTAGTTTTAGAGGAACTATATTGGTCGCCATTTGGTGAATACGATAAATTAGATCCAGAATTCCGAAATCAACTACGGGACAGGTGCATCATTCAGATGAAAAAACTAACAGGTTACAGCGGTAAAACAATTCTTCCAACAAAAACTTGGCTGGAGCATATTACAACTGCTCCAGCATTACAGAAGGAAGCGGTTCAATCCCTACTAGGTCCTGCTCAAAGAGATATTTCATTGTCTCAAATGGTCTTGGTAGCTTCAAAAAGCAATAACCTGATTGAGTTGAAGAAGGGTGCTCCAATTGTTTTGACATCCAGTAGATTAAGTGAGCACCTAATCAAAGAAACGGGGGAACGTCTTTATGCGTAATGGCGCTGGGCAATCGGTTGGTCTCGTTTTATCTGGAGGAGGAGCAAGAGGTGCATACGAAGTTGGTGTAACTAAGTATCTTGCTGAAGCAGGGATCGAGCCAGATTTATTTGCTGGAGCAAGTGTAGGAGCACTTAACGCAGCATTCTTAGCAGCATCTGATTCGATTGAAGCTGGGGCAACACGATTAGAAGGTATTTGGCGGTCTCTTAGTAAGGATAAAATGATAAAAGCAAACCCAAAGTTAATCGGGATGGGTCTCGTTTATTCAGGTTTAAAAGCCTTTATTGGAGCAAGAACGATGATGGGTTTTCATCATCAGTTATTGAACAAGATTGCTTTGGACTCATCAACTAGTAATTATTTAGGTATGCTACTTCGAAGTCCACTTAGGCCAGCGGTAGAAAAGGGTATTCTTGATAATGGTTCGTTAAAATCATTACTAGAGGATCATATTAGCAATGATTTGTTAGATAACGGAAAGCCATTATGGATTTCATTATATGAAAGTAATGGGACAGTTTTGGATCTTCTGGAATTCGTAGGAGCAACGTTAAGGATAAAAAACAATCGTTCTTCTGATTATATTCACTTACAAAGCCTATCGGTAGAAGATAGAAACAATGCCCTGTTAGCAAGCGCTGCTCTGCCACTAGCCTATGATAGTCAACAGATTAATGGCAAAACATATCGAGATGGTGGTCTAGGAGAAGCGAAAATGAGCAAAGGAAACACACCGCTAGAACCCCTTGTTAATGCTGGTTGTACACATGCGATTGTTGTTCATTTAAAACACGGATCATTTTGGGATCGAAAAGAATACGAAAATACTTCCATTATAGAAGTTCGACCAGCAGAAGATTTGTATGCTGAAGGAAAACTATCCAGCCTTATGAATTTTGACGAGAACAAAATCAATTACCTCATCGAAAGAGGATATGAAGATGCCTATCGCTGTATAGGTAACGTCCTGAAAGCTATTAAACTACAAGAATATACCGAAACAACTCGCATTGAAATGCGAGAAAGCCTTATTAGGCTTCAGAATGATTCATTTGAAGAGTGGGTTGGTAAGTTATAGGTTGGATTAAGTACCTTTTCCCGAATTAGGAAACATCGGGAAACATCGGGACGGACCTCGTGTTTCCCTAATTATTCCCATTCGATTAATTTATGGGACGTAGTCCCCTGTCCCAGCAGTTTTCGTTGCTAGTTACCTCCGAATAATCTGATTTCACATGTCTACTTCAGTTTTAAATACATGAAATCCCGAATGGGGATGTAGGGGACAGGTCCCTTGTCCATACCCATGTATGGATATATTGTTTCATTAATGTTCTAAACATGAAGGTGTTGTTGTACTTTTTGTAGGCCACGCTCATCATTATATTAATCTGGTGCAAAAGGGCAGGCAGTTCCTCGTATTATAAGCACCTAGTTAACGAGCTAATTATTTTACGGCTTTAGCCAGTTACACTTACCAAACACGTTTCAGCAGGTTAAAATACTTAATCATAAATAAATATATTATTAAGCTATTAATTTCCTATATTTTCTATTAAAATTAATGTAGAAATATAGGAGGGATTGTAAATGTTTCAGAAAATACTTATTTGGTTTGTACAGAAAGCTTGGCCTATTATTTTAAAGTTTTTAATAAGATATGGTGAGGAAATAATAGCAATTATTGTTACCTTATTAACAAAACAATACAATGAGAGACAAACACAAAAGGCTAAAGAGAATTATGAAAAAGCTACTGAGTACCATAACCACGCAAGATCATCTTCTACCGATGAAGAAAGAAAAGAATATGAATTTAAATCTGATTTTTTTAAGCAGCAAGCTGAAGAGTGTGCAAATGATATTAAGAAAATGGCTGAAATTTTTGAAAATGCGACTAAAAAGACAACGGAATTTGTTAGAGAAAAGACAAAGGAATTTAAAGCTGAAGATATTTTCAAAATTGAAGAGAATGAATTTGAAGTAAAACCAAATAATAACTATTTAGGTATAAAGAAGCCTAACTGATGAGTTCCATTGGATTTTGCATGGAATCCAAGGATTCATAATTCTGTTGCTTTGACCCTAGTATTAAAAGGCACGAAAGTGCTGCGTGGTAGAGTAATAATATAGTTGTTTTTACTGCATATCTCCCTAAGAACAGGTAGTGGTTATCTTATAAGACTTAACAGTGATAGGAAAGGATTGGTTTAATTGGCGAGAAAAACTAGAAGTGACTGTACTGTTGGAACTTTTGAGAAAAAGAATGGTTTACCCCCTGGTACTATTAGAAATTCTGATGGTAGAGATACAAGAAGTGATAAAAAAATAGGCACCATACGAAAAGAGGCAAAAAAATGAGACACGGTGACGGTTCTCGTGTTTTCTCAAATATTTCCAACATGCTGATTGTGACCACTTGATTTTACTACCCTAGCCTTGTTTTTTACCAATGAACACCAATGTATATACCTTGATAAAAAAGCCCTACAGATTAAGACTTTCATAATCTTTTAGGTTTATAAAGCATTCAGTTATTTAGGAAACACCGGGACGGATCTCGTGTTTCCCTAATTACTTCAATTGGTTAAATTATGAGGGACAAGGGAACAGGTCCTTGTCCCACTATTTTTTCCAAAAACTTCTAACGACATAGCATAAAGCACGAAAGTGCATTAGTTTAGTCAGGTTCGTGGATGAATCCTATAAGGGTCTCCTTTTATGTTAAATATTGTGGCATGATGCAGTAGTCGGTCTAATATTGGCAGTTGCTAATAGTTCATCACCAAATATTATCCCCTTATTGAACTTGTTTTCCCAATCAAATTGATGCTGTTTAAAATCGAGAATCTGGTTGATTCGTCCCCATGGTTCCATGATACAAACCATCATAACCAAAAGTAAGTCTGTATCATTTTTCAACAACGAAAAAAAAGACTTTACTAACATTCCTAGGACATTAGTAAAGTCTTTTATGTACAATGCAACTTTATTAAACTTTCAATCTCTTGGGTTGAAATATCAGTTTGGTCTTTTTTGGAATAGAGAGTTAACAAATATATTTCTTTATCGTCTTTTATAACATAATATATTAATCTAAAACCATTAGACTTTCCAACATTTACACTTGTATTAGCAACTCTAACTTTATAACTATGTTCATTTTCGGGAAAATCTAAACCACTTATTTCATCACCTAGAAATATTCCTTCTTCTAACCTAGCTAATACAGGTTCAATGTCATCCATGATTTTTCTATATCGTTTTCTCTTGATGTAGTATCTTATATCTTTTTCAAATTGGTCTGTGGGAATTACCTCATAACACACTATAACTTCCCCTCATCCATATCTGCTTTAATATCTTTCATCATTTTACGCCAGTTCCTTTTTTCCTTTTTCCCTTGACGCATGTTTTTCATTTCTTTGAGAGATTCTTCTAAAGACTTATATGGGCTATAAAGTTGATTAAGAGTAGCACTCATGTCTTCATTCTCCTTTTCTGAACACATACAATCACTCCTTTAACAACATGTTAACAGTTTTTGCGTGTGATTTGTTTAACTATAGTATAACAAATTCATGCAAATTTACAACTCATGTTGGTATAATTTGTAGTTAAATGTAATATACTGTACATTCTTGAGTTAATAATATTTAATTCGACATAAAAGGTGGCAACATTCTTAGTTTTTGGTGTCGGTCACCACCCAAATTTTCTTGTTTCACAGAAATATTTCACAAGTTATTTTTTGGGAAGGGTTTAAACTATTTCAGATAGAGTTTTAAGAGATAAATACCGATACATTGAGGAGCTAGGGGACAGGTTCCTTGTCCCAAATTAGAAGGCTAGGGAGATGGATTCTCCTGGCATTTCTTCTACTTCTTGTCGATGCTTTTCTAAATCCAGGTTTAACACCTTTGAAAGGTGAAACAAGGTGTTGCTACCAGGAGTTGGTGCCCCTCGTTCAATTTTTCCTATGCTATAGCTTTTTGACTATTTATATCGATCAATTCCAGCTAAATAGATTTCTACTATTTTTAGCACATCCTGTTGCACATCATATGGTTGTCCAGCAATTTTTTCGACGATTTCAATTACTATTTCAGTACTAACATTCTTAGCAAGAAGCTCTGAATAGCTCAATAATTCTGCAAAAATAGTATCAAGAGCAGAAGCAATTTTTTTCAGAACATCAATTGTAACTGACTTTTCCCCCGTTCCACAATTCCAATATAGTTAGTTGAAACAGAAGTTAATTCTGCTAATCTTACTTGACTTATCCCTTTTTCGTTTCGAATCTTCCGAATTCTTGAGCAAATAACTTTTCGATTATACATGAAATCACCTCTAGTCTTAGTTAATCCTAGAGATGGTAATAGGTTAACAAACTATAGCGAGTATTTTTTTCGTATTACACACTATAGAGTATGTAACTGTAATTTTAGTATTTTCTACTTTGTAATAGTAAATATGTCGAAAAGTAGAATGGGAGTAGCCTTTTACTTTGCTGCTGTGCACCGCCTGAAAGGGAACTAGAGGAGGCAATCCTTGTGTTTTCAGCTATTGCAACAAAGAATCTCGGGTAATATCTTTACTGGTTTAGATTTATACCATTCGTAAAGTAGACTAAAAAAGCAACTCCCTCATAAGAGCTAGATTTGAATAGTTTGGATGATCTTGCGATACATCGTTTCCGCTTCTAATTTCTATTTCCTTCTCTAGCTCATGTAACTCCTGGTAATACGTTTGGTACAGCTTTTTAGTAAGGATGCCATAGTAATAGGCAATAGGATTATGCACCTTATGTAGTTTACCTTTTCGTATCATTTGCTTAAAGGATTCAATTGATAGATCAAGCACAGTACCTTGTTCATTTTCACGGTTATTCCGATAGGCAGCAACATCTGTCATTTTCCAATATTCTTCGATTGTCTTGGCATCTGGGAAAAAGCATTTTGCTAAATCTACAAATGTCTTAGGTACACGATCATTCGTATATGTGTAATCTAGCTCAGCGTCATTACGTTTAGTATTATTAATTTGTTTAGTTTTAGAAAGATTGCTAGTTTCTTGGTGGTTCACTTTTTCCGTTTTAGGTGGTTCATTTTGCGGAAAATGATTGAAAATATACAAATTGCTAGACTGTGAACCGTTCTTACGCTCCGTCTCATGCACAGAAAAAATCCCAATCTTGATAGCCTTTTGAATCATCCGCTTAAACGTCGAACGAGAAATACCTTGTCCATTGTAATTCTCATGAATCGCTTTTAAGATCGTTCCGATTCTTGCATTACATACACCAGGATACTTTGCAGCAAACCGAACTAACCTCTTAAATCCAACCAATTCACCTTTCGAAAACTCTCTTTTATGTGATACCATCCACATTTCAATATGACTATTAAACTCCTCTAAACAACTAAACTGTGAAAGCTCTTTATAATTCTCTGTGCTTGCAGATTTAAATTTCATGCTATTACACCACCCTTTCACACTAGTTATAGGAGTTAGAGGTGGAAAAGGTGGCATGGAGATAAAAAATTTTTTCTAGTGTTGAAATCTACCTTTCTAGATATTTCACTCTACATAGATAGAGAACTGTTTGTTATTCTTTTTCTTTTTCTTTTTGTCCCCTTATCGTATAGCGAGTCGGTCACGTATCGTCATCGACTTACCAACCTAACTTCCAGCTAAAATCTTGTTTTTAAAAAAGCTTTAACTTCATGCCACCTTTTTGCACCTTCGTCCCTATAACTAGGGTGAAAGGAGGTGAGAGACATGGCACAAACGTACTTACAGGATGTACAGCTTCGATTAGTGTTAGAAAATGGAGTTGATGGTGAAGGGAAGCCGCAATTAAAGAGTAAAAATTACAACAACATCAAACCAGATGCAACAGCTGAACAACTTTTTGCAGTAGCGCAGGCGATTGTAGGTCTACAAACGTTACCACTTAACACGATTGAGAAAAATGATTCCTTCGTTTTAGGAGAGTAATCAATGAAAAATCTTAAAGAAAGGAGGTAAGAATAATGGCAAAGGTATTAGAAATGCAGTTTACAAACTTAGTAGGTAAGCTTGCAAAAATTACGATTGAAAACCCAATTGAACCAATCGATGCAGCTGCTGTATCAGCCGCAATGGATACAATTGTTGCTAATGATGTTTTCACAAGCTCAGGTGGTGGGTTTGTTGCGAAACACAGTGCTCGCGTTGTTGAGCGTAATGTATCAGATGTTGAATTAGCGTAATAGGGAGAGGCATCCTTCTAGTGAGGGGTGGCTCTTTTTTCATAGTATCTTGTGGAAATATCTGAAGTATTAGATTCAAGGTGGTTTATTAGAATTGGAAGGCATTCAGGAAATTAAATCAGATAAAGAAAGGAAGAAACCCGGCCTGATATTTTCAGCCGAATTATTGAAAAGGGAGTAATTCATTTAGATGGAAGGATTATCTACCATTTGAAGTTTGGGACGCAGCTCACTGCATATGGAAAGGCGTGATGGCTTGGCGGTTGAAGAAGAAGGGAAGCCGTGAAAAAGAAAAATGAATATAGGTACAAAATAGCCCACCGAGTTAGCATATTTATTTTTATATAGCTACTTGGTGGGTTTTCTTTTCTTGAAAGGTAAGAAAGTTTAAAACTTTTACCTAGTTTTGGTATACAGCTCCAGGCTTCATCGGCTCGAGGTCATAAGCCAATCCGTCCGGAAGGTTAAAGAACAACCTTCCAGCCAGCTCGTCTTATGCTTGTCAAAGGTAGGCGGGCGCCTTGCGCTTTTCTTAAAAGGTAAGAAAGTACAAAATTTGAACCTAGTTTTTGTGTCTAGCTCCGAGCGCCAGAGACTAGTGGACTTCCCTCGCCTCCCTACGATAAGTCAACATCGGATCGCTGTCGCCCTCCGTGTTTCCTTTATCTCACCTTAAGGGGCAGTAGGACCTCAACCTTGAATTTAGGAGAATCCTAAGAAGTTTCACTGAGGAATTAACTGCCCCTAAAGGTCAGATAAGTTCAACTAACAATCAGTGGAAAGTCCCCACTGATTGAAGTTTCACTTTATCTCAGTCGGCTCAGTCCAGTCCATACGTGGCTGAACGGGCACTCTGCGCTTTTCTTGTTTAAAAATAGGTTTTCCAATTAACGTCAAAGCCCATAATTGTTGATATATCGGTAAATGGAACAGATGTAAATTTATTTTGATAACTATTGAACAACTTATCCAAGGAGCTTTTTAGTTCTTTGTGTTCTTTTTTAGGAAGTACTAATTTTAATAAAGCAAACATCGTAAATAATCTACCATCTAGCAAATGGCCAGGAATAGACAATAATTGAGAGTTGTGTCTAGTTCTTGTTTGATGGTGCAACTTGAAATTATAAAGCCTTTCTTCATGTGCACACAAATTTCTATTCAAATTAGCAATTTTTATAACATCTACAATTGATTCTTTCGGAATTTGGAATGTTGCACCATAATCCCTTTTAAATTGTAAGGAGAAGTCTTTAGCAATCTTGTCCTTTAAAGAATCGTCTATAGCTTGATAAAAATTAGAAATGTTTCCTAGGGTTAAATCGTTTACTAAAACCCATAAAGGTACGTTGCCATGCACAGATAAATAATGCTTAATAGAATTGTTATTTCTCTCCTTAGACTTATGCTTTATTTTATTTGATATGATAGCAATAAGGTCTAGGACCTGGTTCATGTTCGAAGTCGAGTAGTTTTTAAATAGGAGATATGCATGAGGTTCCTTAAATTTTTCACTAAATCGGTAAGAAATTTTGGACTTCATGCTGTTTTCGAAGATTAACAGGTATTTTAAGAATAAATTTCGAAGCTCTCGATCAAATGTGAATAGACTATATATTTCTTCAATGGTGGTATTTTGTATATAAGTTTCAGGGGTAACTGCTTGTCCGTTTTGATTTTTAACCAGAAATAAATCCTTATATCCATTTATTACATTGTAGTAATTTTCTCTTTCGAAAATACGCATAGCAGTGGATCCGTTGTCGATGGTTAGACCTCTCCCTCGCAAAATGGAGATTTGCTGACGGTGTGTTTGGAACGGTTTCATTACTTTTCACCCCATAAAAATAGCCCAGTCCTCGGAAGGAACATGGGCCTGATCACTAAGATCATTATATTATATGCACTAATGACTGTCAATAAACATGAATTTGAAATATTCCCCAAAAATAGGCTTTATTCTTAGAGGGACCTAGGGAGCAGGTCCTTGTCCCAGTCCCATATACAGGAAACTCCGGGACGGATCTCGTGTTTACCTAATTATTTCCATTTATCTAATTTATAAAATTTCTGGTTGTCTTTCAAAAATATAAAATTAAATCTGGAATGACCGTATATGCTTGGTGTCTGATAAGTAATCATGTGCATCTCTGTAAGATATATTCACCAAAATCAAGTAAAAGCTAGGATGATACAACAGCCTGATGAATGGAGATGGAGTAGCTGTCGTGAATACTATGGTAAAAACACCTGCCCCAAAAACTCAGTGGATTGTCATTATGTTTTAAGAATCTTTTCTACTGATCGTGCTAATGCTATAAAATTATTTAAAGAATTTAATGAAAGAAAAAATAACGATCAATGTCTAGACGATAGAGTGGAAAAAATAGATTAACAGATGAAGAGGCAAGAAGGGAAATAAAGAAACTGCTAGGTCCAATTGAAATTGCCCAAGGTAAGAGTTTTCCTAAAGATAAAAAAATGAAGTGTTGCGCAAAGTTAAGAGGACTAATGGATTATCACAACGCCAGGCTGCAAGGATTTTTGGAATTTCACTGAGTCTTATTTTTAAAGCATAATTGGTAACGTGGAAACACGGGAATCGTGACCTGCACCCCTTATAGTAGATGTTAAAGAAACCCCCAGATGGGCATCATTGATATAAGGGGTGATTTATTATGAGTAAAAAAGGTCAAAAATTAAATAATCATACGTTCGAAATTAAATTGGAAGCGATAAACTTAAAAGAATCAGGTCTTTCTTATAGTCAAATTGCAAACAAATTAAACGTTAGCGTGGGAACTATTAAGACATGGTGGTTTAGATACAGAAAAGTAGGAGAATCATTCTATTTAGATAATAAAAGACGAAAAGAAGAGTATACAGATCAAGAACAATACATTAGAAAATTAGAAATGGAGAATGCTGTCCTAAAAAAGTTTCAGGAAATCTTGATGAAGGAGGGAAAAAGTTAAAATTCCAGGTTGTAGACGTTTTAAGGAATCGATTTACCATAACAGAACTTTGTGATTTTCTTAAGGTATCAGTAAGTGGATACTATAAATATAAGAAATATATTAAGACAGATAAAGAGGCTGAATTGAAAGAATTAATTTTAAAATTATATGAGGATTCAGATAAACAATGGGGATATCGGCGTATACACATGGAACTTCAAGAAGAGTATCAAATGGAAATTAATCATAAGAAAGTTTATAGGCTTTGTAGAGAACTCAAGATTCAATCAATCATTCGGAAAAAGCCAAACTATAAGAATTATAATCAGTATAAACGGATAGAAACTGACAGGATAGCTCCAAATATTTTAAATAGAGATTTTTCGGCCAATAAGCATAATGAAAAGTGGGTTACAGACATTACTACTTTCCAAATTGGAGAAGCGAACTTACATTTATCTGCGATAATGGATTTATATAATAACCAAGTCATTGCATATCAAATGGATAGGAGTACTGAAACAAATTTTGTGATAAAAACAGTTTACGAAGCTGTGCAAAAAGAAAAGGATGTGCAAGGTCTAATTCTCCATAGCGATCGGGGAGGACAATACACATCCAAACTTTATCAAGACACACTTGAATCGTATGAAATTCAATTAAGTATGTCACGCCCAGGCAATCCATTTGATAATGCCTGTATTGAGAGCTTCTTTTCCCATCTAAAGACTGAAGCTTTTCATCCTTATTCTTCCAAAGTATCGAAGAATTAGAAGCGAAAATACATCAATATATAAATAATTATAACAATACAAGGAGACAGAAACGGTTAAATCGACAATCTCCTGTAAACTTTCAGATCCAACAATTCACTGAAGGAAATGGGTCCCTATAAAATGAACGTTGTATACAAATTAAATGCACCACTTGATGTGAAGCAACGCATGATACTCTTTTTGGGGAGCTAGATGTGGTTGACATCTGCTTCCTAGCTCGAGTATCATGCGTGACGAGGCTCCATGTCAAGTGATCATACTGAATGGAGTACACAAATTTAGAAAGAGGGAGCCATTTCCTTAGAAACCGCTCCGTTTTTTTTACATCACCACTTTTAGGAGGCTTGACCACCGTCCCCGTGTTTCTTCCCGTGTTTCTCGTAGTAGACAAACATTGTTCAGTTAAGTTGCAAAGTCACTAAGTAATACTTATAATGAAAGTAATACTCATAATAAAAGTAAGAGGTGAAGTTAAAATGGAATTAGTAAGTGGGAAGATGACGAGTAAAGGACAAATAACAATACCAAAAGAACTAAGAGAAAAGCTGGGTTTAAGTGAGGGTGATCAATTTAAATTTCTAATAGAAAACGATGAAGTAAGAATAAAGCCGGTTAAGAAAAAATTATTGAGTCAAGCAATTGGAAGAATTGCTTCTAAAGAGGAAATCGACCTTGAAAAAATGAGAGAAGTTGCTCATAAAGAAGCATCTAAACATACTCTATCAGAGGGTATCGAATATGAATAGATTCCTAGTCGATACAAATGTTCTAATACGATTACTAGTCAAAGATGATCCAATTAAATTTAATACAATAGTGAAACTTGTTGAGAAGGTTGAAAAAAATGAATTAACATTAGTGATTCCAACTGTGGTAATCGCTGAATGTTGTTGGCTGTTAAAATCTTACTATAAGTTGGAAAAATATAAAATAACCGAATATTTATTAGATATAATTGAATCAGAAAATGTTGACGTAGAGGAAGACAATGTAATCAATGCACTGAAAATGTACTCGGAAAAGAATGTTGATTTTGCTGATGCATTAATTTCGAGCAAATCTAATAGTAAACTTGCTATATTAACTTGGGATAAAAAAGATTTTAAAAAGTTGGAATGCGAATTTTATATTCCAGAAGAATTATTATAGAGGGAAACGCCGGGACGGATCCAATGTCATTAACTTAAGATTCCATAATATGTAAGTCTAGGGAATGGGGTTGCTTCCTTTATTATCGTAAATAGGTCAAAATTGCCTTGACATTTCAAAAATGCCACCATAATCGACTTGAATACCAGTTTTTGGTATATCAAATGAGAAATGGTGGTTTTTTTTATGAAAAATAGTAAGTTTTTAGAGGCTGTCGAAGTTGTACAAAAGGTATTGGATGATTTCATCTTCATGTGCGAGGCAAGGGCGAAACTTACTTACTTCACTAGGGAGGGAAAAAATAAGCTGAATTTTAAATTGACAATCTTATTTTTGCTTAATTTTGTGAGAAAAAGTCTACAATTTGAACTTGATGATTTTTTTAATCTATTTTTAGAGGGTGAATCGAAGATTAGTAAACAAGGGTTTACTGCCGCTAGGAGAAAGATCAAGCCGAAGGCTCTTATTCAGTTACACCAAATACTCGTTGACTGGTTTTACAATCAAAACGACTTTAAAACATTTATGGGATATCGCTTGTGCGCTATTGATGCATCGATTCTTGAAATTAATAACTCCAAAAAATTAAGGGACACCTATAGTTCTTCGTAAAGGCACTTCGGTTGAGCTTGCGAGAGCTAAGGCATCCTGTATCTATGATATCGAAAATAATATGATAATAAAAGCACTAATTTCAAAATATACCACTAGTGAGCGAGATGCAGCGAAACAATTAATCGAATCGTTAAAGATTAGTGGTTTGAAAAATGATCTCTTTTTATTTGATCGGGGTTACCCATCTTTTGATTTCTTCTTATATCTTATGGATGCTGGAGTTAAGTTTGTGATCCGAATCCCAAGCAACAGTTATAGAGGATATATGAAACCGAACATACATGATCAACTCTTGGAGATGAAATCGAACGGAAAAAAGATTCAAATACGAGGTTTAAGAATTTTTTTTAGATTCCGGAGTAGAAGAAATATTATTTACCAATCTTTTCGAGGAAACTTTTGATATACCTGCATTCAAAGCTCTTTATTTTAAACGCTGGGGGATTGAAACAAAGTATGATGAATTAAAGAATAAGCTGCAGATTCAAAAATTCATTGGCGATGATCAAGCCGTAATCGAACAGGATTTTTATGCGACTATCTTTCTATCGAATATGACATCACTGGTCCAACAAGAGGCTGACGAAATCATATACAATGACCAACTGCACAAGAACCTGAAATATGATTGTGTTGTAAACAGAAACATTTTAATAGGAAAATTAAAAAATAATCGCTAAATTGCAATACTAAATGCATAATTTTTTATAAAAAGCATCTAAGATAGCAATTTTTCTTGAAAATGCAGTGATATCAAGGACTTATCCCGGTTTTGATCATTGGGGGTTTTATATTCCACTCCATTTTTTTCCTTTTGTTGGCATGGCTTTTTGTAGTCTTGGAGGAGAGTTTGTCAAGAGGAAGAGCGTAGCGGCTCTTGATAAACTCTCCTCCAAGACTTATTCTATCTGACCAACAAAAGGAAAAATTAAGCTACACTATGTAGTTCACGATCTATACATTGCTCAGGTGTTTGGTAGCCTAGTATTTTTCTAGGTCGATTATTAATAGCGTCTGTGTACATTTGTAAGTCGCTATAAGTAAGAGTTCTTAGTGACTCTCCTTTTGGTATGAACTCCCTTAAAAGTCCGTTGTGTCGCTCATTTGTGCCTTTTTCCCATGAAGCAAAAGCGTGCGTAAAGAACACTTGTACGGCTGGTTCTTTTTCTTCAATAAGAGAAAGTGTAGAAAACTCTGATCCATTATCAGTTGTAAGTGATTTGAAATCTTCTAATCCATGTTTCTTCATCAATTGTAAGGTTGCAGCTTGAACTGTTTCCGCATCTTTACCCCAAATCTTTTTCGTCAAGAGGAAGCGAGATTTCCTCTCAACCATTGTCAAAATAACTGGTTCTCCTTTTGTCTTTTTACCAATTACCAGGTCAACTTCCCAATGACCAGTTTCTTCTCGTGAAAGTACAGAGGCGTCTCTTTCTTCTATACTTCGACCGAGATGTTTTGTATTTTTACCTTTTGGCTCAGAAGGTTGTTTCTTTCGTGGCCGCATCCGCGTTTTCATTGGTAAATCAATATTACGGATAGATAGAACGCCTTGACCAATTAACGTATAAACCGTCTTCGTACAAGGTACATGTTCATCTGGATGGTCCTTTCGATACGTGTGGACAAAGGTATCAATACTATGTTCACGTGGCTGTTTCTTAGTAGAAATGATGGCCTTTGGTAATTCCTTAAAGAAACCCTCCGAGTATTTATGGAAGTCTTTTGCATGACATGATTGCCTGTTTTCATGATAAACACGTGCTCCGG
>NZ_JARFVC010000043.1 GCF_029193815.1 Cytobacillus sp. S13-E01
CGTCAGACTTTCGTCCATTGCGGAAGATTCCCTACTGCTGCCTCCCGTAGGAGTCTGGGCCGTGTCTCAGTCCCAGTGTGGCCGATCACCCTCTCAGGTCGGCTACGCATCGTCGCCTTGGTGAGCCGTTACCTCACCAACTAGCTAATGCGCCGCGGGCCCATCTATAAGTGATAGCCTAAGCCATCTTTCAATAAGAAATCATGTAATCTCTTATATTATCCGGTATTAGCTCCGGTTTCCCGAAGTTATCCCAGTCTTATAGGTAGGTTGCCCACGTGTTACTCACCCGTCCGCCGCTATTCTTAGAAAGCAAGCTTTCTAAGAACCGCTCGACTTGCATGTATTAGGCACGCCGCCAGCGTTCGTCCTGAGCCAGGATCAAACTCTCCAATAGAGTTGAACTAGCACATGGAAGTGCTGACATCGATGTTGTCACAGGACGTGACGTTTCTTAATCGATGTTCATTACTTCATTTTTTTAAAACAAACATTGACGCTTGTGTTGTGTTCAGTTTTCAAAGAACTTTTTTGTGAATCAAATTCGCTCTTAGGCGACTTAAATAATATAACATCTATCAGAATCACTGTCAACAAGTATTAAAAAGTTGTTTAAGTTGTTTCCTGTGAAGCGACTCACTTATATTATCAATTTATCATTGATGAGTCAACTGAATATACAAGGTAATTATTACCATGCTACTTATACATAAAAGACACAAGCGATAAAGCTTGTGCCTTTCTATCTCTATTCAGTTAGGAAAATGAAATACAGAACAAAGATTACAAACAATCCATACATAATTGGGTGAATCTCTTTAGCTTTTCCTTTTACAAGCATTGTGATTGGATAAAATATAAAACCTATTGCTATACCAGTTGCAATACTATATGTTAACGGCATTGCAATGATTGTTAGGAACGCTGGTACTGCAATTTCAAATCGATCCCACGCTATTTTTCCTAATGTTGAGACCATTAGTACTCCTACTATTATTAATGCAGGTGCTGTTACTGCAGATGTTACTACACCTAATAATGGAGAGAAGAACAATGCTAGTAAGAATAAGCCCGCTGTTACTACTGAGGCAAAACCAGATCTACCACCAGCTGCCACTCCTGCAGAAGATTCAATATATGATGTCGTTGTTGAAGTTCCAAGTACAGCACCTACCACTGTCGCTGCAGAATCCGCAAACAACGCTTTACCCGCACGAGGTAATTTGTTTTCTTTCATTAACCCCGCTTGATTTGCAACTGCAACTAATGTTCCTGCCGTATCAAAGAAGTCTACGAATAAAAACGTTAAGATTACGACTAGCATTTGGATAGTAAAGACATCACCGAAGTTTTCAAAGGCTGCACCGAATGTTGGTGTAAGACTTGGTACAGCCTCTACTACAGCTTCTGGAACAGCAATTAAACTTGTTGCCATCCCAACGATTGCTGTTATAATCATTCCAATAAAGATACCACCAGTGATTCCTCTTACCATTAATATAACTGTAACAACAAGACCAAAAATTGCCAATAATGTATTTCCGTTTGTTAAATCACCTAAACCAATTAGAGTTGCATCATTGTTTACGATGATCCCTGCATTTTGAAATCCAATAAACGTAATAAACAACCCTATACCCGCACCGACTGCAAATTTTAATTCAGAAGGAATTGCATTAATGATTTTTTCTCGAACACCAGTGAGTGTTAACACGATAAAAATTAATCCTGATACTAAAACCCCTGATAATGCTGTTTGCCACGGAATTCCCATTGTTAAAACAACACTAAAAGCAAAAAATGCGTTAAGACCCATACCTGGAGCTAGCGCTATTGGATATCTCGCAATTAAGCCCATTAACAATGACCCCACCGCGGCAGCAACTGCAGTAGCTACAAAGACAGCACCTGGATCCATTCTCATTTCATCAGGTAAATCCGGGATTGAGCTTAAAGATAACATCGCTGGATTAACAAATAGTATATATGCCATTGATAAAAACGTTGTAAGTCCCGCTATTGTTTCTCTTTTATAATTCGTACCTAGTTCTTCAAACTGGAAATACTTCTTCATGTATGACTCCCCCTTATTTCCTTATAGTTTAATCAAAATAAAATAAAATATAAAAGGCGCCCGAGATAATCTCGTGCGCTTGACTAGAAGGAATAACAATTAAAAAGGAAGAGTAAAAAGGAATCACTCTTAATTTTTTTAATTAGATATCCCGTAGTCAAGCTATTTACGGTAGCTTGGTAGAAACTTATGGGCCATATTCCCAAGATTATACGACATATTCTTACAATATATAATTATGTAGTTATTGTATCAGCATAATTTGCAAGAGTCAATAAAAAAACGAACATTTATTAAATAAACGTTCGTTTCATTCGTGTTTTATGATCTTCTACGAGTATAAGTGAGGCACTCTTCTCTTTTTCAACCTATTCCCACTCAATTGTTGCTGGTGGCTTACTAGTTATATCGTAGACCACTCGGTTAACATGACTAACTTCGTTAACTATTCTTGTTGAAATTAACTCTAGTACATCCCAAGGAACACGTGCCCAATCTGAAGTCATTCCATCAATTGATGTTACTGCACGAATACCGATTGTATAATCGTATGTTCGTGCATCACCCATAACACCTACGCTTCTTATATCGGGAAGGACTGTGAAGTATTGCCAAATTTCTCGTTCAAGGCCAGCATTTTTCACTTCTTCACGAAGAATCGCATCTGATTCACGTACAATTTCAAGCTTGTCCTCTGTTACTTCACCTAGTACACGGATTCCAAGACCAGGACCTGGGAAAGGTTGACGCCATACAACATCGTCTGGAAGCCCTAATTCAGTTCCTAGTGCACGCACTTCATCTTTGAAAAGTGTATTTAGTGGTTCAATTAGTTCAAACTGCATATCTTCAGGAAGTCCACCTACGTTATGGTGTGATTTTATCGTTTGAGCAGTAGCGGTTCCACTCTCAATGATATCTGTGTAAAGAGTACCTTGTGCTAGATAATCAATGCCTTTTAATTTAGTTGCTTCATCATCAAAAACATAGATAAATTCATTACCAATGATTTTACGTTTTTGCTCTGGATCACTTACACCTTTTAACTTGTTCATGAAGCGCTCTTTCGCATCTACCTTGATAACATTCATATTGAATCCTTCACTGAATGTCTTCATTACACCTTCTGCCTCATCTTTACGAAGTAAGCCGTGATCAACAAATATGCATGTTAACTGATCACCAATTGCTTTGTGAATGAGGGCCGCAACTACAGAAGAGTCTACCCCACCACTTAATGCACAAAGAACATTTTTATCTCCAACCAATGAGCGGATTTTTTCAATTTCTACTTCGATAAAGTTTTCCATTGACCATTCTTCGTTACAGTCACAAACATTAAATACGAAGTTCTTTAAAAGATCATTACCATATACCGAGTGTCTTACCTCTGGATGGAATTGAACACCATACAAATTACGTGATTCATCGCTCATTGCAGCAATTGGACAAGATGGGCTAGTTGCATCAACTTTAAATCCTTCTGGCGTTTCAACAACTAAATCTCCATGACTCATCCAAACTACTTGCTCATCAGGTAGACCACTATACACTCTTGATTCGTTCTCAATTTTAATTGTCGCTTTGCCGTACTCACTATGTTTAGCCTTTTCTACCTTGCCACCAAAATGCTTAGTCATTAACTGCATCCCGTAGCAAATGCCTAGAACCGGAATCCCTAGATCAAAAATCTTTTCATCACAGCTAAAAGAATTCTCGCCATAAACACTATTCGGTCCACCAGAAAAGATTATACCTTTTGGATTCATTTCTTTAATTTCGTCAGCGGTTAGTGTATGCGGATGTAACTCACTATACACACCAAACTCACGAATTCGGCGAGTAATTAATTGATTATATTGACTCCCAAAATCTAAAACCACGATGGATTGCTGAAAACCTTGCACATCTATCACCTCATCATAAAATTTAAACAAACGACAAACATACTATATCAATATCTTCGTAATAAAAAAAAACAGTCTTACTCTTAATTATCTTTATCCTTTATTTTCCATATAAAAAAGAACTAGAGTTCCGCTTTCAATGAAGGCAGAATTCTAGTTCTATAGTACAAAATTGTACAAATAACTCTATCGAATAGTCTGCCTTCATAGTCAGGTTATTTACGGTAACCCGGTAGAAACTTTCGAACCCTATTATCGAGGATATATGAAGGAAAAATAGTAACCTATTAAATTGAGTTAATTCTAACAGTGATTTATATTTAAGGTCAAGACGATGTCTTTTTAATTAAATTTTCCCATAATTCTACCGACTTAATCCATTCTTCTTTTGCATTGTCACTCCTGTATAAGGCCTTTTCAAAACTTAACGTCAAATTCTTCATATCGTTGGAACTGAAGAATTTATCTACATAAACTGCATAGTCCCTTAATGTTTGGCCCTCTTTGCGTTTTAGTCCATAATAATCGAGACGCTTTAACAATACTTTATACGCAATAAAATAGACTTTATCATTTTTACGATACTTATATAACAAAATCGCAACGAACGGGAACCATTTTCCTCTTGTTTTAAAAATAATAAAAACAACTAGCAGGATTGAAATTATATATCCCATAACTACTTTCCACGAGATGTTTGAGGTATCTATTTTAAGCTTTTCAAACCAATTTTCTTCTTTAGGAGTATAACCTGCGCTTTCCTCTTCTTCTAGACCTGGCTCTGGCATTTCAGGTTTCTCGATTTCTGGGGTTTGAACCGCATCCGTCTCTTCATCATTTAATGACAAATCATAGACAAATTCAGATGGGTTCGTAAATCCTATCGTTGGTTCGAATGGAATCCATCCATATCCAGGGAAATAAGCTTCAACCCAAGAGTGTGCATTATTATTAGTAATCTCATATGAACGTAATCCATCTTCAGTCGTACCAACATATTCTCCATCTGAATATCCCTTCACCCATCTAGCTGGTATACCGACAGAGCGTAGTAGCACAATCATAGATGTAGAGAAATTATCGCAATACCCTCTTTTTGTATCAAATAGAAATTGGTCAACATAGTCTTCATCATTACCCGGAACTCCAACATTTTTCCTATCATAGCTAAAATCGCTTTGCTTAAAATAACTTTCAATACTTCTAACTTTTTGATAACGGTTAGAATCTAAAGCGGTAATTTCTTCAGCTAGCTCTCTTACCCTTTCAGGAAGTTCCTCTGGTAATTGTGTATATTGCTTAATAAACTCTTCATTAGACTCTAAACTAATACCAAAGTTTTCATCCTTTAAGTCACGCAGTTGCTCAACTGGAAATTGCGGATAGTTATAAGTTACCGAATATTCCTCTAATGAAATCGGAGAAGTTCCCCGAATCGTATTAATCTTTTCAGTAAGCGGATTTACACTAAATAATACGTCAGGATCTGCTTGAACAGATAATAGCTCTAATGGGTATATAAGATGGTTATATCTTATATTAAGAGTAATATGTGCCTCAGCTAACTCTCTTCCTGTCTTTTCCTCATACCAATTTAACACAGTGTTTTCTTGATTAAACGATCTTCTCACGGGATTTGATGAGGTGATCCAACCCTTACCTGTATAAACATCCTTCGTTTCAACACGCCAATATTGTCCTTTACTAGCCTTTGCTGTAAACACAAGAGTGTCATCAGCAATAAACGGTCCACCTAACTGGGTATCATTTGTTCCATAGCCAACCTTCTTAATACCTTCACCCATTCCCTCACTATCTCCTTTACCATAGCCTGTTAGATAGGGCACTGGGTCAGGCCATTGAGGTGCTGCTTTGGGAGCAAAAAAGCCTACTGTTGTTGAACTAGCAATTAACACGATTAGTGGAATAATCATTTTCAGAAGTATTGTCTGGCTATTTTGGAAACCTTCTCGTTCCCTTATACGCTCAATATACAGCATACCTAACATGATAAACCCGATAATAATCGTTCTAACGATGGCTACTTTAGCATCGTACGGACTAAAGGTATCTAATACAGTGATATATACAATTGTTAAAATTAAAAATAATAGTATTCTTCGTTGCAGGATAATCCAATAAATCATTAAATAACTCATCAACCATAAGAACATTAAAAACAAAAACGTCCTAAAAACATCTGACATCCCTAACCAGTTAGCATTCATAATTAAGCCAATATTGGATGAGAAATCAACTAACAACTCACTTACCCATCTAACATCAATAAAGAATCCATCATAAAAAAGGGCATGGAGTATAAAGAAAACAATAAACCATTTTAGAAACGATCCCACTAATAATCGGACCCGTAAAAAGTTTAATAAAAAACAAGCAGCAATAAAGATAATAAAAACATAAATATTACCTGTATCTGTTACGATTGAAAGAGGTCGCACCCATTCCCATAGTAATAAAAATCCAAATATGTGGAGAAATAGACTTCGACCATCTCTAGCACGACTTGTATCTACCGTCATGATCTACTCACCTCAAAAAATACTTCAGAATAGTGCCCTTCATAAACCACCTTTGCAAAAACATTTCGTTTTCTAAGTGTTTCGAGAATACTCAGCTCTTGACTTGTAAATTGAGCAACCTTTTCTTTTACTATAAAAACAGTTATGTTCATGCTTCTAGAGGCCAATCTCTCAAATGTTTGCAGCATGTCCTCTGTTAGCTTACTAGTGACAAACATGAAGGTCATTGTTTGTTGCATCTTTTTAGCTTCGTTCTCAATCACATGCGTAAAGGGTATTGTACTATTATCCTGTACCTTAGCTAAATGGTAAAAGATTTCCTGTAATTGAATTTCACCACTACGAAGTGGAAATAGCGAGCGTTCTTCACCAACGGACATAAACGCAAGCTGTGCTCCTTTTTTCAAGATTGCTCTTGAAAGTGAAGCCGAAAATGTAACAACAGGTTCAAATAATTGTGAATTGGAACGATCCATAAAAATAACCACATCGTGGCTTTGCTGTTGTTCGAATTCTTTTGTCATAATATCGTTTTTACGAGCTGAAGTCTTCCAATCAATCCAAGAGAAACGGTCGCCTGGTTTATATTCACGAACACCAATCGCAATTGCCGTGTCTCTTTGTAGTTTAACGTTAGAGGCTGTTGCTCCTTGTTCGAAACGACTTTCTAACTGACGATAAATCATCTCAATATAGTGGGGATAGACTAAAAATCGATCGGTCGACGTGAATACAACCTCTTTTTCAATTAGACCAAATAGGTCACCAGTCTTTAGTCTTATTGCAGAAAAGAAATGCTCTCCCCTTGGTATTGCGTCGAATACATATTGATAGGTGAGATTCCGTTTAAATCCTGGGTATAGGATAACCTTTGATTTTTTCGATTGTTTACTATGAAGCAACGAAGGAGATAGGTCCTCCTCCACAACCAAATACAATAGCGGAAACGGAAACCTTCGATTAATTGTAATTGTGCCGATAAGTTTCTCTCCAGCCATATATTCTTTTTGGTTTGTCTGTCTACTAACCTGCATTGATTTCATTGGGAAAAACGTAAAAACGATAGAGTATAAACCAAATGGTATAAAGCTATAGAATAAAAACCAGCTTACAAACCCTCCTTGAAACATCGCATAAACAAAGGAAAGACCAATTAAGAGTAGCACCAGTAATAGTTTTCCAAATAATCGGATATGATTTTTTGAAATTTTCATTTACCTATTCAACGTCCTTTGAACAGGCACAGGTGTCCGCTCAATAATTTTAGTTACAACACTTTCAGTAGTTACCCCGTCAAACTTCGCTTCAGATTTTAATATCATCCGATGTGGTAAAACGTATGGTGCTAAGAACTGAACGTCATCAGGAAGTACAAAATCCCTACCGTTGATTAATGCATATGCCTGTGCTGCTTTCATAAGGGCAATCGATCCACGTGGACTTGCACCTAAATAGACAGATGAATGTGATCTACTACGATCAACCAAGTCAATAATGTATCGCTTAATAGATTCTTCTACAAAAACATGCTTAGCTTCTTCTTGAAGTTCAATCAGCTCTTCAATTGTAATAACAGCTTCAAGTTCATTGATAGGCTTTGACTTTTGGGCTCTATTTAGTACTTCTAGTTCTTCTTGGATTGTTGGATAGCCCATTTTCATTTTTAACAAGAATCTGTCTAGTTGCGCTTCAGGTAATGGATATGTACCTTCATACTCAATAGGATTCTGAGTTGCCATAACAAAAAATGGTCTTGGTAATAATCTTGTAACACCATCAACAGTTACACTACTTTCTTCCATACCTTCGAGTAATGCAGCCTGTGTCTTAGGCGAAGTTCTGTTAATTTCATCTGCTAATAAGATATTCCCCATAATTGGACCCGCACGGAATTCAAATTGCATTTCTTTTGGATTATATATCGATACCCCTGTAACGTCCGATGGCAGAAGATCAGGGGTAAATTGAATTCTCTTAAAATCAGCACTTACTGATTTAGCTAATGCACGAACCATCATCGTTTTACCAACGCCCGGTACATCCTCAAGTAAAACGTGACCCTCAGATAACAAAGCAACTAGGCTTAATGTTGCCACATCACGTTTTCCGATCATTACTTTTTCAATATTTTCAATTACTCTCCCTAATACAGGGTGCATTGTATCTAGCTGCGCCATCATGCATCTCCCCACTCTCTTTACTATTTCAACCGTCACCTATAACTATTATACTATTCGTAAAAAACTTCTTAAATCCTCTAAAATTTGTAAACTATATTTGAAATTTTAAAAGAATCATGACCAATTAATTTTGACATATAAATCGGATAAAATGTCTCGTTTTTATTTTCAAACATAAAAAAACCAGGTTTTGAGTTAACAAAACCTAGTCTGTGTTGCTAAGTAAACTATTTTGTTTTGCTGATAAAAGCGATACCATTACCGCAATACCAATCGCGCCAGCTACTTGTTGGATCGTTTGTGTTATAGCGATTCCATCTCGTATTGTTCTTCTTTCTTCTCTCGTATTTCTGTAAAGGTTTCGTTCAATATAATGGTATCCTCAATCAAACGATCAATTCGAAACAAAACATCATGATTTGTAATTTCTTTCCGGTAGAAATCTTCTTCCTCAATAAAAACGTAAGTCTGCACAATTTGTGCTTTCATGTAAGCTAAAATAGGTTTTATTTGTTGCTCAGCCATCAAATAATGTTTTGAAGAACCTGCTGTAACAAGCATACTAACAACTTTATCACGTAATGCATTCTGAGGTAATAAATCAAATATGTTTTTTAATGTAGCCGGAATGGATGCCTGAAAAACAGGTGTCCCAATAATAATTGCATCTGCTTCCATTAAGCTTTTAGTTACATATCCTGTGTCACCTTCATATTCCAAATAGTTCCTTCCATCACTAAACTGAACATCATATTCAGCTAAATCAAGTAATTTCACTTCAACATCTGGGTATTTCGTCGAAAGTGCTTTAACAGTGTAATCCATCGCTGTTCTTGTCTTTGAGCCAACTTTTGAAGCCGATAACGCCACAATCTTCATTCCTTACGCCTCCGATTTTCGTGTATATTTTTTAATGGCAGGTAAAATTTCTGTACCAATCAAATCAATATTTTTCATTAACCTCTCAAATGGAACTCCACCAAAATCAATTTGTGCAATGTATCGCTGATGTCCAAAAACTTCATGCTGGTAGAGAATTTTCTCAATGATTTCTTGTGGACTCCCGATATTCATAATATTATGGGGATCCACTCCTTGGGCAAATTGCTGCTTAGGGAACCCAGTTCCGTTCGTCTTTTTCATCCCTTCATTAATATGTGGATACATATCTTTTAGAGCCTGCTGCGATGTTTCTGCAGCATAGAAAAATCCGGCAGTTGCAATTGGCAGTTCTGCAGGGTCAAAGCCTCTGCTTCTCGCTGCCTCTCTATAAGCATCAATCGTTCGCTTAAAAGCAGAAGCTGGACCACCTAAGTGAGCCATAAACATTGGGGCACCAGCATAACCGGCCCTTATCGCACTAGCTGGTGTTCCACCAACCGCTCGCCAAATCGGGATGAAACCTTTTTCAGGACGAGGAAGAACCTTTGCATTTTTTAAAGAAGCTCGGAACTCTCCACTCCAATTTATTATTTCCTCATCATTTATCTTCATCAACAACTCGAATTTTTCCTCAAATAACTCTTCATAATCACGAAGATTGTAGCCTAATAAATCAAATAACCCGACTCTTGATGCCCGACCAGCAATTATCTCTGCACGCCCCTTTGAAATCAAATCAATCGTGGCAAAGTCTTCATATACTCGTACTGGATCTGACGTGCTAATAATTGTAGATGAGCTTCCTAATTTTATATTTTTTGTTACCTGAGCAATGGCTGATAGAACAACTGAGTGAGCTTGTGTTACAAAATAATCCTGGTGACTCTCACCCACACTAAAGAAGTCAATACCCGCCTGATCGGCTAACTTTGCATATTCTATAATTTCATGAATTCGTTTTTCTGCGGAAATTCTCTCTCCGGTTAATGGGTTTGGTAAGTGGTCACCTAGTGTATAAATTCCAAACTCTAAACCCTCACTCGGATCAATACCGTATTTTTCCATCTTTTTCATCTTATTCACCTTTTTCAATTTATAGTTAATGGGTAACTCTCATATTTCCTACTCATCAATTTTTTATTTATTATTTATTGACTATACGGATGAACCTTTTATAAAGTGAACTTCAATCAATGGGGTTTTCACATCCCCCTACTGATTGTTAGTTGACCTTATTACGCCTGAAGCGTGCTATTCCTGTGCGACATCGGACCTAAGTGGCAGTTGATCGCCCACCTAAACTTCCTCGAATTCCTAATTTTTTTTAGTGGGGGTTTTACTGCCCTTAAGCGTGGGATAAAAATTCATACAAACCTAGATTTCTCTTATTTTCTATAAGCTTTTCTTTAGTTCTTCAGGTGATCCTTCCCAATATTCATTATTAAAATCAACAAGGAAGTTCTTCAAAAGTAATTTCGAAATATCATCCAATTTATCTAGTGAAAATTTTCTTTTGATTGCTTTATCAAGGGAATTTACATGCTCAGGCATCGATTTATGTCCCAACCGTTTTTTACTGCCTTCTTTAGTTACCTTAGAAACAATGATTTCACATGCACCTGCTCCAGAATAGAAAGCACCCTCTTCACCTCTATCGAGCGCAATCCAAACAATCCAATATTTTTGCGGTTGAACCAACTCATCCTTTTTTGCTTTAAAACTTACCTTCTGTTCTACACGGCTTCGCCCGTGTAAAGCACCCATATCAATAAAAACATCTTGATTTTCCGGGTCAATAATCACGGGAGTTACATTTTCTAAGGAGATGGTCCCAACCCCATAACCTCCTTCTCCTCGTGTTGGGTCATCTTTTATAATATTAAACTGTGTTCTTTTTTGGATTGATTCCCGCTCACTTTTCTCCATATTAGAATTTGCTCCCTCTATTATTAAATGTATTAAGCGCATTTTCTCTATTGTTGAGCACTATTAGATCATTTTAAGTTACTAAAGTTTAGTGTAGAAAATTTGTTTTAACTTTATAATTTATTTATTAGCTTGTCCTAATTTTAATAATAAACCCAAATGGTTGCTATAACAACTATTTAGGTTTAATGTGCTTCTTCATTTTTCAACTTTTCAAGCTTTTTGCTTTCTAATAACATTATATTGATCCCAGAACTCCAGATTCTTATTAATGACGGAAACAACCAAACAGTAACAGCAGAAACTAGTGTACCACTAGAACAAATTATGGACAAATTCAGTCATTCAGACGATCAAATTACCAAAGATGTTTACCTTCATGTGACAAAATATAAGAAAAGCACAGGGCGCCCGCCTATCGGCGACAAGCATAAGACAAGCCGGCTGGAAGGTTGTTCTTTACCTTCTGGACGGATTGGCTTATGACCTCGAGTCGATGGCGCCCGGAGCTAGACACTAAAACTTGGTACAAATTTTTATACTTTCTTATCTTTTAAAGAAAACTCGCCGAGTGGCGAGTCTGAAGGGCGAAGACAGAGGCGTATTTGCACTTATGCGTTTTAGAATTTATGGATATAAATTCTAATTAGGAACAAAAGCGCAGGGCGCCCGCCTATTCAACAATGATAACTTTGTACCATCAGTTGACAAGTATTTTTTACACAGTGAAGTAAGTGATAACACTTACTTTCACGAAATTTTTAAAATGTTACAAGTAATTCTTTTATTATTTGTATTTCTTCTTGTGAATTTGTTTTTCGCCTATATTACATCATTAAACCATGGGACCACTCGTTTGCATCGTCAGGAGCATATTCTAAGAATTCAGTATTAAGGTTTTTTTGGTGGTTTAAATCACGCCGCCCATTCATGGCTATCTAAAATAAAGAAAAATAGGTTTTAAAAAAATCTTGGTATTAGTGGTTTTCTACTATGATTCTATAATAATCTTAAATACAAAATAAAATTTGTATGAGCAAAAGTATGAGCATTTCTTAAAGAACATTTTTTAGTTTTTTTCCTTAACAAACCCTATCTCTATAGGATAGGGCTTGTTATAATTCTTATTCACTTTCAAGTTTATTTAATAAATTCTTAAGCCGTGTTATTTCAAATTTCCGTTTTTTAAACCATTCTTGGGACCAAATCCGGTGAATTTTCCATCCCAAGTTTTCAAAAACCTGCTGACGTAAACGATCTCGGTCTCTAGCCACTTTAGAACTGTGATAGGTTTTCCCATCACATTCAATCCCACAGAGATACGAATCAGGTCGACTAGGATTGACCACTGCTAAATCTATTTTATACCCCGAAGCGCCAACTTGAGTGTGAACATCATACCCCATATTAACTAGAGCCTCGTACACATCTTCTTCAAATGGCGAATCGAAAACTTTGGTGTTATCGGTAGATGAATATGTTGGAAGATGTCCGCTTCTAGCCATCTCCACGTAATCTCGTAAACGATGAACCCCAATACTCTTAGTCCTTTCCAAGGGAATATCTTGAGGCAATAAGGAACTGATCAGTTTAATATGATATTTGGCACGGGTTATAGCTACATTCAAACGTCGTTCACCCCCGTTTTTGGTTAACGGCCCAAAGTTTATATGAAGGTTACCATCAGGAGTTTTCCCGAAATCAATACTAAAGAAAATCACATCACGTTCGTCACCCTGTACGTTTTCCAAGCTCTTCACAAAAAATTCATCCATTTGCCCCTCTTTAAAAAAGTTTTCCATAGAGGAGTTATTTCTTCTCAAAAAGCCAATTTGGTCACGGATCTCCGTTGCCTGTGCATCACTAAAAGCAATGACTCCTAAGGAACGCTCTAGAATGCTTGAAGGAAGCTTCGTATAATTGGAGATATTCTTTCCGAAAACCAGTTGATTTTTATTAAGCTTGGTGCGCATGATAAACCCGAAAAGAAGTTGGATTTTGGAAACTTAGTTGTTTGGGGTATCAATGGACTCAAAGGGCTTGGGATTGTTTCATCTCCAATCTTGCATTTTATTTTTTGCGAACTATTTCTAAACGTTTATCATAATGTTGTAACCATTTCTTTGCAATATCCTTGCTGCTAATTTCGGCAGCTAGTTGAAGCAGCTACTTTCCCACCTTGATATGTTATTTTACGAAATAAGATAAGACGAGGATAGCCTGAAAACTTCTACCGCAACGGGGGACAGGCATCTTTTTGTTATATTCTTTCAATACCTTCTAAATTAAAATAAACATTTTTTGCCCTAAAGGGAGCAGGACTAGTATATTGTAATTTTAATCTCTCAAAATCACTAATTCGCTTCGAATGATAATAGGGATTAGTAAACGTTAGTTTTTCATTTCTAAGCCAACTTGGTACTTCAATTGCATGAATTTGAAAGTAATAATCTATTAAGGCTGATACTTTAGTTAAGTATGTTAATTCTGTATCATTGCATAATTCTAAGTCTATTGGTTTATTAAGGCTATCAATAAATTTCATATCCTTTGTTCTTAGGATTTCTAATAATTGATTTAAACTTGTATCTTCATCAGGATATTCGAATAATGATAATAAATACTTATTCCCAATCATATCCTAAATCCTCTCCTAAGTATTTTATAAAATTTATTTGTCTTTCTCCAATTAGAGTTAGCGGTATATAGTAATTAAAAATATTTAAAAGTTCCTTTTTAGTAGTAATACCCAAATCTTTGCATAGTAAATAGGCATCAACAAAATCCTTAGCAGGTTCTGGTCTAGCCGCTAATATTTTCATAGCTAATAATTGTTCTGCCCTAGGTTTTAATATTTTCAAGTTAGAATATACCCTATAGGTTTCTTTATCTTCTTTTAAAATAGCTTTTAGCGGCTCCTTAATCTCTTCATTTATCCAGCCATCTGAAAGATTAAAAATAAACTTAGTTTGGGCTAATATATTATCTAATAATTTCGAATTAGTTTCACTAAATACACAGTCTATATCTTTAGTTGCCGGCCTATTATCATATACCATTGTCATAATAGAACCACCATAAATTGTTATCTCTAGTTGCAATTGATTTTCTTTTAGTCGTTCATTTAAATAATCAAATATCTCTAACAACTTACCCTTATCCATTAATCCTATATTATTAGAATTAGTCACATTATTCCACCTCTATCATGGATTTAAAATACTATCTTCATTATATCATTAAAAATATCAAGCAAATAACCATTCTCATTAAAATATTATTGGGTGAATGTTCACTAAAAATAGCGCCAGACACTTCATACACTTTATTGTCATTAATACTCGTACTATTCTCGGTAAATAAGAATAGGACTACCTCCTATTACTTGGAAGTAGCCCTTCTAACTTTTTAGAATGAGTAGATTACATCTTGCCGCCCCTAAGGTGAGGGTGTGTAATATCTTACACGATGAGTGCAAAAAGTGCGGTATATCAAGGTTTTGTTAATTTCTGTCTGTAACATCTTTAACGGACATTTATAGTTTTTCATTGGATTGCGTTAGCAAAATGTTAGCATCTAAACTTGGGTCAAAGGGGACAGGTTATACTAAAAAAGGAGTCTTCTATCAGTGAATTTAAGTGTTATAATTATTAAAATAATGAATAAGAGAGGGTGATACTTGTTGGCAATGGAGGAATCGAAAGCAAAAGTTGGAATTAATCCTGAATTCCTACCTTTTTTAAAAGGAAAAAATGTAAACTCGGTTGATGAAGATGTTAATTTATCTCTAGCCATGTATCTGTTCACCGCAAGAAAACTAACACTCGGACGAGCAGCTGAACTTAGTGGTAAAGGCCTTTCAGACTTTATTCAAATCTTAATTGACCATAATATCCATTGGGCTGAGTATACAGAAGAACGTAAAAAACAAGATGATGAAACCATTGAATTCATTCTAAAAGAAGATGGTAAACACGATGAAGGCAATATGTAATACCAGCCCAATTATCGGCCTATCCATCATTGGTCATCTTGAATTGCTGTGGGAACTGTTTGATATCTATATACCACAAGAAGTATATAATGAAGTTGTTAATGATGGCAGTGACCGAGCAATCGGTAAGCATGAGTTAAGAAATGCTGTGGTTAAGTAAAATCATGATTTATGACCTTGGTATGAATAATTCAGGTTTAAGTAATTTCTCAATATTTCTAGTTAACATTTTAAAACTATCGGTTTATAATACTGGTTGTAATTCTAGCGAAATACGTCTCAAAACCTCTAGCAATCCTTTTTCAATTTTTTCATCGATTCCGCTTTGTATTTCTTCCACTCTCGTTTTTTTTGAAGGTTAATTGGTGCCTGTACCTGTTGTAATTCTTCTATTTCTTATTGACTATATTTTAACTTAATTTTTTGGTGAAAATAAAGATGCATATTTCTGCTTTTAACGGGTTCTCTATTGAGGTGCAAACACTTCAATTATCATAAAAAACAACACACAAATAAGCATAGGAATTGAATACTTATTCCCATGCTTTTTAACTTTATTTAATAGGTATTTCATTATCCAACACTCTGTCCCTGCATTGTAGAGAGAAACAGCTATGTTGACAGAACCTATGATTATTTCTTATTTTAATTTACTCATAATTGGACTTACCCAATGAGGAACATAGTTTGATTGATATGTGATGAGCCCTTGTGATGTTTCTATAATAAGTTCACCATCTAAATTACTGTTGTCCACAATCAATAGATTATCAATATGTTCTACGTTTTGAATAAGATTTTCAAGAGACCTTGTGTGTCTCCTAAGAATATCTTTTGTAGGGATATCATGACCACCATTTTTTACTCGCAACGCTACTCTTTCGATGTTTTTGTTAACATCTTTTAATCCTAGAAAGAACATTGTTACTTCAAATCCGTTATCCCTTGCTTCTTTAATTTGTTTTATAGCATTGTTTCCCGATAAGGTTGTTTCTATTGAAAAACTTTTTCTTTCATTTATGCATTCGCTGACAAGTTCTAATACTTTTCTGCCCGCTGCTAGTCTTTTGGATTCCGGATTTAAGGGGTCAAGTCTACGAGCGATAGCATCAGGATCTATGTTAATTTCAATACCTAATTTATCAATCAATAGACTACGAAAAGTGCTTTTCCCACTTCCATTATTACCTGCAAACACATACATCATAGGTTGTTCTTTCATTTATTTTCACCTTCAAGTTCTTGGTCATGTGGAACAATGGTCCCATCTGGATATTCCCTTACCCATCCCTTTTCAGTATTATAAATAATATATGTGTTATTTGCCTTGGCATCTATTTTAGCTCGTTCACCAGTCATCTTTACCCATTTATCAATCCACTCAAATTTTCTTCCTCTAGATTCTTCACTTTGGTCTAACACGATATTCACCGCCTTTTTCCACCTCATTTTCATTTATTTTATCACAAAAGATAATTTAAACCCTAAATTTACAGATTGAATGATATAGTTTTTGGATTCATTATTTTTCCCCTGCAGTTAATTCAAGTACAAACTCACTAGGGATATACCGCCCACTCGAAAAATTCTGGACCAAATCACTAATCTTTGGCGGATGTGGCGATACTACGACAAATGTCAATAGATTCTCGTGCACTCGATCATATGAATATTTTTGCAGGACCGTATGCCAGGCATCCAGCTTATGTTGATCAAATTGAAATTTGTCATAAAAGACCTGTATAAGAACCATCAACTTATAAATCTCTTTCTTATTCATCAAGGTTAAAATCCTCCTCACCCAGTCTCTTCTTACCTTCCTGCTGATTGAGATAAGATTCAATTTTTGAGCCAAACAACGTCTCCGGTCACAAGAACTTATTCCAAGCAGGATCAGACTGCCAATCAGCTGATTTCAAATCAATGACTCTTTTAAAATCCTCAAGCGTAAAACCTTCTCCATATCTGGCATAAATCAGTTCCCTCGTTTTAATAGAATTTAGTTTAAAGTTCTTTCCCGTCTTCTCATTTAAATAGCCAATAATTTCAGCATATGGAATCACCTTTTTCACGGAAAAAGAATTGACTGCGGGTTCCTTCATATTCTCCGAAAATTCCTCAGATGATATCTCCACTATAGGAGTAACTTGAGTTTCCAGCAGACTATCTTCAAACTCCTGTAATTTTTCATAGTCAATGCTGTACCATTTTGTCTTATCCATTTTCATCTGATTCCAATTTTCAGATAGAAGTAATCCAAGCATCTCTAACGAGCGAATCGTCCGCTTAATTGTACTTACTGACCAAAATGGCAGCTGCTTCTGCCACTCTTCGTATGTATTATAAACCCAGGTTCTCCCCTCAATTTTATGCTTACTGATCCCCAGCCAATAATGGATTTGCTGTAATACCACAGCCTCATTTAAACCAGTCTTAGCTGCCAAACTTGGAATAATCTTAACGGGGCTTTCATTGATTAACAACCTGCTCATCTGAACCTCTCCTTTAATGGACTTTTTAAAAAGGAACCTAGACTCGGTCGTAAGACACGAGCAGCCCACCGATTGGTTTATGTCCCTTCACTTGTTATATAGAAATAAAATGGGAAAAAGGACAGGTTCTTATAAAAATATTTTTGCTTGATGGAAATCGAAATAGAAGAGGATATATTATTTGAAGTAATCTTTGAAGTACTCTAATGAAGAAATCTATGGTATTGTTTGGGTCAACTAGAGTATCTCTACGTGTCATTCTGAACCTTTCCATACGTCAGGATGAACAAATCGGCTTGGTCATTTTATTCTAATGCATGTACCATAAAAAACCTATCAAGTAACCGCACTCAATTTAAAGTTCTGTTTCACTTACAAGCGTCAAGTAGATTTGAAACATACTGCTTACATTTTTTGAACACTTTACACTGAAGACGATATGGCGAGAAATGCATATTTTCATGTATCGAAAGACATGAAAAAAAGGCTTCTCTAAAGTTATTCAACTTATGAGAAGCC
Source organism: Cytobacillus sp. S13-E01 (assembly GCF_029193815.1). GTDB lineage: Bacteria > Bacillota > Bacilli > Bacillales > Bacillaceae_L > Bacillus_BV. Next base: position 18,515 of record NZ_JARFVC010000043.1, read on the forward strand.
TCGATTAATTTTCTCTATATTAGCAAAATGTTAGCAAACCACTCTCATCTTACTACAAAACCCAGTCATACCAAGGGTTTTAGGGGCAAGTTACATCATGCCGCCCATTCCACCCATGCCGCCCATGCCGCTCATATCAGGCATGCCGCCGCCGCCTTCTTCTGGCTTGTCAGCGATAACAGCTTCTGTTGTTAAGAACATAGCTGATACAGATGCAGCGTTTTGTAGTGCAGAACGCGTAACTTTAGTTGGGTCAACGATACCAGCATCGATCATGTTTACCCATTTACCAGTTGCTGCGTTGAAGCCCATACCTATTTCTTCATGCTTTAGGCGTTCAACAACAACAGATCCTTCTAATCCTGCATTGTGTGCAATTTGACGAACTGGTTCTTCTAGTGCACGAAGGACGATATTAACACCAGTTTGCTCATCGCCTTCAGCTTCAAATGAAGCTACTTTGTTGTATACGTTCATAAGTGCTGTACCACCACCAGAAACAATACCTTCTTCTACTGCTGCGCGAGTAGAGTTAAGAGCATCTTCGATACGAAGCTTACGCTCTTTTAATTCAGTTTCAGTAGCTGCACCAACTTTAATTACTGCAACACCACCTGCTAATTTTGCAAGACGCTCTTGTAATTTTTCTTTGTCAAATTCAGAAGTTGTTTCTTCTAATTGAACACGGATTTGATTTACACGAGCAGCAATTTTAGCAGAATCTCCAGCACCTTCTACGATTGTTGTATTTTCTTTTGTTACTACAATCTTAGCAGCACGACCTAGTTGAGTAATGTTAGCAGATTTAAGATCTAGACCTAAATCTTCAGTAATTACTTCAGCACCAGTTAATGTAGCGATATCCTCTAGCATTGCTTTACGACGATCACCAAAGCCAGGAGCTTTAACAGCCACAGCATTGAATGTTCCACGAAGTTTGTTCACAACTAGAGTTGCTAGCGCTTCTCCTTCAACGTCTTCAGCAATTAATAATAGAGACTTACCTTGTTGAACAACTTGCTCAAGTACTGGTAAGATTTCTTGAATACTGCCGATCTTTTTATCAGTAATTAAGACATATGGATTTTCAAGAACTGCTTCCATTTTGTCAGAATCAGTTACCATGTAAGGAGAAGCATATCCACGGTCAAATTGCATACCTTCAACTACTTCAAGCTCAGTAGAGAATCCTTTCGATTCCTCAATTGTGATAACACCATCGTTACCAACGCGCTCCATAGCTTCAGCGATTAATTGACCAACTTCTTCATCAGCAGCAGAAATTGATGCTACTTGAGCGATAGAAGATTTACCTTCAATTGGTTTTGAGATTGCTTGTAATTCTTTAATAGCAACTGCAGTAGCTTTTTCAATCCCTTTACGGATACCCATTGGGTTAGCACCAGCAGTTACGTTCTTTAATCCTTCACGGATCATCGCTTGAGCAAGTACTGTAGCAGTAGTTGTACCATCACCAGCAACATCGTTTGTTTTGCTAGCAACCTCAGCTACTAATTTAGCGCCCATATTTTCAAACGCATCTTCTAATTCAATTTCTTTCGCGATTGTTACACCATCATTTGTAATTAGTGGTGAACCGAATTTTTTCTCAAGAACTACGTTACGTCCCTTAGGTCCTAACGTTACTTTTACAGCGTTAGCAAGTGCATCTACACCACGAAGCATTGAGCGACGTGCGTCTTCACTAAATTTGATTTCTTTTGCCATTCTGATAACCCTCCTCGATTATTTATGTAAGATATTATTTATGACTAGTTTATAGTGTTAACCGATAACAGCTAAAATGTCGCTTTCACGTAAAACTAAGTATTCAGTACCTTCATACTTCAATTCAGTACCTGCATATTTTGAGAAGATAATACGATCTCCTACTGCAACCTCTACGGCTACACGCTCTCCACTTTCGAGTACGCGGCCTGTACCCACAGCTACAATTTTACCTTCTTGAGGTTTTTCCTTTGCAGAATCTGGTAGCACAATACCACTTGCAGTTTTTTCTTCAGATTGTACAAGTTCAATTACAACACGATCACCTAATGGCTTTAACAAGTGAAACAACCTCCTCAAATAATCTTATTTGTTATTTTTTACTTTTTTATTAGCACTCGTTCATCTTGAGTGCTAACACAATTATTATATTAAATAATCTCTGTTTCTTTTGCAAGTATTAAGCAAAAAAAAATTTAATAAAACTAGAAATTTCAACTACCCTTCTAGATTATGTCACAACATGGAAAATCTAAACTTATTATTTTTATTCTTTTCCAAGATAGCATCACGTCCATTATTACTATCAAGTATTTGAAACATAATAGTAATGTTAGTAGAGTAATATATGTTAAAATGTAAAATATGTTTTACTGGGCTATTTTCGTAAAACCCTGTTATTTTTAATTACCATATATTTCATTTCGAACGCAATATAGCGCATCTTCTTTTACCTAACTGTAGCAAAATTTCGGAACATACTTTAACAAACCTTCAATATGTATGATAGGTTTAACAATCTTTCAGAAAAGAGCCATTGATAAAACTACCTATAAAAAGGGGATTATAAATTTGGAAAAACGTTATTGGTACGTCATATTAACTTACATAATAATGCAATTATCTAGTTTGATTGGAATACCCATTTTACTGTTTTTAGGCGTTGGTAGCGGAGAAGCTGAATATAGGCAATCTTTTACAATCGCTTCAACCTACTGGTTAATTATTAGTTTTTTTGTAGCACTACTCATTATTTTGTATTTATTACGAAATGATATGAAAGATAGACATATTTATGACAAACGTTCCTCTAGAGCAAGTGCTGCCTATTGGGCGATTGGCGGTATCTTTATAGCACTATTTGCACAAGTGATCGCAGCAAATATTGAAATAAGCGTATTTGGAATTGATCCAGGATCTGAAAATACGAAACAAATTATTGAGCTTGTAAGGGTAACACCTTTATTAATCCTCGTTACTTCCGTCATTGGGCCTATCCTAGAAGAAATTATTTTTAGGAAGATTATTTTTGGGTCCTTCTATAAAAGATTTAATTATTGGATTTCCGCACTTGCTAGCTCTATCATTTTTGCTTTAGTTCATATGGAACCTGAACATATTCTATTGTATTCGGCAATGGGATTTACCTTTGCCTTTCTATATGTAAAAACCGGACGTTTGATTGTACCTATTTTCGCACATGTCGCAATGAATACACTTGTCGTAGTATTTCAAACAATCTTTGCAGATGATATAGAGAGAATTATGAAGGAAGCCGAACAAATGCAGTCGTTTATTTCATTTTTACTCTAAACCGTAAGCGTCTTGATCACCCAACGATGTTTTTAGGCAGGTTGCTTTTAATCCTCCGGAGGAACAGAGCTTATGACCTCAAGAGGCTTTGCACTATTGCAGGACGGAAACAACAACCTTTAATTTATATTACTTAAACGGCTGTATTTAGTAATAGTACAACATTGGAGGATCTAGTTTATGCGTAGAACATCACCGTTTCTTATGGGCGTAATGTATATCTTTATGGGAATTTTATTTACATATTTAGCCATTCAAAGTGCTACTGAAACAATTTGGAACTTTGCAACGATCTTACTTATGATTGTTGCAACCTTCGACTTTGCCGTAGCTATACGAATGTTATCTTTGAATAATAAAATAAAAAGAAATAAGAAAAAATAAACCTCCCGCTTTGGGAGGTTTATTTTTGTTGATAATGGTCATTTTGCTGTAACATTTCAGCCCTTTTAGCCTTTCGATAGGCGCCCTTTGAAACGATTATACTAATTTCGTATAACCCAAACAAAGGAATCGTGACCATCATATGTGATATGATCTCTGGCGGAGTTATAAACGCACCTATCACTAATAAAATAAAATACGCATATTTTCGTACCTTTATTAAGTACATAGGTGTTACTATACCAAGCCTAGTTAAAAACATAACAATAACAGGGAGTTGGAACAATAATCCAAAAGGTAATGTTAATTGTAATAAAAATTGAAAATACTCATTAATCCCAATTACCTGGTTAATTGCTAATCTTTCGGCAAGTCTCCCCATAAAATCGACAACAAATGGAAATAGAATGAAATATGAAAACGATATCCCTGCTAAAAATAGCAATACTGAAATAGGAATATAGCTCAACGTGACTTTTCGTTCTTTTTCATAAAGCCCTGGACTTATAAAGGACCAAAACTGAAATAAAATGATTGGCGATGTTATAACAAATGCAACAATAAAGGCAAATTGCATATAGATCTTAATTGGATCCGTTAGTCTGAACGCATTCATCGTTAGCTCTTTCGCTTCATCAGCGTTTTGTAAATAGACAATGATTGGTTCTGCTAGGAAAAAACCACCAACCATAGCCAGGAAGAAGAAAACGACTACATAAATCAGTCGTTTTCGCAGCTCACCTATATGTTCATAAACGGACATTTCTTTTTCAGTCATAGCGAATCATCCTAACCATATAACTACAGCGTCAAAAAGTGCAATTTATTTTACTTCTTCTTTTTTCTTATTATCATCTTCATCGTCATCCGCTAAACCTTTAGTTGCGTTCTTGAATTCACGAAGAGTGTTACCAGCTGCCTTACCAAGTTCAGGTAATTTTTTAGGTCCAAAGATTAGTAATGCTACAAAAACAATTAAGAGAAGGCTTCCAATTCCTAGATTCGGCATTTCCTTCACCTCCTTTAGGTGATAATTTTCGTTTATTCACTAGGATAATGTTTTAAAAAGTAGATCAATGATTGTAATTCTACAGCTAAGTCAATATGATGTACTCGAATATGATCAGGTACATTGATCCTTGCTGGTGTAAAATTTAAAATTCCTTTTATCCCCTTGGCCACTAATCGGTCAGTTAATGGTTGAGCAACACCCGCAGGTACTGTCAGAATGGCGACAGTAACGTTTTCAGGAAGCCGTTCCTCTAAATCGTCGAGATGATAGACGGAAACGCCGCCAACCTCTGTACCAATTTTCTTTTCATCAACATCAAATGCTAGCTCTATTCTTGTATTGTTATTTTTAGAAAAATTATAATGTAAAAAAGCAGTTCCTAGATTTCCAACACCAATCAGGGTAACCTTGGTTAATTCATCCTGATCTAATGTTTTTCTGAAAAAGGATAACAGATATTCCACATTATAGCCATACCCTTTTTTACCTAAAGCTCCAAAATAAGAAAAATCTCTACGAATTGTCGCTGAATCTACTTTAACAGCCTCACTCAATTCGGCGGATGACACTCTTTTTTTACCTGAGGCATGTAGGTTTGTTATAAAGCGATAATATAATGGCAGCCTTTTCGCTGTTGCTTGTGGTATCTTTGATTGGTCCACGTTCAAATTACATCCCCCACATTCAAACCAACTCGTTCAACTCTTCTTCTCTCTTAAAGTCTCCATTTTTCCCACCTGTTTTTTCAACTAGATAGGTTGGTCCAATGATCATAGCTTTATCGACAGCCTTACACATATCATATACAGTTAAAGCAGTAGCAGAGGCAGCGGTCAAAGCTTCCATTTCAACACCTGTGCTTCCCTTTGTTTTAACGATAACATTAATTAATAGTCTATATTCGTCAATCTTATTTTCCCACTGAAAAGAAATATCTACCCCTTTTAATGCTAAGGGATGACACATTGGAATAATATCAGATGTTTTTTTAGCAGCCATAATCCCTGCAACTTGAGCAACCGCTAATACATCACCTTTTTCGATTTCATGCTGTGTTATTTTATCATATATAACTTTATTGACTTGGACACTGGTCCTCGCGATAGCCGTTCTAATCGTGGTAGTTTTATCAGTTATGTCTACCATTTTGGCCCTGCCTTGATCATTAAAATGAGTGAAAGATGACATTAAAATTCTCCTCTCATAGTAGACTATACACTATTTTAACCTATCTGTCTCACATGTTGTGTGAGCTATTTCACTTTCTTTTTCCAGTCATCTTTAATACCTTGCTCACTATAGTAAGGATACGATACACTAAGGGTATAACAAGAGGTGAACTAACATGATTTTATTACAAGTAAATCAGCTACAAAAATACTTTGGTGCTGATATTATTTTATCCAATATAAAACTAGAAGTACAATCGAAAGACAGAATTGCATTAGTAGGAAGAAATGGTGCTGGAAAATCTACACTATTGAAGATCATTGCAGGTCAAATGTCTCACGATGGTGGAGAAATCATTAAACCAAAAAATCTTTCAATAAATTATTTAGCACAGGACACAGGTTTAGAATCTAACTTATCCATATGGGATGAAATGATGACGGTTTTTGCACCACTTCGAAAACTTGAAACTGAGCTACGAGAAATTGAATTTAAAATGGGAAATCCAGATATCCTTCAAAACGAGATAAGCTATCAGAAGTTACTAAAAGAGTATGATGAATTACAAACCCGCTTTAAAGAACAAGGTGGATACCAATATGAGTCCGATATAAGGTCTATTTTACACGGCTTTAATTTCTCGGATTTTGATTACTCAACCTCAATCTCATCATTAAGCGGCGGTCAAAAGACTCGGTTAGCACTTTGTAAGTTATTATTAACGAAGCCAGATTTACTTATTTTGGACGAGCCTACTAACCATCTAGATATTAATACACTAACATGGTTAGAGCAGTATTTACAAGGCTACCATGGTGCAATCCTTATTGTATCCCACGACAGATATTTCTTGGACAAGGTTGTTACACAAGTCTATGAAATATCTAGAACAACATCTTCAAAGTTCCCTGGCAACTACAGTAATTATCTAAAACTAAAAGCAGAAAACTATGAACTTGATCTAAAGCGCTTTGAAAAACAGCAGGATGAAGTTTCAAAGCTAAAAGACTTCATCCAGAAAAACTTAGCTAGAGCATCAACTACTAAACGGGCACAAAGTCGAAGAAAACAACTTGAGAGAATGGACCTTATGTCAAATCCTCTTGGTGATGAAAAGTCAGCATCGTTTCAATTCAATATTGATCGACAGAGTGGAAATGATGTTTTAAAAGCAACTGATATTTCTGTAGCGTACCAAAATTCCGAACCAACTATCAGCAATGTCTCATTCTCAATTAATCGCGGAGGTAGCATTGCCTTAGTGGGTCCAAATGGGATTGGGAAATCAACGCTACTAAAAGCGATTATTAAGCGCTTAGATCCTGTTTATGGTGTTTTTCGCTTTGGAGCTAATGTATCCATTGGTTATTATGATCAAGAACAAGCTAATCTTACTTCAAATAAACGAGTTTTAAATGAACTATGGGACGAATATCCACTAAAAAACGAAAAAGATATTAGAACTGTATTAGGAAACTTCTTATTTTCAGGTGATGATGTTTTAAAAACAGTATCCACACTTAGCGGTGGAGAAAAGGCACGTTTAGCACTAGCAAAACTAATGATGCAAAAGGCTAACTTTTTAATCCTGGATGAACCTACCAACCATTTAGACCTTGATAGTAAGGAAATATTAGAAAATGCTCTTATTGACTACCCGGGGACGATTCTTTTTGTATCCCATGACCGTTATTTTATTAACCGTATTGCGACTAAGGTGTTTGAATTATCTTCAGATTCAATCACTGAATTTCTCGGTGACTATGACTATTACCTCGAAAAAAAAGCAGAAATGGCTGAGCTTGATTTACTCGAGAAAAAGGAAGCGCCCAAACTAAAAGCAGAAACAAAAACGGATAAGCTTTCATATGAACAAGAAAAAGAAGCAAAGAAGCAGGAGCGGCAAAGAAATCGAAGAATTGAAGAAATAGAAGCAGAAATTATCGAGACCGAAAGTAAGATAGAAAAAAATGATCAATTATTATGTGAACCTGACGTTTACCAAGATCATGAAAAAGTACAAAAAATAAACGAAGACAATACAACTCTCACTTCAAAATTAGACCATTTAATGAAAGAGTGGGAATCACTACATGAGACCAGTGGATAATTATCCGCTGGTTTTTGTTTTTCCACATAGATATACACAAACAAATCCTTATTTAATAAGTTATCAACTGATTTATCCACATTGTCCACATTTTTATTGATAGTTATCAACATTACACACAAATATATGTGACTTTGATGTTTACTTGGGTTTTTTTATATTAATTTTTTTAAAAATTATTATGTGGATAGATTGTGGATAAGTTAATTGCAGTTACACCTCGGAATAGAATTTTAATGTTATTTGTAGTATTTGTAGGGTTACTGCCCCGTTTGGCGGGATTAGTATCAAATCTGGCAGGATTACAAAATTTGGAGGGATTATCTGGATATTTCGCAGGATTAATTGTGACAAGTGGCTGCTACACCTCTAATTTCCTACCTTTTGTTTAGTGACAGCCTTATTGCTTATCCCCAAGGTTACTCACAATAGGGGATAAACCATAACAAAATCCACATAAGAAAAGTGCAGGGCGCCCGCCTATCGGCGACAAGCATAAGACAAGCCGGCTGGAAGGTTGTTCTTTACCTGCCGGACGGATTGGCTTATGACCTCAGGTCCGATGGCGCCCGGAGCTAGACACTAAAACTTGGTACAAACTTTTATACTTTCTTATCTTTTAAGAAAAGCGCAAGGCGCCCGCCTTTTTGCGACAAGCATAAGACAAGCCGGCTGGAAGGTTGTTCTTTAACCTTCCGGACGGATTGGCTTATGACCTCAGGTCCGATGGCGCCTGGAGCTAGACCTAGATAGACAAAGAGACGAAGTTATACACAACCTTACAATTTTATAAATTCCTTAACAACAAAAAACCCCTCATATAACTGAGAGGCTCATCATAACTTATTAAATCTTAGCCATTCATTTCTAAATCAAGGCCTGGATTGGCATTAAGTGCGTAATCAGAACGAATTCCTTTTTCAAACATAATACTACCAGCAGCCCCAATCATCGCTGCATTATCTGTACATAATGACAATGGTGGGATGACTAATTCAATTTCTGGCAACTCCGAAAAGCTTTCCTCTAAAGCACGGCGTAGTCCCTTATTTGCTGCAACCCCCCCAGCAAGTAACACTTGTTTAACACCGTATTCTTTCGCTGCTCGTACCGTTTTGGTCACTAATACATTAATCACACTTTCCTGAAAGCTTGCCGCTAAATTTTGCGGTTCAATTATTTCCCCGCGCTGTTCTGCGTTGTGAAGTGTGTTAATAACTGAAGACTTCAATCCACTAAAACTAAAATCATATGATCCCTCTTCTAGCCATGCTCTTGGTAGATCAATCATTGGACTGCCTTCATGGGCTAGTCTATCGATATGAGGACCACCTGGATACGGGAGGTTTAGTGTTCTTGCCACCTTATCATAAGCCTCACCAGCAGCATCATCCCTCGTTTCACCAATTACCTTAAATGACCCATGCTCTTTCATGTAGACAAGCTCAGTATGCCCACCAGAAACTACTAGTGATAGTAAAGGAAATGAGAGTTCCTGAATTAGTCGATTGGCATAAATATGACCTGCAATATGATGAACACCTACTAATGGGATACCATGGGCAAAGGCAATTGCTTTTGCAGCATTCACACCAACTAAAAGTGCTCCCACCAAGCCAGGACCTTCGGTTACGGCAATTGCATTAATATCTGAGTATTGAATAGTAGCCTGCTTTATTGCTTCCTCTAAAACGATTGTGATTTGTTCTACATGGTGTCTTGATGCTATTTCTGGTACTACTCCACCAAATCGTTTATGGCTTTCAATCTGGGACGCAACCACATTTGCCATGATTTCTTTCCCATTTTTTATGACAGCAACAGCCGTTTCGTCACAACTTGTTTCGATAGCTAATATTATTTGATTATCTGTTTTCATTTACATTCACCCACATAACTAAAGCATCCTCTAAATTATCAGTATAGTATCTCTTTCTAATACCACCTGGTTGAAAGCCGAGTTTTTTATACAATGCCTGTGCAACTACATTAGATACACGAACCTCTAGGGTCATCGATACAGCACCAAGGCGTTTTGAAACTTCCATCGCTTTTAGCAATAAGGCTTCCCCAAGTTTTTTGCCCCTATATTCCGGCAGTACCGCAATATTCGTAATATGTGTCTCGTCAATCACATGCCACATGCCACAATAGCCAATTACTTTAACACCATCTAACATGACAATGTAGTTAGCAAATTGATTATAAACGATTTCATTATAAAACGCTTCACGACTCCATGGTGTTGCAAATGAGGAATTCTCGATTACTAAAATTTGTTCAATATCATGAATCGTCATAGGACGAAAAGCTATATTCAGTCTCATATTAATCTCCATATTTACTTTTGCTGAGAAGCGATCCAATTCGCTTCTGCTTCTACCATTCGAATATAATTTGGGACAAACGTGTGAACATCAGCTTCTTCTTTATTTTCACCTAAGAATGCTAATTCACTTGGGCGTGGATTATTGAAAGTTTGTGGAGCGAATATCGCCAGCTCCTTCATTTCCTCTTGAATGATATTCTTATGAATAGATAGGTCATTTCCAACAAATAGCACCCTTTTATTTTCGTCTCTGATCATCTTTAACCAATCAGTTAATAACACTATTCTGTCATCTTTCTCACATATAAGTTGACCTGAATCAGTCGAATACAACCCTGTATATACCTGCCCCCGTCTAGCATCAAACAGAGGAGATATATAGCCATGAAAATAGTGTCCGTTTGCCGCAAGTACCTCTAAGCTTGATACACCTACCAACGGAATATTAAGTGTCCATGCTAAAGTTTTTGCTATTGTCACCCCAATTCTAACTCCTGTATAAGAGCCCGGACCGTGTGCGACTACAATTCGTTCTAGTTCATTAGGCTTTACATCACATTCGCCCAGCAGGTTTTCAATAGCAGGCATCACTCTTATCGAATGATTTTTCTTAAGGTTTGTTATCACCTCTCCTACAACAGTTGATCCTTGCGTAATGGCAATACCCATTACATAATTTGACGTATCAATTGCTAACACCTTCATCAGTTGAAAATCTCCTCACATAATTGTAAATAGCGTTGCCCTACTGGCTCTATGACAAATTTCCGGCTCGATTCACCTTCATGATAAAGCTTAACCATGAGACGTTCAACCGGCAATTGGTCATCAATTAAATGGGCCCATTCGACTACTGTTACACCTTCACCTTCAAAATACTCCTCAAATCCTAAATCTTCAAAGCTATCCTTTACCCGATATACATCCATATGATATAAAGGTAAACGACCAATATACTCCTTTATTATCGTAAAAGTAGGGCTATTCACCGTTTTGGTTATTCCTAACCCTTTCGCTAATCCCTTTGTAAACGTAGTTTTACCAGCCCCCAAATCCCCTTCTAATGTAATAACATCTTTAGGTTGTAGCCGTTCTGCTAGCTTTTTTGCAAAGTCTAACGTTTCTTGAGGTGTTTTTGTATTTAATACATACTCATTCATCTATTTCACCCTATACATTTATTGAACTATTTAAAATGATTATACCCTTTTTTCTTCAGCGGAATAATATCTTCATTTTTTAATAGAAACACTTCTCCATTTCCTTCTTGTACATAACCTATTACAGTGACTAGAATGCCTGACATCTGGTTTATATTGTGAAACTGCTCCCAGTCTTTGGGAGCCATCGTTCCTATTAATTCAAAGTCTTCCCCACCATATAAAGCCCATTCCAAAGCTCTGGATTTATTATAGTGTAGAAGCGCAGCGCTTAACGGTATTTTAGCCTCATCAATTACAAGATTAACCTTACTAGATTCAGCTATTTCATTTGTTTCACTTGCAAGTCCATCACTTATATCGTTTAATGACACCCGATCAAATAAACTTAACGAATGTCCAATTTCAACTCTTGGTGATGGATGTTGATGTCTTCGAACTAATTGTTCTTCGATTGCTTGAAAAGAGTGATGTCTGCTTTTATCTAAAAGTAGCTCTAATCCTGCAGCTGAATCCCCGATAGTACCAGTAACGAACACAACATCTCCCACTCGTGCATTACTTCTTAAAAGCTGTTTATCTCTTTGCACTTGCCCCATAACTGTAACAGTAATCATTAGAGTATCTGGAGAAGAAACTGTATCTCCACCAATTAAATCGATTTTATATGTATCACTTAACTCTTTCATGCCATCATAAATAGCAATTAATTCATCTTGAGACCATTTCTTTGGGACTGCGATCGATACAAGATAATATAACGGTTTACCACCCATAGCTGCAATATCACTGATATTAACAGCTACTGCTTTATAACCTATATCAAACGGAGACATAGTATCCCTTGTAAAATGGATTCCTTCTACCATCGTATCCATACAGATGATTTGGTCCATCTCACCCATCGGTCGAATTAGAGCAGCATCATCACCGATTCCAGTAATTAAATGCTGACTATGGGATTTTTTGGGTTTTATCATTTTAATGAAAGCAAATTCATCTTTAATTGACATAATGAGGTTCAACTCCAAGCTGATAGAGTTTAGATATAAAAAATACCTTAGGATGCAGTCCTAAGGAGCTTATTGATTATATTCTAGCGTATTTCCATAAAAAGTTCAAAATAAGGGAGTAAAAAGCGTGAAATTCACTCAATTTTAAACATCTATGGCTCTGGAGATGGATATGATGGGGTCAAATTATGCGGTATTATTTATCTATTTAGGGTTTTGAGATGCAATTTTTGTAATAAAATGGATTTACCTTCCTGAATTCATCAAATACCTGCCAAAATCATGAAAATACTTTTTGATTTCTTTAAAATACTATTCAGAAATTAAAATAAATATATCTATTCATTGAAAATACATATCTAATGCATAGTGAATCAACTTCGTTTCTCGGAATACGACCATATTCATCTAAAAACAAACACACAAAAAAACGAAACATTTCCGTTTCGTGTACAAAAAAACTTAATGGCGGTCCCGACCGGGATCGAACCGGCGATCTCCTGCGTGACAGGCAGGCATGTTAACCGCTACACCACGAGACCATTTGGTTGCGGGGACAGGATTTGAACCTGCGACCTTCGGGTTATGAGCCCGACGAGCTTATTTTAACTTATATTTCTCAAAAATTTGCTTACAAGGTACTTAGTTCACCTTTTCAAACCTATGACTGTCCCAATCTCAGGGAGCATAATCAAGTAGCAGCTCGATTGGTACAACTCGTAGCTTATTCAAAGGAGTAAATCTCGTTGCTCCACCCCGCGATAATAATAATATATAGTTGGTAAAAGCCTGGCGACGTCCTACTCTCACAGGGGGAAACCCCCAACTACCATCGGCGCCCGAGCTTTAACTTCCGTGTTCGGCGGTCGGCTTCCGATAAGCTTCAGAATCCTTCGTCAGCTTCGTTCTCTGCGATCCTCGTGTACACAGTACACTCCGGTTCTCGTTCACTCACTTCCTTGTCTTCTTCGCTTCTCGAAACCCGATCATACCTAGTTTTTTCAATATGTACTAATAAAAACCTTATAAAACCTCACGGTTTTAATTAATCAAATTTAATAACATCTAAAAACAAACACACAAAAAAACGAAACATTTCCGTTTCGTGTACAAAAAAACTTAATGGCGGTCCCGACCGGGATCGAACCGGCGATCTCCTGCGTGACAGGCAGGCATGTTAACCGCTACACCACGGGACCATTTGGTTGCGGGGACAGGATTTGAACCTGCGACCTTCGGGTTATGAGCCCGACGAGCTACCAGACTGCTCCACCCCGCGATAATAATAATATATAGTTGGTAAAAGCCTGGCGACGTCCTACTCTCACAGGGGGAAACCCCCAACTACCATCGGCGCAAAAGAGCTTAACTTCCGTGTTCGGCATGGGAACGGGTGTGACCTCTTCGCCATTGTCACCAGACTTTTATTCTACTATCAGAGTTTACAAATCACAAAGGTTTTGTTCCCTCAAAACTAGATAACGTACAGACATTCAATGAAGTAAATTTGGTTAAGTCCTCGAACGATTAGTATCAGTCAGCTCCACACGTCACCGCGCTTCCACCTCTGACCTATCAACCTGATCATCTTTCAGGGTTC
>NZ_JARFVC010000044.1 GCF_029193815.1 Cytobacillus sp. S13-E01
TGTAACCGTCAAGTGAAAATGAACACTTTTTGCTAATTAATTTTGAACACTTTCGTTCCCAAAAATGGAAGAACGATGTTTCATTCGGTAACTTTTTTCCTCTCTAAAATGAATCACTTCTGCCCGATGGATGAGTCTATCTAAAATGGCTGTTGTAATGCCAGGATCACCTAATAATTCTCCCCATTCTTGAGGCCCTTTGTTCGATGTTATAATGACAGAAGATTTGTCATATAGGTCATTAATCAAATGAAAAAACAGATTGGCTTCACGAGTATCCATTGCCATATACATCAAATCATCAATAATGATTAAATGGGAGTCTCTGATACGTTTCATCCTTGTCTGTGACTTTCTTGTAAATTCCTCTGTTTTTAATGTGTGAATGAGTTCACCCATAGATATAAATGACACCTTGTATCCTTGATGAATAGCTTCTATTCCTAGTGCCGTTGACAGGAGCGTCTTGCCCACCCCTGTTGGTCCTAAAAGGATAAGGTTGTATAATTGATCTAGCCATGCGAACTCCTTTAATTGGTTGATTTGCTTCTTGCTTAGTGATTGCTGCTCATTCAGATTGAATGCCTCAAGTGTTTTATAAAAAGGGAACCCAGCCCATTTTAGTCTCTTTTCAATTTGTTTCTCATCACGACGCTTTTGTTCGTAAGCCGTCAAGTGGTCAATAAACATTCGGTACGTCCAATCCTCTGTTTCCGCTTTCGAAATCAGCTGGGGGAGGTAGGTGGCGCTTTCTGCCCACCTTAAGGAACGTAAACGGTGTTGCAGCTGTTCAATGGAATGATTCATTTGTATACACCCTCTTCCAGTAAAGCTATATATTCATTTATATCTCGAGTCTGTGGTTTTGTATTAATTACAGATTGATCGGTTGCATAGATTGGTTTCAACTGTTCACCCGTTCGATCCTCTGGTTTGCTGTTTACTTGGCGTTGGCGTTTGACATGTTGGATGATATCGCTAAATTCAGTCGCACTATACAGCCCCCTGTTGACACATTCCTTTAAAGCATCACTCGCAAACTCTGGCTCAGATTGAAGCACCTTTGAGATGAGTTGAAGTTGATCACGAATATACCGCGGGTAATTACGATGGACTTGAGTTAGAAATTCAGTCGCGAGCTCCACATCCTCAAATTTCTCGGAAACACTAGTTATGAAAACAGCTATGCCTTTTGTGCGATCCCGTGTGTGCTGGCGATCTTGAATCAGTTTACCTTTCTCGTGACTAATCTTATGGTAGGCAATTACAGGCCCTTCCTTTTCTTCTCGAACAAGTAAATGGTTCTTATCTGTCACTTCGATATAAACTTCTTTATCTTTCTTATGGGTTCCGAGAGGAACAGAATACCGATTTGATAGGTAGAGAATAGTATTGTCCTTCCTAACGGTTCTTGTTATACTTGAATCAATACTTGAAATAGTAATTTTTGTAGTGACCGGTCTTAAGTGTTGTTTTTCAAGGTTAAACACTTCGACTGGTCTCTTTTTTGTTGTATTGTGAACTTTACCATTTCCTGTTCTTTCAAGCCATGCGATGCCCTGTTCATTCCACTGATCGATATTGTGAAAGGCACGATTCTTAGCGAAGTTTTTCTTTATAAAACCAACCACGTTCTCAATTCGCCCCTTGCTTTCAGGATCCGCCTTGCGGCAAACATGAAGGACTAATTTCCTTTCTTCACGATAAGCTTGAAATTCACCAGTAAGAATTA
Organism: Cytobacillus sp. S13-E01; assembly: GCF_029193815.1. GTDB lineage: Bacteria > Bacillota > Bacilli > Bacillales > Bacillaceae_L > Bacillus_BV. The sequence continues at coordinate 1,733 of NZ_JARFVC010000044.1, forward strand.
GGTCTCCAGCATTCTCGCTGACTACCATAAGAGAGTCTTGATCATAAACAATTTCGTGAGGAATACCCCCAAAAAACTGAAAGGCATTTTCATGCGTTCGAATCACATCTTTCGTAGTGAAAGGCCTGTCCAACCACTCGGCATATTTATACCGGGAGTGCGAAAGTACAAAACTAATGAAATATAATTTGACCTCTTTTCCATCTGATGTCTTTTGTATAGTTTGGCCAAAGTCTACCTGAGCTTGTTTCCCCATCGGAGGGTCTGGAACGGCTTCGTAGACACGTTTTGTTTCTGTTTTAGGAAGCGAATATTTCTCCCGTAATTCTTTAACATAACCACGTACTGTGCTCTCAGCCACCTCTATACCCTTATATTTTTCGAATAACCAGTCATGAACTTGAGATGCAGAGAGATCAGGATGTTCACTTAGCCATGTTTGAATAACCATCTCATATGGATCAAGCTTTTTTGCTCTTGTTTTTGTTGATGCCATCCATGAACTCATTTCATCCGGCGATTTTTCTAAATATTTGTAAACGGTTGTTCTTGAAATCCCTAGCTTTTTAGCGATCCTCCTTATCTTAAACCCTTGTTGTTTTAATTGATAAATCTCCATATACACTTTCCACTTTTCCACCTTTCAGTTCCCTCCACTTGTGATGATAATTCTGATAATCTATCACATTATACAATGTTTGGAGAAAAATTTTTAATAGTATAGGGGGAGGTCGCCGCATTGAAAGTGGTGCCGCCCCTCCCCGGGGCGGCACCACTTTCAATGCCAAAACCCCAAGTACAGTTGGTAAAAAAGTGTTCATTATTATCTATCAAAAACTGTCTACTTTAGTTTAGCAGTTACAAGGGACCAATGGTCCTTTTTTTATTGGGGTAAATTGTCACATTTCGTTGTTTAACGGCAGATAATTTGGTATAATATTCATATAATGGCAGATAATTCTTGCTGTTTATTTACGAACAGAAAGGAGGAATTACATTGAGAAAAATTCTAAAAAAATCTTTTCAGGAAATGATTAATCTGAACAGAGAAGAAATGTTAAAAGATAGTCAAGAGTTGGAGAAAATTGAAAATAAAATTGAAGAGAGATTGTTAGCTCGAACAATTATAAAAAAATGAGGTGGAATGATGGAATCAAATTGTCCTAAATGTAAAGTAGGAGTTTTAGAACCTCTTTGGATATTAAGTCCTGAACATGGTTTTGTAGATTCAGAGAGTTATAGACTTCGAGAGGAAGAACATAAAGAAGGAATAGTAACCTATGTATGTAGTAAAGATGAATGTGGTTTTACAGAATTAAGGGCAACTCCTGGTACATTATCCTCGGCTAAAAGAAAAATGCGACAGCTTAATCATAAAGATAAAGCTTTAACAGGAAGTTACCCAACATAAGATTATCATAAAATTAATGAATATAGAAAGATGAAATTGTAGGATTGGGGTATTTGGAATGAATGACTTCGCAGATTGGTTACAAAATGAGGGGAAGCAGCCTAATACTGTTAAAAGATATAAAATTGTAGCAAACGAATTTACCAATTGGATAGAGAAGAAAAATAAAATACCATTTAATCCTACTATAATTACGACTAAAGAAGTTTTAGAATGGGTTGCTTTCCTTAGTAAAAACAATAAGGAGTCAACTATAAAAAATAAAGTTATATGTATAAGATCCTATTTGAAATACCTAAATGAAGTAGAGGGAAGAGAACTTAGAATTGATGAAATATACTTCACTTCAGATACAAAAGTAAACACTCTTCATTTTCTAAATGAAAAAGATAAATCTTTATTGCTCAAATTTATTAATGATAAATCCTCTTTCCAAAAAAACCATTGGCTTTTTTATAGAAATAAAGCAATTATCACGATTATGTTGTATGGAGGATTAAGAGCAAGTGAGGTTATAAACTTAAGAGTTTCAGATATTAATAAAGGATCTATAAGAGTAAGAGAAAACTACGGAATAAAAGAGAGAAGTGTATCTGTAAATCAAGAAATGAAACAACATATAACTGAATGGATAACTGAACGAGCTAAAAGAAATAGTCTTACCGATAGACTTTTTACTTCAAAAAAGAATGTACCCTTAACCTACTCAGGTATAAGACATTTATTTGATGCCATTTCCAAACAGATTGGAATAGAGTGTTTAACTTCACAGACTCTAAGACATACATTTTGTAAGGTGTTAATAGAATTGGGTTATTCCATAGAAGAAGTAGCAAAACTTGCAGGACATTCAGATTTATCAATAACGAGGCGATATGAAGAAGAACTAAAAAACTAGATGTAAGGGGAGGGAGTGCTAATTAATCAGGAATTAATTGTTAAAAAGAAGAAGGGAAAACTGATTGAGCAAATTCTAAACCATCAAGTTTCAGGAGAAGCCTATATTAAACCACCATCTAGACAGTGGAAAGAAATTACTCTTCGGAATTTCAATAAGGTTCATAGAGGGGAATTATCTATTGAACAACTATATACATTACTTCTTAATAATAAGGTGGAGTTTTATCAGGATTTTAGTTTAGTCCAATATCCTCTAAAGGAAATGCTAGTGTACATCGGAAAGGTGAGTAATAAAGAAATAGAATTTAACTAGGCAGAAGGGATGAACGTAATTGTCTTTACGAGAAATACTTAATTCTAACAATAACGGTAAGTCAACTTACTATGACATAGTTAAAGAAATAGATCAGTTAACATTAGATTTAGCTATAATGATTGATTTGACAAAAGAACATTCACATGAACGGACTGTAGGTGAAGTTTTAAAATCAATAACTTATAAGATTCAGCAGAAAGAAGCTGAATTCAATTGTTTGATTAATAGTAAGATAGATAGAAAATTAAAACATTCTGTTCAACAGAAAATGTTAGAAAATGATCTAACCTATAAAAAGCTAGGTAACATTTTTGGGATATCAGGAAAAGAAATTAAAAGCGCAATAGATGGTTCAAGCCCAGATGCTTTGATAATTTTCTCTGAGATATGTAAGTATCTTGGTCTAAAGGAAGATGTGTCTAGTTGTATTTAAAATCACATTAAAGAGGAATTTTAGAAATTCCTCTTTTTAAATGGAGGTTAGTTATGGGAAAGTCTCTAATAATAGCCGAAAAACCTAATGTTGCAAAGCAATTATTACAATCTCCAAGGTTTAGAGGAGTTAAATTCCATAAAGGTACTATGCCCTATTATGGTTTTTTTGAAAATGAAAATTATATATTAACATGGGGAAGAGGGCATGTTTTCGAAGTACTTACACCAGGAGAGCATAATGAGGAATTAAAAGTTTTCAGGATTGATAACCTACCCATAATTTTACCTGTTAAGTATAAAGCTATTAAGGATTCAAAAGAACAAGTTGATATTATTATGAAGTTAATAAACAGGAATGATGTAAATAAAATAATTAATGCTTGTGATAACGATAAAGAAGGTGAACTAATTTTTCGTGAGATCTATGAAGAATCTAAAACAAATAAACCTATGTATAGAATCTGGTTATCGAACTATGAAATTGGTGAAGTAGAAGCAGCTTTTAACAGATTATTAGAGGGGAAAGACTTTGACAGCTTGGCTAATTCTGCAAGAGCAAGGCAATATTTAGACCATTTATTAGGTGATACGGTAACTAGAGCAAGTACAGTAAAATTAGCTCAAAATAAATTTTTACTTTCAGGTGGACGTGTGCAGCTATGTTTATTAAATGAGATCCGGAAACGTGAATTAGAAGTAGATAATTTCATCCCAAAAACATTTTATAACCTGTACACTGATACAGGCTTTTTAGCAGAGTTTATACATGAGGAAGAATACATAACTAATCCTACATTTATAAAAGAACTGGCTGGAAAGTTAAAAGGGGAAAAATTAGAGGTTAAAGAGTTTATCGAAAAAGAATCTAAAAGAAATCCATATAACTTATTTAATGCTACAGACTTTTTAAAAGCATGTATTCATAAATTATCTTTGAAAGCTCCACAAGCTAAAAAAATCCTACAAAAACTGTATGAAGAGGGTTTTGTGAGTTATCCAAGGTCATTATCTAAAAAATATTACATGGACATAACTGAATGCTATACGAAAGTAACGAACTAAGGTAAGAAAAAGGGTGGGCATAATTCCCTGCTGGGCATAATGGAGTATTGTGCAAAGTCTGTTATGAAGGCAAGCAAGTTAGAAATCCTTGAATATGAAGGGTTTTATAGTACGGGGTCCAGCTGACAAAACGCGGATTTTATACGTTATCAAGACCTAATTCATAAAAAGTCATATAAAATAGAGGTTGATATATATTAGTCATGACTAATATATATCAACCTCTTAGGGGTACGGAAACGATTCGAAGAATGAGGGGTCACTGTGAAAAACATAACCATAAATCAAAAAATAGATGTTAAATGACCATAAATTGTAACAAGTTGAACCCCTTTAGCGCTCAAGTGGGGTGAGATAACTAGAAATGTATAGAGTATTTATTATAATTAGATTATTAATTTAGATAGGCATGCTCAAACTTGACACCAAGTAAATATATATACTATGTATGGTTATCTTATGGAGGTGTATTATGCATAAATGTCATTGCTGCCAAGGAGCAGGATGTTGTCGTTATTGTGGTGGTGCTGGTATGTGCTGTTGTTGTAGTGGGAGAGGATGTCATCATTGTCAGGGAAGTGGATGTTGCCCGTGTTGTCACGGTGGCAAAAGATGTGGTTGTTGTGGTGGATCAGGTGTTCAACCAATGTAAAGCTTACTAATTCTATTAAGACGGGAGATTATTATCTAAGCTCTCGTTTTTTATGTTTGTAGTGTTAGAAGTTATAAAAATGTTTTTTATCAAGGTTTATATATCAATAGGGTAGCAATTTATTGATTTTAAAGACTTTAAAGTTTCTCAAATACACTTATCAAAATTGATTAAATGGTATTTACTCCTATAGTTGCCCCTAAAACCCAGAATCGTTCCGTCCCCCTAATAGCAAAACGAGGAAAGTATACTAAGCAAATTTTCATAAAAAGTAGTAATTAGCACTGTAAAACTTTTCTCTTGTATTTTTATTTTCTTTATTTGGGAGTTGGCACGTAGTATAGAATATATCTATTTTTAAACGCAATGGAATTCGTCATAACTAACGCATGATAAATGGAGCTGACTCTTTTGGTTAGCTCCATTTAACCATATTTTTATTTTAGATATTAGCTAGCCATTTTACGACACATATCTGCGCATTTGAAACAAGCTTCTGCACATTCTTGACAATGAGCATGATCATGTTTTTTACACTCGTTCCCACAAGTTTCACAAATCTCAGCACATAGTTGACAAATTTGTTGAGCAAATGGACTATTTCGAGACATTGCTTCAGCAGCAAAAGCACACATATCGGCACATTCACGGTCTAGTCGAATGCAATCTGCCATATGGTGGCTATCTCCTTCTTTTAGACAAGCGTCATAACAATGATTACATATCTTCATACAAGCTAAACATTCATCGATACAGGCTTGAAATTGTTCGTGTGACATTACTATCCCTCCTTTTTTTATCCAATTATATTTTAACCTTGTCCTTTGTTTTTAAACCATAATTTTGGCACTTTCTTATTGAGAATGATTTTTGGTGCTGTTATTAGCAGTATTTGAAGTACGAACAATTGGTACAAACAAAGTACCGAAAATGAACGTTAAGGGAGTTCAACTTTTAATGCTTTCATAATTTACTAATAAGACAAATGAAAAAATGATCTCCTGTTGAGGAGATCTGTTAAAAGGTCCTATCAAATAAAGTATACATAAATACTGAACAAGGTTTTTCATTTGCAGAATAGAAATAGCTCTCACAAAACTAAAAGAGACTGGTAGAGATTTGATAAAAGAGCAATTAGAAGTTCTTCTCGTTAAGAAGGTTATAAAATGTATCCAAATTGAACATATATAGGACAAATCCAAGTTTTTTTTGAGAGTAAATAGGGAAAAGTTACAAAGAATAAAATCATCACTAATAAAAAAGGGGTGTTTTTGCATATCCCCCCGAAAAGGTTTATTAAGAAAAAAGCAACCTTTATTTTAAAAAAGGTTGCTACAAGTATTTACTCAGTACAGACTGTTAAAGACTCGCTTCGTATTCTTTTACTCTTCGATAAAACGTATTCCGTTTCATTCCGACACGCTGCATGGCTTCTACAGCCGTTATCTTCTGTTGTTTCCATTCTTGATAGATAGACGGAAATGTGTCAGTCATCTCAATTTTCCTTCTACCGAACTTTACTCCATTACGAATCGCGACTTCTACTCCTTCTTTTTGCCGTGTCCTAATTCTATTTCGTTCATCTTCTGCCATGTAGCTCAATAATTGCAGGATTAAATCTGAAATTAATGTTTCAATGCCGTTCAAATTTTTATATCTTGTTGTATTAAGAAGGGGCATATCCAACACAACAATTTCAATTTCCTTTACTTGTATCAGTTCTTGCCATTCCTCTAGGATCATTTGTTTATTTCGTCCCAATCTATCCAATGACTGAATATATAAAATATCTCCATTTCTGAGCATACGTTTCATTAGTTGATATTCTGGTCTCTTGAAGTCTTTTCCACTTGCCTTTTCTATAAAGACATACTCTTCGGGAATTCCCATTTCTTTTGCAACTACAACCTGTCTTTCTACAGATTGATCTTTGCTGCTAACCCTTACATAAAAAAATTTCCTCATGTATTCTATCCCCTATTCATTTTCGAACTCAATTTAGATTCCTTTATTTTACAAATTCAACTTTAATAGAATAGATTTATTATATTTTAATTTCAAAATATCTACAATATGATTGGGATATTTCAAAACTAATTATGTTATAATTATGAAATGCAAAAGTAGTGGGAATACCCCCATTTCAAAAAGTGTACTTTTTGAAATGGATTAATAGGATCCAAAAATAACCTTTGTCATAGGAAAGGGCAAACATGGATATTGTCAAAAACAGAACTGGGCCAAAACGGTTGAGAATTCTTAGGGAAGATGAATTAAAAGGTATTTATGGAAGACCGCAATTTACATATGAGGATCGTTGTCACTATTTTTCGCTTTCTCAACCAGAGAAAGAATTGACAGATACATTTCGTTCTGTCAAATCCAAGGCCTTCTTTATCTTGCAGCTTGGCTATTTTAAAGTAAAACACCAATTTTTCACGTTTGAGCTTCATGAAGTAGAGGAGGATCTTCGGTATATTCTAAATGAGCATTTTAACAATAGTGAAATGGTCGATCTAAATGTAGTTGGTAAGAATACTAAACTCAAACAGCAGCACTTGATTCGGGAACTTCTCAACTATCGCAGTTGTGATGCCGAAGAAAAAGGGCAATTGGAGAAAAAGGCTTGTAAGGCAGCTACTTTTAGTGGTAAACCAATCTTTATCTTTCGTGAAATCATGAATTATTTATCAGAGCAGCGCATCGTTATTCCCGGTTATAGTTTTATGCAAGAAACGGTAGGGAGAGCCATAACCCACGAACAAAACCGATTAATTGCCCTGATGCAAAATCACTTAAAACAGACTGATATCGATTCCTTGAAGCAACTACTTGAAGATTCTGATGGTCTCTATGAAATTACACAGCTAAAACATGAACCAAAGGACTTTAGTGCTGGCGAAATAAAGCGAGAGATGGAGCGAGGGAAACAAATACAGTCTTTATATCGGTTGGCGCAAAAATTGTTACCTGGGTTAGGAGTTTCTAATGAAAGCATCAAATACTATGCTTCATTAGTGGATTATTACTCTGTTTACAGGCTTAAGCAACTGAATGAATGGATCGGTTACCTGTATTTATTATGTTTTATCCACTATCGCTTTCAACGGATGCATGACAATCTTATTAATACTTTTATTTACAACGTCAGACGTTATAAAGATGAAGCTAAACTGGCAGCTAAAGAACAAGTATACGAGTGTTATACAGAAAGTAACCAAAATATGAAAAAGGCTGGCCAAGTGCTTAAACTATTCACAGACGACAGCATTCCTCCACACACACCTTTTCAGGATATACAGGATAAGGTGTTTGCTATTTTAGATCGTAATAACCTGGAGGTTCTTGCTGATCAGATTGTTACAAATACAAAATTTGATGAAACGGCCTTCCAATGGGAACACATTGATAAATTAGCTCATCGGTTTAAACGGCATTTGCGGCCTATATTTCTTATGGTTGATTTCGTAGCTCCCTCCATTCACGATCCATTGATGGAGGCCATCCACTTTATGAAAAGTGCTTTTATGAAAAATAAACCGTTAGGTCAATACTCTTCCGATACTTTACCAAGTCAATTTATACCGGAAGGCATAAAGCGTTATATGTATAAACAAGATTCATCCAAACAAAAAACGCTATTGGTGGATCGCTATGAATTTTTAGTCTACCAATTCTTACGGAACAGTTTGGAAGCAGGGGATATTTTTTGTCGTGATAGTGTCCGATTTCGAAGTTTTGAGGATGATCTGGTTGATGATCTTCAATGGCAACAGAAAGAAAAACTGATAGCTGATGTCGGTCTTCCTATCCTTCATCAACCGATCCAACATCATTTGGCAGAGCTTGAGCAAAGACTGGAAACCAAGATTAAAGAGATTAATGAACGGATTGCATCAGGAGAAAACCAGTATATCCAAGTCAAAAAGCGTGGTTCACATAGCCGCTGGGCACTCCCGTACCCTCGTGACAATGATTCTACCAATCACCCTTTTTTCGATGCATTGAAGTCAATGGAAATCGGAAATGTTTTACATTATGTGAATCAGCATTGCCAGTTCCTTGAATCGTTTGAGCACGTCCTAGATCGGTATGCGAAACAGACCAGAGATAATCAAGTTCTGATTGCTTGCCTAATTGCTTGGGGAACGAACATGGGACTAGGCAGGATGGGGGAAATCTCCGACATCAGCTATTCTACTCTGACTACCACATCAGATAACTTTATTCGTTTAGAAACTCTAAAAGAGGCAAATGATCGTGTTAGCAATGCTATAGCCAAGTTACCGATCTTTCGACATTATGATATTGGTGAGGTCATCCACTCCAGTAGTGACGGGCAAAAGTTTGAAACGGGGATCCATACGATTAATTCCCGTTATTCCTCTAAATATTTTGGACTGAAAAAAGGGATTGTTTCCTATACTATGGTGGCTAACCATATTCCGGTTAACGCTCGAATCATTGGAGCTAATGAGCATGAAAGTCACTACGTGTTCGATACTCTGTATAATAACTCTACTGATATTCAGCCTGATGTGCATTCTACGGATACACACGGGACCAACGAAGTGAACTTTGCCATTCTCCATTTTTTTGGTTATCAGTTTGCACCTCGTTACAAGGATATCTACGATACAGTCCGAACATCGTTATATGGGTTTAAACATCCAAGTCAATATGGGGATATATTGATCAAGCCCGTCCGAAAGATCAACATCAATCTGATTATGGAAGAATGGGAAAACATTCAGCATATCATTTTGTCACTTGGCCTGAAAACAACCACACAAAGCATTATAGTGGGAAAGCTCAGTGCTTATGCCCGTAAAAACAAAACGAAACGTGCCTTGTGGGAGTACGATAATATTATTAAAAGCCTGTATTTTCTTGAATATATTGACTCCTTATCGCTTCGCAGAAATGTGCAGCGAGCATTGAATCGAGGCGAAAGTTATCATAAATTGCGCAGGGCAGTTTCCTATGCTAACTTTGGTAAACTGCGTTTTAAAACCGAACAGGACCAACAACTATGGGGAGAGTGTAGCCGACTGCTTACGAATTGTATTATTTACTACAATGCCTGCATTTTGTCTAATACGCTAACCTACGGGGAAAGAATGGGACAAGATTCGGATATATTGAAACGGATTTCTCCAGTTGCATGGCAGCATATCAATCTTTATGGTCGCTACGAATTTAATAAAAAACAAGAAACAATCGACATGAGCGAAATTATTCAGGATTTGATCCAATCAAAGGTTATACCTGGCGTGGATTTGAAATAAATCTGCTTGTATTGAAAAGCTGAAACTGATTTTAATGAATTAGGAACTGTTAAGTGATAATAGAATTATTCCATTAAAGGGCCAGATTCTTTAGTAACGCTAATGGATATTGTGAAGAAGTACACTTAAACTAAAGGGCAGGTTACTTGAGTAAGAACAAAATCAAATTATACTTAAATTTAAATATTGTTGAATTTACCCTTTATTGTTAAAATAAACATAGTGGAGATATATTGAAAGGGGATAAAGATTCTAATGTGGATGAACTTGTAATGATTAGAAATTGGATAGATTAATTTTCACTCTCGTTAATGAGGGTTATTTGACTATCTATAATCATACAAGGACTGCATTGTTTGGCTTCAAAAACCTTTTTAAAAAGATGGATGTCTTTTGTGAATCTGCCTTTTTAGTGGGACAATTATATCTCCTGTTGACCTTATTTATGCGTCCTTCATTTGGAGGAATATTATAATGAACCAATTAAAAGATAAAATTGCAATTATTACGGGTGTAAGCCGTCTGAAAGGGATTGGAGCAGCTATTTGTAAGGAGTTAGCTGAAACGGGTTATCATATCTTTTTTACTTATTGGACGGAATATGATAAAAAAATGCCTTGGAGTATTGAATTAGATGAGCCATTAAAATTAAAAGAAGAATTAATAAAAAAAGGTGTGAAAGTATCATGTATGGAGTTGAATTTAACTCAACATGATGCACCTGAACAACTTATAAATACAGTGATTGAACAACTTGGCTTTCCTGATATCTTGGTTAATAACGCAGCATACTCAACTAACAACGATTTTTCTAATTTGACTGCCGAAGTATTAGATAAACATTACATCGTAAATGTTCGTGCAACGACACTATTGAGTGGTAAATTTGCTCAAAGGTTTGATAAGAAATCTGGAGGAAGAATAGTTAATATTACTTCAGGTCAGTTTCAAGGACCAATGCCTGGTGAATTAGCATATGCAACAACAAAGGGAGCTGTTGATGCTCTAACTATTACATTGTCGGCTGAACTAGCCCCGTTAGGTATAACAGTCAATGCAATAAATCCAGGTCCAACTGATACAGGTTGGATGACAGAGGAAATAAAAACTCAATTAAAACCGATGTTTCCTTTCGGTAGAATAGGTGAACCGAAAGATGTTGCAAAAACCATTAAATTTCTAGTGAGTGATGAAGCAGATTGGATTACAGGTCAGATTATTCACTCAGAAGGTGGATTTAAAAGATAAACTATACAAAGAGGCTCTTATCCTGGAGCCTTTTTGTTGTATTAAATATCAGCATAGATATGGGTTTGTGAACTATTGTACTTAAAGTAACGGGTAGCATTACTTCAATAACAGTATTTCACAATCTGGCCCTTATCTACAGTATCAGCGAAAAAAGATTGATAGAATGCAGCTTTTATCATTGTGTACATGTAGCCATAGATAAGCGTTTAAGGACTTGACTTGGAGCCTCTGTGGGTACGATTTGTCTTGAAAGGCTGAATCCGTTGTTTCATCTGGCAACCAAGCCTATCATACCCACCTCTCCAAATAAAGTCCTATCTTTGTGTACGTTGAATACTATAAATAATTACTGTAGATAATGCTTCCACTAAGTTAGAAATTGGCTATTTTTGTATCTTAAAATACGTTGAATACGCCGAAAAAACATACTGTAGATAAGGGCGCGATTGTGAAAGAAAATCAATGAACAAAATTTTAAAGATAGTAGATCTATCCCTCAATCGAGTATTACGAAATCCCTCCTGAATCTTTTACATCTCAGGAGGGATTTTTCATAATAAACCTTTTCGGGGGGATATACAAAAATACCCAAAAGGAGATGAATGATATGTCGGATACAAATCAAATGCCTCGGGAAGAAGGAATAGATCATAGCTTGAGCCTTATGAGAGAAGGATATATGTACATTTTGAACAGACGTCATAGTTTTAATTCTAATGTTTTTGAGACCCGATTGCTTGGAAAGAAAGCTATCTGCATGGTAGGAAAGGAAGCTGCGGAAGTTTTTTATGATACAGAGAAATTCAAAAGGAAGGATGCGGCACCGAACCGGGCGGTTCAAACATTGTTCGGGAAGAATGGTGTTCAGGCGTTGGATGGACAAGAGCACAAACATCGGAAGGAAATGTTTATGTCCATCATGTCTCCTGAGGGACTTCAAAGCCTAACAGACATTACAAAAAAACAGTGGCAGACAGCACTAAATAAATGGGAACAGATGGACAAAGTTATTCTTTATGAAGAAGTAAAGGAAGTCATGTGCAGAACAGCATGCCAGTGGGCAGGTGTCCCGTTGGAAGAAGACGATGTTAAGGAAATGACAAAAGACTTAGCAGCGATGTTCGAGTCTCCGGCTGCAATTGGTCCAAACCATTGGCTAGGGAGAAATGCTCGGAATCACGTAGAAAAGTGGATTAGTGAGTTGGTTGATAAGGTACGTAATGGGAAAGTGAATCCTCCAGAAGATACGGCTTTACATAGATTTGCATGGCACCGTGATCTGGAAGGGAATCTATTGGATACCGACACGGCTTCTGTAGAAGTAATTAATATCCTGAGGCCGATTGTGGCGATTGCTATATTCATCAATTTCATTGCGCTGGCTGTACACCATTATCCAGAAGAAAAGGAGAAACTTAAATCAGGCAATGAAAAGTATGCTCAGATGTTTGTACAGGAAGTTCGCCGTTTTTATCCATTTTTTCCGTTTGTCGTAGCGCTGGTAAAAAAAGATTTCAACTGGAAAGGTTATAAATTTGAAGAAGGCACGTTAACTTTGCTAGATCTTTATGGCACAAATCATGACCCTGAAATTTGGAAAAACCCTGATGTGTTTAGTCCTGATCGGTTTGCCAAATGGGAAGGAAGTCCTTTTAGCTTTATTCCGCAGGGTGGTGGTGATTACTTTATGGGTCATCGCTGTGCTGGAGAGTGGGTCACCATTGAAGTCATGAAAGTAAGTCTTGATTATCTGGCCAACCGAATGGAATATGAAGTTCCTGACCAGGATTTAAGTTACAGCATGGTGAGTATACCAAGTATTCCCCATAGCAAAGTAGTGCTAAAGAATGTTAAACGAAAGTTATAATTACAGATAATTAGTTTATTAAGTTCGCCTTTAGACGAACAAGCTAAATGAAAAAAACTGATTCCTTAATCATCGGAAATCGGTTTTATAAGTAGATCCCCAATATTAATGAAGAGTTGAAAAAGCAAGGCCCGGTTTTCTCTAACAAAGAGAGAAATCGGGCTTTTTATGGTGAAAAACTTTGAATGTTTTTAAACTGCATCCTGACGATATTCCCTCTAGTGTATCCAACATAAAAAGGAAATTAAATTCAGTTATAAGAATAATTAATTACTGCAAACTAAAGAAAAATTGCTTTTTATGTAAATTACATTCAAACATATACTTGACTATTTGTCTTTTGTTAACTTATAATGATAATCAAACATACATTTGATTGATAAGAGGTGAAAAATTTGCAAGATGATGCATGTGAAGTTACGTGTATAGATGAAGAAAAAGTCAAAAGAGGTAAAAAAGAACTACTCCAACAAAATCCTTTGGAAGTAGCCAAAGTTTTTAAAGCTTTATCGGATGATACTAGGATTAAGATTGCGTATGCTCTCTCTTTAGAAGATGAATTGTGTGTATGTGATGTAGCGAATATTGTTGGTGCTACAACTGCCACAACATCCCATCATTTGAGGTTACTTAAAAATCTTGGGTTAGCTAAATATCGAAAAGAAGGTAAGTTAGTCTACTATTCATTAGATGATGATCACGTAAAGAAACTAATACAGGTTGCATTTGCACACCACAAGGAGGTTGTTAAAATTGTCTGAAGCAAAAGCATTAGAGACTGAAAAAAATGTGTACCGTGTTCAGGGGTTTACATGCGCAAACTGTGCAGGAAAGTTTGAAAAAAATGTTAAAAGACTTCCAGGAGTTCAGGATGCAAAAGTAAATTTTGGTGCATCTAAGATATCCGTTTACGGTGATACAACGATTGAAGAACTAGAAAAAGCCGGCGCATTCGAGAATCTTAAAGTGTCCCCTGAAAAACCAAGGCGGGAAGTTAAACAAGAGGTTAAAGAGGACAAAAGGGTATACCGTGTTGAAGGATTTACATGCGCAAACTGTGCAGGGAAATTTGAGAATAATGTAAAACAACTTTCTGGAGTTGAGGATGCAAAAGTAAATTTTGGCGCATCTAAGATATCTGTTTACGGTGATACAACGATTGAAGAACTAGAAAAAGCCGGTGCATTCGAGAATCTTAAAGTGACTCCTGAAAAATCTGCTCGTCAAGCTTCACAAGAGGTAAAAGAAGAAACGAAAGAAGAAAAAGTTCCTTTCTATAAAAAACATAGTACTTTACTCTATTCAGCCTTGTTTCTTGTCTTTGGTTACCTTTCCGCAAATGTAAATGGGGATGAGAACATTGTAACTGCATTATTATTTGTAGCATCCATGTTAATTGGAGGATTATCACTTTTTAAAGTAGGTTTGCAAAACTTATTACGCTTTGAATTTGACATGAAAACCCTTATGACAATAGCTGTTATAGGTGGTGCCATTATTGGAGAATGGGCAGAAGTTGCTATTGTTGTTATTCTCTTTGCCATTAGTGAAGCACTTGAGCGATTCTCTATGGATAGAGCAAGACAATCAATTCGTTCATTAATGGATATCGCTCCTAAAGAGGCACTCGTTAGACGGAATGGACAAGAAATAATGATTCATGTCGATGATATTGCTGTTGGCGATATCATGATTGTAAAACCTGGCCAAAAGATTGCGATGGATGGTGTAGTCGTAAGTGGCTACTCTGCCGTCAATCAAGCAGCTATTACAGGCGAATCAGTCCCTGTTGAGAAAAAGGTTGATGATGAAGTATTTGCAGGTACTTTAAATGAAGAAGGATTACTTGAAGTAAAAATAACGAAACTTGTAGAAGATACAACCATTTCTAAAATTATTCATCTTGTTGAGGAAGCACAAGGAGAACGCGCTCCTTCGCAAGCATTTGTCGATAAATTCGCGAAATATTACACGCCAATCATTATGATCATTGCAGCATTAGTGGCTATAGTCCCTCCTTTATTCTTTGATGGCAGTTGGGAAACATGGGTTTATCAAGGATTAGCTGTTCTTGTTGTTGGTTGTCCATGTGCGTTGGTCATATCGACTCCAATTTCTATTGTTTCAGCGATTGGGAATGCTGCGAAAAAAGGAGTTCTTGTAAAAGGCGGAGTGTATTTAGAAGAAATGGGTGCCTTAAAGGCCATAGCATTCGATAAAACAGGTACCTTAACAAAAGGTGTTCCAGTTGTAACTGATTTTAATGTGTTGAATAATCAAATGAATGAAAAAGAATTATTGGCGACCATTACTGCATTAGAGTATCGTTCCCAGCATCCTCTTGCTTCAGCCATTATGAAAAGGGCAGAAGAAAGTAACATTTCTTATTCTGATGTTGTCGTAGATGACTTTTCTTCCATTACAGGTAAAGGAATTAAGGGGACTATAGACGGAACGACTTATTATATTGGAAGTCCAAAACTCTTTAAAGAATTATCAACCTCTAATTTTGATCATAACTTAGAGCAAAATGTTGCTACCCTTCAAAATCAAGGGAAAACAGCGATGATCATTGGAACGGAAAAAGAAATAATGGGTGTTATTGCGGTAGCAGATGAAGTGCGTGAATCAAGTAAGGAAATCATTCAAAAGCTACATCAACTTGGAATCAAAAAAACCATCATGCTTACGGGTGATAACAAAGGTACTGCGAATGCAATCGGTCAGCATGTCGGAGTATCAGATATTCAAGCTGAACTGATGCCTCAGGACAAATTAGACTATATTAAACAATTAAGATCCGAGTACGGAAACGTAGCCATGGTTGGAGATGGTGTCAATGATGCTCCTGCGTTAGCAGCTTCTACAGTTGGAATCGCAATGGGTGGAGCTGGTACAGATGCAGCCTTAGAAACAGCAGACGTCGCTCTAATGGGAGACGATTTAAGAAAACTTCCGTTCACTATAAAACTTAGCCGAAAAGCTCTAAATATAATCAAAGCTAATATTACATTTGCAATTGCTATTAAACTTATTGCCTTACTATTGGTTATCCCAGGTTGGTTAACGCTCTGGATTGCCATCCTTTCAGATATGGGTGCAACCCTTCTGGTAGCATTAAATAGTTTGCGACTTATGAAAGTGAAAGAATAAAGGGAAAAGGGCTTTCCAGACAGATTGGAAAGCCCTTTTCTTAAATAATTACATTATAGTATAAATTATCCAGTCTAATTAAAAATGAAAAGATAGGGTATAAGTAAAACATCAGATTGTAATTACATATAGGTCTCCATATTTGAACAAAAACAATTTGATTCATAATTAAAAATAACTCTTTTCATTCAACTTGAAATCATCGAAGGAGGAAATCAAAATGACTATTGAAGTAAAAAAGGATCTAGATTTGTTAGTTATAGGCGCAGGATCAGGAGGTTATGTGGCAGCTATACGTGCTGCTCAGTTAGGGAAAAAAGTGGTGTTGGTGGATAAAGCAGAGTTAGGAGGGGTTTGCCTTAACCGTGGATGTATACCTTCCAAGGCTCTTATCAGCGCTTCTGAACGAGTAAAACACATAAAATATGCCAACTTAATGGGAATAAAGGTTTCTGGTGAAGTTGAAGTAGATATGCCAGAAGTAGTGAAGTGGAAGGACGGTATAGTGAATAAACTAACGAATGGGGTTCGGACTTTGCTGAAAGGCAATGGAGTGGAAGTTATTAGTGGGGAAGCTTATCTTACTGATTCCAATACTGTAAAAATCAAAATCGAAAATGAAGAACAATTCTATTCCTACAAAGACTTAATCCTTGCGATAGGCTCCTTACCTACTGAGTTAAAAAGTATGCCATTTGATAAAAAAAGAATCATCTCTTCGACTGAGGCATTGATGCTTCAA
The DNA here is from genome assembly GCF_029193815.1 of Cytobacillus sp. S13-E01. Taxonomy (GTDB): domain Bacteria; phylum Bacillota; class Bacilli; order Bacillales; family Bacillaceae_L; genus Bacillus_BV. The sequence goes on from NZ_JARFVC010000044.1 coordinate 18,810, forward strand.
GAAGTACCAAAACATTTAGTTGTAGTAGGTGGTGGTTATATTGGTTTAGAATTGGGGACTGCTTATGCCAAATTCGGGGCTAAAGTGACCATCCTTGAGGGATCAGATACAATTCTTCCAGGTACGGACTCTATGCTTACAAATGTAGTAAAACGTCATTTAAAGGAACTTGGAATCACAGTTATAACGAATGCTTTAGTCCAAGGCGGAGAAAATACAGGCGATGAAGTAAATGTTCATGTTCAGGTAAATGGAAAGGAAGAGATCATTAAAGGGGATTATTGCTTAGTTTCCATTGGAAGAAAACCGAACACAAGGAAAATTGGATTGGAAAATATCGGAGTTGAATTAGACCAACGCGGTTTTATTAAGATAAATGATAAATGTCAAACAAACGTTGAACATGTCTATGCGATTGGGGACTGTGCTGGTGGTTATCTTCTTGCTCATAAAGCGAGTTACGAAGGTAAGATTGCTGCAGAGGTGATAAGTGGGTTAAAGAGTGTGATTGATTTTCAGGCAATGCCTTTTGTTATTTTCAGCGATCCAGAAGTAGCCTATACAGGCTTAACGGAGAAGGAAGCAAAGAAAGAAGGATATGAAACGGTTTCTAGTCGTTTTCCATTCCAAGCCAACGGCAGAGCTTTATCTGTTTCGGATGCCGATGGTTTTGTACAAGTTGTGACGGATAAGGAAACTAATCGGGTGTTAGGTGTACAAATGGTAGGACCAGAAGTATCATCTCTTATTGCTGAAGCAGTTTTTGCCATTGAGTCGGGGGCAACAGCAGAAGATCTCAGCCTTACAATTCATGCTCACCCCACATTACCTGAGCCATTGATGGAAGCAGCTGAAGGTATTATGGGACATGCCATACACATGCTGAATAAAAACTAATAATGTGAATGCAGGCGGTCCTGTACTTATGAAAAGTGCAGGTTGAATTTTTAACTTAATGGAGTGGGAATCAATGGACATATTGTTCTACGTCTTAACTGCGGCTTTCGCTAATGTCTTGGGTGGCCTTGTGATCTTTCTTAAAAAAAATTGGTCTAGAAGAGGCTTAAATGGCTTAATGGCTCTGAGCGCTGGACTGCTTTTCACAATTGCTATTATGGATTTAATACCAGAAGCATTAGAAATTCATGAATCCAGTGCCGTATATATTGTTATTGGATTTGGATTGATCTTTTTGTTCCAACAATTTCTTGCACCCCATTTTCATTTCGGAGAAGAGACTCATAAACATTCTCATTCTCAAAGCACGACCCTTGGTGCTTTGAGAATGAGAATGTTGGTTCACACGTTTTTTGATGGTGTTTCTATTGTAGCCAGTTTCAAAATAGATGAAAAAATAGGATTTGTTGTATTGATTGCTGTGTTACTACATAAAATCCCGGATGGTTTGACGATTTCTTCAATTGTATTTGCAAGCTTGAAGAGCAAGAAGAAGGCAATAGAAGCATCTTTCTTATTGGGTATATCGACGATATTGGGTGCGATTGCTACCTTGTCTTTAACACAATTTTTCCCGATAGATAGCAATATCCTTGCTATAGCTCTTTCCATTACATCAGGCATATTTCTATACATAGCTACGGTTGATTTGTTACCTGTTGTAAGTGCGACTGAAGATAGACCCATTATTCTCTTCTTTTTTGTAGGAATTTTATTGTATTTTGCTCTTCACTTAATATTGGACCAGTTATCTTTTCATGTACACTAATAAAGGCAATATGTTGTTCAATATTAAAAGTGAAAATGGTAATTTGTTTTAGATTTAATATATTGGGTAACCTATTAATAATATTCAAACGTATGTACTAATATTTTAATGAAATCATAGTGGAGTTGATAAAAGTGGCTTTAACCGTTATATCTGCAATTGGGGCATTCATAGTAACCAATATTGATGACATTTTTGTTTTAATGCTGCTGTTCTCTCAGGCACAGGCTAAAGCGAGTGACGGTAGAAAGGTTAACATGCACACAAAGAATAATCTAATCTACCCTAGAGATATAGTCATTGGACAATATTTAGGTTTTGCCTTGTTAGTTTTGATTAGTCTTTTAGGAACCTTTGGTGTGATGTTAATTCCAGAACAATGGGTTGGGTTGCTTGGTTTAATCCCGATCTATTTAGGAATTAAACTGTTTATTAAGGGTGAAGATGAAGATGAAGGTGCAATCCTTTCTAGTTTGAGCTCAGGAAGATTTAACAAACCATTTATGAGTGTAGCCTTCATCACATTTGCTAATGGTGGTGATAATATTGGGATCTATGTACCTTATTTTTCAACCTTAAATATAAGTGAATTGGTTATTACAGTTATTATCTTCCTTTTAATGGTCGCTATCTGGTGTTTCTTAGGTTATCGTTTAGCAGCTTTCAGACATGTATCTGAAATACTAGAGAAATATGGAAGATGTATTATCCCTATTGTATTTGTTGGATTAGGTATATATATCATGCTAGAGAACGAAACTTTTAGTGCCCTTTGGAATTTGTTGAATTAAGGTAATTCTTCAAACATAAAGTCCCTATTGAGATTCAAAGGGACTTTATGTTTTATTTAGAGTAATTGAGGTAATCAGAGCCATTTTTTATACTTGTAGGGGGTCCTGATGACAAAACGCGGATATTATACTTATACACTAAGATATTTTTCGGAATAAAAACCCTGATTTTTCTACGCTAAGAAGAAATATCAGGGTTTTTTATACCTAAAGTAAAGTAGGAATGAATAAATCTTTCACTATAAAACATACTAGCAATTTCAATGATTTCATCCAGGGAATATTTAATATACGGAAAAGGAGTTTTTAAACATTCTTTCATAAGTGAATCTCTTTCCTGGCATCAGGTAAGAGATTCACTTACCCAATATTCATCCTCTCAATTACTAGAATTTTGTGTTTTTGATTCTCTATATGTACTTATTAGCAATAAGATAGCCCCACTAACCAAGAAGATATCTGCTGTATTGAAAATTGGGTAATTTATAAATCGTATATCAAACATATCCGTTACTTCCCCGAATATTAATCGGTCTGCTGCATTACCAGCCGCACCTCCAATGAAAAGACCAAGGGCTAAACGGGTTAGTTTATCCGTAACCTTCCGGGAATAGATAATGATTGCAATAATTGCAATGAAAGCTATGCTGATTAGAAAGAGTTTTTGCCCCGAAAAAATTCCCCATGCAGCTCCTGTATTACGATGGGAGGTTAAATGGAAAAAGCCATTGATAATAGGAATGGTTTGGCCATATTCCATAAAGTTCCTGGTCATGTATTTTGCAAGTTGGTCAATGACTATTGTTATTGCAGAAATCCAGTACAAAATCGTCACCTCTATATTAAATTTTTAAAAAATCCCTGCATTAATAAATTTCTTTTATTAGAGTCTTATTAAATCCTGAAAGAATACAAAAAAACTCTTTAAGTTGTATGTAAAATTACACTATATAGTTTTAAGGTCGTCTCAGGAAAAGAGTGACCAGGGGGTAGAAAACGTATCACCTTCTATCATGATATAAATACCTTGTCAAAAAAATATCATCAATTTTTCTTATTATATATTATTAGGATTTTCTATTTAGAAGTTAGAGTGATTCATGTGTCCGTATCATGTTATATTCAATCATTCAAATGAATGTTTAAGTATAATCTGTATTTAGATTATAATAATTGATAGGAAATGTCAACGTTCAAAAGATTATTTGAATTAAAAGAAGGGAGACATATTGTATTAACAAAGAAGGAAATTTTTCTCTTATGGGAATATTGTTCGCGACCTCCTCTGACGATTGTAAAAATTTAACATTTTTTTGCTGAAGTAAGTTCCTTTTTCCATCTTAAACGTTATGAAAAGAGAACGCCTAGAGTGCCATTTATATGGACAACTCATCAGTATTCTCCCCTGTTCTTCTACCATGTTTCAAATGCGACAGCTTCTGCTTGAAAAGAAAAAGCAAGAGCTGAGTGAATACAAAGCGATTTATATGATTAAGGATTACTTTCCGTTACTGTTCCAAGCAATGGCATTTGGTACAGATGAACGTCTTTGATATTCTGGAGGTTGTGTATGAAAGGACGGTGAAGCACAGACAAGCTGCCTAGCAAAAAAATCGTATTTTAATAGGCTTCTTTGATATGCCTACTTTTCCATCACTCGCTAGTTTTGAAACAAGGATCATTTCGTACCTAGTCATTTACGTCGTTAGCTTGATGGGTATGGGGTAGCGCCAACATTTCGCGGTTATCTATACCTGAGAAGTAAAAAACCTTGATTTGATAAGGGGCTTTACGTTGAGGACATGTAAACAACGTACACGTCTTGACAACGAGCCTCGCAGCATCGAATTCTATAACCGTTAGTTGCCTTGAAGGCAACTAACACGCCTTAAGGCGTTATCAGGGAATAGAATGGCATTGTTCTTCCCTGTAACACATCATAGAATGTCAAGAATTATCCAGGCAAGGTTATTCGATGCCTTCTCAATGACCAAGACACCATTACATACTTTGATTACTATAAATACATTGTTTACTGAGTTAAGATATGAAGTATTTAAAGTAACTTTCCACTCAATTTTTCTTCTTAGAATACTTTAAATACTCCTGATTTTCATAGTACAGATAATTAACGAAAATATACGCTAAGCCAAAAAACACCATCAAAAGTGATTATTTTTTTACTCTAAGGGTTCCAGAGCAAAAAACACGAATACTATACGCTAAGACTTTTTAGAAGATGGGCTCATTTTACCTATTAATAGGTTATAAATCTGTACTTATAAGAAACTAAAAAAGGTCGAATTCCTATGATATAGAAATTTAACCTTAATCATTTTCATCCTGCACAACAAGATAATTTCGATACATCTTTATCAAAGGTTAAAGCAGCCAACTTTAACCCTTCTGCCATTGTTAAATAAGGTGCAAGGCTTTCTTTTAAATCTTCTACGGTTAATCCAAATTTAACAGCTAATGTCGCTGCATAAATAACATCCCCTGCATTTTCAGCCACAATATGAACGCCTAATACCTTTAAAGTTTGTGCATCTACCACTAATTTAAATACACCTGTTGTCTCCCGGTTAACAAGCGCTCTTGGGACAGCCTCTAAAGGCAAAACAGATGTTTTAACATCATAACCCTTTTCCTTTGCTTGACCTTCAGTTAAGCCAACTGTTGCAACTGAAGGAGTTGTAAAAGTAACGCTTGGAACTACTGAGAGATCCAATTTTTTGTTTAATCCACCAATCGCATTATCTACGGCAAGCCCACCTTCATAGGCTGCAACGTACACAAATTGTGGCCCTAGTGTCACATCTCCTGCTGCATAAATACGTTCATTACTTGTTTGAGCAAATTCATTGATCATAATTTCGTTTCGTTTTCCAACCTTAACCCCTGCTACACTTAAATTTAAGGTTTTGGTATTAGGTGTTCTTCCGGCTGCTACAAGCAACTGGTCGGATTCGATCACTTTTTTCTCTTCATCTACAGTAACGTGAACCTTTTTGACTTCTCCAACTTGTTCCACACCTTCAAAGGACGCTCCCTTAATAAGGGTAATACCTTGTTCGATTAAAGCTTTCTCAACTGCTTCTGAAATTTCCGGTTCATATTCTTTTAACAGTCGCTTACTTCTTTGCATTAATGTGACTTCTGAACCCAAATGATGAAACAGTTGGCCAAGTTCCATTCCTATATAACCTGAACCAATGACCGTCAAACTTTTAGGAAGCTTCTTTAATTCAAGTAGTGTGGTACTCGTTAAATATTCTACATCTTCAAGGCCAGGAATGGGTGGAAGAGATGGGGAAGCCCCCGTTGCGATCAAAAACCTTTTTGCAGAAAGCATTTGACCATTAACTTTAATCGTTTTTTCATCAATAAATGTCGCTTCGCCTTCAATTAAATCGAATCCATATTCATCAATGAGATCTATATATTTTTTATTTCGAAGGTCACTTACTAAGTCATTTTTTTGTTTAACCAAAGGTGCTAATTCAACTTTCCCGGCCGAAGTTTGTAATCCTATAAATGGGTTAACCTTGGCTAAGTGATGGATTTCACCAGCTCTAAGAAGGGTTTTGGATGGCACACATCCAATATTGACACATGTTCCTCCAACAGTTCCACGTTCAACCATCGCCACTTTAGCCCCATGTTCAATGGCTTTTATGGCAGCTGAGAAAGCTGCCCCACCAGAACCAATGATTAATAAATCATAATCGCCTTCATTTCTTAGTACCATTTTTTCCTGTGTAGGTATTTCTTCAAAGTTTTCCGGTTCATATTGGGCTCCACGAATGGCTTTCTTTACTTCTTCAATAGCTATATCTTCTGGTAGTTCGAATTGAACTTGTCCTAGACGGAAACTCGCATCACTATGTTTAATTCCTATGTTTTTTAGTGCTGTTTCAACATGCTCTTCACATCCTGAACATGTCATGCCATTCACTTTTAATTTGATTTTCTTTGTCATTATTAGGAACTCCTTTTTTATTTACTCTTTTTTTCTTGATTGATATTTGGACGGCATCAATCACTTTTACAAGAACCACGATTGACCATTTTCCTTATTACCATCCCCATTCCAGCGACCATTAAAAGTCCACCAAAAATCCAAACTTCTTTTCCTGTTAAAAAGGCACCCAAAGTAGTTAACCCGATCGCGCTCAAAATAATGGGTAGTCCACAGCACGCAACAGCCAACACTGGTAATGCTAATATGGCTAACTTTTCCTTTGAACCTTTCTTCCTTGTCTTTATTTTCTCCATTCCGATTCACTCCTCCTAAAATAAGACCTCACCCTTCAAGCAATGTGTCAATGATCGGACAAGAATACAGATTTTCTTCATTTGGGCAGCATGCCTTTAGTTGCTTTAACATCTGCTGGACCTTTTGTAGCTCTTTTATTTGTTTTTGAACGTCTAACGATTTTCGTGATACAAAGTCATACATATCCGAGCACCTTACGTCATCTTGGTCGACAACACCTAACAACTTATGAATCTCATTTAGCGAGAAACCCAGGCTTTGTAGTTGCTTAATGAAGTGAACACGTTTAACACTTTCTTCTGTATATAACCGATAGCCTGATTGGCTATGTTTATTTGGACTTAACAATTGCTGTTTTTCATAATAACGAATGGTCTCTTTATTAACGCCACATTTTTTGGCAAATTCACTAATGCGATAAGACATAGTAACCACCTCTATTGAAAATTATAAACTATGTACTATAGTACATGGTCAAGACTAAAAATATCTTATTATGGGGTGGAGTCCCATTGCCATCAAGCTAAGAAAGATAAAATACCCCCAAAATGAAAATTTTAAGGTTCTTTTGGTGAAAGTAGCTCAGTTTTTTCACTTTGGGGGACATATAGAATGTTAACTTGATGGGTATGGGGTGGAGTCCCGAAAACGCGAATTTCCAACGTTAAGGGATACCCCTTATATTTTTATATGAAGCTTTTAATACTCGTTTTAGTCAATTAAAAAATGAAGCCGATATTCCATAACGTACAGAATATCGGCTATCTGTTAGATTTCGAGTGTTATTGTTGGTTAAGCAACCATATTACGGCATGCATCAATACACGCTTGATATCGTTCGGTGGATACTAAAGATCCTTGAGGTGTCATTTTGTAATCTCCTTTTACCTTAAATTCAAATGTAGTTTCTACTCAATGAATATTTTATACAGGTGGAAAACTCACGTTAAGACTTTTTAAATTGACTTTGTTCTCCAAAGCAAAAATAAATTAAGTAGTCAGTGATTCCTCACTTATTTTATTGATCTAATCCTGTATTTGCATTTCCGTTTTATTTCGCTTCATTTCAACCTTTTTAAACATCAGCACAGAACCAAAGAAAAATACTGAGGCAACAAGGGAACCTATCGGTAGCCTGATGATGATCTCATCAGGGAATACAAATGGAAGCAATGGGAAAGCATACACGGCTGGCATACGAATCCCAACAATCCGCAGTAGGATTATCATTAAAATCATTGCTAATAGCGTGATTAGGATCCATGAATGGATGGCAAAGTACAAAAGTGTTCCCACAGTTGCAGATATTGTCAGTACCAATCCTTGCTTAAACGCCATTTTTCCATTGTACATCGGTTTCTGAAGTACCTCATACACTACAACAAGAATAGGTGGGATCACTGCAAGCTGTGGGTAGCCAGCGACCCAGACCAACCCGATCCAAACGATATTCAGTGCGAAGAACACTATCATATACTTGTACTGAATTTGAACTTTCTTCTCTAATCCCTTATTTAATCCAAATACGAGAACCCCAAGCATTAATAGGATGGTAAAAGTGAAAACCGATATGATAAATGACCATTCAGTTGCATTCATCACCAGTGGTAGCAACCCTGTTGCCATAGAAGGCGCTAAATTCGATTGAATGATACGTAAAAAGAGCATCAATAAAACCAAAGTCAGGATGACTTTCCCAAAATACGCAATAGATAATTGATTGACCGCAAAACCAATCGCAGCAGTTAAAGATGGAGCAAGAAAAATCTTCGATGGCTGCCTAATCCATCCAGCTTCTCGATATACCCACATCGCAATGGCCATAGCTGCCATTTCAGGCAAGATCACTTCGCGATCTTTCAACATCACCGAAACTGCTACCATCGCCAAGATAAAAACGAAAGCGATCACATAAGAAATGATCGTTTCTTTCTTTGATACAAACGTATTCAAGGTTAACTCTCCTTTCTTAATATAAGAAAACAAGGGTGAAATTTTCACCCTTGCATATGGTTCATTATTGACACTGACCTAATCCAGCAGCTTTTAACGCATCAATGTCGATGCCGTTATTGCAGCAATCTACTAATTTTCCATTGATTGCAACAGCTGGCACGGATTTTACCCCATAGGCTTTCGCTTTTGCTTCACATTCAAGTGTGTCACATTTTTTATTTAAATCATAAACCACCACTTCACAATTATCACAAGCTAGGTCCTTTACTTGCTGCACTGCACCTTCGCAAACACGGCAACCTGCGGTAAATACTTCAATTAATCTTTTTGCCATTTTAGTTCTCTCCTTCTGATAATTTTTTCAAAATCGGACATTGGCTTTTTGGAACTCCAGAACCAGGACATTTTTCAACCAAACCCTCTAACAAGAATTTCATTTCGTTTAAATCACGAATCTTCTTTTCGATTTCCTCAATTTTCCCTGATGCAAATTCGAGCATTTCTTCTGAATGAAATTCTTTATCCCCGTTTGATGCAGCTAGGAGATCTTTAATTTCTTCCAACATAAACCCTAGATCCTGAGCTCGCTTGATAAACTCAATGTCTTGAATCACTTCCTGGGGATACATTCTGTATCCAACATCACTTCGAGGAGGTTCTGAAATCAAACCACGCCTTTCATAATACCGAATGGTCTCGATATTCACGTTCGTTGCTTTTGCTACTTGACTTCTAGTTAAACCTTTCATTTCATTCCCTCCTCATTTGTATTATGCACCCTGTACTCGGGTACAGAGTCAATAGTTATTATTATAAAAATTTTTCTTTTTTTTATTAAAGTAACCTTCCACTATAAAATACCTCATTGTTTAGTTGTGGCTATTGTCAAAAAGCATACTTTTTAAACGACGCTATTATATACTTAAATCACGTTTGTAAATGTGGGTAAAATCCAAAATAAACGTTTATAAAAGAAAAGCAATATTTTAAAACAACTTAAGTTGTATTTGAAATTCCATGAATTAATTCCGAGTGTGGCCAGTAGGAATTACCCCTGGCACATTTCAGTTCTATGAACGCTATATGAAAGGTGAAAAATATGAAATTGTGTAATCACGATTCTTTAAACTATGTAGGTATAGATACTTATAGTGAGGCAGATGGGAAAGTAATTTTAAACTATTTTTGTAGAGAGTGTAATACCGGATATGAAGTAGTATATCGACAAATAGAGGTAAGACTCTGTAATGAAGAGTAGACACAAAATACGCAGTAAAGGATGGTTCTGTTTTGGAGAAATATGCATGTAAAGAATGCGGGAATAAACGTTGGTTTTATAGCGAAGTATCTGTTCCAGCGAAAAAACTTATTGATCTAAAAGGTGGTAAAGATAACGGTAAGGTTTATGGGGTAGATAAAGGTGATGTAGATAATCAATTTGAACAGGTCTGCTGTCGGAAATGTGATGAACTTGTTTATGACCCTGAATATAACTAAGGAGGAGTAATTAAATGAAATGCCCCGAATGTAAAGGAGGAGAGTTATCACTCTATAAAGTAACGGAAATGGTTTACAGAACTCCTATAACAAAAAGAAAAACGTTTTCTAAGAGGAAACTTGATAATACAGGAGCAGAGTGTTCGCAGCCATCCTTAATGTCGCTATCTAATGGAAGTTGGTCTTTATTTTTGTCGGATGGTATTAAAAGAAAGAGCCGTCAGCTCTAATGACTATTGTATAATGTCATTAGAGCTGACGGCTCTTAAACTAGAAAAGGAAAAGGTTATTTGTTCCTCTTCGCTTGGCGGCCCAGAGAACAAATAACCTCACACTATGATGACTATTATACTAAAGTGCCCCATTGCTATCAATAAATATAAGAGATTTGTTAAAACTTTTAATGAAGAGGTTTTTTGCCCCTGTTGTGGAAGGAAAACCAGAAAACACGGAAAGTATAAAAAAACGATTCATTTTAAGCATCAATCCTTCCGGATTCCTATCATGCGTAGAAGGTGTCCAGATTGTAATAAAACCTTTTCGTTGATGCCTTGCTTTGCTATCCCGTGGGGAAGGTTTGCCATACATATTTATGAATTTTTAGGAAGATGGTTGATTAGCGGCATTCCCATTAGTCAATTAGCTGAGCTTTTAACGACCTCATCAGTTTCAGTCGTTTCCCTTAAGACACTTTATCGTTGGAAGCGTCGGTTTCAAGAACTATGGGGAAACTGGTGGATTGATCAACGAAAGAAATGGATAGCTGAGTTCGATGGTGAAGAAGGGGTACTGCCCTTATATCGAGAAGGAATAAGCTCTAGCCAAGAGATTCAACTTCTTCTCTCCTTCTTTTTTAATGATGGCGCTATTCCTTGTAAAGGAAGGCTTCTTTCCATGATCAATCTCCGCCAGCCCATTTTCTATCGGTGAAGTCAGGTAAAACGTCGGATTAATTGGTCAATATTTATAAAAATTCCTTTTTCTTGCTCCACAAAATATGTCCCTATCTTAGAAGCTAAAAATCTAGGAAAATGGGGTTGTTTCCTATTTTATGGAATGAGAGGAGAAAAAGAGATGAATGAAACGACGCGAAACGAGGTAGCTGCCTTTCGATTTGGATTAATTGCACCAATCGTTCAACGGCAACTACAGCCTGGGGAGAGGTATGCCCTTTTAAAGGAAGTTGCTAAACAAAGATATACTGTCCCAGGCAGTGAAAAGAATACAGTGAGTATTCGATCATTAGAGAGGTATCTTCAAGCTTACGAGCAGGATGGGTTTGAGGGACTTAAACCTCAATTGAGAGAAAAAAGAGGAAGCTTACAGAATCAAGATCCAGAGGTGCTGAAACGAGCGATTGAGTTACGAAAGGAATTACCTAGTAGAAGTGTTGAACAGGTTATCCGAATACTAGAGTTAGAGGGTATGGTTTCAGTGGGTGTTCTAAAACCTCGCACTCTATCACGATATTTCCAAGAAACGGGCTGGAGTAAAAAAGACATTTACCGTGCGGTAAAGAAGGAATTCCGACATTTTGAACATGATTCACCAAATGATTGCTGGCAAGCAGATACGCAGCACACCCTCTATTTACCCGATCCAAAAAATCCTGATAAGCGAAAAAAGGCCTATCTCATAGCGATTATAGACGATCATAGTAGAAGAATTATGCATGCCGAATTTTTTATGGAAGAAAGATATCCTCGTTTAGAACGTTGTGTTCAAAAAGCTGTTGTAAGATTTGGTGTTCCAAACCTTTTTTTCTGCGATAACGGTTCGGTTTATAGTGCCAAGCAGTTTCAAATTATGTGTGCACGAATGGGTACAAAACTTGTGCACGCAAAGCCATATTCGCCAGAATCAAAAGGAAAAATTGAGAAATATTTCCAATTTGTAGATAGTAGTTTTACAGGAGAAGCGAATTTGTTAATCAATCAAGGAAAACTCACGACATTAAAGCAATTGAACGAATACCTACGGTCTTGGTTAGAAGCATATGATAACCGTATTCATCGCAGTACAAAACAAACGCCTAAGAAACGCTATGAAGCGAAGGAAGAACAAACTCGTCACCTTCCCGCAGAAAGCTTGAAAGAGATTTTCCTTTGGGAAGAGGAACGAACTGTACGAAAAACAGCGATCATCGAATTAGAAGGCAATCAGTATGATGTAGATTCCTCGTTACGTGGAAAACGAATTCAAATTCGCTATAATCCATTCGATTTATCAATGATTCAAGTATGGAAGGATGATGAGCGCTTTGATGACGCTAAGCCTGCGGAACTCCGTAATCAAAGCCACTCCAAATTACCAGAGGATGCGGAAAATGACCACTCTCCTGTAGGTGTTTCTAGTTTCTTGGAACAATTGAAGAGGCACCAGGAAGAAGAAAAACGAAAACAAGTTGGTACAACCAGTTTTGCCAAATTAAAAGAGAAACAATCAAGGGGGAATGAATGATGCTAGACTTTTTCGAAATGAAGGGTGTTCCTTTCACACGTGAGATTTCACCTAAGCATCTATTCAATTCCTCTAGCCAAAGGGAAGCATCTGCACGATTAGAATATGCCGTGCAGAACCGTCAATTTTGTCTTTTAACAGGGGAAGCTGGGATGGGAAAATCAACGGCAATCCGGTCGTTAGTTCATCAATTAGATCCTATTCATTATCATTATCTATATATATGTGACTCTTCCTTGAATCCAAAACTTTTTTACAGAGAAGTTCTGCAGAACTTCGGCATTCAACCTGCCTTTCGTTCAACGGATGTAAAGCGACAGTACCAATCTTTGATGCTTGATCTTTATGAAAATGAGAGAAAGCGTATCGTCATTGTTCTAGATGAGGCACATCACTTTTCTGACTCAATGTTACAGGAACTACGCTTCATTCTCAATTTTAAAGAAGATTCAATGTCCCCTTTATCTCTTATTGTGGTGGGGCAACCAAGTCTAAGAAATCTATTAAGGGTAAAGCAACTTGAAGCAATTGAACAACGAATTCAGATGCGCTACCAAATGAGTGGTCTAACAGAAAAAGAGACGATTGATTATATACGACATCAGTTAAAAGTGGTTGAAACCCCTCATGAAATCTTTTCAGAAGAGGCTATCCAGGCAATTTATAATTTTAGTCAAGGGATTCCACGTAAGATCAATACACTTTGTAGTCAAAGCTTATTGGATGCCTTTATTCAAGGTAATAAGATTGTAGGCGAATCTCATATACATCGGGTGATAAATGAACTGTAGTAGAGGGATTCCCCAGTATTATGAACAGTTGGAGAATGGCATTGCCGAGATGGAAGCAACTATTGAACGATTAAGAACGGAGATACATGAGTTAATCAAAATGAAAAATGCATTATATCACTTGAATGGTTTTCTTGAAAAAGAGTCGAAAGAAAAAATCGGGAACTTTCCGTTTTAATCTTCGACAACCAAATTGTCCATTGTAAATGCCAGTGGTGTTGAGGGTGACCGTTAGTCAGTTGCCCCGTCACTGCCGCTGGCAATAAAACCGCCATCGAAGGTGGCTGCGGACA
>NZ_JARFVC010000045.1 GCF_029193815.1 Cytobacillus sp. S13-E01
AGTTATCCCTAAGTCTGTTAAGAAACGCCTTGGAATCGAAATGGCGTCATCACTAGGATGGGAACGCTACACTGGTGACGAAGGTGAAGTAGTAGCGATTAATCAGTTTGGTGCATCTGCACCAGGTGCGAAAATTATGAAAGAATATGGCTTTACAGTAGAAAATGTCGTTGAAAGAATGAAGGCACTATTAGTGAAATAAATGAACTATAAGGGCTTTTAGTCAGCTAATTGGCTAAAAGTCTTTTTTAACTCAAATACTTTGTACAAAACTCTCATAATATAGGTGTTGCAAAATGGAACATAATAAACTTTCAAAAGTAATAGAAGCTGCCAGACTTTATTATGAGCTGGATTATAGCCAGCAAGAAATAGCAAAAAAACTAGCGATTTCAAGACCAACTGTTTCAAGACTATTAAAGCAAGCCAAAGATAGTGGAATTGTCGAAATAAAAATTAATAATCCAGCGGAGACAGGGATACTTTTAGCAGAGCAATTAAGAGAAAAATTCAGTCTTAAAGAAGTTGTAGTTTCAACAGTTCCAGAAAATGAAACTGAAATAATAAAAAAATATTTAGCAGAAGCTGCTGCTGATTATTTATTTAAAGTTGTTAGAAACGAAGACATTATTGCAACATCATGGGGTACCACGATTTATGAGGTCGCAAAGAAGCTAAAACATAAACTCCTTCACGGAACGACAGTTGTACAGTTAAATGGAGGGGTAAGCCATTCAGAAATTAAAACATTTGCAACAGAAATTATTCACTTATTTGGTGAAGCATTTAATACACAAACATTGCTTTTACCATTACCAGCAATTGTCGACCATATGTTAGTGAAACAAGCAATAGAGTCTGATCGACACATCCATCAGATTCTTGAACAGGGAAAAAAAGCAAATATCGCCATTTTTAGTATTGGAACCCCAGTAATTGATTCTGTATTACTCCAAGCTGAATATTTAACGAAAGAGGATCGACTATCAATCCAGTCAAAAGCTGTGGGGGAGATCTGTTCTAGATTCTTTGATAAAAATGGTAACGTTTGCAATGAAAACTTGAACAACCGAACAATTGGTATTGAGCTACACGAACTGGCGAAAAAGGAAAAGTCAATTTTAGTAGCAGGCGGTCCTAAAAAGTTGGAGGCGATACTGGGTGCATTAACAGGGCATTACGCTAACGTCTTGCTTACAGACCAATTTACAGCAAAAATGTTATTGAATAGAGACGAGGCCTTACACAAAAAAGTTTAAAAACAGGTGAATAGTAGATTTCAAGGGTTCCGTTTTGAGGTGCAAATCCTATAAAATGACAATGAATAAGGCGTGCAATCTGACAACAGATTTGACACCTCTTTGACACCCATAAATAAAAATAAAGAGCGAACCCTCAAGGACCAAGAGATGAGGGAATCAGCATGGTTTAATAAATAAGCGGAGAAATTTCTCTTAATTACGAAATAGCACTTAAAATAGCTTAAATAAACGGAGGGATTCGACTATTTACACAAAAAACGTCAAAATGGATCATTTTGCATTGCTTAAGCGGAAAACCTCCGCGTATATACCCTGAACCAAGCCTTATTACGTAATTTAACCGGAAAATCTCCTCTTATTTTAACTATCGCTGGTTACTAAATTTAGGAGATGACTTCTGATGTATTTAGAAATATCGTAAGAATGGACATCCCAATTGACACTTAATTTTGAGTGTCCAATAAGCATTGTCCTTTAAATTTATTTTGTCATTAGTGGTTTTATTTTACTATAAGAGGTATTATAAATCCCTATATAAAAGGAAAATGGCATACGTCGATTCGTATGCCATTTCTAATGTCAATTTTCCGTTATATACTCAAAACCGAACGGTTGAATAATAGATTTCACCTGTTTTTAAACTTTTTTATAAAAGAAGTTTACTTTGTTCTAACAAATTAACGAATTGGGCATACCTTTATGTACAAACACCTATAAAATAGTAATTGCATAGGATATCGGGATGATTATGGGCAATAAGAAAGAGGAGGAATATCCCGATATGTTTTACCATGTAAAAGAACTACAATATCTCGCAAAGCCTGAATGTCCAGATCCGCTCTTTGCCAAGCAGTTGCAAGAGATCTTAGGCGGACAGTTTGGAGAAATATCTGTAGCAATGCAGTATTTATTTCAAGGATGGAACACGAGAGGAAATGGAAAATATAAAGATTTACTTATGGATACAGGAACTGAAGAATTAGCACATATAGAAATGTTAGCGACAATGATAGCTAGATTGCTGGATGGGGCTCCAGTTGGTGATCTAGAGGTAGCGGCAAAAGATCCAGTAATTGGTGCAATACTTGGTGGAATGAATCCACAACATGCTATTGTATCTGGATTAGGTGCGATGCCAGTTGATAGTGTTGGAAACAAATGGACTGCAGACTATATTATTGCTAGTGGCAACCTGTTAGCCGATTTTAGGGCGAATCTAAATTCAGAATCACAAGGGCGATTACAAGCTGTTAGGTTATATGAGTCTACTACAGACCGTGGTGTAAAGGATATGTTATCCTGGCTTATAGCAAGAGATACCATGCATCAAAACCAATGGTTAGCTGCAATATATGAGCTAGAATCGAAAGAAAATGTTGTTGTACCAAGTACATTCCCTAGAGAGTTAGAGAAGAGAGAAGTATCACATGTTTTATTTAACTATTCAAAAGGAAACGAGAGTGCTAAAGGGCGTTGGGCAAATGGTCCGAGTATAGATGGTGAAGGGGTATTCCAATTCGTTGAAAATCCTGTGCCGTATGGAAAGAAACCGAAGCTTCAGCCTGCACCTCTGTACATTCATGATACTTTACCAAGTGTCCTCCAAGACACCCCCATACCACCAAGTATGTATTAAAAAATAAGTTGTTAGTTCTCCGAAGTTATGTTAAAATAACATTCGTCTAGTGTCTAGCTGTCATTAGTCTTGTATAATATAATTCATATATCTAAAGCCTTTAATGAACTTACAAATAAAATAACCTATATAGGGTAAATGGAAGAATTACAATAAAGTCTTATCCATGACCTAACTTCTCATCAGAAGTTAGGCCTTTTTTAATTTTTTTGGAGGGTCGTAGCATTTATGTTGAAAACAAAAGGAAGTCAAGAGGATCTAATATATCTTAGTAGCACACTAAGTAAATTGCTTAAAAGAAAATTTGGTAAAGGCCCTGAAACGTGTTATGCCTCTTTAAAGGATAACATGATAAGTATCCATATTAGACATTTTATTACACCCGCAGAAGAGGTTTTAATAGAAAATGGCGAAGTCAATCTTGCATACCATTTTCGTTCTTCTATTATGAATGCAATTTTCAGAGAGTTTAAGAGAGAAATCTCGCATTCAATCGAAATAGAGTGCAAAGACATTTTTCATGATTGGAATTACGGTATTAACACTGGAGTAATTTTACTAATACTTGAAGATTCAATTGGAGAAATGACTACTGTTACAGAAAATGAAACACTATTAGAAGTAGCAAAGATAGTTAGTTTAAAGATTCATAAAATACCAAGTAGCTATAAAATTATAAATTTCAACCAAAATAGTTATGTTATTTCATATAAAGGGATAATGCTTCAGATTGAAAATGTATTATATAAAAAAGGGCAAATAGAATTGTTACGTGATCGATCGGAGGAAATAAAACTAGAATATATAAAAAATCTCAATTTATTTGAGCAAGCTCTTGGTCGCACAATAAAGGAGTTATTTTTTATGTCCGACTTCCAAAATGATAAAAGTTATATAGTTTTTATTCTATGAGTAAAATTTTCTAACAAAAGCCAAAGAAGGAAGTCTAATGAGACTTCCTTCTTTGGCTTTTGTTAATCACTTCCACTTAATTAAATTCAAAAATCTGCATATAATAACGATAATCTACTCACTATTCATTGTAGAAAGGAGTCTTTAATGGAGATTATTGATAAATTAACTTACATAAGTAGCTATTTTAGCAAGGTGCTTAGAAAGAAATTCGGAAGAGGTCCGCAATCCTGTCAGGCTTCCATGTGTAGTAACTATCTCGTTATTTACATTCGTGGTTTTATTTCTCCTATGGAAGAAGTACTATTATCGCAAGGACAAAGGAAGTATGTTGAAAATGCTAGGGAAGTAATCATTGATCATATATTAGATGAATTAAATGGTGTTATACAGGTTACGTTAGAGGTAGAAATAGAAGATTTCTATCATGATTGGAATTTTCCAAATAACTCTGGGTTAATCATGCTTGTTTTAGAAAATGAAGTTATTGAATTAGACTGTAAAACTGATATAGATATTGAAAGTTTTGAAGCGGAAGTTGCAAGGATAAGTGCCTTGGTCCAAAAAGTGCCCGATGCAATAAAAACAATTCCAATTTCAAGAGATATTGTATTAGTAGAAAGAGTAGGAATTCTAGTACCTATCGAAAAAGCACTCATTACTAAAGGATTTATCACAGAACTAAAGATCACAAAGGATGAACTAGAAAAAAGTTATTTTCATAAAGATCGAAGGTTTGATGGGATTTTTGACCAGCCTTTACGTGACATTTTTATTGATTGGAATATGAAGGATGACAAATCATTAATGGGATTTGTTTTAAAATAAACTTGGAAAGATTTTTTTTAAAGATAAAAAGTATAAAATTTTGTACCGAGTTTAGGTGTCTAGCTCCGGGCAGCATCGGACCTGAGGTCATAAGCCAATCCGTCCGGAAGGTAAAGAACAACCTTCCAGCCGGCTCGTCTTATGCTTGTCGCCGATAGGCGGGCGCCCTGCGCTTTTCTTAAAAGATAAGAAAGTATAAAAATTTGTACCGAGTTTTAGTGTCTAGCTCCGGGCGCCATCGACTCTATGGTATAAGCCAATCCGTCCGGAAGGTAAAGAACAACCTTCCAGCCGGCTTGTCTTATGCTTGTCGCCGATAGGCAGGCGCCCTGCGCTTTTCTTAAAAGATAAGAAAGTATAAAAATTTGTACCGAGTTTTAGTGTCTAGCTCCGGGCGCCATCGACTCGAGGTCATAAGCCAATCCGTCCGGAAGGTAAAGAACAACCTTCCAGCCGGCTTGTCTTATGCTTGTCGCCGATAGGCAGGCGCCCTGCGCTTTTCTTATTATTAATGTGAAAATTTAAAAAAATAATTGAAATTTGATTGACATTTCTATAATATTGTAAATGGGTAGGGGTTTACAGCCTTGATCTAGGGGATTTAAGTTTTGAAAAAACGTTTATTATTTACTATTAAATTTAATATATAGGAAACGGTGTGCTGAACAATAAATACTTTGTTATTGAGTTAGTCATTATGCCAAAGTAAAATAGGTCTTTCTCCTATTTTTACTTTGGCTTTTTCTTTTTCTTAAATATATTTTGGATATATGAAAGGAAAGCTTAATCTATGAAGTCAAATGTTATGGATGAGTTAAGAGATGCGTTTTTTGCTGTAGATCATAACTGGTATTTTACGTATTTAAATCCAGCTGCCGAAAAACTACTCCAGCGAAATAAAGAGGACCTGTTAGGAAAATGTTTATGGGGTGAGTTTAAGGAAGCGATTGGTACAAGGTTTTATAAACAGTATCACAAAGCTTTAGAATCAAAGATAGTGGTAGAGTTTGAAGATAAGTTTGAGCCTTTAAACAAATGGTTTGACGTACGAGCATACCCATATGAAAGTGGAATTGCTGTCCACTTTCGAGATATAAATAATAGAAAGAAAGCACTTGAAGAAAGCAGAGAGCACTACAAATCGCTTTTTGATCAAAACCCGGATGCTGTTTTTTCGTTTGATTTAGATGGTAACTATATGTCTGCAAATAAAAGTTTCGAAAATCTACTCGGATATACGATGGATGAATATGTAAAGATGAATTTTGAGCCTTTAGTAGTCCCAGAGGATTTGGAGAAAACACATTATCACTTTCAAAAAGCAGTAGATGGAGTGCCGCAAACTTACGAAGTTACTACACTTACCAAGAATGGAGAGAGGGTGGAAGTCACTGTTACAAATGTTCCTATCGTTGTAGACGGTGAAATTGTTGGTGTTTATGGAATTGCCAAAGATATAACAAAACATAAACGAGTTGAACAAGAAATCAAAGAAAGTGAAGCCAGTCTAAAGCAAGCTTTACATATTGCGAAACTAGGAAGTTGGACTTGGGATTTAAGAACAGATGTTTTAGTTTGGTCTGATGAGATGTATCGCATGTTTGGAATGAAGCCAACGTCAGAGGTAACTTTTGAGATATTTCTAAAGTATGTCCACCCAGAGGATAGAGATCTTATAGTAAAAACTATTGATAAAACAATGAAAGGGACACCTTTAAATGTACAATTTAGAATCGTAAGGCCTAATGGACAAATCCGTTATGTAGAAATACTAGGTGAAACTTTTTTTGATGAGAACGGGTATGCTCTAAAAATAATTGGGACAACACAGGATGTTACTGAAAGAAAATTTGAACAAGAGCGATTAAGAAGAAGTGAAGAGTTATATAAACTAATTTCTGAGAATTCACAGGATATTATTTTATATACTACACCAGGTGGTGTTATTAATTATGTCTCACCTGCAATCTATAATGTACTTGGATATAGACCTGATGAACTAATAGGGTCTACAAGAAAAGATCTTTTTCATCCTGAGGATTTGCAAAGGATTGAGAGAAAAAGTTTAAAAGAAAAAGAGGTTTTTGATATTAGAGTGCGTCATAGTAATGGACATTATAGCTGGATTGAGGCCTCCATTAAGGTAATCAAAAACGAATTTGGAGAAACGGAAAAAATTCTTGCGATTGGTCGAGATATTTCGGAACGGATTGAAGCAAAGGAACTAATGATAAAATCAGAGAAATTAACAATGGCAGGACAATTAGCTGCAGGAATCGCACATGAAATTCGAAATCCTCTTACAGCCATTAAAGGCTTTTTGCAAATGATGCAAAGGGGCTATGATATGCAAAAAGAATACTTAGATGTGATGGATTCGGAATTGGTTCGAATCGAGTTTATATTAAATGAACTATTACTATTAGCGAAGCCAACAGAAAAAAAGTTAGAACAAAAGGATCTTAATTCGATTGTTTCACATGTTGTAAAGTTACTAGAAACTGAAGCTAATTTTAAAAATGTTATTTTTAAAACGACATTACACGGCGAAGGGTTATATATAAATTGTGATGAAAATCAATTAAAACAGATATTTATCAACTTTGTAAAAAATGGTATTGAAGCAATGCCTGATGGCGGAGAAATAAATATTTCTACCTATATAGAAGATGAAAATAGTATCATTTGTTTTAAAGATCAAGGTTGTGGAATTCCAAAGGAAAAATTAGCAAACATAGGGCAACCGTTCTTCACAACGAAAGAAAAGGGCACTGGTCTAGGCTTAGCGGTTAGCTTTAGCATTATTGAGAATCACCGAGGAGAAGTCATTATTGACAGCGAAGTGGGTAAAGGAACCACAATAAAAGTTAAACTACCATTACTAAATTGAGTGAGCATACTAAAATAAAATCCCGTACACTGCCTTACATGAAAACTACATAAATTTAGCGAGGCGATTATTGCTGATTGAAGTTCAGATTTAATTTCTGAGCTTTTTTGTGGATTTAAAAAGTTATCAACATGGTTATCAACATAATCACAATTTATCAACAAGTTGTTAACAATAAATAATGTGTTTTGCACAATTTTATCCACAATCGCTACTAATTATTACACTCCCTTATGTTTATCCACAGCCCGATAGTACTTTTAAGAACATACTGTTACTAAAAATAGTAGATAACCACTAGGCATATTGTGGAATAAAAAACAAAAATTCGATATTCATTTTTTATTGTTTAGGAATTTATAAAATTGTAAGGTTGTGTATAACTTCGTGTCTTTGTCTATCTACGTCTAGCTCTAGGCGCCACCCGGCTCTATGGTATAAGCCCAATCCGTCCGGAAGGTTAAAGAACAACCTTCCAGCCGGCTTGTCTTATGCTTGTCGCCGAAAGGCGGGCGCCTTGCGTTTTTGTTATTTACTCCTTTAAATGGAAACACTATTATTGTTCGTTATTAGTTCAAAATGATCCTTACTTGGAGTATACTTGGAGTTATCGTTAAAAAAATAAAAGAATAAGTGGAATAGAGAAAATAAGATGATTATAATTATGTAGTTACTAACATTTTTTAAGAAAAATGATTACTATATAGATATGAAATTAGATATGAGAGGATTTAGTTGAATGAGTTTAAAAAATCAAGTTTCAAAACGACGTACCTTTGCGATTATATCGCATCCTGATGCAGGAAAAACGACGATGACCGAAAAGCTACTTCTATTCGGAAATGTTATTAGAGAAGCAGGAACAGTGAAGGCTAAGAAAACAGGGAAGTTTGCAGCATCAGACTGGATGGAAATTGAGAAAAAGCGGGGAATCTCTGTTACATCAAGTGTAATGAGTTTTCCCTATCATGACTTTTATGTCAATATTTTAGATACGCCAGGACATGAAGATTTTAGTGAAGACACTTACAGAACGCTAACGGCAGTTGATAGCGTTGTTATGATTATTGACTCAACGAAAGGTGTTGAGCCTCAAACGATTAAACTTTTCAAAGTATGTCGATTGAGAGGAATTCCAATTTTTACATTTATTAATAAGCTTGACCGTGATGGGAAAGAGCCTCTTGATTTACTGTCAGAGCTAGAAGAAGTACTTGGCATTGAATCATATCCAATGAACTGGCCTGTAGGTATGGGAAAACAATTACTTGGAATTTGGGATCGTTACAATAATGAGTTTGTTCATTACTTAGGTGATGAAAAAGAGGAGAAGATACCCTTAAATGAAGTTGATCGATTAGGTCATGATTATCTTTTCAAAAGTGTGAAAGATGATCTGAGCTTACTTGATGAAGCAGGTAATCAATTTGATGCGGAGCGCGTCATTAGCGGAGAACTGACTCCAGTATTCTTCGGAAGTGCACTTGCTAATTTTGGAGTACACTCGTTTTTTGATACGTTTTTAAATTTTGCATCGCCTCCTAGACCACGAAAAGCTGATGAAGGGTTAATTGCACCAGAATCAGAAAACTTTAGTGGCTATATCTTTAAAATTCAAGCTAACATGAATTCTAAACACCGTGATCGGATCGCTTTTTTACGTGTTTGCTCAGGTAAATTTGAACGAGGTATGAGCGTTCAGGTTAGTCGTACAAATAAGACAATTAAATTAAATCAAACTCAGCAGTTTATGGCTGCGAGTAGGGAAACAGTAGAAGAAGCATATCCTGGTGATATTATTGGTATTTATGATCCGAATATTTATCAAATTGGCGATACGTTAACTGAAGGAAAAGATCTAGTTAACTACCGGGAGTTACCACAGTTTCCGCCTGAAATGTTCCGAAAAGTACGTGTGAAAAATGCCATGAAATCAAAACAATTTAAAAAAGGGATTGAGCAACTCGTTCAAGAAGGAGCAATTCAACTATTTAAACAGGAGTTAACTGAGGAATATATTCTTGGGGCTGTTGGCCAGCTACAATTTGAAGTGTTTGAATACCGAATGAAAGGTGAATATGGTGTTGATATCGAATTTACCCATCTTGGTGACAGAATACCTCGTTGGTTAACCGAGTCACCAAAGGATAGACGTTTATTCGATTCACGAAGTCTGTTAGTGCAGGATCGCCATGACAGATTTGCAGTACTATTTGAAAATGAGTTTACACTGCGTTATTTTAGTGACAAGAACAAGGATATTGAACTAGTCGACTTGCTAGAATCAAATGATTATAAGAGCTTATAGATAGAATGGTGGTCAGTCTTTTAGGAGGCTGACTTCTTTTGATTGATCATGTTAGGTCTTTGTGTCAAATAATACTATTGGCTTTAAATAGAAAGGAAGTAGAGATGTTAAAAGGAATCGTCCATTTGCTCTAGTCTTTTAAATGTATTCAAAAAAATATGTTCTAAGAAAAGGAAGTGAATGTTATGAAAAAAATGATTGGTTTTATTGGTTGTGGAAAAATGGCACAGGCAATGATAGAAGGAATGTTAAAATCTGAGCTTGTGTTGCCAGCGCAAATTACTGCGAGTGCATCTTCGGATTCTACTATTGTCGATGTTAAAAAGAAGTATGGGATTAATGTAACAAAAACAAATGTAGAGGTAGCTAGTAAGTCGAATCTTTTATTTTTAGCAGTTAAACCTAACCTATATGCAGAGGTTATAGAGGAAATTAAGCAAGAGGTTAATGATGACACAATTATCATTACAATTGCAGCAGGAATTAGTATTGATTTTATGGAAAAGTCTTTTGATAAAAAGGTCAAGGTCGTAAGGTCGATGCCAAATACCCCTTCACTTGTTGGAGAAGGTATGAGTGCAATATGTTCGAATGATATGGTAACAGAAATTGAGCTAGCAGAAGTACTATCTTTATTTGAAAGCTTCGGAAAAGCCGAAGTAATTGAAGAAAAATTAATGGATGCCATACCGGCGGTCAGTGGATCCTCACCTGCATATGTTTATATGTTCATTGAAGCATTAGCTGATGGAGCCGTTTTACAAGGTATCCCAAGACAGCAAGCATTTAAACTTGCTGCACAGGCTGTATTAGGCGCTGCTAAAATGGTGTTAGAAACGGGTCAGCATCCTGGTGAATTAAAAGATGCTGTTTGCACTCCAGGTGGAGCGACAATTGAGGCTGTTACAACATTGGAGAAAAATAAGTTTAGAGGAACTATTATTTCAGCAATGGAAAGCTGTACAGCGAAATCAAAAGGGTTTTCAAACAATTAAAAGTTGATTAGATGAAGCCTGTGTTATGCTAGATTTTTTTATAAAATTTACAATATATAATACTTTGTACCACTTTTATGTGTCCTTCTCCTTGCGCCATCAGACCTGAGGTCATAAGCCATTTCCTTTAAGAAGGAAAAACCACCTACTTAAAGGAACTTGTCTTATGCTTGACTTGCGCAGGATGTGTTGATGTCGATGTTTGCCACATGACGTGGTGGGTTTTAATCGACGCTCAGGTAAGCGGGCGCTCTGCGCTTTTCAGAGTTTTAGGGGTTCTACTTATCATTTGATCTCAATCATTGGCTCAACCGTTACCTCTACAGAATCACTTAACGTTTGTGAAATAAAACATGCCTTTTTTGCACGATGAGTAAGTTGTTCAATTTTCTCTATCATTTCTTTATCACTAGTAGAAATATAGATTGTAGGTCTATGAGTAATTTTTTGAAAGACTAATTGTTTTCCTTCTTTACTAACCTTTCCTTCTGAAACTACCTCAAGATGGGAATATTCAATGCTACGACTACTTAGGATGGCAGCTAATGTAATCATATAGCAATTTGTAGCTGCCGATATTAGCAATTCTTCAGGATTTGCTCCAATCCCAGGACCATCCAATTCTTTTGGTGCGGAAACTGTCGTTTTGAATCCGTTAGAAGTTATCTCACCCTTCCCATTCCGATCACCTATCCAAGACCCTTTCACTTCAAACGTTACTTCACTCATTCGTATACCCCCTAATAAATTAGTTTCTAGGTTAATTATAATATGATAAAGACTGGATTAACATCTCTTAAGGTTTAAGTATAAAAATAAATCCTAAAGTAGAGCCCGCTACTTTTCTATCAAGCCTATCACGTGTTGCCATATATGAAGAAAATGGGAAGATACAAAGTCCGATTTTATATCTAATCATTATCAAATACAAAAAACCGACTCATCTTAAGAGTCGGTGAAATTTCACGAAGGCTATGCCATCTATGCCGTCAATCACTGTTTCTCAACGTGCATATGCTGCAGGTGGGTGTCTGCATAGAAGTCTCCATCTTCCTCATAATTCCAAGGCATGATGTTGAAAACTAATCTCTTGGACTCCCTACTATAAAAGCATCGGTTGAATCAATGACCTAAACGAACACAATAGCATATCTGTCTGAAATCATAATATCAAATATATGGTTGAAAAAAAATAGTGGTTTACTACCAATTTAGCAAAGGTATGATTAATCTGGATAATTCTTCACCCTATTTGGAAAGATTAGTACTAGTGTGACATATACTAAGAAAAGCGCAGGGCACCCGCAGCTAGACACTAAAACTAGGTACAAACTTTTACGCTTTCGCATATAAATTCGTGATATTATTCTAAAAACCAGAAGGGACTTTAACGGATGAAAAAATGGATAACAGGTTTGCCGTTATTATGGACCTCGATTTTATTATTAACGGTAAAAACATACATAGTAAGCAAATATGTCTTTGATTTGGATATTGAATCCTTCACACAGGATATGATTTTATTTCTAAGTGCAATGTGCTCAAGTCTGATCCTATTGGGACTTCCTTTACTAGTGAGCAAACAGCATCAATTCAGATTACTGATTAGTATCTATTTATTTGCAACAGTAGTATTATACTTAAACGTTCTTTATTATCGCTTTTTTAATGACTTCATAACGATTCCAGTCCTATTCCAATCCAAAAATTTAAGCAATTTATGGACGAGTTTGGTTGAGCTTAAGAATCCATTAGACCTTTTCATGTTCTTTGATGTAGGATTGGTTATCATTCTTTATAAGCTAAAGCAAAATAGGGAGCTACAGGTACTAAATAAAAGAAAATTTCTTATCGTGACTATAGGAATATTTTTGGTTAGCTTGACGTTGGCACATAGCGAAAGACCTGAACTGCTAACTAGGTCGTTTGATCGGAAACTATTAGTGAAAAACCTTGGTGTTTACACATATCAGGTATACGATTTCATTCTTTATTCAAATACGAAACGACGAATTGCATTTGCTGATAATGATAAACTTACAGAGATCGTTAATTATGTGAATGCAAATAGAGAAAAGCCAAATGAAAACTTATTTGGAAAAGCAAAAGGGAAGAATATCTTCTTAATATCGTTAGAATCAACGCAAGATTTTGTGATCAATCGAGAGATTAATGGGCTAGAGATAACGCCGTTTCTTAATCAGCTCATAAATGAACAAGGATCTTATTATTTTTCTAACTTTTATCATCAAACAGGGCAAGGAAAAACCTCAGATTCTGAATTTATTGTGGAAAATTCATTGTATGGTCTGCCCCGAGGTGCTGTGTTTTTTTCTAATCCAGAAAATAAATATAATTCGCTCACAAATTATTTGAAACACGATTCAGGATATTATACTGCTGTTTTTCATGCAAATAATAAAAGTTTCTGGAATCGCGATGTTATGTACGATTCGATAGGCTATGACCGTTTTTTCTCGGACCAAGATTACTGGATTTCAGAGGAAAACTCGATTGGGTGGGGATTAAAGGACGATCATTTTTTCACACAGTCTATTCCACTTTTAAAGCAGTTACCACAGCCTTTTTTTGCGAAGTTTATCACACTAACAAATCACTTTCCGTTCTCACTTGGTCTGCAGGATGAGTTCATTCCAGAATGGGATTCTAAGGATGGAACTGTGAATAGATATTTTACAACTGTAAGGTATCAGGATGAGGCGTTGAAAACGTTTTTCGAACAATTAAAGGCCGAAAACATGTACGAGAACTCTGTATTTATTTTATATGGTGATCACTACGGTATTTCTGAAAACCATAATACGGCAATGGGTCAGTTTTTAAATAAAACAATTACACCATACGAATATATTGAGCTGCAAAAAGTGCCATTAATTTTTCATTTTCCAACTAAAAATGATACACGGACCATCACAACTGTAGCAGGTCAAATAGACCTTAAACCAACCATCATGAACTTACTCGGAATTGAAGGGCAAGAAGATATTCAATTTGGTTCAGATCTTTTTTCAGAAGAAAAAAATGAATTTGTGATTTTACGTGATGGAAGTGTAATTACAAGTAACTATGTCGCAACAGGTAATAAATGTTACATAAGGGAAACAGGGCAGGAAACGGATTTGTCAGAATGTCAGTCGTTACTTTTAAAGGCAAAGAAAGAGTTAAGTTATTCAGATAGGGTTATATATGGTGACTTGCTAAAATTTTTACCGGATTTTTACGATAACAAATAGTAAGAGGCTGACCTTGGCGGTCTACCTCTTTTACTATAAAAATGGGCCATTTTTATTTTAATATCAGAATTTATATGTGAAAGCTAAAATTTGTGCCTAGTTTTGGGTCCAGCCCCGGGCGCCCTACGCTTTTATTTTGAAACAAGCTTTGCTTCATGCTGTTTAATTTTAAATTGAACAGTTCTTACGCTTAAGATAACTAATAAGAATATACAATACGCTAAGAGTAATGATAAACCAATAAACCCAATATTAAATAATTTTAGAAGTAAACTTACTCCTGTTATTGCGTATAATGTTCCTAGGTAATGGCGAATCTGTTTATCGTTAAAACCTTCAGTAAAAATGGCACCTATTTGGCCGCCTATTAGTGCCCCAATTATGAGACTGCCGGTGACCTTGAAGTCAATAGGGGTAGTTGAAGCATAAGTTGCAAAACCAGCTGAAACAATCATTAATACACTAAGCAAACTCGTTCCGACAGCATATCTTGAATGAAAAGAGAGTATGGTGATTAAAAGTGGCACGATTATAAATCCTCCACCTACCCCTAGTGTCGTTGAAACGATACCAGCAAATAATCCAATTACAATTGCTTTGTATAGTTTAAAGTCCTTTTCGAACGATGGAAAGCTTGTCGTGGGAGCATCAGTTCTTAATAATGAATATGAAAAATAAACGATTAATAGTATATAGAATACAGGTATGATCGTATCTTCAATTTGAAATTTCTCTAAAAATAAAACAAAAGGGAAAGCAGCTTGGGTTGCAATAACGCCACTTATACCGATAATGAAAGCTGCTTTCCATTGAATATTTTGCAAGCGAAAATGAGCAAATACCCCAGATAAAGAGGTAGCAATGGTGTACATTAAACTCGTTGCTATCGCAATCACAGGTGAGAAGTTCATTAATAATAGTACAGGTGTTAAGATAAATCCACCGCCTATACCAAAGAAGCCAGATAAAACTCCGATTCCAATTCCCAGAAAGAGATAAAGGATAATATCCACTTGTACCCCTCCTTTCAAAACTAAAACAGCTACACTAATCTTACAATAAACAAATGGTTTTAAAAAGGGTTTCACTACATATGGGCGATTATGGAGAGATTACATTTACATTACATCTTTCTTTCTTTTCTTTACAAGTATCTCCGATTGCTATAAAAGAAATTATCCCTATGTTAGACTAGCAACTAGTCTTGATAAAAAAGGGGAGGGTTATTTTGTTAAAACGTAGAATGCTTAGTGGTATAGTTGGAATCATATTTGTATTAGGATTGATTGGCTGTGGAAGTGGACAAGATACAGCGGGAAGTACTGAGGATGTTGTTGCGATCGTAAATGATCAGGATATTACGAAGGCTGAATTTGACGCTTCTTACGAACAATATAAGCTGACATATGCACAGCAAGGCATGAATATTGATGATATGGAAGAAGATCAAGTAAAACAAATTGAACAGAAAGTTGTTGACCAATTAGTTAATAGCCGTTTATTACTACAAGCAGCAGAAAAAAATAACATTGAGGCTGCCGAAGAAGAAGTACAACAAAGTTTAGAACAAATCAAAGGCCAATTTGATAAGGAAGAAGAGTTTACTGCGGCTCTAGAAGCGAATAAGCTTACACTAGCACAATTAGAAAAACAAATTACAGATGAACTAAAGGTAAATCAATACATTTCTGAAAATATCACAGAAGTAACGGTAGAGGAAGAAGAAATTAAAGCAATGTATGATCAATATAAAGAACAAAGTGAAAAAATCCCTTCATTTGAAGAAGTGAAAGCACAATTAAAACAGCAAATTGCTCAGCAGAAAAACCAAGTTGAGGTTGGAAAATTAGTTGAAAAACTAAGAAACGAAAGCGAAATAGAAGTATTAATTTAATGGAAGCCATCAGAAGACCTTTTATTTGGGTCTTCTTTTTAAATTATTGACTCAACTTTCGCACCCCAGAAATAGCTCTCAACACTTGATATATTTGAAAGCATACTAAAATGTTTATGCTCCCTTTACCATTGTTTCTTCATTATTAAGAAAAGCCTTCTTTAAAAAGTGAGGTATTTTATTAAATAGCTGGTCGATTATGGATTGTACCTTTTCTTTCGGGAGGACTGGTTACTGGGAGAGAGTGGATTTCAACAAATCTATGATTAACATGAGAACTTTAGCGAATCGGATATTCTCCATTTCATCTCAGCACAAATAGAAGAGCTGCCCAATCGTTTTTGGATCATCTTCTTCCAGAGCGCTTATCGCAGGCATGATATAACGTGTAAAGACAATCGTGGTGTGGGCTACTAACGCATCATAACTGGGTGAAACAATTTGGATACGATCACATTTATACTCAACAGGATAAGAAACTTTCTCCAATTGTAGTGGAGTTATTGAGCAAACGATAAACAGCATCCTTTGCAGGATATGTGGAACATCTTTTCAAACAAAATTCCCCAAACTCCCAATCCTCCCATAAATAGACTGAAGTGGCTCAATTATAGTTTATCAATTATAAGGACATGGTGCCTGTCCCTTTTGTAAGTGATCTTGCTGCTGTAAAATAAAAAAAGAGGTTTGAACCATTTATAAGCAGTTCAACCCTCATAACCTATAAAACCTTAAATCTTTCGACATAATTCGGGAAGTGACAGGGACCATAGCTATTGTGTATAATAAAAATAAACTAATCTTTTCAAGGGGTGCTAAAAATGAGTATTCGCAAAGAAGATCTTCATTTACTTATAGACCTTGTAAATGAAAAGGATACGAAACTTGTGTATGATCTTATCAGTTTTGTAATTGAAAAGAACAACGAAAAAGAGATTGAAGTTGAGGCTGATAATTCACCTTTAACTGAAAAGGAAAAGAAGATACTAAAACAAGCTGAAATTGATATTGAAAATGATGATCTCATCGATTGGGATGACATTCATGACTAAATTTGCGATAAAATTTAGAAAACCTGCTGCTAAACACTATGAGAAGTTGCCACCTAAGTTAAAGAATAAAGTCAAAGATGTTATTAATCAACTTCAAGAAAATCCTTATGCTATCCCAAATGTAAAACCGTTAGAGGGATCCAATCATGATGATTTTCGAATTCGCATTGGATCCCTCCGTTTATTGTATCGTCTACATAATGATACGTTGATTATTATTATATTGGACCTAGGACCACGTGGTGATATTTATAAATGATATTTTAACGTACATAAGAAAAGGAGAGTAAATCATTAATTATGTTCTCATTCTCCTTCTACTATTTAATGCAAATCTTCCGTGAAACATTCTTGTGAAACAAGATTTTTCGGGGGATGACAGGCACCCTGAACTAAAAATATCTAAATACCTGTGGAACAATTTCGTTTAACAAGCAAATTCGCGTGGTGACAGGCCACAAAACTATCCCCCCTTGTCCTTTTGTAGCAAAAACTGCAAAAACACTCCATCACTAAGCTCTTTCGTGCTTTATAGATCCAGGGGTCTGTCACCAAAAAATTTACAGTGGGAAATGGTACCTGTCCTCTGAACTCCTCAAAAAACCCCTGCCATTTACCCTAAACCAGTTTCACCTATTCAGAGTAATTTCTGATTGGAACTTTCGAGCAATTAATAGAAATTTCATTTAATTTATTTTATTTCGACAAATCATTGACACTACATTTATTTAACTCCTTACTTGCATAAGAGCCAAGATTTCAAGTTATTCGTTAATGCCCAGGAAAAACTGCCGGATCATCGGTAAACGGAGCGACAGACTCTATATATTCTCCCGAAATCGGATGGATGAATCTAATTTTCACGGCATGTAGCGCTTGTCTTGCTATATCATCCCGACCGCCGTATAGTATATCTCCTAGGATTGGATGGCCAATGTGACTTAAATGTACTCGAATTTGATGTGTCCGACCTGTCTGAAGTTCGAGCTCAACAACTGTTATATCTCTCTTAGGTAAATACTCTAAAACTTTGTATCCGCTAATCGCTTTTTGGCCGTTTGGAGATACTCTTCTCCTTGTCGGGTGATGACGGTCTTTACCGATAGCAGCGTCAATTTTCCCTTTAGCTGGTTTAATACGACCTTGTACGAGCGCTATATAGGTTCTCTTTATTTCTCGATTTTCGAGCATTTTATCTAATATCGCGCCGACTAGTTTATTTTTAGCAAATAGAACCGCACCAGTTGTATCTTTATCAAGACGATGGATATGGCGAACCTTTGTTTGGATACCCTGAGATTGTAAATAAAAAGCTATTGCATTAGCCAATGTCCCGATTTGACCAGTTTCATTAGGATGTGTATCCATTCCAGCAGGCTTGTTGACTACTAGTAAGTGATCGTCTTCAAAAAGAACATCAACCTCCTTATATTCAGGTATGACTCCAAATTCTTCGTTAGTAAATAGATGTAATTGGAGGCTATCTTTACCTTTAACGAAAGTACTCCATGAGATAATTTCTCCATTAAGTTTGACACTTTTATTCATTCTGTAGTGATGAAGCAGTGTTTTTGGTACGTTCCATTTTTCTTTTAAAATGCTTGCTATCGATAGACCTTCCCACTCACTAGGTATGGATAGGTATAGCCATTCCCCTTTTTTTCTTGTACTTATCAATTGTCCATCCTCCGTATCAGTGATTTATGATTAGTATAGTAGATAATAGGTAGAAATGAAAATTTTGGATCAACCTTTGACACCGGCTAATAGAAGGAAACACTTACCTATCCACCAATAGTCACAGCTATGTTATTCTATATGTATCAAAAAGGAGATAGTAGAGGGTGAATTTTGAGTGAAAGTGGTATATGCGGCAACTCCTGAACAGGAATCTCATATTGAAGAGCTAATACATTATATCTATTGTGAGGTCTTTCCTCTTTATTTTTCAGATGAAGAGATCATGAAATTAGAGGAATTAAAGGTATTAACACATAATGAAGACTATTATAATGGTACTTTAAAAGAAGCATTTCAATTAATTTCAAGCTTACAGGCATTAATTGCGGTTATAGAAACCGTTAAGCATGAAACAGTTTTAAACAATCATCGCGAGATTTTTGAAAAAAATGTGCGTACACTTGATGAATTTGGCTATTCATTTCCATTTGCGATCGATCAGTTTACATTTACAAAAGAAGAAACATTAAGTAAGTATTCAAAAGCCGCAAATCATTACTTGGCATAACGCGATACATAAAAACTCCTTTTGATCATCATAAGAGGGAGTTTTTTTATCTTATTTAAAAGATAAGAAAGTATAAAAATTTGAACCTAGTTTTAGGTGTCTAGCTCCGGGTGTCATTGCCCAATCCCTCTCTATAGTAGCAATGGAAAAATAATAATTTGTTAATTATTAATTCAGTAGTTGACACTACTTCTAGTAGAAACTTACAATTATAGTAAAAGTGAATACGTTTGCACAAAATGATTTAAAGATATGGAATCGATACCAATAATATTTTTATAATAGAGGGAGCTGGCGGTGTATGGAGAGGGAATGGTGGAAAGAGGCTGTCGTCTATCAAATCTATCCAAGGAGCTTTAAGGATAGTAATGGCGATGGAATTGGTGATATTAAAGGAATAACGTCAAAACTTGATTATTTGAAAGAATTAGGGATAGATGTTATTTGGCTATCACCAGTTTTCAAATCCCCAAATGATGATAATGGTTATGATATTAGTGATTACCGTAGTATTATGGACGAATTTGGAACCATGGCTGATTGGGAAGAGATGCTAAATGAAATGCACAAACGTGATATCAAGTTAATGATGGATTTAGTAGTGAATCATAGTTCTGATGAGCATGCCTGGTTTGTAGAGTCTAGAAAATCAAAGGACAACCCTTACCGTAACTACTACATTTGGCGCCCCGGAGTTGATGGCAAAGAACCAAATAACTGGGAATCGGTTTTTAGTGGGTCTGCTTGGAAGTATGACGAACAAACTGATGAGTATTATTTACATCTTTTTTCAAAGAAACAGCCCGACCTAAATTGGGAAAATCCAAAGCTTCGAGAAGAAGTATATAACATGATGAAGTTTTGGTTAGACAAAGGAATTGATGGATTCCGAATGGATGTGATTAACTTTATCTCAAAGGTTGAAGGATTACCAAGTGCTCCAAATCCAGAAGGAAAAAAATACGTCTCCGGTCATGAATACTTCATGAATGGACCAAGAATCCATGAGTTTTTGCAGGAAATGAATGAATTGGTGTTATCCAAATACGACATTATGACTGTTGGTGAAATGCCTGGGGTCACTCCAGACCAAGGAGTACAATATACAGATGATGCCCGTAACGAATTAAATATGGTATTTCAATTTGAGCATATGGATCTTGATTCCGGATCAGGGGGGAAATGGGATCTCAAACCCCTTGTACTGGCTGACTTAAAGAAGTCTTTATCAAAATGGCAAAAAGAGCTAGAGGGTAAAGGCTGGAATAGCTTATATTTAAACAATCATGACCAACCAAGAATTGTTTCAAGGTTTGGAGATGATAAACAATACCGGTTAGAATCTGCGAAAATGTTAGGAACATTATTACATATGATGCAGGGAACACCATACATTTATCAGGGTGAAGAACTTGGCATGACCAATGTCCAATTTAGCTCAATTAATGAGTACAGAGATATTGAAACATTTAATATGTACAATGAAAAGGTTAAGGAAAATGGTGAAAATCACGAAAGTGTGATGTTGTCCGTTTATACGAAGGGGCGAGATAATGCTAGAACGCCTGTACAATGGGATGGAAGTGAACATGCTGGCTTTACAACGGGAACACCGTGGATTCAAGTAAATCCAAACTACAAAGAAATCAATGCTGTAAAAGCTATAAAAGATAAGAACTCCATTTTTCATTATTATAAGAAACTAATTGAACTTCGTAGGCAGCATGACATCGTTGTATATGGAACCTTTGATTTAATTCTTAAAGACCATAAACAAATCTTTGCTTATACAAGGACTTTACAAAATGAAAAGCTCTTGGTTCTTACTAATTTCTCTGGTGAAACACCACAGTTTAATTTGCCAGATGAAATAAAATATAATACCAAACAGCTACTTATTAGCAATTATCAAGTTACGAATGAAGAGGTAATTGATACAATAAAGTTAAAGCCGTGGGAAGCAAGAGTTTATAAGTTATTCACAAACTAAACCTATCCTACTATATGTAAAGTTATGATGTGTTGTATCTGTAATAGAAATTGTAAATTTTTCTACCTATATAAGCTCTTAAAATGGTCAAAATAACTGTTGAAAGGGAGGGATTACTTTGACAATGTCAATTCGTGAATTAATGACTGACAATGTAGCAACAGTTTCACCAAATCAAACGATTAAAGAAGCAGCTACACTGATGAGTCAATACAATGTTGGGGCAATTCCAGTTGTCGAAAATGGGCAGCTTAAAGGAATTATTACTGATAGAGATATCACTCTTCGTTCAACGGCCGAAGGAAGGGACAATTCTATTCCTGTTTCACATGTGATGTCTTCTGAAATTGTTCAAGGTTCGCCTGATATGGGAGTAGAAGAAGCAGCAGCCCTTATGTCTCAAAAGCAGATTCGTCGTTTACCAATTGTTGAAAACAACAATCTAGTTGGTATTGTGGCACTTGGGGATATCGCTACAAATCATACTTTTGACAATGAAGCTGAACAAGCTTTATCAAGTATTTCCGTTCCTTCACAACGTCAGTTATAAAGAAGTAGGAAGGGTACCCGATGTGTATGATGCGGGTACCCTTTTTGGCTGATTTAGAAATCAAATCCATAAATTCTAAAATTATAAGTGCAACTACGCCTCTGTCTTCTCCCGTCAGGCTCGCCACTTGGCGAGTTTTCTTTAAAAGATAAGAAAGTATAAAAATTTGTAAAAAGTTTTAGTGACTAGCTCCGGGCGCCATCGGACCTGAGGTCATAAGCCAAGCCCTTCCCGAAGGCAAAATACCCCTTCAGTCAGGGCTCGTCTTATGCTTGTCGCCGAAAGGCGGGCGCCTTGCGCTTTTCTTGTATTAATAATAGTTTATTGTAAAATAGTGTGTAAAAATAGATGATAGAGGGTCATACCTACTTTGTTAGAAATTATGAGGAGGGCAAAATTAGGTGTCTAATAAAATTGATTTATCAAAATTTGAAAAAAAGATCATTTTACGCCAAATTGGCTATAAAGATATAAAGGATATTATTGCGCTTCAAAAAATATGCTTTCCAGGGATGGAACCTTGGCAAAAAGATCATTTAGAAAGTCATTTAGAGGAATTTCCTGAAGGGCAAATTTGTGTGGAGTATGATGGAGAAATCATCGGTTCATGCTCAAGTTTAATCGTGAATTTCGATGAATATGATGATAAACATACATGGGAAGACATTACTGATGGAGGATATATCACAAATCATAATCCGGATGGCTATAATTTGTATGGCATTGAAATAATGGTACATCCAGAGTATCGTGGTATGAAAATCGGTAATAGACTTTACGAGGCAAGAAAGGATTTGGCCCGTAGATTAAATTTAAAAAGTATTATTATTGGTGGGCGTATTCCTTTTTATCATAAACACGAAAAGGAAATGTCTCCAAGGGAGTATGTAGAACAAGTAACTACCCATAAACTACATGACCCAGTATTATCCTTTCAGTTAATGAATGGCTTCACATTAATGCGCATAAACCCAAACTATTTACCAGACGATCTTGCATCTAATA
Organism: Cytobacillus sp. S13-E01; assembly: GCF_029193815.1. GTDB lineage: Bacteria > Bacillota > Bacilli > Bacillales > Bacillaceae_L > Bacillus_BV. Next base: position 22,825 of record NZ_JARFVC010000045.1, read on the forward strand.
AATATGCGACATTAATGGAATGGAATAACTTTGACTATCGTGCTAAAACAAAACGACATTATAAAACGGCGTTCCCTGTGCGGATATGTGTTGTCCAATACAAGATGAAACGGATTAATTCTTTTGAAGAGTTTGCAAAGCAAGTTGAGTATTATACGGATGTAGCATCTGATGCTGGCTCTGACTTTGCAGTGTTTCCAGAAATATTTACAACTCAATTAATGTCATTTTTAGATGAACAATCTCCAAGTAAAGCAATCCAAAGATTGACTGAGTTTACAGAGGATTACATACTTTTATTTACAGAACTAGCTGTAAAATACAATGTAAACATTATAGGTGGCTCTCACTTTGTGGAGGAAGATGAGGGGAAAATTTATAATATAGCCTACCTATTTAGAAGAGATGGAACGATTGAAAAACAATACAAAATTCATATCACACCAAATGAAAGAAAGTGGTGGGGAATTAGTCGTGGCGATAAAGTAAGGGTTTTTGATACAGATTGCGGAAAGATTGCAATACAGATTTGCTATGATATTGAGTTTCCAGAACTAGCACGTATCGCTACAGACCGTGGAGCAAACATTATCTTTACGCCGTTTTGTACTGAAGATCGACAAGGCTACCTCCGTGTGCGCTATTGTGCTCAAGCTCGTGCAGTTGAAAATCAAATTTATACAGTAATCGCAGGGACGGTTGGAAATCTGCCGCAAACAGAGAATATGGATATTCAATATGCACAATCAGCGATCTTCGCACCTTCTGATTTTGAGTTTGCACGAGAAGGTATTGTTGGAGAATGTAATCCAAATATTGAAATGGTCATTATTGGTGATGTCGATTTAGAAATCCTGCGCCGTCAACGTCAAAGCGGGACAGTACGTCAATTAAAAGATCGACGACCTGATATTTACGGAATTAACTATAAGGATTAACTTTGTGACACTACTAAATGGTGGTGTCTTCTATTAAACCCTTTTTTAAAATATGAATGCTATTACCGATTTTTATCATATAGTGGAACTTCAATCAATGGGGGTTTTCTTCATCCTCCACTAATTGTTAGTTGAACTTATCGGACCTTTAGGGGCAAGTTGATCCCCACCTAAACTTCCTTGAATTCCATAAGTTTTGTGGTGGGTTTTACTGCCCCCTTGCGCATGAGAAAAAATATCATACTGTTTTAGCAGGGATAACATAAAATATGAAGAATACTGAAAAAGACTAAATGAAAAGCAGGTGGCAACAGTGAACTGGAAAAAAATTTATAAGCAGTGGGTTAACAATGCTTCTTTAGATCCAGAGATGAAGCAATTATTAACTGAAAAAGAGGAAAATGAGAGTGAGCTTGAAGATTGCTTTTATAAGAACTTAGAATTTGGTACTGGTGGTATGCGTGGGGAAATTGGCCCAGGTACAAATCGTATGAATGTGTATACTGTTCGTAAAGCATCGGAGGGTTTAGCAAAATACATAGAATCATTTGGTGATGACGCGAAAAAGCGGGGTGTGGTGATTGCATTTGATTCACGTAACAAATCTCCTGAATTTGCGATGGAATCGGCTAAAACGTTGGCGACACATGGCATTCAAACATATGTCTTTGATGAATTGCGTCCTACTCCTGAACTGTCTTTTGCTGTTCGTCATTTAAATGCCTATTCCGGCATTGTCGTAACAGCGAGTCACAATCCTCCTGAATACAATGGATATAAAGTATATGGTTCAGACGGTGGACAATTACCACCAGCAGAGGCAGATATAGTCATTCAGAACGTAAACGCTGCTGAAAATGAATTGCTTATACACGTAGAGAGTGAAGATGTGTTAAAAGAACGGGGACTAATTACGATTATAGGTAAAGAAATTGATGAAGCATATACTGAAAAATTAATGACAATTTCATTAAACCCTGGGTTATCAACAGAGGTTGATGTGAAGGTTGTTTTCACTCCCTTACATGGAACAGCAAACAAACCTGTAAGAAGAGGATTAGATGCATTAGGCTATAAGAATGTTTCAATAGTTAAGGAACAAGAGCTTCCTGACCCTAATTTTTCTACTGTAACATCTCCAAACCCAGAGGAACATGCAGCATTTGAACTTGCAATTCGGGAGGGCAAAAAGTTGGATGCTGATTTACTAATTGCAACTGATCCAGATGCAGATAGACTTGGGATTGCAGTTAAGGATGAAAGTGGCGAATATGTGGTTCTTTCAGGAAACCAAACTGGCGCCATTTTACTTGAGTATATTTTGTCTCAAAAGAAAGATAAAGGCATTCTTCCTGATAATGGTGTCGTTCTAAAAACAATTGTAACCTCTGAAATTGGACGCGAAATTGCAACTTCGTATGGTGTAGCAACAGTTGATACCTTAACAGGCTTTAAGTTTATTGGTGAAAAAATTCAAGAGTATGAGGAATCAGGACAATACTCATTCCAATTTGGTTATGAAGAAAGTTATGGCTACCTAATTGGTGATTTTGCACGGGACAAAGATGCAGTGCAAGCTGCATTACTAGCTGTAGAAGTGTGTGCTTATTATAAAAACAGCGGTCTAACATTACATGAAGGTTTGATGCAATTGTTCGAAAAGTATGGCTATTATCGTGAAGGGTTGGAATCATTAACTCTTAAAGGTAAAGAAGGTGCCGAACAAATTGAGAGCCTACTAACAAGGTTTAGAGCTGTTCCTCCTACAGAAATTGCCGGACGTAATGTGGTTACTGTTGAAGACTATAAAACAAGTCAACGGACCGATTTAGCAGCAAGCAAAAAGGAGGTCATTCACTTACCAAAGTCGAATGTACTAAAATACTATCTTGAGGATGGATCTTGGTTCTGTATAAGACCATCTGGAACAGAACCAAAGGTTAAGTTCTACTTTGGTGTTAAAGGTACGTCACTGGAAGAAAGTAAAACAAACTTAGAACAGATTTCAAAAGATTTAGTAAAACAAATTCATAATCTTCTTAATGTAACAGCAAGACCATAATGGTCTTGCTGTTTTTTAAAAGAATAGCATAAAATTTAGGTGCAACAGGGTATGATAAAATTTCCAATCGTAACACTACACATTTAGGTGCAAAACAATATTAAAAAAGGAAGGGGCGAGAAAAGCTCACCTTCCTTTTGTTCACTTTATACTAACGCCGTTATTTCTTCTTCTTCTTCTTTAAATTCAGAAGCATGATCGATATAGCGAAGTAATGAATAAAGGTTATTTTCAATCACCGTGTAGTCTTTTTCAAAATTATATGCATGTAAAAACTGCTCGATTTTTTTAGATAGAAAATCATCTTTTGTCCTCACCATCAGGATTAACAGGTTATCCCATTGTGATCGGTGAGTGTAATAAAGCGCTTTATCGTAATCGACTATATTCACTCGTCATCCCTCCTTCTTTAGGAGTTGAGTTTAGTTTGTGGAGTTGAGCTGTTTTATTGCACTGTAAATGTTGGGGTAAACACCAATGCATTTTTTTGAATAATTGGGTTTTGTTATTCCTAAAAATGCCAAAGTAAGAGTAGCTTATTTGTAAAACCTAAGATAAATAAAAATTTGGGGTTATTAATGATGAAGAAACTAATTTTTTGTTTAAATTTTCTACTTCTTTTTGTTTATCAAACTGAATCCATTGGTGCTGCAATTGTAAATCCAGACCAAGTATATACATATGACCAAATGATGATGGATATTAAGTCGTTAACAAGACATTATCCAGAAGAACTTGAAGTCAAAATAATTGGAAGGTCTACTTTAGGGAAAGAAATACCTGCTATCAAGCTTGGGAAAGGGGAAAAAAATATTTTATTTATTGGCTCACACCATGGAAGAGAATGGTTGACAACCAATTTACTAATGAAAATGCTTGATGCCTATACTCCTGCTTACAAAAAAGGCGGAACGCTTTTTGAATATGATGTATCAGTACTTGACAAAGTCTCAATATGGTTTGTGCCTATGTTAAATCCGGACGGTGTGACGATACAGCAACAAGGAATCGACAAATTCCCTATTGTTTATAAAGAGCTCCTACTTGATATGAATGAAAATGATCTTAATTTTAAAAAATGGAAGGCAAACGGCATCGGGATAGATTTAAATCGGCAATATCCAGCGGGTTGGAATGAAATTGAAGGGGATTCTGATAATGTCTCGTATCAATTTTATAAAGGGAATAAACCGTTAGAGGCTAAAGAGACGGATGCGATGGTAAGGTTTACCTATGAAATAGATCCATCTATTGCTATAGCGTATCACTCTAGCGGAAGGGTCTTATATTGGTACTATAAAAATAAATCAGAATTTGTCAATCGGGATAAGAAAATAGCTCAAAAGTTTTCTAAAATGACCGGTTACGAACTTGCAGAGCCTCCAAAACATGCAGTTGGTGGAGGATATACAGATTGGTTTATTAGTGAATTTAATCGACCAGCCTTTACTGCTGAAATAAGTTTTCAAGTAAATGAAACCAGTCCACCGCTTTATGTGTTAGCGGAAGAATGGAAACGTAATAGGGCGATAGGGCTAATGATGGCCACAGAAGCCGTAAAACTAGAAAAGTAATTTTGATATTTTCATTTTTCTTGGAAAAACTATCATTAATTCAGATGAAAGAAGGAATGAAAATGAACAGATTTACATATAAAATTGGTATAATTGCTATGATTTTCAGCATTATAGCATATACCCAATTTAGCACTCAAACCTATGCTCAAAATGAGGATTATAAGAAGTGGGGGCAAATTGCAGTTGATGTTGCAAAATTAAACTATACCGATAGTCAAATTAGTGATTACGATTATAAAGGACGAAAAGTTATCTCAGAGACAGAAGCGCAAGATACATTTGAGCTTCAGATTAAAGATGAAAATCGTACATTTACTGCAATTGTGAATGTCAAATTTAATCCTAAGACAAATTTATTAACATCAGTCACATTAAAGGAAACAAGGTAAAGGCGCCGGTTACTGGGCCTTTATTTTATCAAATAATCCTCCCATCCTAGACCTTTAACTACTAATAAAATAGCCCCGGATAACCAAAAATCTTCAATTATTTTCCTAACATTTACAAGCATTTTTAATGATATATGGATAAAGAACTTCTAAACCTTTTTCATCATTTCCCGAAGTTGGTCATAAATTGTGATAAGGAAGAAAAGGGGGAGATCAACTTTGAGATATGAGGACCGAAAAGCGTTAGAGTATTCGATAGATGAAATTACTGAAATTGCTAAATATTTTGGTCTTGACTTCTATCCGATGAGGTATGAAATTTGTCCAGCAGATATTATTTATACGTTTGGAGCATATGGAATGCCAACTCGTTTTTCACATTGGAGCTTTGGCAAGCAGTTTTATAAAATGAAGATTCAATATGATTTAGGATTAAGTAAAATTTATGAATTGGTTATCAACTCCGACCCTTGTTACGCATTTTTGCTTGACACAAACTCTTTAATCCAAAACAAGCTAATTGTTGCGCATGTTTTGGCTCACTGTGATTTCTTTAAAAACAATTGCCGATTCGGTAATACAAAACGAGATATGGTTGAAAGTATGGCTGCAACTGCCGAACGAATTAACCATTATGAGCTTATTCATGGTAAGCAGGCAGTTGAAACATTTTTAGATGCAGTCCTGGCAATCCAGGAGCATATTGACCCCTCATTAATGAGACCAAAACTTCCGTGGAGCTTAGACGATGAGGAGGAAGAAGATGGTAAAATAACATCAAATGCTACTCCATACGATGACCTTTGGGGTTTAGATGATAAAAATAAACCGAAAGCTGTTCCACAAAAGAGACGAAAAAGATTCCCACCAAATCCGGAAAAGGATATCTTATTATTTATAGAAGAACACAGTCGTGAACTAGAAGAGTGGCAACGTGATATCTTAACAATGATGCGGGAAGAAATGTTGTACTTCTGGCCACAACTAGAAACGAAAATCATGAACGAAGGCTGGGCTTCCTACTGGCATCAACGAATTATACGTGAGTTGGATTTATCATCTTCTGAAGCAATAGAATTTGCAAAACTAAATGCAGGTGTTGTTCAGCCATCTAGAACGAGCATCAATCCCTATTATTTAGGATTAAAAATCTTTGAAGATATTGAAGAGAGGTACAATAATCCTACGAAAGAAATGATTGAACTAGGTGTGAAACCAGGTTCCGGTCGGGAGAAAATGTTTGAAGTGCGTGAAATTGAATCTGACATTTCTTTTATTAGAAATTATTTAACAAAAGACCTTGTCATGCGTGAAGATATGTACCTTTTCCAAAAACAAGGAAAGGACTATAAAGTTGTTGATAAACAATGGGAGCAAGTCCGAGATCAGTTAGTAAGTATGCGTGTTAATGGTGGTTTTCCATATATCACAGTTAATGATGGTGACTATTTAAAAAGTGGGGAAATGTACTTAAAGCACTGGTATGAGGATATAGAGTTAGATTTGAAATATCTTGAAAAAGTATTACCTTATCTATACCAACTCTGGGGAAGACCTGTTCATTTGGAGTCAATGATTGAAAATAAAAGTGTTGTCTTTACGTATGATGGGAAGAATATGCATAGGAAGTATATTTAGATGTATACTGCTCGATTGTATATTCAGCAACACCCCTTTTTATGTATGTATGAGAAAGAAAAGTGTTTGAACTTAGTTTTAATGGAGCACTATGCGCCCGGCCAATAAGATGGCATATGAGCAATAATTGTAGCAATAATAGGCTGTCGAAGGACTCGCGACAGCCTATTATGCTTTTTGTCATTGTTTAGGAATTTATAAAATTATAAGGTTGTGTATAACTTCGTGTCTTTGTCTATCTACGTCTAGCTCCAGGCGCCATCGGACCTGAGGTCATAAGCCATTTCCTTTAAGAAGGAAAAACCACCTTCTTAAAGGAACCGTCTTATGCTTGTCGCCGATAAGCGGGCGCCCTTAGCTTTTGTACTTGGTTGATAACGTACACTGCACCTACGACGATGAGTTGGATAAAATAACATGACGGTCAGGACAAACCATCTACTAATGTTATATCCTGCACCAGCAATAGGCACACCAATGCCGTATTAACCTCATCCTACAACATATGAATTAGTTGTATTTAATAACCGCCACCAACAAAGGCAGCTCCCACAATAATAAGAAGGATGAATAACACGACGATCAAAGCAAAACCTCCGCCAGCGCCAGCGCCAGCAACAGGTGCACTATAGCCGTATCCACATCCATACCCGTATCCAGTACCAAATGCCATAAAAAACCCTCCTAACATATACTATTTAGTTTATTTTAATAACCGCCACCAACGTAAGCAGCTCCCACAATAATTAGTAGGATAAATAACACTACAATCAAAGCAAATCCACCACCAGCACCATATCCAGCACCACTCATAACAACACCTCCTTAATCATTTGTTATTAATATATGTATTGCATCAAATGTTGAAATGGATAGTACCCCATTTGAAGGTAATTTGGGCTTTACCACTTTAAGGTGATTAAGAAATTTCAGGATGGATGTCAATCAAGTGAGAACTCGCAGAAGTGTTTTTAATTTAAAAGGATAATGATATACCTTGATCATAATGCATAGACAATTGTCCTAAACTTTGATTAATACAATTTGAAAATTCTCAGGTTTCCACTAATTCCCTGATACATCTGACCTGTACGATATTCTATGTAATACATATACTGTCATATGGTCATAAAGATATGGGGGTGAAAGAAATGTCAGTTGGACATTATCATGGACTATGCCAAAGACACAAAGGTAGAGCTGTTGAAGTCAGAACCCATGACGGAAGAACTCACAGAGGTATAATTGGGCATGTTACTAACAGTAGAGTTTATTTACAACCACTTGGAAATTCCAGAAACTTAGGCGGATTTGGTTATGGAGGGTTCGGTGCTGGCTATGGTGGCTGGGGAGCAGGACTCGCATTAGGTGCTATTGCTGGGTTAGCCTTACTACCACTATTTTTTTGGTAGCCTATTGAAATTAGAAAAAATAAATTTATAACTTTAAAATTATTGAAAAACTCCTATCAAAAGCTAGGAGTTTTTCATTTTGGTTATAGACTGTCTAAATTGATGTTCCTGCATCTAAACATATAAACCGTTCCGTTTTGAGGTACATAACGGAAAATTGACATTAGAAATGGCATACGAATCGAAATATGCCATTTTCCTTGTGCGCCCTGCATGGGTGAATACTCGGTGGTGAAAGTCCACTACAGGCTTGGCAGTAGGAACTGTTAGCGAAAGACAAGGTGGCTATCGTGAGGTAGTGGCTGAAGGAAGTCGGACGCAAACTCCTGAACTGACGAACAGAAACTAGATATAAGGCTGAATTAGGTCGGATAAGGTTGCAAGACAAACTGAAGTCCAATACTGCTCGAAACCTATACAGTAAATCTAGCAGTTACATGGGAGGAAAGTATTCACTCTTACCAGGGGAGGTCTTACGAGGGCACAGTGCAAGTTAAGTGATAACGAACCAGTGCAATCTTCATGGTGACATGAGGATGAATCGTAAGAAGTCAGCCGAGGTCATAGTAGCGTTCGCTGACAGGACGTGAAGGACTGAACAATAATAATTTTGAGGATACAAGGAGGTGTGGAAATTGCGACAACCGCAGAAAACAGGGAAACCTGGCTACCGTCAGAGAGATAATGTGGAACATGAAGAGTATAACGGAGTGCATAGTAATTTCCATGGTGAACTGAACAATCAAAATGGTGTAAATCTGTATGAGAGAATTCTTACAAGGAATAATCTCAATCAAGCCTACCTCCAAGTTGTCAGAAATAAGGGAGCCGCAGGCGTAGACGGTATGACTTACGACCAGTTACTCCCGCACTTGAAGGAGCACAGGGAAGAGTTACTAACGAAATTACATGACGGAACTTATAGCCCACAACCCGTGTTGCGGGTTGAAATTCCAAAACCTAACGGTGGTGTAAGAAAATTAGGGATTCCAACTGTTATCGACCGGATGATTCAGCAAGCAATCAATCAAGTCTTACAACCAATATTTGACCCTACGTTCTCCGATAATAGCTTTGGGTTTCGTCCGAAGCGTAGTGCACACCAGGCTATCATACAAGCGAAGTCGTACTACGAGCAAGGGTACAGATACGTTGTAGATATGGATATGAAAGCTTATTTTGACACAGTGAACCACGATAAACTCATGTACTACATCGAGGAAAAGGTAAAAGATAAGCGTGTTTTACATCTTATCCGCCAATACCTCAAAAGCGGTATTATGGTAAACGGTTTAGTTCAAGCATCCAAAGAAGGAACTCCA
>NZ_JARFVC010000046.1 GCF_029193815.1 Cytobacillus sp. S13-E01
ATAGTAGAATAAAAGTCTGGTGACAATGGCGAAGAGGTCACACCCGTTCCCATGCCGAACACGGAAGTTAAGCTCTTTTGCGCCGATGGTAGTTGGGGGTTTCCCCCTGTGAGAGTAGGACGTCGCCAGGCTTCTACCAACTATATATTATTATCGCGGGGTGGAGCAGTTCGGTAGCTCGTCGGGCTCATAACCCGAAGGTCGCAGGTTCAAATCCTGTCCCCGCAACCAATGGTCCCGTGGTGTAGCGGTTAACATGCCTGCCTGTCACGCAGGAGATCGCCGGTTCGATCCCGGTCGGGACCGCCATATAGTCTTTGAGAACACGAAACGGAGATGTTTCGTTTTTTTTTGTGTTTATTTTTAGGTTTGTCTTTTCTTTATAAAAACCGTGAGGTTTTTCAAGGTTTTTATAAGTACATATTTAAAAACTAGATATGGTCGGGTTTCGAGAAGCGAAGAAGACAAGGAAGTGAGTGAACGAGAACCGGAATGTACTGGGTACATGAGGATCGGAGAGAGCGAAGCTGACGAAGGATTCTGAAGCTTATCGGAAGCCGACCGCCGATGGTAGATGGGGGTTTCCCCTGTGAGAGTAGGACGTCGCCAGGCTTCTACCAACTATATATTATTATCGCGGGGTGGAGCAACGAGCATTACTTCATTGAAATAAACTACGAGTTGTACCAATCGAGCTGCTACTTGATTATGCTCCCTGAGATTGGGACAGTCATAGGTTTGAAAAGGTGAACTAAGTACCTTGTAAGCAAATTTTTGAGAAATATAAGTTAAAATAAGCTCGTCGGGCTCATAACCCGAAGGTCGCAGGTTCAAATCCTGTCCCCGCAACCAATGGTCCCGTGGTGTAGCGGTTAACATGCCTGCCTGTCATGCAGGAGATCGCCGGTTCGATCCCGGTCGGGACCGCCATATAGTTTTTAAGCACGCGAAACGTAGATGTTTCGGTTTTTTTTGAAAAGATAAGAAAGTATAAAAGTTTGTACCAAGTTTTAGTGTCTAGCTCCGGGCGCCATCGACTCTATGGTATAAGCCAATCGGTCCTGAAGGTAAAGAACAACCTTCCAGCCGGCTTGTCTTATGCTTGTCGCCGATAGGCGGGCGCCCTGTGCTTTTCTTGTGTTTATTTTATCTTTTTTTTTGTTTAGTTCTTGTAAAACCGTGAGGTTTTATAAATTTATAAGTACATATTACAAAACAACAGGTTTCATAAATACTGCATTATTTGCAGGAAATACGAACTTCCATATAGAAATATTTACCTATTCTAAGAAGAATAGGTAGGCGAGAAAAATGAGAGCACTCTTAGTTATTGATGTACAAAACGATATTGTTAGTGTTGGAGATTTCAAAGAAGAACTTTCGTTGATGGAAAATGTTATTAAAGATTTCAAAGGTAGTAATAGTCCTGTAATCTTTATGAGGCACTTGGATGATGCAGAAGATAGTCCGCTGTATAGAGAGTCTGTTGGTTCTGAACTACATAGTTCATTAAAAGATTATGCTGACTAGGTACTTGAAAAACAAACACCAAGTTCTTTCTTTAACACTGAACTATCTAATATGTTAGAAAAATTAGGTGTGAATCACCTTTTTATAACTGGGTTTAACACTGAGTTTTGTTGTATGTTTACAGCTATTTCTGCATTTAATAGAGGATACAAAGTGACATTTATTGAAAATGCTACTGGAACAGTTAATACAGACGAAACATACGAAATGCAAGGATTAGATATTAAAGACTTTGTTGGTACTGTCTTACATTGGTCCAACGTTATTGAAGTATTAGACTACGAAGAATATGTTGAAGAATATAAAACAGAGAATACCATTTGATAAAAGGGATGCTAGGAGCATCCCTTTTATTGAGCAAAACTATATTAAAAAGTCTAATTCTAGTCTTCAATTTTCTTCACAGAAATCTTCTTTCTACTATCATCAGGAATAAGGCGATGGAGATGGATGATTAATAGTCCATTATGATATGAGGCGTCGACCCGGTCTTCTCTAATTGGGAATGGTAGCTCAACTACCCGTTCAAATGTACCTTGGAATATGCCTTCCTCCACTAGTGTGAATCCACGAAATTTTAAATTTACCGTTCCTTTTACCTCAAGTGTTTGGTAATGTGCAAATACATCTACTTGATCTACATGTTCTAATCCAGGAACACTGATGACTACTAATACTTCATTATCAGATTTGTAGAGGTTAAGTTGTGTTTGGTTGGCTTTAAACATTGGTTCAAATTCGCCAAAAAACTCATCGCCAAAGAATTGATCCCACTGCTTTCTCCAATCACCCATTTTTTTAAATTGATTCATATTCATTTTAGTTGGGAACCTCCCTTATTTTTCTGTTCCCATAATATGATTTTATAGAAAAAATTGTGCCTATCAGGAAATAGTGGTTTAAAATAGGGTACATGTTTAGTAAAATGAGTAATTTGGTATGCTAATTTTAAGTAGGTTTTAAGTTAGGGGGATATAATGTTAGAAAATAGTATAGTTATGGTTACGATCATTCTAGTTATTAATATTGTATATGTATCGTTTTTTACCATACGTATGATTTTGACGTTGAAGGGTCAACGTTATCTTGCTGCACTCATTAGTACAGTTGAGGTTGTCATTTATGTTGTAGGTCTTGGATTAGTTTTAGATAATTTGGATCAAATTCAGAATTTGATTGCCTATGCGCTAGGTTATGGAATAGGTGTTATCGTCGGTATGAAAATTGAAGAGAAATTGGCACTAGGATATATTACGGTTAATGTAATTACAGCAGAGGATGATCGTAATTTACCGAAAGTCCTTCGTGAAAAAGGCTATGGTGTTACAAATTGGTTAGCACAAGGGCTTGAAGGAAATCGTCAGTCTATGCAAATCCTTACACCAAGAAAACATGAACTAAGGCTTTATCAAACCATTAAAGAGATTGACCCAAAAGCGTTTATTATTGTCTATGAGGCAAAGTCAATCCATGGTGGATTCTGGGTTAAAGCTGTAAAGAAAGGAAAATTGGGAGATTGAAAAAACAGACGAAGAAAAAGTTTGAAGTTGAAAATGGTGAAACAATTGATCAGTGTTTAGAAAGAATGAAGCAAGAAGGATATATTCCGGTAAGAAGAGTTGAAGAACCAATCTTCAGAGAAGTTACAGTTAATGAACAAACAGAGTATGAACCAAGTGGTAGAAGAATCATTTTTGAAGGTAAAATGGCCTAAACACGAACATTAATATCTATGGTAAATTTAATTGTTCGATATTTGTTGACAAAATTAACTCTAAATTGTTAAACTAAGTGTAGTAAATATGATTACCTTATATAATCTTGGGGATATGGCCCATAAGTTTCTACCCGATAACCGTAAATTATTGGACTATGAGGGAAAGTAATGCGTTTTTCCTGACATTTGACAATACTGTCCTTTGCCCAGGTAGAATTGCTTTCTCTTTTGTTTAGGGAAACTTTCTATCTGGGTTTTTATTTTTGAAAAATATAGAAAATTATAAATGTGCGGTAATAGGGGGAAAATGATGAAACCACTTGTTGGCATTATTATGGGGAGTACGTCAGACTGGGAAACAATGAAACATGCGTGTGACATTTTAGAAGAGCTTGAAATTCCATTTGAAAAGAAAGTGGTTTCAGCTCACCGTACTCCTGATCTCATGTTTCATTATGCGGAAAATGCAAAAGATAGAGGCTTAAAGGTCATTATTGCAGGTGCAGGTGGTGCAGCGCATCTACCGGGAATGGTAGCGGCGAAGACAACATTACCAGTTATTGGTGTGCCAGTGCAATCAAAGGCATTAAATGGTCTTGATTCATTACTTTCTATTGTTCAAATGCCAGGAGGTGTTCCTGTTGCAACAGTGGCTATCGGAAAAGCTGGAGCGACAAATGCTGGGTTGTTAGCAGCATCCATCTTAGGAACGCAATATCCTGAATATGATCAGGCATTGGAAAAGCGTAGAGAAAGCACTCGTTTAAAGGTGTTAGAAAGTAGTGATGAACTTGAGTAAAGAAATAACTCTTCCGACTAAGACAATTGGAATTATTGGTGGGGGTCAACTAGGCAGAATGATGGCATTATCGGCAAGGGAAATGGGCTACTCCATCGCAGTCCTAGATCCGACACCTAACTCACCTTGTGGGCAAATTGCAGATGTTGAAATTACAGCAGAATTTAATAATCTAGATGCAATAAAACAACTCGCAGAAGCAAGCGATGTCGTTACGTATGAGTTCGAGAACATAGACTATGAAGCGTTAATGTGGTTAGAACAACATGCAAATCTTCCACAAGGTAGTAAATTATTAGCGATAACGCAAGATAGATCAACCGAGAAAGATTCGATTTCAAAGCTGGGTTTAACAGTGGCACCTTATGTTGTTGTTGAAAATGAACAAGAACTTTTAGAAGCTGTCGAAAAACTTCAAACTCCGTGTGTGTTAAAAACGTGTCGCGGGGGATATGACGGTAAGGGCCAATATGTTATTAGGAAAAAAGACGATATTGCTGAAGCAGCAGTTTTACTTACAAACGGTACTTGTGTAGTAGAGTCGTGGGTATCCTACGCTAAAGAGATTTCAGTCATTGTTTCAAGGAATGTATCAGGGGATGTAAAAACCTTTCCAGTTGCAGAAAATCTTCATGTAGATAATATTTTGCATCAAACGATTGTACCAGCAAGAATATCAAATGAAGTAGCATTTAAAGCAGAACATATGGCGATACAGATGGCAAATGAATTTAAGATGGTTGGTACATTAGCTGTTGAAATGTTTGTGACAGAAGATGACATGATCTATATTAATGAGCTTGCGCCAAGACCACATAATTCAGGTCATTATACAATTGATGCTTGCGAAACCTCGCAGTTTGAACAGCATGTGCGCGCTGTCTGTAATTGGCCATTAGGTGAAACGACATTGTTGAAGCATGTAGTAATGGTAAACATACTAGGTGAGCATGTAGAGCCGATTCTTAAAAAGGTGGATGAATTCGAAACATGTAAGTTGCATTTATACGGTAAAAAAGAAGCAAAACATAAAAGAAAAATGGGGCATTTAACTGTTTTAGGAAAAGATATTGATGACATTCTAAAACAAATTGAAGAGCTTCAAATATGGACGGCGGAAACTAAAGAACTAATCGGGGGTTAAAAGATGATTGAACGTTATACAAGACCAGAAATGGGCGCAATTTGGACAGAGGAAAACCGCTTTAAGGCTTGGCTAGAGGTAGAAATTTTAGCATGTGAGGCATGGGCTGAGCTTGGTGATATTCCAAAAGAAGATGTTGCACTTATTCGTGAAAATGCGTCATTTGATATCAAGCGTATCAAAGAAATAGAAGAAGAAACCCGCCATGATGTTGTTGCATTTACTCGTGCGGTATCAGAAACACTTGGCGAAGAAAGAAAATGGGTACATTACGGGTTAACATCAACAGATGTTGTTGATACTGCATTATCATATCTTTTAAAGCAAGCAAACAATATCTTACTACGTGATATCGAGAACTTTGTTCAGATTTTAGCTGATAAAGCTCGTGAGCATAAGCACACAGTTATGATGGGACGTACACACGGTGTCCATGCAGAGCCAACAACGTTTGGTCTAAAACTAGCATTATGGCATGAAGAAATGAAAAGAAATTTAGATCGCTTTAAACGTGCTGCAGCTACTGTTGAAGCGGGTAAAATTTCTGGTGCTGTTGGTACATATGCCAACATTGACCCTTTTGTTGAAACATATGTGTGTAACAAATTAGGTTTGACAGCAGCACCAATATCAACACAAACACTTCAACGTGATCGCCATGCTGAGTACATGGGTACACTTGCTTTAATTGCTACATCGATTGAAAAATTCGCAGTTGAAGTTCGTAGTTTACAAAAAAGTGAAACACGTGAGGTAGAAGAATTTTTTGCTAAAGGTCAAAAAGGATCGTCTGCAATGCCACATAAGCGTAACCCAATCGGATCTGAAAATATGACAGGGATTGCACGTGTTATTCGTGGTTATATGTTAACAGCTTATGAAAATGTGCCTTTATGGCATGAACGTGACATTTCACATTCATCTGCAGAACGTATTATTTTACCAGATGCAACGATTGGACTTAACTATATGCTTAATCGCTTTAGTAACATCATTAAAAACTTAACGGTGTTCCCGGAGAACATGAAGCGCAATATGGATCGTACACTAGGCTTGATTTATTCTCAACGTGTTCTATTAGCACTTATTGATGCTGGGATGACACGTGAAGAGGCGTATGATACGGTTCAACCAAAAGCGATGGAAGCATGGGAAAAGCAAGTACATTTCCGTGTATTAGTGGAAGAGGAAGAAAAGATTTCATCACGACTAACACCTGCTCAAATTGATGATTGCTTTGATTACAACTATCACCTTAAACATGTTGATATGATTTTTGAACGTCTTGGTTTGTAATTTTGAATAAGGGGTTGGTTTTTGAGCCAATCTCTCTATTATGACATTCTGTCCCTGGGAGGGCTTATTCGATGGAAAAGCTGGATTTGTTATATGAAGGGAAAGCGAAAAGAATTTATAAAACCAATAAAGAAAATGTAGTTTGGGTAGAGTATAAAGATAGCGCAACAGCCTTTAATGGTGAGAAGAAAGCTCAAATCACAGGAAAAGGACGTTTAAATAACGAGATTACTAGTTTGCTATTTGAAAAGCTTCGTATGGACGGGATTCAAAATCATTTTATTAAAAAGATATCTGATACAGAGCAATTGGTGAAAAAAGTGGAGATTATTCCGCTTGAAGTTGTTGTAAGAAACATTATCGCAGGAAGTCTTTCAAAACGATTAGGTATAGAAGAAGGAACACCGTTAGAAGAGTCAATTGTTGAGTTTTATTTTAAAAACGATGATCTTGGTGATCCGCTTGTAACTGAAGATCACATTAAAACATTGAAATTAGCAACTCCTGAACAGTTAGTGGTTTTACGTGAAATTGGCTTAAAAGTAAATGATATATTAGTAGCTCATTTTTCAAGCCGTAATTTAAGATTAGTAGATTTTAAATTAGAATTCGGCATTGATGCAGACGGTCAAATCATCCTAGCAGATGAGATTTCACCTGATACGTGCAGATTATGGGATAAAGATACAAATCAGAAATTTGATAAAGACGTATTCCGTAGAGATATTGGTAATCTAGCTGAGGCATATACTGAAATTTTAAATCGTTTAGGGGGCAAACAACATGTATAAAGTAAAAGTTTATGTAACGTTGAGAGAAAGTGTTTTAGATCCACAAGGAAGTGCTGTTAAAAAGTCTCTACACAGTATGGAATATACGGAAGTAAGTGATGTACGTATTGGTAAATACATGGAGTTAATGATTGAAGATAGCACTCGTGATATCGATACAATCGTAAAAGAAATGTGTGAAAGATTATTAGCAAATGTAGTAATTGAAGACTACCGTTATGAGGTTGAGGAGGTTGTCGCACAGTGAAATTTGCTTGTATAGTATTCCCAGGCTCTAATTGTGACATAGATATGTTTCATGCGATTAAAGATGAACTAGGTGAAGAAGTAGAATATGTTTGGCATGATGCTGACAATTTAGATACGTTTGATGGAATATTGCTACCAGGTGGATTTTCATATGGTGACTACTTACGTTCTGGTGCAATTGCACGGTTTTCAAACGTAATGACAGCAATTAAAGAAGCAGCTGAAGCGGGTAAACCAATTCTTGGTGTATGTAATGGGTTTCAAATTTTACTAGAGGCGGGCCTATTACCAGGTGCGATGAGACGAAATGAGAACCTGAAATTTAAATGTGAGCAAGTTGAATTACGAGTAGAAAACAATACTACTATGTTTACAGCTGGGTACAAGGTGGATCAGGTTATCACGATTCCAATTGCACACGGTGATGGAAACTATTATTGTGATGAACAAACACTAACTAGATTACAAGAAAACAATCAGATTGTGTTTAAATATCATGGCTCAAACCCGAATGGAAGTTTAGATGATATAGCTGGAATTGTCAATGAACAAGGGAATGTGTTAGGAATGATGCCGCATCCTGAGAGAGCTGTCGATGAGCTTTTAGGAAGTGCGGATGGGTTGAAATTATTTCAATCAATTGTAAAACAATGGAGGTTATCTGCACATGTCATTACTTCTTGAACCAAGTACAGAGTTGATTAAGTCCGAAAAAATATATCGTGAAATGGGATTAAGTGACGAAGAATTTGTCATGATTGAGAACATTCTTGGCCGCACTCCTAACTACACAGAAACAGGGTTATTTTCGGTGATGTGGTCAGAGCATTGTAGCTATAAAAACTCAAAGCCTGTTTTACGAAAATTTCCAACTACAGGTGAAAAGGTATTGCAAGGACCAGGTGAAGGTGCTGGAATTGTTGATATCGGTGACAATCAAGCGGTGGTTTTTAAAATTGAAAGTCACAACCATCCGTCTGCGATTGAACCTTATCAAGGGGCAGCAACTGGTGTTGGAGGAATTATTCGCGATGTGTTTTCAATGGGAGCACGCCCAATCGCTCTTTTAAACTCTTTACGCTTTGGAGAGTTGACATCACCACGTGTGAAGTATTTGTTTGAAGAAGTAGTTGCAGGGATTGCAGGCTACGGGAATTGTGTAGGAATCCCAACGGTTGGTGGAGAAATACAATTTGATCCTTCCTATGATGGTAATCCACTCGTTAACGCAATGTGTGTTGGATTGATAAATCACGAAGATATTCAAAAAGGTCAAGCAAAAGGGATTGGTAACACCGTAATGTATATTGGTGCGAAGACCGGTAGAGATGGGATTCATGGTGCTACATTTGCATCTGAGGAGCTATCTGATGAATCAGAAGCAAAACGTCCTGCTGTTCAGGTTGGAGATCCATTTATGGAGAAGCTTCTCCTAGAAGCATGTTTAGAGCTTGTGAAATGTGACGCATTAGTTGGAATTCAAGACATGGGGGCAGCGGGGTTAACCAGTTCATCCGCTGAAATGGCTAGTAAAGCGGGATCAGGAATTGAGATGAATTTAAATCTAGTTCCACAGCGGGAATTAGGTATGACAGGCTATGAAATGATGTTATCAGAATCTCAGGAGCGCATGTTAGTAGTTGTTGAAAAAGGAAGAGAACATGAAATTCAAAACATCGTTTCAAAATATGATTTAGAAGCTGTTGCTATTGGTAGAGTAACGGATGATAAAATGCTTCGTTTACTTCATAAAGGCGAAATAATCGCGAATGTCCCTGTTGACGCACTTGCTGAAGATGCACCTGTATACAACAAGCCTTCAGCTGAGCCAGCATATTACCGTGAATTCCAAGTGATGGATGTTGCTGTTCCGGAAGTAACTGATTATAACGAAGCATTAATGAAGCTATTATCACAACCAACGATTGCAAGTAAAGAATGGGTGTATAACCAGTATGATTACATGGTACGAACAAATACTGTTGTTTCACCTGGGTCAGATGCTGCTGTTGTCCGTATTCGTGGCACAAAAAAAGCATTAGCGATGACAACGGATTGTAACTCTCGTTATTTATATTTAGATCCTGAGGTTGGTGGGAAAATTGCTGTTGCTGAAGCAGCACGAAATGTTGTCTGCTCAGGTGGTCAGCCTTTAGCGATTACAGATTGCTTGAATTTTGGTAATCCTGAAAAGCCAGAGATTTTTTGGCAAATTGAAAAAGCTGTTGATGGTATGAGTGAAGCATGTCGTACATTGAACTCACCTGTTATTGGTGGAAATGTATCTTTATATAATGAAACAAATGGTGTAGCGGTTTATCCAACTCCTGTTGTTGGTATGGTTGGTCTGATTGAAGATGTAGAACATATTACAACACAAGAGTTTAAACAAGCTGGCGATCTAATCTATGTAATTGGAGAAGCGAAACCTGAATTTGGTGGTAGTGAACTTCAAAAGTTGTTGAATGGTAAAATTTTTGGCAAGGCACCAGAACTAGATTTAGAGGTTGAATTAAGTGCGCAAAACCAGCTGTTAACAGCGATTCGTGGGGGTCTTGTGGCTTCAGCTCATGATGTGGCAGAAGGTGGATTTGCAGTTGCTCTAGCTGAAAGTGTAATTGGCGCTAAAGAATTAGGTGCGAATGTAACAGTAAGTGGCGAAGCTGTAACTGAATTATTTGCAGAGTCACAATCACGTTTTATCGTTTCAGTAAAGCCTGAAAATAAGGCGGAATTTGAAGAAATAGTAGTAGCAAAATTAATTGGCGAAGTAACGGAAAAATCGACATTAATGATCGACAACAACCAAGGCGACGAACTTATCAATTCTTCTGTTGATGAATTACGAAGTGCTTGGAAAGGAGCTATTCCATGCTTGCTGAACTCAAAGGCTTAAATGAAGAATGCGGTATTTTTGGGATTTGGGGACATCCAGATGCTGCACAAATCACATATTATGGTTTACACAGCCTGCAACACCGTGGTCAAGAAGGTGCTGGAATTGTTGTGTCAAATGGTGAAAAGCTTAAGGCACATAAAGGTGAAGGTCTTGTTTCAGAAGTTTTTGGTAATGGACAATTAAATGACCTATATGGAAAAGCTGCAATCGGACATGTAAGATATGCAACTGCTGGTGGTGGTGGAATTGAAAACGTGCAGCCATTACTGTTTCACTCACAGGTTGGTGGACTTGCAATTGCCCATAACGGAAATCTCGTAAATGCAAATGCTCTGAAACATCAGCTAGAAAATCAAGGTAGTATTTTTCAAACAACGTCAGATACAGAAGTTCTTGCCCATTTAACAAGAAGAAGTGGTTATACAAAAATTCAGGATCGTGTAAAAAACGCGCTAACAATGATTAAAGGTGCGTATGCTTTTATTCTGATGACTGAGAAAAAGTTGATGGTTGCATTAGATCCAAATGGTCTACGTCCATTATCAATTGGTAAACTTGGTGATGCCTATGTTGTCGCATCTGAAACCTGTGCATTTGATATAATCGGTGCGAAATATGAGCGAGATGTAGAACCAGGGGAATTCCTGATTATTAATGATGAGGGTATTCATTCAGAATTTTTCTCACTTAACACAAATCGTGCTATATGCAGTATGGAGTATATTTATTTTTCTAGACCGGACAGTGATATCGATGGAATTAACATTCATACAGCACGAAAAAATCTTGGCAAAAAACTGGCGCAAGAGTCCGCTGTTGAAGCTGATGTCGTCACTGGGGTTCCGGATTCAAGTATGTCAGCAGCGATCGGTTATGCGGAAAGCTCAGGGATTCCTTATGAACTAGGGTTGATTAAGAATCGTTACGTTGGCCGAACCTTTATCCAACCATCACAATCGTTACGAGAGCAAGGTGTAAAAATGAAATTGTCTCCCGTTCGCGGGGTTGTTGAAGGAAAGCGCGTCGTAATGGTAGACGACTCAATCGTTCGTGGAACAACAAGTCGTCGTATTGTTTCTATGCTACGAGAAGCGGGTGCTGCAGAGGTTCATGTTCGCATAAGCTCACCGCCAATTAAGAATCCGTGCTTCTACGGGATTGATACATCGACACACGAAGAATTAATGGCATCATCTAACTCAATAGAGGAAATGCGTCAACTAATCGGTGCAGACTCATTATCATTTTTAAGTGAAGATGGCTTACTTGAAGCGATTGGTAGGAAGTATGACGGGGAATACCGTGGTCAGTGCATGGCATGCTTTACTGGGAAATATCCGACGGAAATTTATCCAGATACGGTATTGCCGCATGAGAAGGCCTAGGGTGAGTGGGGAAAATATTGTTCGGACGAGTAAATGAGCAAGTTTGGCGAGTATTTTACAAATTTATGCGAGTAAATGGAGAATTTTACGAGTATTCTATCGTTTTTTACGAGTAAATCAAGAAAATAGGCTAGTGTTTCTATATTCTTTCATATAAATACTTCGTCTCACCATTGATTTGCTAGTCTTTGCGTGAAAATTGGACAGTAGACCCATAGATTCATAGCAAGAATCACGTATTTCTCTAACTACCGGACAGAATAACCAACCAAAATCCTGTCCAACAGCAATCTAATCTTTATATTCAAACTAAATTAAGGGTCAGACCTCATGGATTCTGGCCCTTCTATAGTATTTAAGGAGGCTTTTCTTATGGCAAATGCCTACAAACAAGCTGGGGTTGACATTGAAGCTGGATATGAAGCAGTATCTCGCATGAAAAAGCATGTCCAAAAAACGATGCGCCCTGAAGTAATGGGTGGTCTTGGTAGCTTTGGAGGGATGTTTGATCTTTCGAAGGTGAATGTGAAGGAACCTGTATTGGTATCAGGTACGGATGGTGTTGGCACAAAGCTAATGCTTGCGATTATGCTGGATAAGCATGACACAATTGGAATAGATGCAGTTGCCATGTGTGTGAATGATGTTGTTGTACAAGGAGCCGAACCACTCTATTTCCTTGATTATATTGCATGTGGAAAAGCAATTCCAAAGAAGATTGAAGCGATTGTTAAAGGTATTGCAGATGGCTGCGAAATGGCGGGCTGTGCGCTTATTGGCGGAGAAACCGCTGAAATGCCAGGGATGTACAGTGAGGAAGATTACGATCTCGCTGGTTTCACTGTAGGTGTTGCTGAAAAATCTAAATTAGTGACTGGTGAGAAGATAAAACCAGGTGATGTCCTTATTGGACTAAGCTCAAGCGGAATTCACAGTAATGGATACTCGTTAGTGAGAAAAGTTTTACTAGAAGATGCAAAGCTTGACCTACTAGAAACATATGATAATCTTGAGTTACCATTAGGTGAAGAGCTTTTACGTCCTACAAAAATCTATGTAAAATCACTTTTAGAAGTAATGAAAGAGCATGATATAAAAGGAATGTCTCATATTACGGGTGGAGGGTTTATTGAAAACATTCCACGTATGCTACCAAATGGTTTAGGGGCAGAAATTGATTATGGCTCTTGGCCAATACCGCCAATATTTAATCTTCTTCAAAAACATGGTGCAATAGGGAAAAAAGAAATGTTTAACATTTTTAACATGGGAATTGGAATGGTGTTAGCGATCGATGTGAACTCATTACATCCAGTCATCCAACAGTTAGAAGAAGCTGGGGAGAAAGCTTATATCATTGGACGAGTTACTGATCAAGAGGGAGTATCATTTGGTGGAGGTTCTCTTACATGAGAAGCATAGCGGTGTTTGCATCTGGGAGCGGATCTAATTTTGAAGCGATTATGAATGCGATAGAAAATGGCAACTTACAGGCAAAAGTTAGCCTTGTCGTATGTGATAAACCAGGTGCAAAAGTAATTGAACGAGCAAATAAGTTCGGGATTGAAAGTTTCGTTGCAGTACCGAAAAATTATGAAAATAAAGCTGCCTATGAGAGAGAGATAGTAAGGCAGCTTACAGACAAGAAGGTTGATTTTATCGTTTTAGCAGGTTATATGAGGCTGATTGGGGAGACACTGTTAACACAATATAGAGGGAAAATAGTGAATGTCCATCCATCTTTACTCCCGGCATTTCCAGGTCTTGATGCAGTCGGTCAAGCGTTTCGGGCAGGTGTGAAAATAACAGGTGTAACAATTCATTTTGTTGATGAAGGCATGGATACTGGACCAATTATCGCTCAAACTGCAATTACTATTGAACAAGGCGAAACAATTGAAATGCTCGAAAAAAAGATTCATGATAAAGAACATACATTGTATCCACAAACACTACAAACTTTATTTTCAAGTCAAAGTATAAAAATATAAGATGTCTAGCTCCGGGCGCCATTGGCTCGAGGTCATAAGCCAATCCAATCTGAAGGTAAATGCGCCTTTAGAGTCAGGGCTCGACTTATGCTTGTCGCCAAAGGAGTCGCGCCCTACGCATTTCATATAAAGGTGGGATCAGAAGTGACAATCAAAAGAGCACTTATAAGTGTGTCAGATAAAAACGGAATCGTTCCATTTGTGAAAGAATTAGTTGCAAATGGAGTTGAGATTATTTCTACAGGTGGTACGAAAAAGACACTTGAAGAAAATGGTGTGAATGTAATTGGGATTTCAGAAGTAACAGGCTTTCCTGAAATGCTTGATGGACGTGTGAAAACATTACACCCAATGATCCATGGTGGTTTACTTGGAATGCGTAACAATGAAGACCATGTAAAACAAATGAATGAGCATAATATTACACCGATCGATTTAGTGGTCGTAAATCTTTATCCTTTTCAACAAACAATTGCAAAGCCTGGTGTGTTATTTGAAGAGGCGATTGAAAACATTGATATTGGTGGACCAAGTATGCTTCGTTCAGCAGCAAAAAATCATCAAGATGTGACAGTTATTGTTGATCCGGCAGACTATGATCTAGTTTTACAAGAAGTTGTAGAAAATGGTGGGGTATCGGTTGAGACAAACCGTACACTCGCAGCAAAGGTGTTCCGTCATACAGCCGCATATGATGCAATAATTGCGGAGTACTTAACAAACCTTGTGGGAGAAGAAAGCCCTGAAACATTAACGGTAACTTTTGAGAAAAAACAAGACCTGAGATACGGTGAAAACCCTCATCAAAAGGCTACGTTTTATAAAAAGCCACTGGGGTCAAGTTTTTCAATTGCTGCAGCAAGAAAGCTTCATGGAAAAGAATTGTCGTTTAATAACATCAATGATGCAAATGCAGCTTTACAGGTTGTTCGTGAGTTCGCTGAGCCTGCAGCTGTCGCCATTAAGCATATGAATCCATGTGGTGTTGGTGTGGGTGAAAGTATTGATGATGCATTTACCAAGGCGTATGAAGCAGACTCAACTTCTATTTTCGGTGGAATTATAGCATTAAATCGTGAAGTAGGCACTGAAACAGCGATGAAAATGCACGAAATCTTTTTAGAGGTGATCATTGCTCCATCATTTACGCAGGAAGCACTTGATATTTTAACGGCTAAGAAAAATCTTAGGCTTCTAACAATTGATTTTACAAGTGAAGAAAAGGTGGAGAATCGCTTAACCTCTGTTCAAGGTGGTCTTCTAGTTCAAGAGGATGACTTGTTTACGTTAGAGAATGCAAAAGTAACAGTTCCTACAAAAAGAGAGCCAACTGAAAAAGAGTGGTCAGATTTAAAGCTTGCTTGGAAGGTTGTAAAACATGTTAAGTCAAATGCAATTGTATTAGCACAAGATTCAATTACAGTGGGTGTTGGTGCTGGTCAAATGAACCGGGTGGGTGCCGCTAATATTGCGATTAATCAAGCTGGAATTAGAGCGTCAGGCGCGGCACTCGCATCAGATGCCTTCTTCCCGATGGATGATACAGTTGAAGCAGCAGCAAAAGCTGGTATTACGGCAATTATTCAACCAGGCGGTTCAATCCGTGATGAGGATTCGATAAAAAAAGCGGATGAATATGGTATAACGATGGTGTTTACTGGAATTCGTCATTTTAAACATTAAAAATTACGCCGCATGCCCTCATACAAGTGAGAGGCTTGCTTTTTGAAAAATTACAAAGGCTGGTGTGAGGGATGAAGGTATTAATTATTGGACGCGGTGGTCGAGAGCACACTTTGGCTTGGAAGGTAGCGCAAAGTAACAAGGTAGAAAAGGTATTTGTTGCACCAGGAAACGATGGAATGAAGGATGTTGCATCATTACTAGATATTGATGAAACCGATATTGGGAATCTAGTGATTTTTGCTAAAAATGAGGGTATTGATTTAACGATTGTGGGTCCTGAAGTTCCTCTGACAAAAGGGATTGTAAATGAATTCCAAGAACAAGGACTAAGAATATTCGGGCCAACAAAAGAGGCTGCAATCATTGAGGGAAGTAAAACGTTCTCAAAAAATTTAATGAAGAAATATAATATACCAACTGCTGATTATGGTTCCTTTTCATCTTACGAAGCTGCAAAGGCTTATATTAAGGAAAAGGGTGTACCAATTGTTCTAAAAGCAGATGGTTTGGCAGCCGGTAAGGGTGTTGTCATTGCAATAACGATGGAAGAAGCACTGCAAAACCTTTATGAAATGATGGAAGAGTCAAAGTTTGGTGAAGCAAGCAATAAAGTGGTGATTGAAGAGTTTCTAGAAGGTGAAGAATTTTCATTAATGGCTTTTGTTCGCGGGACAAAAGTATACCCGATGGAAATCTCACAAGACCATAAGCGTGCATTTGATAATGATCAAGGTCCAAACACAGGTGGGATGGGTGCATATTCTCCAGTTCCGCAAATTTCAGATGAAATTGTAGAAGAAGCCGTTAAAACAGTCCTACATCCGACTGTCCAGGCTATGAAAGAAGAAGGCAGGGAGTTTACAGGGATATTATATGCTGGCTTAATCAACACTGTATCTGGACCAAAAGTAATCGAGTTTAATGCTCGTTTTGGAGATCCAGAAACACAGGTTGTTTTACCAAGATTAGAAAATGATTTGGTGGATGTTATTTTAGATCTTCTGGATGATCAAGATGTAACTTTAGCTTGGTCAAATGATGCAGCAGTAGCTGTTGTACTTGCTGCGAAAGGTTATCCAAATGAATATGAAAAAGGTGCTCATATTGAAGGGCTGAACGAACTGAATCAAAAGACATTTTCGTTTCATGCTGCAACCAAGACGGTAAATGGACACATTACAGCAAATGGTGGACGTGTTTTAGTGTTAGCTGCAAAAGGATCAAGTTTACATGAAGCACAAGAAATCGTATATGCTGAGCTTAAAAAGGTAAAATGTGAAAGTTTATTTTTCCGTAAAGACATTGGGCGTCGCGCTATCTCACACGTTTCTTCCTAATATAGACGAACGAGATTGCGATAATGCTTCCAATTAACGCGATTAGAACAAAACTCATATCGGTCAAGTATTCCCAGAACATCAAAATCAATCATCTCCTTTGTTAATAAAGGGTCAGATTGCATTGACCCTTTATTATGGCTAGTTCTGTGCGCCCTTGCGCTTTTCTTATGTTGGATTAATGATTGGTTCTTTTTCCTCTTTTTCCGGGCTTTTTTCTTGGTAGTTCTCAAATAGTGCTGTTAATGGGCAAAAACGTGTGATACCTTCACCAACCTTCATTCCGCCAAGCATAGCTATGACTAGGTAAGAGTCACGCCAAGGGCGTTTTACAAGCTTTGATGTAGCCCAAGCAAGCATCGTAAATCCACATGTAATACGGATTAAAGCATTAAGAATGCCAATATTTGGTTTCAAATTATATTCCTCCTATTAGAAAATTCATATTTGTTCAATTTTTTTCAAATAATTACAAACTCTTTAGTGCGTTAAAACACTCAATATGGTACGATAGTGATACTTATATTTAGAATCTTAATGGGCGCACTGCGCTTTTCAAATATAGTGTCTGGCTCCGGGCGCCATCGGACCTGAGGTCATAAGCCAATCCCGTCCCGAAGGCAAAAAACGCCTTTAGTCAGGGCTCGTCTTATGTTTGACTTGCACAGGATCTGCTGATGTCGATGTTCGCCACAGGACGTGGCGGGTTTAAATCAACACGCCAATACGCAGGCGCCCTGCGCTTTTCGTTAGAATGGGGGATGTTCATGCTAGATCAACGATATCGATGGAAAAACAAACAACTTAGAGAACATGTTGCCGTTATTGATGGGAAAAAATCGCCTACTCGTTTATTAAAGAACGCCACTTACTTAAATCAAGTGTTAAAAAAGTGGATCAAAGCGAATATTTGGCTATACGAAGATCGTATTGTGTATGTAGGTGATATGCTCCCTACAACAAAGGATCATTGTGAAATTATTGATTGTGAAGGGTCATATTTAGTACCAGGTTACATAGAACCACATTCACATCCCTTTCAATTATATAATCCCCACTCGTTTGCCCAATATGTATCCCAAAGTGGAACAACTACACTTATTAACGACAACATGGTTTTGGCTTTACAACTTTCAAAAAAGAAAGCGTTTTCTTTTTTGAAAGATATGAGGACAATACCTGCAACAATGTATTGGTGGTGTCGATTTGACCCACAAACAGAAATTCTTGATGAAGAAACAGTGTTTTCACATGCCAATATAAAGTCATGGCTTGAGCATGATGCTGTTCTACAAGGTGGAGAGTTAACAGGCTGGCCAAAATTATTGGATGGCGATGATTTAATGCTCCATTGGGTTCAGGAAGCAAAAAGAATGCGAAAGCAAATTGAAGGCCATTTTCCTGGTGCATCTGAAAAAACATTAACAAAGCTGAAGCTTCTAGGTGCTGATGCGGATCATGAATCAATGACGGGGAAGGATGTTGTGAATCGCCTTTTACACGGTTATACAACCTCACTACGTTATTCTTCAATCAGACCAGACCTTCCTGCGCTGTTAGAACAGATGCATGAACTTGGGATTGATCAGTATGATAAATTAATCATGACAACTGATGGTTCACCACCTTCTTTTTATGAAGGAGGGGTCATGGATAAAATGATTAAAATTGCAATCGAACAAGGTGTACCCATAATAGATGCCTATAATATGGCAACAATAAATATTGCTCGTCATTATACTATCGAACATTTACATGGAAGCATTGCGACAGGGAGAATTGCTAATATAAACTTTTTAGAGTCAAAAGAAAACCCGACACCTATTTCAGTACTTGCTAAGGGGCAGTGGGTAAAAAAGGATGGAGCAATTCTTGATGCATTTGGTGAATTCAAATGGGATGAACAAGACTACTTTAAACCCCTTGAACTAGATTGGGAACTTACGATGGATGATCTCCAGTTTTCAATGCCATTTGGGATGTTAATGGATAATGCTGTTATTATGAAGCCTTATTCTGTTGCCATAGATGTAGCGAATGATGAGTTATCGATGGATCATGATGAAAGCTTTTTAATGTTAATCGATCGTAAGGGAAAATGGCGAATCAATACAGTGATTAAGGGTTTTGCTACACATATAGCAGGCTTCGCAAGCTCATTTTCTAATACTGGTGACATTGTATTAATTGGGAAAAACAAAGAAGATATGCTTTTAGCCTTTACACACATGCAGGAAATTGGAGGCGGTTTAGTTCTCGCTGAAAACGGAAGGATCATTAATGAAATTCCTCTAACGCTTTCTGGAATAATGTCCAACAAGAGCGTCGATGAGTTAATTAAAGAAGAAAAGTCACTAGCGGCTTTGCTCCGCGCGCGAGGCTACCGCTTTAGTGATCCCATTTATACATTATTATTTTTATCATCGACACATCTGCCTTATATTAGAATTACACCACAAGGAATTTATGATGTCATGAATAAAATTATACTCTTTCCGTCAATAATGCGTTAAAATGTAAAAGTGGTGCGAAAAGCAAACGATACTACAAAAAGGTTGTGTCTTTCGAATGAACTTAAAGTTGTTATATATTCTAGTTTTCCTATTATTATTTAGTGTTGCATGTAGCAAACAACAAGAGGTTGTTAATGAGAATGTAACTAATAGTAAGGAAGAAAATATAGAAGAAACCAACGAGGAAGAACCAATACAAATATATGATAATATGTATCCTCTTACAGGATTGGGAACGAATAATAGTGTAGATACACGTGCGGTCGCTGTTATGATTAACAATCATCCTAAAGCAAGACCTCAATCAGGGCTATATAGTGCTGATGTAGTCTATGAATTACTTGCTGAAGGAAATGTAACGCGCTTTTTAGCGATTTTTCAAAGTGAGCAGCCAGAAACAATAGGCCCTGTTCGAAGTGCTAGGGATTATTATATCGAACTTTCTAAGGGCTTTAATAGTCTATATGTTGCCCATGGCTGGAGCCCAGAAGCTAAACGAATGCTTGAAGCTGGTGAAGTAGACAGTTTAAATGGATTATTTTTTGATGGTACATTGTTTTGGAGATCAACGGATAGAGTTGCCCCACATAACTCCTATATTTCCTTTGAAAATATTGAAAAGGGCGTAGAAAAGAAGGGGTATGATCTCGAACAAAGACCACAAGCGTACTCGTTTTTAACAGAAGATGAAATAACAGCAATCACTGGAGACAAAGGTGAGAGTGTGAATATTGCTTATGATTCAAGCAGTACATGGACTGTAAAATATGTCTACAATAAAGAAAAAGAAAAGTATGAACGCTACAGTGGTGACGTTCAAACTGCAGATAAAGAAACAGCAACACCAGTTTTAATAGATAATGTTTTTGTCGTCGAAATGGATCACAAAATTATTGATAGTGCCGGACGCCGTAAAATTAATGTAACATCTGGTGGTAAAGGTTTATTAATGCAAAAAGGGGTACAAAGAGAAGTTGAATGGCAAAATATTGATGGTAGAATAATCCCTTTTAAAAATGGTGAAGAAGTAGGTTTTGTACCGGGTAAAACGTGGATAAACATTGTACCTTCAACTAACATAGTGTCTTTTGAAAACTACTAATAAAGGGGATAAATATATGCAAATTGAAAAATTACGTGGAAAAGAATTGGACCAGCTCTTTAATGCCGTTCTATCTTTAAATGATCTTGAAGAATGCTATCGATTTTTTGATGATCTATGTACGGTAAATGAAATCCAATCACTTGCTCAACGTCTAGAGGTAGCTAGAATGCTGCAAGATGGAAACACCTATCATAAAATTGAAACAGAAACAGGTGCAAGTACAGCAACGATTTCTCGTGTGAAACGTTGTTTAAATTATGGTAATGATGCATATACAATGGCATTGGACCGTTTAAAGGATGAGAAACAAGATACTGTAGAGAAGTAGTGTTACTTAACAGAGTGCTAACTTGATTTAGCGCTCTATTTGTTTATCCCACGCTTAAGGGGCAGTAAAACCCCCACTGATTGAAGTTTCACTTTATGAACAGAAAGGTAGTGGATATGATAAGATATAATTAAATAATTGAGAAAAAACGAGGTGATTATTTTGGTAAATGTAAATCTGTCAGAAAACCAAAATTTTAAGGCTAATTATACTCAAATTCTACGTTTGGTTAAGAATGCACTAGAAGATGCTAAATTATTAGACCAGCTTGTAATTGAAGAAAGAAGTGAAGGATTTATGGTAAAGCCTAAATTAAATAATAAAGATGAGAAGATAAGAGCTTTTGAATCATTGGCTGGTTCTGCAGTTGATGCAGGAGATAATATAAAGGAGCTAATTAACATGGCTGACAGGAAACAGGATTGGAGGAGCAAAGACGTTGAATAAAGCATTAATAGACAATAACATCTTTGTTTATCACTACCTAGGATATCAACCTATAAAGGAACTCATTAGAAAATAATTAATGATGATATAGAAATTATCATGTCTAATATAGTTGCTATGGAGTTTTTGTCATATGACAAAGTTGAAACAGATGAAAAAGTCAAGAAGAGACGTTACGAA
Organism: Cytobacillus sp. S13-E01; assembly: GCF_029193815.1. Classification (GTDB taxonomy): domain Bacteria; phylum Bacillota; class Bacilli; order Bacillales; family Bacillaceae_L; genus Bacillus_BV. Next base: position 21,398 of record NZ_JARFVC010000046.1, read on the forward strand.
TATATAAACGCGTCTATAGTATGGAATGTAGATTTTGGTATTGCTGAAAAAGCGGCAGAACTTAGAAGGAAGTGTAAAATAGAATCAGGAAAAACGTTAAAAGCTGGTGATTCTCTAATCGCTGCAACAGCAATCGTTAATAATATGACTCTTTATAGTAACAATGATAAAGACTTTTCAAGGTTGAAACAATGGGGATTAAAATATGTCAACCCTATTATTGTACAAGATGAATTACTAGAGTTTTAGACAGTATAATTACCTAAAGCATCCTGCTAAGATAGATATTTGGGTGCTTTTTTTTGAATTAACCATTTTTGTCGAATAATCGATACTTCGAACACTCGAGGATATATTCAATAAAGTAGATAATTAAAAAAGCTGTCAAAGTAAAGTAATAAAACCCCGTTTCAAAACGACTAGATATTATAATTAGAACTTCATTTTAGCTTTTCCTCTTTTTGATAAGGTAGATACCTTACTTTTCTTTAACCCACTACAAGAATTTTGGTATAATGTAATAATGGAAATTAGAATGGAGGATCACCATGTACGATTTTAAAGAGTGGCGACATGTTTTCAAGCTTGATCCGGATAAAGACATTACAGATGATCAGTTAGAGCTCGTATGTGAATCTGGAACGGACGCAATCATTGTCGGTGGTAGTGATGGAGTAACTCCCGACAATGTGCTAATGCTTATGTCAAGAATTCGTCGCTATACGGTTCCGTGTGTTTTAGAAGTGTCAACGATCGAGTCAGTTACTCCGGGATTTGACCTTTATTTTATTCCAAGTGTATTAAATAGTAGAGATACAATGTGGATTACAGGTCTTCATCATGAGGCTGTAAAACAATTTGGAGATATTATGAATTGGGAAGAAATTATTGTTGAGGGCTACTGTATTTTAAGTGAAGAGTGTAAGGCTGCAAAGCTGACAGAAGCCAATACGAATTTAGAGATAGATGATGTAATTGCGTACAGTAGAATGGCGGAAAAACTATATAATCTTCCGATTTTTTACCTAGAATATAGCGGTGTATACGGTGATACTAGAGTAGTGCAGGAAGTAAAGACTAGTCTTGAAAACACAAAGCTGTTTTACGGTGGCGGTATTAAGTCAGTGGAACAGGCTAAAGAAATGGCTTCGATTGCAGATACAATCGTGGTTGGCAATATCATTTATGATGATCTAGGGACGGCCTTAAAAACGGTACAAGCTGTTAAGGTGACAAGTTGAAAAAACAATAAAATTAGTATAAAATAGAACAAATGTTTCTAAAAATAAGGGCGGTGGCGAGATGCAATTTATTAGTGAGAGGTTGTTAACTGGATTAAATAAAGAACAACAGGAAGCAGTAAAGGCTACTGACGGCCCACTTCTAATAATGGCAGGAGCGGGAAGTGGCAAAACGCGAGTACTTACACATCGAATTGCTTATTTGATGGCTGAAAAAGAGGTTGCGCCGTGGAGTATTTTAGCAATCACATTTACAAATAAAGCGGCTCGTGAAATGAGAGAAAGGGTCCAAAGTTTATTAGGACCAGTTGCAGATGAGATTTGGATTTCTACCTTCCACTCCATGTGTGTACGAATTTTACGAAGAGATATCGACAGAATCGGGATTAATCGTAATTTTTCAATTCTTGATACAACGGACCAGCTTTCCGTTATTAAAAATATCCTTAAAGATAAAAATATTGACACTAAAAAGTTTGATCCACGAAGCTTCCTAGGATCTATTAGTAGTGCAAAAAATGAGCTACAGACTGCAGAGGACTATGCCAAAACAGCTGGTGGTATGCATGACCGAATGATAAGTGATGTGTACTTAGAATACCAAAAAAAACTAAAGAAAAATCAAGCGTTAGATTTTGATGATTTGATTATGACAACCATTCAATTATTTACACGTGTACCTGAGGTGCTTGAGTTCTATCAACGAAAATTTCAATATATCCATGTCGATGAGTACCAGGATACTAACCGTGCACAGTATATGCTCGTTAAGCTTTTAGCTTCTCGTTTTAAAAACATTTGTGTAGTTGGGGATTCTGACCAATCGATTTATCGCTGGCGTGGAGCAGATATAAGTAATATTTTATCATTTGAAAAAGATTACTCCCATGCAAAGTCAATATTTCTAGAACAAAACTATCGTTCAACCAAACGTATTTTACGTGCTGCAAATGAAGTGATTGAAAAGAATTCAAATCGTAAGCCGAAAAAATTGTGGACCGAAAACATGGATGGAAACAATATTTCTTATTTCCGTGCGGACAGTGAGTATTTAGAGGGACAGTTTGTTGCAGGAAAGATTAAGCAAATGGTCGATGGTGGTGTAAGAAGGTACTCTGATATTGCTATTCTTTATCGTACAAATGCTCAGTCACGTGTAATGGAGGAGGTTTTGCTTAAATCCAATATTAACTATACGATTGTTGGCGGTATAAAGTTCTATGACAGAAAAGAAATTAAAGATATTTTGGCTTATTTACGTGTAATTGCTAACCCGGATGACGATATCAGTTTAGCGAGAATTATTAATGTACCTAAACGTGGAGTCGGGGCATCTTCTATCGATAAAATTGCAAACTATGCGATAGCGAATGATTTAACGATGTTTCAAGCGTTGCAGGAAGTTGAACAAATTGGCTTAGGTGGGAAGATATTGAACTCGCTAGTTGAATTCCGTAATCAAATCAATAACTGGGTTGATATGCAGGAGTATCTGTCTGTTACCGAATTAGTTGATGAGATGCTAGATAAAACCGGCTATCGGGACCTCCTTAAAAGCGAAAAGACAATTGAAGCACAGAGTCGGTTAGAGAACATAGACGAATTCTTATCTGTTACGAAAAATTTTGAAGAAAAGAATGAAGATAAAAGCTTAGTTGCCTTTTTAACCGATTTAGCATTAGTGGCAGATATTGATAAACTAGAGGAAGACGATAAAGATAAAGGTGATGCTGTTGTGTTAATGACATTACACTCCGCAAAAGGTTTAGAGTTTCCAGTCGTTTTCTTAATTGGCTTAGAGGAAGGTGTATTTCCACATAGTCGCTCGCTTATGGAGGAAGACGAAATGGAGGAAGAACGACGTCTAGCATATGTTGGAATCACTCGTGCTGAGCAAGAGCTTTTCATTACGAATGCACAAATGAGGACATTATTTGGACGTACAAATATGAATCCAGTATCCCGTTTTATTGGTGAGATTCCAGGGGATTTAATTGAAGATTTACGGGAACAACTGATGGAGCAGCAAAAAAAGCAAAGGCAACAACAAACTCAACAACGTCAACAATTCCAGCAACGACAACAAACATCTCCGTTTGCGTCAAAGCAGCCTGAAACAAGATCAACGATTCGTCCTACAATGACATCAACAGGTGGCGATGACATTGCTTGGAAGGTTGGCGACAAAGCTGCGCATAAGAAGTGGGGAACGGGTACGGTTGTCAGTGTAAAAGGTGAAGGTGAATCAAAGGAATTAGACATCGCTTTTCCAAGCCCGATCGGTATTAAGCGGTTGTTAGCTAAATTTGCGCCTATTACAAAGGGTTAAAAATTCCTAAAGGATAAGAAACCATAAAAATGTGTATCCAGTTTTAGTTCTAGCTCCGGGCGCCATCGGACCTGAGGTCATAAGCCAATCCCTTTCCGAATGCAAAAAACGCCCTCTGTCAGGAATCGTCTTATGTTTGTCGCCGTTCGGCGGGCCCCTGCGCTTTTCATATGACATGATGAAAGGAATCGATTTATGGACAAACCTACTGAACAAACACGTGTTATAGAATTACAGCAGTTACTAAATCAGTATAACTATGAATATCATGTGCTTGATACCCCTTCTGTATCAGATGAAGAATATGATTCTCTTATGCGTGAATTAACCCAGCTAGAGGCAAAGTTTCCGGAATTAAAGACGGCGGACTCGCCAACACAGCGCGTTGGTGGTGATGTGTTAGCTAATTTTGAGAAGGTTGAACACCGGACACCGATGCTCAGCCTTGGTAATGCTTTTAATGATGCTGATTTACGTGATTTTGATCGACGTGTGAGACAAGTGGTTGGAGACGATGTTGCTTATGTTTGTGAAATGAAAATTGACGGTCTCGCAGTTTCCCTTCGTTATCAACAAGGCTTGTTTATTCAAGGTACAACACGTGGTGATGGCACTGTAGGTGAGGGTATCACCGAGAACTTGAAAACGATTCGCTCGATTCCATTACGACTTAGTGATCCATTTGATATCGAGGTTCGCGGCGAAGCATTTATGCCGAAAAAATCATTCGAAGCATTGAATGAGGCTAAGCTTGTGAACGATGAAATGCCTTTTGCCAATCCACGAAATGCTGCAGCTGGATCGTTAAGACAGCTAGACCCCAAGCTTGCCGCTAAACGAAATCTTGATATTTACGTTTATAGCATTGCAGACCTAGGCGAAACAGGAGTTGTCTCACATAGTGAAGGTTTAGACCTTCTAGATCAATTAGGCTTTAAAACTAATCCAGAACGTAGAACATATTCTTCAATCGATGAAGTGATTACGTTCGTTGAAGGATGGGTCGATAAGAGACCGAACCTTTCTTACGATATTGACGGAATTGTTATTAAGGTTGATTCATTAGAACAACAAGCTCAGCTTGGTTTTACTGCAAAAAGTCCGAGGTGGGCAATTGCTTATAAATTTCGTGCTGAAGAAGTTGAAACAAAACTAATTGATATTGAGCTAAGTGTTGGTAGGACAGGGGTTGTAACACCTACTGCTATTTTAGAGCCTGTAAAAGTTGCAGGGACAACCGTTCAACGTGCATCGCTTCACAATGAAGATTTGATAAGAGAAAAAGACATAAGAATCGGTGATTATGTTGTTGTAAAAAAAGCGGGTGACATCATTCCTGAGGTTGTAAATGTACTAGTTGATCGTCGTACTGGTGAGGAACAAGCCTTTCATATGCCAACAGAGTGTCCTGAATGTGGAAGTGAGCTAGTTCGTTTGGAAGACGAGGTAGCGCTACGCTGCATTAATCCAAGGTGCCCGGCACAAATACGTGAAGGGTTAATCCATTTTGTATCACGAACAGCTATGAACATTGAAGGTCTTGGCGAAAAAGTAATTGCCCAGCTTTTTCAAGAAAAACTTATTACGAATGTTGCTGATATCTATAAGCTTGAAAAAGACCAACTGATTAAGCTTGAACGAATGGGTGAAAAGTCCGCTGATAATCTTGTAAACGCAATTGAAGCTTCAAAACAAAACTCATTGGAAAAATTGTTATTTGGTTTAGGAATCCGTCATGTTGGTGCAAAGGCAGCAAAGACACTAGCACAGCACTTTGAAACAATTGATAATTTGAAAAGAGTAACAGCTGGAGATCTTGTTGCAATTAATGAAATTGGTGAAAAAATGGCTGACTCAATCGTTACCTATTTTTCAGCACCAGAAGTATCCGAATTAATTGAGGAATTACGTGGTCAAGGTGTAAACCTCGAATACAAAGGTCCAAAAGCTGTTAAAATTGATGATAGCGACTCTTATTTTGCAGGCAAAACAATCGTATTAACTGGAAAGCTTGAGCGGTTATCGAGAAATGATGCAAAAACAGAAATAGAGGCTCAAGGTGGAAAAGTGACAGGTAGTGTAAGCAAAAGTACGGATCTAGTAATTGCAGGTGAAGCAGCAGGATCAAAGCTAGCAAAAGCTGCTGAGTTAGGGATTGAGGTTTGGGACGAGGATCGGTTGATTGAAGAATTAAAGAAGTAAGAAGGTGTGTGTGTTGAAAAGTCTATTAATAATGTTAATGACAACTGTTCTACTCCTAACAGCATGTGCACCTACTTTTGATAAACAAGAGGAAGTTGTACAAGAAACCGAAGAAACAAATGAGAAGGCAATTATTCCCAGATACAATATTTCGGAATCATATTATCGTACAATTCTGCCGTTTAAGCCAGGGGAGGCAAGAGGTCTTGTTGTAAGGAATCTTCAAACAAGATTGGACATTACTGAATTTGAGACAGGACTAATGAGAATTGCTCAAGAGTCATTTTCATCAGATCAATATTTTTACCAAGAAGGTCAAAAGATCTCAAAAGAAACAATTGAGAGCTGGCTAAATCGAAAAATGTCACCAGCTCAATTACAAGAAGATAATAAGAAGGAAGCAGAAAATCTGGGGTTAAATCCAATTTTCGAATACAATGCAAATAGTGAAGAGTCATATGAGACACAAATGTCTAAAAGCCCGATTTATTTAGCGCATATGCTTGAGCATAACTACCTAATCAAAAATAAGGATGGCAAGGTCGAGCTTGGTGGTGTTGTGATTGGTTTAGCATTAAATTCAGTACAATACTTTAATCTACCTGATGACCAGGGTGGGTACCCAAGAGAAGTGAAAATTGATACTGATGTTTTGAAAAAAGAAGGAAAACGAATTGCAGAAGAAGTATTAGCCAGGTTACGCACTATGGATGAACTTAAAAATGTTCCAATTGTCATTGCTTTATTCGAACAAGAAGAGATTTCTTCGATTGCACCAGGAAATTTCATTGCGAAAACAGGTGTTATTAATAAGGGTAATCGAATTGATAAGTGGGAAGATGTCAATGAAGAATATCACTTTTTTCCATCTACTGCGGCAACAAATGCCTATAGAGAAGATGCGGTGATGTTCACGAATTTCAAAACAGATATCGATGAGTTCTTCCCTAACTACACAGGCGTGATTGGTCGAGGTTTTTATAAAAATGAAGAATTGTATCAGCTGACGATCGAAATTCCAATGCAATTTTACGGAAAAGCAGAAGTAATTGGATTCACTCAATTTATCACGGGTGAGGTAATGGAGCATTTCCCCGATTATTTTTCTTTGCAAGTTTACGTTTCTTCTGAAAATGGTCCTGAAAGCATCATTGTCCGTAATGCAGGAGAAGAAGAACCATTTGTTCATATTTATAATTAAGAAATGCGTAAGCGCTTTGGTCAGAAACGAGAAAACTGGTCGACAAGAACGCCACGTCCTGTGGCATTGTCGACACTTGCACATCGTGTGCTTCGAATACTCCGACGAAAGAAGCGCTTTTTGCTTCTGTAGGAGGAGTTGAAGTTTCCCCTCGTTTCTAGGCGCTGGAGCTAGACACCAAAACTAGGTAAAAATTTTTATACTAGCTTACCTTTTAAAAAAGAAGGCTGACTTAAGAAGGATCAAACCTTTTTGGGTCAGTCTTTTTAGTTTTTATGTATAGCTCAGGGCGCCCTGCATTCCTTTTAAGGAGTTTTGATAATTGCGACTATTACCTCAATATTTGAAGAACTCTACTACTTTTAGTAGAATGGTAATTGTATGAATGAATGAAAACGTTTTTAATGATGAAAGGGAGGCGAAGTAGAATGGTAGTACCATATAAACATGAACCATTTACGGATTTTTCTGTTGAGGAAAACAAGAAAGCTTATTTAGCTGGTCTTAAGACAGTTGAGTCTTACCTTGGGCAAGATTATGACTTAGTTATTGGTGGAGAACGCATCACAACTGAGGATAAAATTGTTTCTGTAAACCCGTCAAACAGAGAAGAGTTGGTTGGCCGGGTTTCAAAAGCAAACCAAGAGCTTGCTGAAAAGGCAATGCAAATTGCAGATAAAACATTCCAAACATGGCGCAAGTCAAAGCCAGAAATGCGCGCAGATATTTTATTCCGTGCTGCTGCAATTATTCGCCGTCGTAAGCATGAGTTTTCTGCCCTTTTAACAAAAGAAGCTGGTAAGCCATGGAATGAAGCTGATGCTGATACAGCGGAAGCAATCGACTTTTTAGAATATTATGGACGTCAAATGCTTCGTCTAAAAGACGGACTTCCAGTTGAAAGCCGTCCAATCGAATATAACCGTTTTAATTACATTCCACTTGGAGTGGGTGTTATTATTTCACCTTGGAACTTCCCATTTGCAATTATGGCTGGTATGACAACAGCTGCATTAGTAGCGGGAAATACTGTTTTACTAAAGCCTGCTAGTACAACTCCAATCATTGCTGCCAAATTCATGGAAGTTCTTGAAGAAGCAGGTCTTCCTGCAGGTGTAGTTAATTTTGTCCCTGGTAGTGGAGCAGAAGTTGGAGACTACTTAGTAGATCATCCACGTACTCGCTTCATTAGCTTCACAGGTTCACGTGATGTTGGATTACGAATTTACGAACGTGCATCTAAATTAAATGAAGGCCAAATTTGGTTGAAGCGTGTCATTGCTGAAATGGGTGGAAAAGATACGATTGTTGTTGATAAAGATGCTGATCTTGAATTAGCGGCTAAATCAATCGTGGCATCTGCATTTGGTTTCTCAGGACAAAAATGTTCGGCTTGCTCAAGAGCAGTCATTTTAGCAGACGTATATGACCAAGTAGTAGACCGCGTTGTTGAATTAACAAAAGAGCTAACTGTTGGTGAACCTAAAGACACATCTATATTCATGGGTCCTGTAAACGATCAAGGTGCGTTTGACAAGGTGATGAGTTATGTTGAGATCGGTAAAAACGAAGGAAGATTACTACACGGTGGTAAAGGCGATGACTCTAAAGGTTGGTTCATCGAGCCGACAATTTTTGCAGACGTAGCAGAAGATGCTCGTCTAATGAAAGAGGAAATCTTCGGGCCTGTTGTAGCAATCTGCAAAGCGAAAGATTTCGACCATGCACTTGATATTGCAAACAACACTGAGTATGGTCTAACTGGAGCAGTTCTTACAAACAACCGTGCACACATCGAAAAAGCACGCGAAGACTTCCATGTTGGTAACCTCTACTTCAACCGTGGTTGTACTGGTGCAATCGTTGGATACCAACCATTCGGTGGATTTAACATGTCTGGAACTGACTCAAAAGCTGGTGGCCCAGACTACCTAGTTTTACACATGCAAGCTAAAACAACATCTGAAATGCTAT
>NZ_JARFVC010000047.1 GCF_029193815.1 Cytobacillus sp. S13-E01
TCCTCCTCCTCTAAAATACAAATAAAGTTCTGTTAGTCCATTAAAGTGCAGTCTTATTGAAATTTGAAATACTGAGAAAAACAGAGAAAACAAGAGAAAAACCTTACTTTAATGAGGGAGTATAAAAATTTGAACCTAGTTTTAGTGTCTAGCTCCGGGCGCCATCGGACCTGAGGTCATAAGCCAAGCCGTCCGGAAGGTAAAGAACAACCTTCCAGCCGGCTTGTCTTATGCTTGTCGCCGATAGGCGGGCGCCCTGCGCTTTTCTTATTCTAAAACGCATAAGTGCAACTACGCCTTTGTCTTCGCCCTTCAGGCTCAATACTCAGCGAGTTTTCTTTAAAATTAAATCTGAGCATCCGTATCTAGTAAAGTACCTTGGTATCAGTGGTCTCTAATGGAGTCGGCTATGTAACTCCGCAAAAAAACGGTAACCAAAAGAGCAATCTTGATGCCCGAAATCGTGCGAAAAATAGAAAATGGTAATCAGAAGAGCAATCTGATGCCCGAAATCGTGCGAAAAATAGAAAACGGTAACCAAAAGAGCAATCTTGATGCCCGAAATCGTGCGAAAAATATAAAACGGTAATCAGAAGAGCAATCTGATGCCCGAAACTCCGAAAAAAATAAAAAACGGTAATCAGAAGAGCAATTTTATGCCCGAAACTCAGAAAAAAGTAAAAAATGGTAATCAGAAGAGCAATCTGATGCCCGAAATTCCGAAAAAAGTAGAAAACGGTAATCAGAAGAGCAATCTGATGCCCGAAATTCCGAAAAAAGTAGAAAACGGTAATCAGAAGAGCAATCTGATGCCCGAAATTCCGAAATAAGTAGAAAACGGTAATCAGAAGAGCAATCTGATGCCCGAAATTCCGAAAAAAGTAGAAAACGGTAATCAGAAGAGCAATCTGATGCCCGAAACTCCGAAAAAAATAGAAAACGGTAATCAGAAGAGCAATCTGATGCCCGAAACTCCGAAAAAAATAAAAAACGGTAATCACAAGGGCAATCTGATGCCCGAAACTCCGAAAAAAATAAAAAACGGTAATCAAAAGGGCAATCTGATGCCCGAAACTCCGAAAAAAATAAAAAACGGTAATCAGAAGAGCAATCTGATGCCCGAAATTCCGAAAAAAGTAGAAAATGGTAATCACAAGGGCAATCTGATGCCCGAAACTCCGAAAAAAATAAAAAACGGTAATCAAAAGGGCAATCTGATGCCCGAAACTCCGAAAAAAATAAAAAACGGTAATCAGAAGAGCAATCTGATGCCCGAAATTCCGAAAAAAGTAGAAAATGGTAATCACAAGGGCAATCTGATGCCCGAAACTCCGAAAAAAATAAAAAACGGTAATCAAAAGGGCAATCTGATGCCCGAAACTCCGAAAAAAATAAAAAACGGTAATCAGAAGAGCAATCTGATGCCCGAAACTCCGAAAGAAATAAAAAACGGTAATCAAAAGGGCAATCTGATGCCCGAAACTCCGAAAAAAATAAAAAAAGGTAATCAGAAGAGCAATCTTAATATGTAGGTAGTGTGGCTTGAGGCGTATTTTTTCTTTATTTTAGTAAATCATAAACAAAGCCTATTGAGAGTGTGAATGAAGTTACTTCAATTCATTTCAATTTCTTTTAAGGAATAATTATACAAATACGTTTAGGGGGCTGACATGGATAGAAATATATTGAAAAATCCTGTGTTTTCAGTGTCAGCTGCGGTCATCATGCTTTTGGTTCTTTTAGGGGCAATTATGCCAAAAAGGTTTGGTGACGTAGCTGGCAAACTTTTTAATTTTACAACAGTTAATTTCGGGTGGTTTTATCTGCTTGCGGTAGCAATTCTAATTATTTTCCTAGTAGGGCTAGCAATTAGCAAGTATGGCGCTATCCGTATTGGAGGAGATGAGGAGCGCCCGGAATTTTCATTTTTCACCTGGGTTGGTATGCTATTCTCGGCTGGCTTTGGTGCAGGGCTCGTTTTTTGGGGCGTTGCAGAACCAATGAGTCATTTCTTCTCGGCTCCATTCGCTGGAGTAGAAGGTCAGACTGAAGAAGCAGCAAGGATTGCCATGGGATACTCCTTTTTCCATTGGGGTGTCAGTCAATGGTCCGTTTTTGCAATTGTTGGTCTCGTAATTGGGTTTTTACAGTTCCGAAAACAAAAGAATGGGCTTGTTTCGACGGCTTTGGAGCCGGTCACCGGGGATAAGCCGATAGTAAAAAACACAATAGACTCACTTGCTGTGATTGCAACAGTGATGGGAATTGCAACTTCCATAGGGCTTGGAGTTCTTCAGATGAACGGTGGATTGAATGCGGTTTTTGGCACAGGTAATTCTATTAGCATTCAAATTGTAATTATCCTAATCATTTTTGTTGCTTATATGCTATCATCTTCAACTGGCCTAAATAAAGGGATCCGCTATTTGAGTAATTTAAACTTGGGACTTGCCCTAGTATTGCTATTATTTGTATTTATCACGGGTCCCACTATTTTTATTCTAGAAACCTTCACACTGGCGATTGGTGATTATTTTACAAACTTTATTCAATACAGCCTGCGTATGCAGCCGTATCAAGGTGGTACATGGGTTCGTGACTGAACAATCTTTTATTGGGCATGGGCTATTGCCTGGTCACCATATGTTGGTGCATTTGTTGAGCGTGTTTCTAGGGGACGAACGATCCGTGAATACATAATGGGGGTGATGGTAATTCCGCCGGCCATCGCTTGTCTTTGGATTGCTGCTTTCGGGGGAACGGCGTTATGGAATGATTTATATAAGGATACCGGCATTGCTGTCGCTGTTAATGCTGACTTAACGTCCGCCCTTTTTCAGACAATTGAATATCTGCCACTATCAACGCTAATGTCTATCCTAGCAATACTTCTTATCTTCACATTCCTTGTAACATCAGCTGATTCGGCAACGTATATTTTGGCAAGCATGACAACCTTCGGAAGTTTACATCCATCCCAGTTTGTAAAAATCGTATGGGGTGTACTAATGTCCGCAATTGCAGGTGTATTACTGTATGCTGGAGGGCTAGAAGCATTGCAGACGGCTTCACTGATAGCGGCACCACCATTTACTGTTTTACTTCTACTTCTTACAGTTGCAATTGTCAAACTACTTCGCAAAGAGCCACTTCCGATTCGGAAAGCGGACTTAAGGCGTTTCCGGCGTCTGGAGGAAGCGGCTAATAAGAAAGAGAAGAAATAGTACGAGTCATAGGTGTTTATAAACCCTATACTCGTTTTTTTGTTTTTTGCATATTCAGATTTTCCGAAAATAAATGATTTGTGGTAAACGAATGTGATAATTTACGCCATTGATTGTAAGTTGAAGATGGTCGATTGCAACACCTGTTAATGTTCCTTCTAATGATTCACCTGCTGTAACAACGCGTATATCCTTGTTTAAATGTAGCAGTAGGTGGTCGAAAAAGATGGGCTCCATTGTAACCCAGTAAGTAGGTGAAGTTGTATTCATTGTTGTTTGAAGTTGGGTAGAATGAACATATTTTCCGGGCGGTAAAGAAACATCAGAACGCTGATGGTAAGGATATATCTGATTTTCATACAAGGTATTTCACTCCATTTTTAAGTAGTAGACTTATACCTATGCGCATGAAGGAGTGTTGGTAACGGCATTAGCCTAGTTACCTATAGTTCACTTGGCTTTTTGTCTTCCACAAAGTCTCGAATTGATAATTTTTTTTCGCTTCAATATAACCGTTTTAACCGTTTTAACCATTCCGTGTAAAAGATTTCGACATGTTCATAGAAGGTGTCGAAAATTGTCGAAATTCATCGTAAGTAGCTGGATGAGTTTCTGCTCTTATAACATGAGATTAATACGATTCGACACCTTCTCGATTCGACACCTTCTATGAACATGTCGAATTTATTGCATACCACTGTCTTTTGCTTTTACCAAGTTTCTAGTTTACAACCCTAACGATATATATTTTATCTCCAAGTATTCTTCAATACCATAATGTCCACCCTCACGGCCAATTCCACTTTGCTTAAAGCCGCCAAATGGGGCTTGTGGAGTTGAGGGAAGGCCATCATTTAAACCAATGATTCCATATTCAAGGGCTTCTGAAATGCGAATCCCCTTCGTTATATTTTCAGTGAAAACATATGCCGCCAGCCCAAAGATTGAGTCATTCGCGCGTTCAATGACTTCTTCTTCAGTTTTAAAAGTGGTAATAGGTGCAAGCGGACCAAAGGTTTCTTCACGCATACATAGCATGTCATCATTTACATTTGAAAGAATTGTTGGTTCAAAGAAGAGATTTGAAACAATACCCCCACCAAGTTTAACAACTGCACCTTTAGATTTGGCATCTTCAATATGGTTCACTACTTTATCGACTGCAGCTTGATCAATGAGTGGCCCGATGTGAACATTTTCATCGAGGCCATTTCCAACCGTAAGCTCAGCCACCTTTTCGCTAAATTTTTCGATGAACACATCATGAATTGATTCATGAACATACACTCTATTCGAACAAACACATGTCTGTCCGGCATTTCGGTATTTTGACGCTAAAACACCTTCAACTGCTTTATCTAGATTAGCATCATCCATTATAATAACTGGTGCATGTCCTCCAAGCTCCAAGCTAACTTTTTTAACAGTGTCAGCTGACCTTCGCATTAACAGTTTTCCTACCTCTGTCGAACCTGTAAATGTAAGCTTACGAACGCGAGCATCTTTTAACCATACTTCTCCAATTGCTTGTGCGTCACCTGTTACGACATTTAGTACCCCTTTTGGTATCCCAGCTTTCTCGGCGAGTTGAGCTAGTTTAAGAGCTGTAAGTGGTGTTTGTTCAGCTGGTTTAACTACTGCCGTACAACCTGCAGCTAATGCTGGAGCTACCTTCCTGGTAATCATCGCAGCTGGGAAATTCCAAGGTGTAATTGCAGCGATAACACCAACTGGTTGCTTGTGTACAAATAATCGTTTATTACGCCCAGTAGCAGGAATTGTCTCTCCATAGATACGTTTTGCTTCCTCTGCATACCACGCTAGGAATCCATTTGCATATCCAATTTCACCTACTGCCTCTTTAAATGGTTTGCCTTGCTCAATTGTCATTGTTCTTGCAAGTTCTTCTTTATTTTCATCAATCAGGTTATGCCATTTCCAAATCAGTTCAGCACGTTCATAGGCTGAATACTGTGACCATTCTTTAAACGCACTATATGCAGCATCTACCGCGAGTCTCGCCTCAACAGTACCACCTAATGGAACAGTAGCAATCACTTCATCTGTAGCAGGATTATTAACCTCAATTACATTGAGATCACTTCCAACCCATTCTCCGTTAATATACATTGAATACTTTTCCATTTTCATCCCCCTTTATTAAAAGACAAAAAAGCATAAAATTTATACCTGGTTTTGGTGCCTAGCTCCGGGCGCCCTACGCTTTTCTTTAGTATGCAGATTTATAAATTTCTTCAATTTCTTCTTTTGAAAGTTTACGAGGGTTATTTTTTAAAAGTCTCGTTATTTTAGAGGCATCCTCAGCCATAGCTGGTATATCTTCCTCTGGGACATTAAAGTGTCGCATTCCTATTGGAATATTTACTGTATCACATAAACGTCTCATGGTTTGTACCGCATGGTCTGCAGCTTCCTCATCAGAAAGATTCAATGTGTTAGCTCCTAGGGCAACTGCTATATCCCGAAATTTTTCAACACAACTAATTTTATTCCATTCCATAACATATGGCAGTAATAGGGCATTACTTACTCCATGTGCAATATTGAAACGTCCCCCTAATGGATATGCAAGTGCATGAACGGCACCTACCCCAGCATTACCGAATGCCATACCAGCCATTAAACTAGCAGTTGCCATATTTTCTCTTGCTTCTACATGATCGGGGTTTGCATATGCCTTTGGAAGGTTTTTTGCAATTAATTTAATAGCCCCTATGGCAAGTGAATCCGTTATTGGTGAGGCATTTACAGATATGTAGGCTTCAATCGCATGGACGAGTGCATCGATGCCACTAGCAGCAGTTACTGACTTAGGCATGGTTAATGTCATCTCTGGAGATACGATCGCAACATCGGGCAGTAGATAATCACTAACAATTCCTTTTTTTAATTGTGCTTCCTTATCAGATAAAATCGCGATATTCGTAACTTCAGAACCAGTACCAGCTGTTGTTGGTATTGCTATGATTGGAGCTCCTCTATGTGGTATTAAATCTGTTCCAATCAGCTCATCGATAGTCCCATCATAATTAGCATAGGCTGAAACAGCCTTTGCGATATCAATGGCACTTCCCCCACCTAAAGCGATTAGTCCATCATGTGATCCTTCAATGAATATAGTCTTACAATCCTCAACAATTGCTAATTCAGGCTCAGGTCTTACTCCTGTATAGACTCCATAACTTAGCCCATTTAATAAATCAGTAATTTTGTCAACGACCCCAACCTTCTGCAGAATTTCATCTGTCACTATTAACGGATTTTTCATTCCTAATCCACTAATTTCTTGACCAAGAAGTTGTGTTGAACCCTTACCTGTAATAAGCTTATTTGCAATTTTAAAAGTAGAGATAGTCATTTTAAGTCCCCTTATCATAGATTTATCTTTGAAAACCATGGTTTTTGGGTTATATAATTATTTCTATTTTCAATATATTATAACAAATAATAGAATAGTAGATAAAACTTAAGATTGCCTAATTTTTTATTACAATCTATAATCCTAGTATATTTAATGGAATTTTTAAGGAGACATAAGTATGATTAACCGGTTTTTCTCGTATTACAAGCCACATAAAAAGCTATTTGCATTGGACTTTAGTAGTGCAATAGTAGTAGCGTTGCTTGAGTTAGCCTTTCCACTAGCCGTTTCATGGTTTATTGATTCATTATTACCTAGTGGTGATTGGAATGCCATTGTATTGGTAAGTCTAGTGCTTTTAATAATGTATGTAAGTAGTACTCTTCTTCAGTTTATTGTTAATTACTGGGGACATATGCTTGGTATTAATATTGAAACAGATATGCGCCATCAATTGTTTCATCATGTTCAAAGACAATCGTTTCGTTTCTTTGATAATACAAAGACAGGTCATATTATGAGTCGTGTTACGAATGATCTTTTTGATATTGGTGAGCTTGCCCACCATGGTCCAGAGGATTTGTTTATTGCGATCATGACATTTTTTGGGGCGTTTTTGATAATGCTCACCATTAATGTAAAGCTTGCCATTATCGCGATATTAATAGTTCCTTTGCTTGTTTGGTTAATTACCTATTGTAATATTAAAATGAATAAAGCCTGGAAGCAAATGTATAGTGATATTGCCGATGTAAATGCACGTGTTGAAGATAGTGTTTCAGGTGTTCGTGTCGTGCAATCATTTACAAATGAAAATTTTGAGATTGCTAGATTTTCTAAAGACAATCAAAAATTTCGTAACGCAAAACTTGTGGCTTATAAAATCATGTCATATAGTTCATCCGGAATTTATATGGTGACACGATTTTTCACGTTAGTTGTCCTAGTTTATGGTGCATGGTTAAGTTTTACTGGTGAACTATCATACGGGAATCTTGTTGGGTTTGTTCTTTATGTTAACGTTCTATTCAAGCCAATTGATAAAATTAGCGCCCTAATGGAGCTTTATCCAAAAGGGATGGCAGGATTTAAACGATTTATAGAACTTATTGATACAGAACCAGAAGTGCTAGATGCAAAGAATGCAATTGAAGTAGAACACTTACATGGAGATATTACTTTTAATAACGTCACATTCGGTTATGAAGATAACCGACCTGTTCTTCGGGGTATTGATTTGAATATTCCTGCAGGGGAGACAGTTGCTTTTGTTGGACCATCTGGAGCGGGTAAAACAACGATATGCTCACTTATCCCTCGCTTTTATGATGTTAACGAAGGTGCAATATCGATTGACGGTATCGATATTCGGGAGATGACCAAACAATCGCTACGATCCCAAATCGGTATTGTTCAACAGGATGTGTTTTTATTTACAGGAACGTTACGTGAAAATATTGCTTATGGTAAGTTAGGTGCATCACAAGAGGAAATCGAAGAAGCAGCCAGACGTGCTCATTTGGCAGATTTCATCCTATCACTACCAGATGGCTATGAAACACAAATTGGTGAAAGAGGACTAAAACTTTCAGGTGGCCAAAAGCAAAGAATTGCAATCGCAAGAATGTTCCTTAAAAATCCTCCAATTCTTATCTTAGATGAAGCTACATCTGCACTTGATACGGAAACGGAAATGATCATTCAGCATGCATTAACAGAACTTGCGAAAAATAGGACAACACTTGTTATTGCTCATAGACTCGCAACGATTCGTAATGCAGATCGAATTGTTGTTGTCACAGAAGAAGGGATTGCTGAACAAGGTAGACATGATGAGTTAATTGCCCAAGGTGGTATTTTTGCTAATTTACATCGTGTACAGTATCAGCATCAATAAATAAAGTAGTGAAAACCTGAGCCTATTAAACGCTCAGGTTTTTATTGAAAGGTAAGAAAGTATAAAATTTTTACCTGGTTTTTGTGTCTAGCTCCGGGCACCATCGGACATGAGGTCATAAGTCATTTCCTTGGTCTTTGAACCATTTGTTTTCCCCCGTTTTACTAGTTTATTAGAAAAAAAGGAAGAGATATTCCCCCTTTTCTTAAATTTTAATCATTCAAGGTGATTTCACTAAATTCCTTTTTTTTAAGTAGAAAATCATCAGTTGTTAACAAACTATTTTGAATTTTGTTTGCCGATATAGAAAATAGTCCGACATTGTTTTCTGTTTCGATTATTGAACCATTGTCCATTTCGAAGTATTTAATGGTTTCTTTCCAAACAAAGGAGGCGGGACAAGATGAATGCTTCGCTTCTTCAACGATGTTAAATTCCTGATCACAAAAACGTTTCATATTTACGTTTTTGCGATTGATGGAGTTAAGCCATATCATTGTTTTCATTAACGAACCCAATATTCCTGTAAAGCTCATGTTATTCATGGGACTGCTTGTGAATTGATACAAAGCCGTTTTACGATTGTTTTGAAACTCTATATCCGCCATGGCAGAGTATGTGTAATGAACATCCCCAGATAAAATAAAACAATGACTTGGGTTCCATTGTGAAATCATTTCTAAAAATCTTGTAAAGCCTTTCCCATTAAAATGCCACCCCTCTAAGTCAAAGGTGTGTCTAACTGGAATACCAACCAGGTGTAATGGTTGAATATAGTTGTGGAAAAATGATTCAATAAGCTCAATTCCATAAAGAGGAGATGGAGAAGCGATAATCAAAGGTGTACCAGCTTTCCAACCACTTTTCTCCAATGCCTCTGTTAGCTTGCTCCAGCCATTTTCATGAATAAGCTCGGGTCCTTGTGTATGTTCTTCAATGATTGTTCCTATCTTTTTTGGTATAGGAAGAGGCTTATATCCACGCATTGTTCGGGTATCGAGGAATACTGTTTTAGGTTCAGTAGGTGCAATAAAATACCAATTATCAAAACTCCATAGCTGCTCTACATACTTTATATAAGCGTGCGAATTTACATTTAATGTAGATAAATAATTTGATATTGTTTTTATAAAACGATCATTAAAGTTTTCAGGGTCATTACCCCAGCCTTGAAAGGCCCAATAGGCTGCCAGACCATTTGTGATGACATGTCTTCCGAGCGGTGCATTCCATACATTGCTTTTCCAATTATCTGTAATGTTCCAATCATCCGTTATATCGTGGTCATCAAACATCATATAGGTTGGAGTATTCGCTAATAATCGACGGATGCGAGGAAGTGAATGCTGAAAACGGATAATGTCATCATGCTGTTCAGAATATCGGGAATTGTGTTTTTGTAATTCCTTTTCGCGCATTGAATGATAACGATCCTGATCAGGGTAGATAAAATGAAACTGATCCTTCCTAAGTGCTTCTTCAAATGGTTCATATATTTGTTGCTCGAACATCGCAAACCAAAGTTCTGGACTCCATGACAACAAATACATGGCTGCATACTCACTAAATTGAATAAGATGATTGTCTGAATGTAGAGATGTAAATTTGCAAAAGTGGTCCATAATAAACTTTCTACCATGAATTCGATTTATTCTATCCTTATCAAAATCTTCGTTAAGAGCCGGTTCTACTCTTTCAAGCTCTTCTTCTTGACCCATTATTTCTCTACGGATCGAAGATAGTAATGGTACTAAGGGATCTGCAACATCGTCCGCATAAATTTGATCTCCTAAAAGAAAAAGAGTACTCGGTCGCTTATCTAATTGTAAGAATGATTCTTGTATAGTTATATCTGCACTAGCTAATACATCCTCACCTTTTCCGTGTAGCTTCCGACAAGAACCATATAGAATATTAGATTTTGCACCACTACTAATATAAAATGTTGGTAAATCAAGATTACCGTATACGATTGAATTTGGGTTATCGTGTGAGAGCAGCTGGAAGTCACCTAGATTTAGGACATTGTCCCCTGTGTTAAAAAAGAGATTGTAACCTAGCAAAGTATTAGTAGGAAAATGCTCCTTATGTGGGATAATTTTTATTAAATGTATATAAAGTCTATTTCCGAGTTGGACTGTTTTTGTCATTGATTTATCTGTAAGTAACTCGTACCTATACGAATCATTTTGGCTACTATGAATGGTTTTATAGAGCTTGGCCCCTACATTTAAAGGTTTACTTAAGGCAATCCAAATATAAACTTGAATAGGTTCAACTCTACGAATGATCGGCCCGCATAGTATCGTTGGAATCTTCATGGAATAATACCTCTCCATTCTTAGGCTGATTTCTTATCATGTTATTCAACCAGAATGATTCCGTGTGAGAAAAATAATCTACTTTATGAAAAAAAGGCTAAATTATTCGGTAGAGTTTATTATTTCATTTTCGATAGGTAGGGTTTATCGATTATTTAACAAATACTATGTGATAATATGATATCTATAAAGGAAATTACACACCATTATAGGTGAAAACGATTCTTAAGTAAGAATTGGAGTGATTAGTTTGCAACATAGGTCAAATGAAGCATATGAAATTATCGAATTATGTTTACTTGCTGGAAAGATCATGCTACAAAGTGGTGCTGAAACGTACCGGGTTGAAGATACAATGACGAGAATTGCATCTTCATATGGCATCGACCAATCACATAGTTTTGTGACTCCAACGGGAATCATCTTTTCAATCGATGGAATGGACCCAACAAAACTAATAAGAATATCAGAAAGATCGACTGATCTACAAAAGGTTACGCTTGTTAATAGTATCTCGCGGCAGATAAGTAGCGGGGATATTTCCATAACTGAGGCCATAAAGCAGTTAAAAGAGATTGAAACAAGTAATCTTGCATATCCAATTTGGATTCAGATTTTGGCAGCAGCGATTGCAAGTGGATGTTTTTTAATTATGTTTCAGGGTGGTTGGTATGACTTTTTACCAGCGTTTATTTCAGGTGGAGTGGGTTTTGCTTGTTTAGTTTATTTTCACCGTTTGGTACAAGTAAAATTTGTTGCGGAATTTTTAGCATCATTGTTAATAGGAATACTTGCGATCCTTTTTGTTACATTTGAAATTGGACAAGAACTAGATAAAATCATCATAGGATCTGTCATGCCACTAGTTCCGGGATTATTAATTACTAACGCAGTAAGGGATTTAATAGTCGGGCATTTAGTATCAGGAATATCGAAGGGTGCCGAAGCTTTTTTAACAGCATTGGCAATAGGAACTGGTATCGCTGTGGTTTTATCTTTTTAATGTTAGGGACTCATGAAAGGAGATTAAAATGTTAGAACACATTATTACAAGCTTTATAGCCTCTGGAGCATTTGGTATCCTATTTAATGTCCCTAAAAACACACTCTTTAAATGCGGTTTTGTCGGGATGTGTGGATGGATTACATACGTAGGGTTAAATAGCTATTATTTTGATAGCATTCTTGCTACCTTGATGGCTTCGGTCGTCGTTGCTATTATTAGTCAATATTTTGCCAAAACATACAAGACCCCAGTTATTATCTTCAGTGTTTCTGGGATTATTCCTTTAGTACCCGGAGGCCTAGCCTATGATGCAATGAGAAATTTTGTTGAAAATGATTACAATGTAGCGCTTCAATTAGCAGCAAAAGCTTTTATGATTTCAGGAGCTATTGCAATGGGGTTGGTATTTTCTGAAGTCATTAACCAAGTAATAAGACGGTCTCGATCTAAGCCATTCAAAAACTAGACTCCAGGGGAACAGTTATCCTAGTTCGTTTTTTGTTATTTAGGAATTTATAATATTGTAAGGTTGTGTATAACTTCGAGTTTTTGTCTATCTACGTCCAGCTCCAGGCGCCATCGGCTCTATGGTATAAGACAAGCCGGCTGGAAGGTTAAAGAACAACTTTCCAGCCGGCTTGTCTTATGCTTGACTTGCATAGGATGTGCTGATGTCGATGTTCGCCACAGTACGTGGCGGGTTTTAATCGATGCGCCGATAAGCGGGTGCCCTGCGCTTTTCTTATAAGATAAGAAAGTATAAAAATTTGAACCTAGTTTTAGTGTCTAGCTCCGGGCGCCATCGGCTCGAGGTCATAAGCCAATCCCTTCCCGAAGGCAAAGAACGCCTTCAGTCAGGGCTCGTCTTATGCTTGTCGCCGATAAGCGGGCGCCCTGCGCTTTTCTTATGGAATTTGAAACGACAAGGGATTGCAGACCCCGGATTTTAAAGTATGAAATGTCTTGCGCTTTTCTTTGTTTAAGATATGTTATAGTGTAATGTATAATGGTCATTACAAGGATAGACGATCTTAAAATGGGTAGTGGAGTATTAAAATTAACAAAATATCTACTTCTATGTTTGTGATTTTTATATATAATATAGGTTGGGATCTTAATTTTGATATTTTTTTACTATTTTGCGAAAACGTTTGCGCATAAACTTAAGAGGGTGTGAATTATGAATAGATTATTTGAGGTAGATGGCTGGAAGGTTATTGAAACAGAGTTGCATAAAGAAGATTTTCGGCTTGCTGAAAGCATTACAAGTCTTGGAAACGGCCACATGGGTATGCGAGGAAATTTTGAAGAAAATTACTCAGGCGATTTTCACCGTGGTTCATACATAGCGGGAGTTTGGTTTCCTGATAAAACACGTGTTGGTTGGTGGAAAAATGGTTACCCAGAATACTTTGGTAAAGTAATTAACTCAACGAATTATATTGGAATCCGTGTGTTTGTTGATGGAGAAGAAATTGATTTATATAGAAATACAGTTAGAGAATTTTACCGTGAGCTCGATATGCAGCATGGGGTACTTACACGTAAATTCACCGTTGTTCAGGGGAAAAAGGAAACAGAAATTAATGTTGTTCGTTTTCTTTCAGTTGAAGAAAGTGAATTAGCAGTAATTAAATACACAGTAACACCAACTAACTATGATGGCGAAGTTACATTTATCCCTTATTTAGATGGGAATGTTCAAAATGAAGATTCGAATTATGAGGAGGATTTCTGGACTGTAGTTAGTAAAGCTGTTTCTGAGAATGAAGGAAGCCTTGTTATGAAAACGAAGGAAAATCCTTTTGGTACTGCAAGATTTCAAGTTGCTACAACAATGAAGGTTCTAATAGACGGAAACGTTACTAGCTTAGCTACAAGTCAAAAGGAAACATACGTTGAGAATACTATCACTGTTGCAGCCGAAAAAGGCAAAGCGGTTAGTCTATATAAATATGTAGCTGTAACAACAGACCGCGATCACGCAGAAAGCAAGCTTGTTGAAAAAGGAAATAATCTTTTAGCAAAAGTAACGGAAAAAGGCTATGATACTTTGTTGGCCGATCATAAAAAAGGCTGGCTTAAACGCTGGGAGATGGCGGATATTCAAATAGCGGGTGACGATGTGGCACAGCAAGGTATTCGCTTCAATTTATTTCAGTTATTCTCTACGTACTATGGCGAAGATGCACGCTTAAATATTGGTCCGAAAGGGTTTACGGGTGAAAAATACGGTGGAGCAACCTACTGGGATACAGAAGCCTATGCAATACCACTATATTTATCGACTGCAAATCCTGAGGTATCAAAAAACCTACTCATTTACAGACATAACCAACTTGATGGTGCCTACCATAATGCGAAACAACAGGGTCTCCAAGGTGCGCTCTACCCGATGGTTACCTTTAACGGCATTGAGAGTCATAACGAGTGGGAAATCACGTTTGAAGAAATTCACCGTAATGGGGCAATTGCTTATGCGATTTATAACTATGTTAACTACTCTGGTGATAAAAACTATCTAAATGAATATGGAATGGATGTGTTAACAGGAATTTCGCGCTTCTGGGCTGATCGAGTTCACTATAATAAGAAAAATGATGTTTATATGATCCACGGTGTAACAGGTCCAAATGAATATGAAAATAATATCAATAATAACTGGTATACAAATCGCATTGCAAAATGGACGTTAACATATACACTTGAAGCAATTCGATATCTAATAGAAAACGGCCATAATGATCGTGTTAAAGGATTAAACATATCAGAAGAAGAGATGAATAATTGGCAGGATATACTAACTAAAATGTATCTTCCATATGATGAGGAGCTAGGAGTTTTTGTTCAACATGATACATTTCTAGATAAGGATCTATTAACAGTTGATCAATTAAAGCCTGAAGACCGTCCTCTTAACCAAAATTGGTCATGGGATAAAATTTTGCGTAGCTGTTTTATTAAACAAGCAGACGTTCTTCAAGGATTGTATTTCTTAAATCATGAATTTTCAATGGAAGAAAAACGCCGTAATTTTGAATTCTATGAACCAATGACGGTCCATGAATCTTCATTATCACCATCTATTCATGCTATTCTTGCTGCTGAGCTTGGCATGGTGGAAAAGGCGTATGAAATGTATAATCGTACAGCACGTCTTGATCTGGATAATTATAATAATGACACAGAAGATGGCCTTCATATCACGAGTATGACAGGGGCGTGGCTTGGGATTGTTCAAGGCTTTGCAGGAATGAGATCAGCGAATGAAACTCTTTCATTCTCGCCATTTATTCCAAAGGCATGGGAACACTATACATTTAAAATTGTGTACAGAGACCATTTAATTAAAGTTGAAGTGAATAAAGAGAAGGTTTCAATTTCTCAAGATGGACCAGAGTTTTCACTTAACCTTTATGGTGAAGCAGTAACTTTAGGTGAAAACGGTGAAATAAGTGTACCCTTAAGACAATAGATAGCTAAGCTCCCTGTTATTTTAGGGAGCTTAACATAAAAAGATTTGGAGGTTCGTGATGAGTAAACCACTACAAGCCGTTATATTCGATTTAGATGGTGTCATAACAGACACAGCAGAATATCATTATTTAGCTTGGAAAGCACTTGGTGAAGGTATCAATGTTCCTTTCACAAGAGAATTTAATGAAGAGTTAAAAGGAATTTCAAGAATGGATTCACTAGAGAAAATTCTTGCTCTTGGAGGTCGCGAGCATGACTTTACTATAGAAGAAAAAGAAAATCTAGCTGATCAAAAAAACGAACATTATAAACGACTTATTCAAGAAATCAGTCCTGCTGATATCTTACCTGGGGTTGAAAACCTAATCGCTGAGATCAAGAATCGTGGGTTTAAAATAGGTCTTGCATCGGTTAGTAAAAATGCGTTCACTGTCATGGAGTCACTTCAATTAACAAAGCAGTTTGATGTGATTATTGATGCTGCAACGATAAAAAACAGCAAACCAGATCCAGAAATATTTTTAACGGCTGCGAAAGCATTGAATGTAGATCCTACTGAATGTATCGGGATAGAGGATGCAGTTGCAGGTGTAGAAGCAATCAAGGGTGCGGGGATGTTTGCGGTTGGTGTCGGTAGCAAAGACACGCTTGCAAAAGCAGATGTAGTATATGAAAGAACCGCTGAGTTATCATTGGCCAAACTGATAGAGAAGTACAAACTGGGATAAAAAGAGGTGAAAACCACCTCTTTTTAAAAGATAAGGGTAAAATTTCATACCTAGTTTTAGTGTCCGCCATCAGTCTATGGTATAAGCCTGTTTCGGTTAGGATCACAGGGAATCGAGACACTAGTCACTTCCTTTTAGACGGAAAAAAGTACTTCTTACAAATTGTTACTCAACCCTTTTCAGTGGTTTCTTGGCCGGACCTTCTACCACTTCACCATCAATTGAAAATCTAGAACCATGGCAAGGGCAATCCCATGTACAATCTCCACTGTTCCATTCAACCTCACAGCCCATATGGGTACATGTTGTATCGACTACGAATAGCTTACCGTTTTCATCTTTATAAGCTCCAGCTCTTTTTCCATTAACAGAGACAACAGAGCCCTCACCACTTGTAAGATCTTCAGGTTTTTTATTGACAAATTCTAGCTTCCCTTTAACTAAATGTTTCGCAACATCAACGTTTGTTGTAATAAAATTTTTAATACTCTTCACAGGTGCTGCAGATCTTTGGGGTGAAAATAGTTCCTTATAAGGATTTTCTTGATCTAAAATGATATCACTTAACAATCTAGCTGCAGTTGTTCCGTTTGTCATCCCCCATTTTCGGTAGCCAGTCCCAATAAGGATGTTATCATGTAGGGCCGTAATTTGACCGATATAAGGAAGTTTATCTAATGTTACGAGATCCTGTGTTGACCAGCGATATGGAATGTCTTTTATCCCTAAGTGTTTGACTCCAAATTTCTCTAATGCTTCATAGTGATTCATCATACTTTCACCTTGTCCAGTTTTATGCCCATCTCCCCCAATTAAAATGAGCTTTTCTCCATCCATATCTGTATAACGAAGAGACCGTGCTGGACTTTCCGCATTGATATACATTCCCCCTGGGAACTCTTTTTCAATGGTTGCACCGAGGACATAGGAGTGACTCGCATACATTTTCGAAAAGTAAGCACCGGTAAAATCAATAAAAGGAAAGTGTGAACCCACGACCACATAATCACTATTTATTTTTATACCATCTCTTGTAATAACAGTTGGTTTTGGACCTTTTTCGATGTCAACGGCAGTAGTGTTTTCGTATAATTTTCCACCAAACTCTTGCACTAGTTTTACAAGTTGGCTTAAATACTTTAAAGGGTGAAATTGTGCTTGCTTTTTCATAGATATGGCTCTTTTTATTTGTAAAAAGGAAAGCGGTATACTGGTATGTAGCTCACCGCTAATACCCAGCTTTTCATATGCAGCAAATTCTTTTTCAATTTTACTTACATACTCATCAGTATTAGTATAAATATAGGCATCCTCTTCCGTTAAATCACATTCAATATTATTTTCATGTGCTACTTGTCTAATAAATTGTAAGGATTGATTGCTAGCTTCGTAATAAAGCTTAGCGTTTTCTTGACCAAAATCGGTAATAAACTGATCATAAATGAGACCATGTTGTGCTGTTATTTTAGCAGTAGTGTGGCCGGTTGTTCCATTTAGGATCGTTCCCGCATCAATAAGGGCAACATTCACCCCTTTTTTTGCAAGAATGTATGCGGTAGTGATTCCAGTAATTCCTCCACCAACAATTGCTACCTCTGTATCTATATCCGAATTCAGTTTCGGAAAGGACTGCAAATCAATGGAGGTTCTCCAATAAGGCTCAGGCATTTGCGGCATTTTTGTATCAGAAAAATTTTGATCACTCATGTTAGTTCTCCTTCTTCAAACAAAACTTTAACCATAATCTTCCCGAAACAGATGAAGTTAATGTATGGATATTCCAGTTTTGTAATAAAAGCAAAACTATGAAACAGATATTCGTAATCCATATAGGAAAAAAAGCAGATTTGAGATGAAATTTGCTTTTTATTCTGGCTGAAACCCTTCTTCATCAAGAAATTGTGCAGCTTCTCCATAGGAATTGAATGTACCATCGAGGTTTAACCCTGCATAAACGTTCCATGTATCATCTTCAAATTTAAGAGTGAGCTTTTGCTTTTCGTCATTTATCCATGTTTCGTCTTCAATTTGCTCATGATCATTTTCGTTATGTAGATGTGATAGAGAATCAATAGACTTTTGAATAATGGTTCGTAGCTCTGATTTTGAAAAATCCCTAATGTTCACCATACCTTTATCATTTGTCTCATATCCAGTTAGATATTCCCCATAAACAAAGCCGTTGCCATTAGGATGCAAGTGGTAAACAACGTTCTTCTTATCACTTATACTTTCTTTAAAATGAAAATTAACACGACCGAGTGAAACATCCTTTCGCTCTAATTCAATAAATTCTTCAATAATAGCTAGTTTTTCATCAAAAGTTAACATAAAGCCTCCAAATATGGTTTTTTTAAAAGATACAAAAGTATAAAAGTTTGTATCTAGTTTTAGTGTCTAGCTCCAGGCGCCATCGGACCTATGGTATAAGCCAAGCCGTCTGGAAGGTCAAAGAACAACCTTACAGACGGCTTGGCTTATGCTTGTCGCCGAAAGGCCGGCGCGCCTTTCGCTTTTCTTACTTATTTCGGTTGGATATGCCACAAGATTCCAACAGTACCCTCACCTGCATGAGCGGCAATTGTAGAGCTTATATCGCCTATAATAATATCAAGTTCAGGGTATCTATTTCTAAATTCGTTTTCAAATTCCATTGCACGTTCTGGAACATTACCATGCATAATCTGTACTTGTGCAATAGAATGTTTTTGATAATCCACATCAAACAAATCTACAATCCGTTTGCTAGCTTTTTTCTCTGAGCGAACTTTTTCAAAAAGCTCGAATTCCCCTTGTTGGTTAATACGGATAATCGGCTTTATTTGCAGAATGTTACCCAATAAATAGGAAGTTCCGGACATTCTTCCACCTTTGTAGAATTGCTCTAAGCTGCCTAATAGCAGATAATTTCTGCCCTTGTCGGCTTCTTCTACTAAGCTAGTGGTAATAGCGTCAATCGATAAACCTTGTTGATCTAATTCAATTCCCTTGTTTAATAAGGCAGTGATTGCATACGACATTGATTTCGAATCGATCACCCTTACATCGAATTTAGCAAGATCACTTCCTGCTTTACAACTAGCAAAAGTACCACTTAATTTACTAGAAATATGTACTGCGATAGCTGCATTATAACCTTCTGCCTTTAGCTTTTCAAACAACTCTGCAAATTTTCCTGCTGATGGCTGGGAGGTTTTTGGAACTTGTTTTTCAGTACGAATCCGCTTATACATCTCTTCTACAGTTAGATCTACTCCGTCCTCATAAGCATCGTCTCCAAATACAATTCCAAGTGGAACAACAAACACATCAGGATTTCTAGCTAAGTCTTTTGTGATATATGCTGTACTATCTGTAATCCATGCAATCTTTTTTTTAGTCATATCATCAGATTCCTTTTTGTTAATTTATCCCGAATTAAAGGGCTGTGAGTCCTCCACTTCAAAACTTAGAGTATTCGGGGAAGTTTAAGTGGGGGAACCAATGGGAATCGGGTTCTAACGAACGCTTTCTTTGATTGAGGATTAGCGCTTGTTAGAACGGGATAACTGCCCGAAAAAGCCCGACGAAGCATATAGGACGTGCGTAACCCTAGCATTATAGGGTCAACTAACCCTCAGTGGGGTGTAAAAGACCCCTAATTAGGGAAGTTTCCTTTATAGTTTTCAGTTGTTTCAATCAATTATACCTATAAAAAACAACGTATGCTATAAGAAAAACACATAATTGCTATAGTACGGTAATCATTGACAAATTTATGACTAAGCTTTTAATAGAAATAAAATGAGTATTTATTGAAAATGCTATAATGAAGAGAATTAGTATGTAATTCGGAAAATATAAAGGCTCTCTTTTGAAAGATAGGTTTATTCAACCAAATCGAAAGTAGTTATTTTAAGGTACGTTGATATTCATGTTTAAACCGGGAAAAAGAGCCACTATACTCAGTTCTAAGTTTTACGAATACAAACATAGAAAACGAGGTGTTTTTAGTGCAAAACTTTTTAAAATTAGGAGTTAGATCTGAAATTGATTCTATTTTAAAGAAAAATGGAATTACTGATCCAACACCAATCCAAATACAATCAATTCCAAGGTTATTGGCCAAAAAGGATGTGATTGCGGAGGCTCAAACTGGAACAGGAAAGACGTTAGCCTTTGTATTACCAATTTTAGAAATGGTGGATCCAAATAGGAAGCATGTTCAAGCATTAATTGTTACACCAACAAGAGAACTTGCCCTCCAAATAACGAACGAGATTAATAAAATGATTGAGAATTTATCTGATGTACATATCCTAGCAGTATATGGTGGCCAGGACGTTGACAGGCAAATCAAGAAGTTAAATAGAGGAATACAAATTGTGGTTGCAACCCCAGGGAGACTTTTAGATCATATCAGACGAAGCACGGTTGATTTATCTGAAATATCAATGTTAGTTTTAGATGAAGCCGACCAAATGCTGCATATGGGATTTTTACCAGAAGTAGAAGAAATAATAGGAGAGACACCATATACTAGGCAAACAATGCTTTTTTCAGCAACAATGTCTAAACAGGTTCGTTCATTGGCTAAAAATTATATGAAGGACGCAGAGGAAATTCAAGTACGTGCAAAACAAATAACTGTAACAGAAATAAAACAGCTTGTTGTCGAGACAACCGATCGAACAAAACAAGCAACCCTTTTTACACTATTAGATGAATATAGGCCATTTCTGGCGATTATCTTTTGTCGAACGATAAGAAGAGCAAGTACACTCAATGATGCGTTAAAGGCAAATGGCTACAATGCAGATGAATTGCATGGAGATCTATCTCAGGCGAAGCGGGAACTAGTTATGAAGAGATTCCGTGAGGCAAAAATGCAATTTTTAGTTGCGACAGATGTTGCCGCACGGGGATTAGATGTTACTGGGGTAACTCATGTGTTTAATTATGATATTCCTCATGATGTTGAGAGTTATATCCATCGCATCGGGCGAACGGGGAGAGCGGGTGACGAAGGACTTGCTGTAACATTAGTAGCACCAAAAGATGAGCTGTACTTAGTGCAGATTGAAAAAGGGATAAAAACGACACTTGAAAAACGAAGAAGGGAAATACCGAACACAGAAACAAATGGCAGACATTCAGAACAGAACGATTCAAGAAATAGAAAATCCGGAAAATCTAGAGAATCTGATCGACCTCGAAAACCTAGAGAAGATAGTGATCAAGCGAGTAGAAGATCAAATTCTTCTAAAGTGCAGAGTGGAAGATCAACGACAGAAAGACAATCTAGAACAGGATCTAAAAGTGGATCAGTAATGGGACGATCCAAAAAAGGAAGAAATGATTCAAGGCCTTCACCTAGAAACAAAGGCCAGTCACGTTCAAGATAGAAAGAAAAAGTGACTCTTTTGAATAATAATTAGTTCTGATAATGTGGAGAAAAAATTTAAAAAGTATATCAATAACACTATGATTAACAGTAAAAAACGCATATTTATTTACAAAGAAAAACGCTTAGAGATTATACTCTAAGCGTTGATTTTATAGTTACTCTTATTCATTTAAAGTGCACTTCAATAACTCATATATTTTTTTAGCAGTCATTAAACAATCATCCGACTTTTTAAAGTCCTCACAATATCTTCAACAATATTTTGAGAAATTAGCGTTCTAGCAGCTCCTGTATCTACAACCATACTCTCTATCACTTAATTTTTCCCGTTAAATGTTAAAGTAATATCAACTAAAAGCAACCCGTATTTATGAATGATTTTCATGGAAGTCGTATCTCCTTAATCCTACATCTTGACGGACTTCAAGCACAATATTTTCATTAGCAGTATGAAAAACTAACTCATAGCCTTTTGATTTTAACAGTTCCTTTGTTGCTATTTCATCTGAAAAGGTTTGATAACCGCAATATCTTCAATGAATTCTTGACTTCTTTCAATGTGAGACGATAACACTTTTAGTTTAACAAATTGATTCGGGTACAATTTTCTAACCTCTGACCATTTCATACCTTTCACCGTCCCTCTTTTGATACCATTAGTATATCACCGTTCTATACTTCAATTATATAAATATAAATTCCTTTTTTCTAATTTCTCCACTAAAACGGAACTACTTATTTGAATAATTGTTTTTTTGTTTACTTCGCTTCAGGGAAATTGAGAGTTATAAGTAGTATAATAAGTAATAGATTGTTTGTGAAAGGATGTTTATATGGGTAAAGCAGTAGTTTTAGCAGAAAAGCCCTCGGTTGCTCGTGATATTGCAAGGGTTTTACAGTGTACGAAAAAAGGGAATGGATTTTTTGAAGGTGATAAACATATCGTGACATGGGCATTAGGTCATCTGGTTACGTTAGCTGAACCAGAAGCCTATGATGATAAATATAAAGCATGGAAGATTGAAGATTTACCAATGCTTCCATCCCAACTAAAGCTAGTTGTTATTAAGCAATCTGGTAAACAGTATCAAGCTGTCAAAACACAACTGAGCAGAAATGACGTTAATGAAGTTATTATCGCAACAGATTTCGGATTATCTCTATAAAACAGAATGTACATAAAATAAAAAAATATCCTATTCGTTGATATTCATACATCCACTAACTAATTGAAAATTGTACATAATTAAACCGATGCACATAATGTGAACAAAATGACTTAATTATGTACAAAAAAGTATTTTAAAACCTAAAAAAATAAAACAAGGGGACACTCACTGCTAACTTTTATGGCGCATTGAGTGTCCCCTTTTATTTAACGCGTCACTAATTCGGATGGCGTGACGAGTTATACTCGAATAGACCTAACCGTATCGTAATTAGGAATACCACGAGCTTAATATATCATACTTAAATATTAGTTTTCCATAGATAGTTACTTAAAGAATTTTGCTGGTATTCTTTTTTAATCGATTGTATATTCACCAAGAAAATTAATATGTTCCTACACTACTAATGGAGAAATTATTTTTCAAAGTCTATACGTAGTTAGCTACCTTCGAGCCAAACATCACCTAAAACGGACGTTTATGGTACTATCTCTCCATCTTACAATGCTTCTTTAATAATAATTGAATAAGTGGACAAACTTGGTTGGGGTCTGATTACTCGTAAAAAAATACTTGCATGGATAGCCCCTGTAATTACCATACTGAACATTAGAACGCATTACGATTTGGTCCAATTCTTTCAGGAGGATAAACAACTGATACAGGATTTAAAAGAAATTCAAAGGAATAATATGAGAGAAGAATAAGGAAAAAGTAATCTCATACTTTACTTCTAACAATGAGCTCTTATACGGATTTTTCACCTTTGCTCTAAGAAACCGTTCTGTTTTTGGTTAATGTTGTTAGGTAGGATATTTTTTCTATTTAATTCACAAGCTAATGACAACAAATACTGGTTTTAGAGTGAGGGTGAAATGTCCATGGAATCGAGTTGGGTTTCGATTATTCCATTTCTTCTTGTTATTCCTATATCCATTTGGACGAAACAAGTCTTACCTGGTCTTACCATTGGTTTAATTGTTGCTTCATACCTAATTGAACCATCAGTAGTTGGTGGAATTGAACAAATGATTACATATTTAGTTGGTAGTTTGTCAAATGAGAATAATATGAAGATTATTATATTTCTGTATGCCTTTTCCGGACTTATAGGAATGATCAAAATGGCTGGTGGAATCAAAGGGTTTGTTGAGTCAGTTTCGAATCGAATTAAAACCAAGAAAGGCGCCCTGTTTTTAACGTGGGTATCGACGCTTGGCACGTTTACTGCTCCAAGTCTGCGTGTTGTGACGATTGCCCCCATAATGAAGGCGCTTTTGCAACAGGTTAAGATGTCAAAACAAGAGTTAGGGTTTGTAATCGAAACAACAGCAACGCCCGTTGTCGTACTAATTCCGATCGCCACCGCCTACGTCGGCTATATGACGTCTGTCATTGAAATGGCTTTTAAAAATGAAGGCATTAAAGAAGATGCATACACTTTGTTCATCCAAAGTATCCCCTTTAATTTTTTTGCGATTGTTATGGTATTTCTAGGCATTTATCTTAGCTTTTTCCATCCGTCAAAAGATAAGACGATGGAATCTAGCGAAGAAATTGGGGAGAAAGAGGAGACCTGGCATGAGTGTCACCCAGCAGTTGCAAAGGAACTCCCATCTAAACCATTAAATCTGTTACTACCTCTCTTTCTTGTACTGGCACTAACTCTTTTCTTGACATGGTGGAGTGGTCGGGAAAAGGCGGATGGAATTGTTCAAGCATTTATTAAAGCAGATACACTAGGCGCTATGGTTATAGCGCTAATTATTACTGTGTTTGTGACTCTTCTTATGTTCCTGTTTCAAAAGATGCCTTTGAAGGAAATTATTGGTCATTTTATAACTGGGGGAAACGAATTGATGGCGGTCATTATTCTTCTCGCAGTGGTATGGGGATT
This sequence comes from Cytobacillus sp. S13-E01, assembly GCF_029193815.1. Taxonomy (GTDB): domain Bacteria; phylum Bacillota; class Bacilli; order Bacillales; family Bacillaceae_L; genus Bacillus_BV. The sequence goes on from NZ_JARFVC010000047.1 coordinate 24,488, forward strand.
ATCAACAGCAACGGAAGAGCTGGGATTTTCAGCATTTATAACAGAAAATTTAGGATGGATTCCGGAGCTTTTTGTTGCACCTACGCTGTTTCTCTTCGGGCTATTGATCTCTTATTTTATCGGTTCTTCTTGGGGGGCTTGGGGAATTTTAATGCCACTAGGTATTTCATTAGCTCATGCTTCTGGAGCTTCCTTGCCAATTGTAATTGGTGCCGTATTTGCTAGTGGATCGTTTGGTGCTTTCACCTCACCATTAAGTGATACAGCAGTTACCATTTCCACTATATTAAAGCTTCCGGTAATGGAGTATTCTAGGTATAAGCTGAAGCCTGCATTAATTGCAGCTGGCATATCCCTAGTATTATATTCCATTGTAACGTTTATTTTTTGATGTTACATAGGTAAACTTATAGTGTTCTCCTTATATTTCCACTTTATTAAAAAATATAACTGAATAATGCTTATCATCCTCTAATAGTCTTGTACAAGAGGTGATAAAAATGGAGTGGGTGTCACAAACAATAGATCAATTAACAAATGTTCATTTTTCTGTTTCATTATTGGTCAGCTTTATTGCTGGGTTGGTAACCAGTTTTAATCCTTGTATGATAGGGATGGCGTCAAGTATTTTTGCTTTTCAGAAAGAATCCAAGAACAAAAGTATCCTTCCTATCACTTTATCCTTTATGATTTCTTTTACAATTACATTCACGGTTATCGGGGTTATTAGTATTCTCTTTGGAGAACAGGTTATAAGGTTTACAGAACAATACGAGGGTATTTTTAATCAATTTCTAGCTTTTTTATTTTTCTTAATTGGATTATATGTCCTTGGTTTCAAGATTCATCATTTTTTAAGGTTATTTCCATTTAAGATTGTATCCTTTTACGCTAAACAAGAAAAACCTAAACCACAAAAATTGAAACATCCTGTTATAAAAGCTTATTCATTAGGCACCTTGTTTGGTCTTGCACCATCACCTTGTACGACACCTATGATTATCGCTATGATCGCTTATGCAACCCTTACTGGATCATTGATTCAAAGCTCTCTTTTGCTACTGATGTATGGAATCGGGCACGGCATGCCTTTTTTAATCATCGGATGGATGACTGTTTTTTTGAAAAACACTGAATGGATGAAAAAATGGCAGCAACTCTCTAGTAAAGTAATTGGTATTGGTTTGCTTTTAGTGGGGTTATATTTCTTTTTTGAATAGATATGAAAAAAATCGGTTCTCAATATTACGACTTGAACCGATTTTTTAATTTTGCTTTTCTATTATCTATAATTTTTCACTTGCTTGTTTTTGCTCCCTTACGAGTTTCTAGCCATATATCCAAAAGCATTAGAGTAACACCAGTGAAAATGAAAACGTCTGCGAGGTTAAAAATCGGATAATCAATGAGGCGAAAATCAAGGCTATCCACTACTTCTCCTCTTACCAAACGATCATAAAAATTCCCTAAAGCTCCACCTAATAAAAGTGATAAAGCAAAAGAGATTCGTCGATTTTTCTTGCCTTCTGTTTGTAAATAATAAATGATACCGAACACAGCAATCAACGTTACGATAATAAAGAACAAGCGTTGATTTTGCAAAATACCAAATGCTGCTCCTTTATTACGAAGAGAAGTAATATGAAATACTCCCTCCCATATAGGAATTGTTTGACCTATTTCCATCCATTTAACAATCGCAGATTTCCATAACTGATCAATGATTAAAATAAAGATTGCAATGATATAGTACATGGGGGTTATCCTCCTAAAAATTAATTCTTTCAAAGTATAACACGATATAACAATCAAATACATATTTTATTGTTGACAAATGAATCTTGCGTGACTCATACTTAAAGTACAAACAAATAATAATTTGAATATAATTTGGAAACATTACTTAGAGAGGAGGGGTAATTTTGAATGCTACTTCCGTAAATAAAAAAGAATCCAATATAGAGGTCTCTAAACAAAAGGGAAAAGATACTTGTGAAACCTTTATTTTTGATCCCGATAAGGTTGAGCGACGTCAGCAGGAAGTAAATCAAACGGATGGTTTATCGCAGTTGTTTAAAGTTTTTGCGGATGATACACGGTTGAAAATTGTTTATGCCCTTACCCAAGAAGATGAAATGTGTGTCTGTGATGTAGCAACCATTATTGGTTCAACGAATGCTACCGCTTCACATCACCTGCGTTTGTTACGAAATATGGGACTCGCCGAGTACCGTAAAGAAGGAAAGATGGTTTTTTACAGCTTGGTAAGTAATCATGTGCATCACCTTATGCAAGAAGCATTACAGTTGAAGGGGAAGGAGTGAATGAGATGAGTGTTGTTGAAAAAGAGCTTACAAAGAAGCAAAAAAGTCAAGTTGTCCGGCTTACAGGATTGACCTGAGCGGACTGTTCTGCTCAGTTTGAGCAAATCGTAAAAAAGGAACCTGGTGTTACGGACGCACGTGTGAATTTTGCCGCATCTAAAATTACAATTGAAGGCACAGAGCTAAGTAAAGAAAAGCTAGAAGAATTAGGGGCCTTTGAAAATATTAAGGTTGTAGATGACAAAAAGAATGCTGATAAAGAAGTAAGCTATTGGGAAAAGAATCGAACAAAGATTGTCATGGGGGTTTCCTTAGTTGCCATCCTTTTGGCTTTCGCAGCTGAATATTTGTTTAATGGTCCTGAGTCCCTAGCTATTAGCCTATTTGTTATAGGTACGTTGTTAAGTGCTTGGGAGAACTTTAAAAAGGGTATCGCTAATTTATTTAAATTAAGATTTACAATGAATACGTTAATGACAGTAGCCATCGGTGGTGCATTTGCGATTGGCTATTGGGAAGAAGCAGCCGTTGTTGCCTTCCTGTTCGGGGTTAGTGAATGGTTAGAGGGCTATACAGCTGATAAAGCGCGTCAATCGATCCGAGAGTTAATGGATATCGCACCTAAAACAGCAACGATTATCCGAAATGGTGAAGAAAGAGTTCTACCCGTTGAAGATATAGAGATAGATGATATTATGGTGGTGAAGCCAGGTGAGAAAATTGCGATGGATGGGGAGGTTATCAAAGGAAGTTCCTCTGTTAACCAAGCCGCTATAACAGGTGAATCAGTACCTGCAGATAAAGCGATTGGCGATCCTGTTTTTGCTGGATCATTAAACCAAGCTGGTTCTATCCAAGTAAAAGTAACAAAATTAGTTGAAGACACAACCATTGCAAAAATTATCACGATGGTTGAGGATGCTCAGGAGCAACGTGCACCATCACAAGCATTTGTTGAAAAATTCGCTCAATATTACACACCAGCTGTTATGGTTTTGGCTGTAGTACTTGCAATTGTCCCACCATTAGTATTCGGTGCTTCATGGGATCAATGGATATATAATGCACTTGCGCTCTTGATTATTGCCTGCCCTTGTGCTTTAGTCATTTCTACCCCAGTTTCTATTGTTTCCGCCATTAGTAACGCAGCCAAAAACGGTGTTCTAATTAAGGGTGGATTACACTTAGAAAACACAGGTGCTTTAAAAGCGATCGCCTTTGATAAGACGGGAACACTAACACGTGGAGAGCCAGCAGTAACAGATGTCATTCCATTAAAAGGCCAAAGTCAGGAAGAAACACTTGCGTTAGCTGCCGGGATAGAAAAATATTCAGAGCATCCATTGGCAAAAGCAATTGTAAAGGATGCAGAGCAAAAAGATATTGTATTGACGGAAGCAGAAGATTTTCAATCTGTCATGGGGAAAGGCGCACAGGCCAATGTAGATGGCCAAACCTATCTAATTGGAAGCCCGCGCTTCTTTGACGAAATGGGAATTTCCCTTGCAGAAGTAAAGGAACAAATTCTCTTCCTCCAGCAAGAAGGTAAGACAGCGATGATATTGGGGAAAGAAAATGAAATGCTAGCAATCATTGCGGTAGCAGATGAAGTAAGAGAAACAAGTAAAGAAGCACTAAAGCAGCTTAAAAAAGCTGGGATTGAGCGAACAATCATGCTTACAGGTGATAATGAAGCAACAGCCAAAGCAATTGCGGCACAGGTAGGGATTGATGACTACCGAGCAGAATTATTACCTGAAGATAAGGTTGCTGCAGTTAAAGAGTTACGCTCAACCTATGATCGAATTGGAATGGTTGGTGACGGTGTAAATGATGCACCAGCTCTTGCAACTGCGACCACTGGGATTGCAATGGGCGGTGCGGGGACAGATACCGCTTTAGAAACAGCTGATATTGTATTAATGGCAGATGACCTTTCTAAATTACCGTTCACAATTCGATTAAGCCGTTCAGCTCTAAGGATCGTAAAGCAGAATATTACGTTCTCATTGGCTATTAAAGCTGTTGCTACTCTGCTCGTATTTCCAGGTTGGTTGACTTTATGGCTTGCCATACTTGCCGACGTCGGTGCAACCATTTTAGTCACTGCAAATGGTATGCGGTTGCTTAAAATTAAACCGGAAAAAGACTAGAGAAAACCAGCAGAAAAATAATACGATTAAGGAGATTAAAGCCCTGGTTTCCACTGGGGCTTTAATCTTGTTGTGCGCCCAGCATGGGTGCAGTCTATAGGGTGAAAGTCCCGAACTGTGAAGGCAGAAGTAGCAGTAGCTTAACGCAAGGGTGTTTGCGGTGACGCAAAATCTGAAGGAAGCGAGCGGCAAACCTCCGGTCTGAGGAACACGAACTTCATATAAGGCTAGGTATCATTGGATGAGTTTGCAATACAAAACAAAGTCCTTTCTGCCAAAGGTGATACAGAGTAAATGAAGCAGATAGATGGAGGGAAAGACTGTACTCTTACCTGGGGAGGTCTGATTGATACGTCAAGTACACTTGATAACCTATCTAGTGATGGATAGCTGAACAATCAGAAGTCAGCAGAAGCCATAGTACCATTCGAACTCGAGAAGGATGGGAAGGGCTGAACAATTTAGAGAGAACAACATCTTGGCATTCAGTAAACTGCGAAGAACACAGATAACCGATATGGCATGCTTGATGGAGGAAGTGGTGAATTCCACGGGGGACCTCAAGATGGTGGAGCAGAACTGGCATAAGAAGAACCGTTGTTCACGGAAAGAGGCGTAACAATGTTGATGGAACGAATACTATCACGAGAAAATCTGCTCTCTGCCCTGAAAAGGGTAGAACGGAATAAAGGGAGTCATGGTGTAGATGGAATGTCCGTACAAAACCTACGGAAACACATCTTGGAACACTGGGAATCTATGAAAATGGAACTCCTCGAAGGGACTTATGA
>NZ_JARFVC010000048.1 GCF_029193815.1 Cytobacillus sp. S13-E01
TTTTATACTCCCTCATTAAAGTAAGGTTTTTCTCTTGTTTTCTCTGTTTTTCTCAGTATTTCAAATTTCAATAAGACTGCACTTTAATGGACTAACAGAACTTTATTTGTATTTTAGAGGAGGAGGACATAGTTAAATAAACCCTCTTCTTCTATTTTTTTACAAAAAAGGATAATATCTAGAAATATGGTCGCTATTGGATCCCACAATGTTCATGGCGGCACACCCTCCCATTTCTCACGGCGTCATATGAAAAATATGCGCATACATTCCTTCGTTCTGCCTATCCATGAAGTGGGGTCGGCGATGCTTTCTTGCGGGGTCATTGCCCAATAGTATAAATGCTTGCCGACTGCTCCTAGCTTCTGTTGTAAGTCTTCTTCAAATTGAAACAACTTTAAAATACTTCGACTACTAAGTGAATAAAAAATGAGAATTAAATATTGTCATCGATACTACTGTTTATGTTATATAAATCTTCGACTATTTTCTGCACCTAACTTCTTTTTGATCACTTTACCCTATCCTTTTAAGCAGCTTCTTGCATACTAAAATGAGGAATATCTTGTAACATTTTAGCTGGTTCAAACTCAATTTGTTTCTTTCCAATCGTAAATAAAATACGAATTAATTTACAACATATAGCGATGATAGACTGCTTCTTTTTTAATGGATTTTCATTTCGTGTAATAAAGTACTGATGTAGTGCCTTAAATGCAGGATTTTGAGCTACAAGAGGCAACACGACTTTAAACAATAGTGCCCTTAATTTAGGACGCCCTCGTTTAGTAATAATTGTTTGCCCTTTCCACTTTCCTGATGTAGCTAGTTTTAAGTTTAATCCTGCTAACTTAACAATTTGGTCGGGATGTGAGTACTTTTGTAAATCACCGACTTCTGCAAAAAAGGAGGCTACTGTAACTTGTCCAATACCTTTAATATCTCCCATCTCTCTCGCCCCTGGAACATCTTGTATGATGTTCTCTACTTCACTCCAGACGCTCTCTAATTGTTCTGAAAGAAGATCGTATTGGTCTAGTAAGCTTTTTAATTTTAACCTAGCTAGACTTCGCCCCTCTTTAATGCCTACTGAACGAAGGGCAACGTTTTTCAACTGAACAACCTTCTTTATTCCCACACCTTTTTTAACTTCTTTACGAATTTCAGCTAGAATTTCCAAGTCTTCACGCTCTAATAACTCATCAGGAAAAAGTCCCATTCTTAGAACTTGTAGAGAAGCTTTTCCATCCCACTTCCCAAAGACCGTTAAATATTCAGGAAAGAAACGGTCGAGCCATTGGTGAACTATATTTTTCACAGCTGTTAGGTCCTGTACCAATTGGTTATATAGGTTCATACCTTCACGTAAATCCGAGTATATACCTTCCGGTAAATTGGGCTCCGAATATCTTCCGCCCTCAATAAGTCTAGAGATAACTCTAGCATCCTTGAAATCATTCTTAGTAGGAGAATTGTCATCTAACTCCTTTGTTTGCTTAACATGAGCTGGATTAACTACAACCACCTTTTTTCCTTTTTCTTTTAGCCAATAAGCCAACGGAAGCCAATAATGTCCAGTAGGTTCCATCCCAATGATGACATCTTCCTTAGACTGTTTAGCTTTGATTTGATTTAACCAGTTTATGAAACCTTCAAAACCCTCATATGTGTTTAAAAATGTATGAGCTTTTCCAAATTGTATACCTCTATAATCTTGTGCTCTTGCGACATGCTTATGTTTAGCAATGTCAACCCCTATAATTAAGGTTTTTTCTGTAAGTTGCAGAATCTTGTCATTTTGTTTATACTTCATTTTATGTCCTCCTTTGGTTATTAAATGTCCTTTGCGCTGATCAGCTTGGACACTTTGTATCATACCAAGGAGGCTTATTTTATTCAAATCTCATTTTGCTTTAATACAGGAATGCTTTCTTATCTTTTAAAAAAAAGGATAGAAACAATCTCTATCCTCTATCTCCAACTGCTTCTAGTAATAAATCCACGATATGAACGGCACGCATTTTATCACTCAAACCTTCACGTTCAATCCCTAATTTCATTTGAAGCAAACAGCCCGGATTTGCAGTTACGATTGTCTTTGCTTCGGTTGACTTCACATGAGTCATTTTATAATCTAGAATTTTCATTGACATCTCAGACTCAACAATATTATATATCCCTGCTGATCCACAGCATCGGTCTGCTTCCTTCATTTCGCAATACTCTATTCCTTGTATTGATTGTAAAAGGATCCGCGGTTCGGAAGCTGTTTTCATGACATTTCGTAAATGACATGAATCTTGATAGGTAATAATTTGCTTAGGGAGGTTTAAGTTTCTTTTATGGAATTCTAAATCGACTAAAATGGCAGATATGTCTTTAATTTTACTGACAAATTTCTTAGCTCGCTCAGACCAACTTGGATCATTTTTAAGTAAATGATCATACTCAATTAAAAATGCCCCACAACCACCTGCATTGGTGATGATAAAGTCTACTTCCAATTTTTCAAATGCTTCAATATTTCGTTTAGCGAGGTCTTTTGCTGCATCTTTCTCACCACTATGTCCATGAAGAGCACCACAACAGGTTTGAGAGGATGGTATTACAATTTCACAACCTGCCTTTTGTAATAACTTCATTGTTGCATCATTTGTTTGCATAAACATCGTATCCATTAAACAGCCAGAAAAAAACGCAACTTTCTTTTTTACTGTTCCTTCCGATGACAAATACTTAGGTCGATTTTTCATGTCCTTTAATGTTGGTACCCTAGGAAGAACCTTTTCCATTGTTGTAAGAGAACTAGGAAAAAGCTTCATAACTCCACTAAAGTGAACCATTTTTTGTAGGCCTGTACGTTGGTACATTCCTAGTAAACTAGTAAGAGTACGCATTCTATTTGGATGAGGAAATAGTTCCTCGAATACTACCTTTCTAACTGTTCGAACAGGTAATGAATGCTTTTTATTTTGATTGATAATATCACGTGCTTCTTCTAGCAGATGACCGTATTTTACACCGGATGGGCAAACGGGCTCACAGGCACGGCAGCCTAGGCACATATTTAACGATCGTTCGACATCTTCGTCAGGTTCGATTAAACCATCTACTACAGCTTTCATAACTGCAATTCTACCGCGTGGGGAATGTGTTTCTTGGTATCCTGAATCAATATAAGTTGGGCAGGTAGGTAAACAAAAGCCACAGCGCATGCAATTTAATAATTCATCTTGATCCATTCGTTTTTGAAACTGCTCTTGAATCATTTGTTGTTCTTTGACCGTTGTCATTTCGTAACCACCACACGTTTTCTGCTATCCTTTGCAAATACTTTTCCAGGATTCATAATGTTATTAGGGTCTAATGAATCTTTTATTGATTTCATCGCCGCAATACCTGCAGCACCTAATTTCATTTCTAAATAGGGTGCTTTCATAACTCCAACTCCGTGTTCACCAGTAATTGTTCCACCTAGTTCTATTGCTTTTTCAAATATCTCTTCAAAAGCTTTTTCGACTCGTTTCATTTCATCATGATTACGAATATCTGTTAAGCAGGTTGGGTGAAGATTGCCATCACCAGCATGGCCAAATGTACAAATACGAAGATCATATTTTTCGGCTATTTCATTTATTGCTTTTACCATTTTTGCAATCTCAGAACGAGGGACTGTTGCATCCTCTAATATTATTGTAGGCTTTAGTCTAGCAAGGGCAGATAAAGCAGCCCGGCGAGCGGTTCTAAGTGCCTCCGCTTCTTCCTCTGATTTTGCTATTTGAACTGAAACGGCCTCTTCTTGCTGACATATTGCAGCGATTCTCTTAATATCACGCTCAACGACTTCTCGTGCTCCGTCTTGTTCAATTAATAGAACTGCTTTTACATCAGTTGGTAGACCGATTTGGGCGTGTGCTTCAACAACCTCTAGAGTAGGCTGATCTAAAAATTCTAATGTGGCTGGAATGATTTTATGAGCGATGATTTTAGAGACTGTTCTTGCAGCAGCATCAATGTCTTGATATAAAGCCAACAACGTTTTTTTCGATTCAGGTAGTGGGATAAGCTTTAATGTAGCTTCTGTGATGATTCCAAGCGTTCCTTCAGAACCTACCAGAAGTCTCGTTAAGTCATAGCCCGCCACATCCTTTGCAAGCTTACCACCAGTTCGAATAACATCACCGTTTGCAAGAACGATTTCAAGGCCAATGACATAGTCCCTTGTTACACCATACTTCAGACCACGAAGACCGCCTGAGTTTTCATTAATATTTCCACCGATAGTAGAAATCTTCATAGAGCTCGGATCAGGTGGATAAAATAGACCTTTTTCCTCCACTGCAGTAATCATGTCCAAGGTAATGATTCCAGGTTGAACTGTAATAGTAAGATTATTTTCATCAATTTCGAGAATGTTCTTCATATGTTTGAATAAAAGTACAATTCCCCCTTCAGTTGGGCAAGTGCCTGCACAAAGGTTCGTTCCAGAACCCCGTGGTACAATAGGTATCTTATACTCATTACATATCTTGACGACCTTAGAGATCTCCTCCGTGTTACGTGGAGCAATAACAGCATCGGGTAAGGATTGAAACTGAGGTGTCGCGTCATAGGAATACACAAGCCGACCTACCTTAGAGTCATCAATATTTTCAGCCCCTACAATTGCAATTAACTTTTCTTTTATTTCCTTTGTAAACATCGCTTTATCCCCCTATATATTTAGAGAAAATGATCTTCCTCTAATCATAAAAAAAAGCGGAATGATCCGCTATAGTTTTACATACAAAAATTAACCGTTTACATCATATTTTATTAGAGATTCATCTAATAATTGAAGAGCCAAATAAATTGTGACCGTGTCGCGAAAATCTCTAGGGTTTAGTCCTGTTACGTCTTCAATTCTCTTTAACCGATAATGTAGGGTATTTACATGGATATGTAGTGCCTCTGAGGTTTTTTTAAATGACTGATTATGTTTAAAAAACGTTCGTAATGTTTCAATTAGCTCTTGCTCATCACTAAGCCCACCAATTACACGCTTTACAAATTCACTGCGAGTCTTGGCGCCTATTCCTTGTAATATCATTTCGAGCTTTAAATCTTCATCAAAAACAATTGAATGTGTTAGTTTAGCAACAGCCAATGCACGTTGAGCTTGTTCAAAAGAAGCTCGAACAAGGTTTGGTGCAACAACTTGACCAATTCCAAACGACAATGTATCGTGTAAATCATTTTCAAGGCGTTCTTTTAATCGTTCAAACTGATAATAAATATTCGGCTTTTTTTGATCTTGCTCAATTGCTCTTAAAATCAAAAATCGATCATTTCCCCATCTCACGATTACATCAGATTTAGTATGGTTTACATACTTTTTTTTCAGGTAGTTCCATGTGTTTGAGTGTAAATCATTAGTGTTGCTAATACTTCCGATGATGACTTGTCTGTGTATGGTAAGATCAATATCAAGGAGTTTCCCACGGTCATAAAACGTTTCAGGCCATTCCTTCAGTTGTATCCAATCAAACACGAATGCTTCTAACACTCTTGAATCGAGTTCTAATTGTTGGGCATAATAGCTTTCTTGGATGAGTAACTCTGTCATTTTTTTTAAAATTTCTCCATATGGTGAAACCTTATCGGGTTCACCAGTTATTCCGATCACGCCAATTACTTCATTTTGAAAAAAGACTGGCAAATTAATACCGGCTTTAACACCTTTAAGCTGTGTCTCCTCATTTTTCGTTATGATACGTTTTGTACGTTCTTGACATGTTAAAAGAGCGCCTTCATGAAAGGTATCAATTCGATTTTTATCAGTACTTGCAATAATCGTTCCACTTACATCGACAACAATAATATCCTCATCAAGTAGTCTACGGACTTCAGATACTATTTTTTTTGCTAAGGAAGGTAGCAGCATAAGATAACCTCCAGTTATATAGATAATTCAAGTGTAGCATTTTTTCCCACTCTGGATACACTTACAATAGAGAGTTGTAAATATTAATGAACAAAAGCGCAGGGCGCCTGGAGCTAGACAAAAAAACTAGTGCTGCTCCTTAAGATTAGAGTAATGAACTCTGTACTAACAAAGTAATCTTTGTGTTATAGTATTTAGATAGAAAATGTATTAGTTAGGAATGAAAATAATGTGGAGTAAATTTATAAAGTTTCTTAATAAACTGACCCCTGCGCAGTTAATTGTTATCTTCTATTTTATCGCAGTTTCTGTTTCGGTGGGGCTAATCAGCTTACCGATTGCTCATAAACCAGGGATCGAATTATCATTTATAGATGCACTATTCACTGCTGCTAGTGCTGTAAGTGTAACTGGGTTAAGCTCTGTATCAATTGCTGAAACCTTTAGTGTGCAAGGTTATTTTATACTTGCATTCGTGCTTCAATTTGGTGGTATTGGGATCATGACGCTTGGAACATTTATTTGGCTTGTAATGGGTCGGAAAATCGGGTTAAGAGAGCGAAGATTAATTCAGATAGACCAAAATCAATCCCACTTATCTGGGTTGGTTAATTTATTAAAACAAATTATTATTATTATCCTACTGATTGAAGCAATCGGTACATTAATATTAGGTACATATTTTATAAAGTATTACCCTACATGGGATGAAGCATTTTTACACGGATTTTTCGCATCGGTTAGTGCAACGACAAACGGTGGTTTTGATATTACGGGTGCTTCGATGATTCCATTTGCAAATGATTACTTTGTTCAATTTATCATGATGATATTAATTACATTAGGCGCAATTGGATTTCCAGTGTTAATTGAGGTAAAGGATTTTCTCATTCATAGAAAGGGAAGGTATCGCTTTTCATTATTCACAAAGCTAACTACCATTACCTTTTTAGGTTTAATTGTAGGTGGGACAATCCTAATACTTATTTTAGAATTTAACTACTTCTTTAAGGGTCGACCATGGCATGAAACATTTTTCTATGCACTGTTTCAATCAGTAACAACAAGAAGTGGTGGGTTAGCCACAATGGATGTTAGTCAATTTACGGTTCCAACCATATTAGTTATTTCTGGCTTAATGTTTATTGGTGCATCACCTAGTTCAGTAGGTGGGGGCATAAGGACAACTACATTTGCGCTCAACCTCTTGTTTTTATTTCATTATGCTAGAGGAAAAAAATCAATTAGGCTATTTAGACGTGAACTTCATGAAGAAGACATCATAAAATCATTGGTCGTAACAATGATGGCGTTTATATTATGTTCGGTCTCAACCATCATTTTATCCATAACTGAAAAACACACCCTTTTAGAAATTATTTTTGAAGTGAGTTCGGCGTTTGGAACAACAGGATTATCAATGGGAATCACGTCAGAGCTTAGTAACATTGGTAAGATTATTATTATTACACTAATGTTTATTGGAAGAATTGGTATTTTGACATTCTTATTTTTACTTGGTAAAAAATCTGTTGATGCGAATTATCATTATCCTAAAGAGCGGGTTATCATCGGTTAAAACTCATGCTTCGACAAAGTTTTTTTTATGATCCAAAAATTGGACGTACAGCAATTTAATGACCGTGAAATTGCTACTGCTTATTTCTTAACACTTAAGCGAGCTGGCCGTGAATGCTCACAACCAGAAGTTCATTTTTAGAAGATGCTTTCCAAATGAGCTCACATCACGCATTTGAAGTATGGCAATGGATGAAAAGAATGTAGTTAAAGTAGGAGATTGCAAATATTGTAACAAAACAACCTTAGACATAAAATGAACGAATTAGACAAATAGTAATGGAAGCAGTGTATTAGTTATAAAGGAAGGAATGAAAATGGAATATACAAAGGATTTATCCTATAACAAACAAGTAGCCAATAAAAAGAAACATAACGGAAAACGTTGGGCAATAGTGTCTGTTGCATCGATTCCATTAGTTATGACCTTAGGAAACTCTATGTTAATTCCAGTGCTACCACTATTCGAGAAAAAGTTAGGCATTTCTACCTTTCAGTCAAGCATGATTATTACTGTGTATTCTATTGTTGCGATATTTCTCATTCCGGTCGCAGGATATCTCTCAGATAAAATTGGAAGAAAAAAGGTAATCATTCCAAGCCTAATAATAGCTGGTATAGGAGGACTTATTGCAGGCTGGGGTTCATGGATGGCAGATAGTCCATATGTCTATATATTGATTGGAAGAATATTTCAAGGAATTGGTGCTGCAGGAGCTGCCCCGATAGTAATGCCGCTTGTTGGTGATATGTTTCGTGATGAAGAAGAAGTTAGTAGTTCTTTAGGAGTTATTGAAACATCCAACACATTAGGGAAAGTGTTGAGTCCAATATTGGGTGCTTTTTTAGCAAGCATTTTGTGGTTTTCACCGTTTTTTGCCTTTCCAATATTTTGTATTATTTCCATCGCACTAATGATTTTTCTAGTGAAAACACCTGAATCTAAAAACGCACCAGTTCCATTTAAAGAATTTTTTTATGCAATTCGTGAAATTTTTCACAGTAAAGGCCGATGGATATATGCCATCTTTGCGATCGGTTGTATTTTAATGTTTGTGTTATTTGGTGTATTGTTTTATTTATCAAGTATGTTAGAGGATAAGCATGGAATTCATGGGTTAAAAAAAGGTTTAGTGTTGGCGATTCCATTAGCATCGCTTTGTTTGGCATCCTATTTTACAGGGAAAAAAATCAGCAAGAATAAAGTGCTTATGAAATGGATTACGTTTTCAGGACTAATGTTATTATCTCTTGCTATTTTTATTATCAGTTTCTCACAAAATATTTGGTTCTTGTTGACTGCCTTTTTCTTTTCTGGTCTAGGTATTGGAGTAGCTTTGCCATGCCTAGATGCATTTTTAACAGAAGGAATAGAAAAGGAACAGCGTGGAACAATCACTTCAATCTATAGTTCGATGAGGTTTGTAGGTGTAGCGCTTGGACCTCCGGTGTTTGCCATTTTGATGAAAACATCACACCAAGTTATGTTCTATAGCACAACGGCGTTATGTGTTATTGCGGGGATTGTCACATTATTTGCGATAACTCCTAAACAAACTTCATGAGTAAAAATAAAAATGAAGAGGGCTAACCCCTCTTCATTTTTATGTGAATTAACGAAATTATAAAGTGGTATAGCTCCAGGCGCCCTGCGCTTTTCTTATTAATCCTGACCATAGCCAACATCTTTAGCAGGGTGCATGAAAGGTACTCCTTGAGGCGGTTTTTTACTTTCTAGTAGTTCACGATTTTCACTCGTATTCCAGCCTATGTCATTTGTAGGATGTACCCATTCATCTCCAGCCATCACTTCAGGGTCTATCTCGTCACTCCAATTATTTAAAGGTGAGTTAGGTGAATCATAGAAGCTATCTCCAATTACCACCCCATGTTCATTGGTAAATGGCTCTTGCATCTTGATTCCAGTCCCTTTAAATGTGGGTGAACTGATTTGATGTGGTTGTGTCTCGTCTAATATGGGAGAACCAAGGTCCTTTTGTTGCTTTTTCTTTTTTGCCAGACTAAACACCTCTTTCCTTTAGGATTTAGTTTTAGTATGGGCAGAGGCGAAAAATATATGAGTAAGCTTTCACACTCTACTTTATGTGAAACTAACTAAACAAAGCAGAGCACTAAAAAATACTTCCAATTAATACCACTTATCAAAATAAAGTCTGAAGCGAAAAATATACGTACACCACAAAGAAAGGTAAGGATTTGATAGACCAACAAGAACAATTTCCAGTCGCGCATTTGTCATCTGAACAATTAACAAAAATTAAAACTATGGATAGGAATTACGTTCTTCTACCGGCGAAGAGATTGTCTTAATTGCCTATACAAACGATGAAGAATAAGGATGTTTATTGATTTAGTTTCAATTAAAAATGGACAAACTAAAGTAGAACAATATTAAAATTTAGGGGGAAAGGTACATGAAACGAAAAGTAGCAAGGGATGCAGCAAGGAAATCAGCTTTCACACCTACTGAAAGTCTACCTGATACTGAGTTTTCAGCAGAAGCTACACATGAAAATCCAGCAAAGGGTGCAATTCGGAATTCAAAAAAAGGCAATAGTACAGGAGAGTAAAACATGAGAAAAGAAGTGAAAAAAAAGCAGCATGCAGGAGATAAAAACCATGTGATGTCAAAGGATTTGTTAAAAGAAGAATTTGGTCATGAGATGGGGGATCCCAACGCTTCTAAGGCATACGAACTTTTAGCAGATACTAATAGAAAAGACAAAGATACTAAAAAGACAACTGAAAAAGAGGAATAATCCTAAATTTTTTTTGTGTAAAGCTCCGTTCTCCATCGGCTCTATGGTATAAGCAATCCGTCTGGAAGGTCAAAGAACAACCTTCCAGACGGATTTTCTTATGCTTGACTGCACAGGATGTGCTGATGTCGATGTTCGCCACAGGACGTGGCGGGTTTTAATCGACGCGCCGATAGGCGGGCTATTTTCACACCGTTTGTGAAAGCGAGGTAAATACTTCTGCACGGTGATTAAATGGGTCAAAATAGACTAGCATGATTGATTCTCCAGTAAGGATTTCACCAGTCTTTTTATAATGCGCTAAATCAAACGGTATTGTTTCAAGCACGGTATGCTTGTATAAGTCTTTTTCTGATAATTTTAATTGATTAAATGCCCCGCCAAGTAGTAAGGGATTTTCTTGAATTTGATTATAATAGGTTGTTCGCATTTCCTTCGTCATCATATCTGTCCACCAAGGTTTACGTGGCTTATATTTATGATTTTGAAGATAATCATACTTCATAAAGCCTTCAATGATTGAGAGTTCTTTTATTTCAATGGCTGCTAAAAATGCTTGAAGTCTCTTAAATAAATCTTCTAACTGATGACCGATTCTTGACCAGCCCTGCTCTTCCCAAAACGCTCCAAACTGTTGGAAGAAGTCAAAGGGTGTTTCAAATACATGGTTAACTAGATATTCAATCGTTGCATCCGTTCTATGGTCATTCCAATACTTTTCAAGAACGTCTTCTACCTGTTTAATCCTAATAATATCATCAAATGACAAGATATTATTGGATAGGATTTCATATGGTGAGTGATCCATATAGACATAACCATGATCGGCTGACCGAAGTCGTAAGCCAGTTCCACGAAGCATTTTTAAAAATCCAAGCTGAAGCTCTTCAGGACGCATCTCAAATACATCATTGAAGGTTTTGCGAAATGAGTTATAATCCTCTTCTGGAAGTCCAGCGATTAAGTCAAGATGTTGATCAATTTTCCCGCCTTCTTTAACCAGAGTGACAGTTCGGGTCAGCTTATTGAAATTTTGTTTACGCATAACAAGCTCATTTGTAGCGTCATTTGTAGATTGAACGCCTATTTCAAATCGGAATAAGCCTGCAGGTGCATTGTTATTTAGAAATTCAATAACCTCAGGTCTCATAATATCAGCAGTAATCTCAAATTGAAAAACAGTTCCAGGTTTATGTTCATCAATTAAAAATTGGAACATTTCCATTGCATAGCTTCTACTTATATTAAAGGTTCGGTCCACAAATTTGATCGTTTTCGCACCATTTTCCATTAAATAACGGATATCATCTTTTACCTTTTCGCGGTCAAAATAACGTACACCTACTTCAATTGATGACAAGCAGAATTGACAGCTAAACGGACAGCCTCTACTTGTTTCGATATAGGTTACACGCTTTGAGAGTTGGTGGATATCTTCTTGAAAGCGAAAAGGTGACGGAAGCTCCTTTAAGTCTAGCTTGTTTCGTTGTGGTCTAATCACAAACTCTGTGTTATCACGAAAAGCTATCCCTGAAATTCCATCATAATTAGCTTGATCTCGTATTTGAAGCAATAACTGCTTGAAGGTCTCCTCACCTTCACCAATAACAATAAAATCTACCTCAGGTATACGTTCTAACCATTCCCGCACATCATATGTTACTTCAGGTCCACCTATTACGATG
Organism: Cytobacillus sp. S13-E01; assembly: GCF_029193815.1. Lineage (GTDB taxonomy): Bacteria > Bacillota > Bacilli > Bacillales > Bacillaceae_L > Bacillus_BV. The sequence goes on from NZ_JARFVC010000048.1 coordinate 11,967, forward strand.
GTTAATTTTGGATCAATTTTCTTTAGCATTTTAATGACTTTAATGGTTTCTTCGATATTCCATATATAGCAACTAAACCCTAGGACCTCAGGTTTCTTACTGTATATGTCAGAGACGATGTTCATGATGGGGTCCTTAATAGTGTATTCCGCAAGTTCAATATCAAACTCAGGTGCAGCATAGGCTTTTAAAAAACGTATCGACAAACTTGTATGAATATATTTGGCATTTAATGTACTTACTACTATTTTCATTGTAGTTTCCTCATTTCTACTCATGTAACATACTTCATAGTATAGGAAGTATCCTCACATTAATACTTACAAAAACATGGACAACATATTATTCTATCATATTTTAGCCAAATTATCAGGGAACGTAAACGTAAAATCATTAGAATATATGGTGATGAGGAAAAACTAGCTGGTGATAGCGGATGATTTTGGATATGGGTTTGGAATTAAATGGTTACTAAACGAACAAGGGGTCATGAGCTGCTTGTTTTTTGCGCAAGATTACATATATATCCCAATATTTTACATACTAAGATTAGGACAGAACGCGGGGGATGGCACATGATGCATATTGGTTTTATGGTTATTATTTTAATCATCACTTGGTGGAAGGCAGATTGGCGGAATTGGGGTAAGTATCATCCAACGCTACTTTATGTGGCATCAAGTGATCTTTTGTATAACTATTTGTGTACTAAACATTTATTATGGACTTACAAACCGGATGTGATACTTACTCACAACAGTGTAGATTTGGTGTACACTTTCATCATTCTTCCTGCAATTTCATTACTCTTTTTAACAAATTATCCAAATGGATTTAGAAATAGTCGTCATATCAGATATATTACGGTATGGGTTTTGGCTTCTTTAGCTGTGGAAAAAATAATTATTATGGCTGGATACCTTCAATTTAATAATGGCTGGAAATTTTGGATGGAGATTCCGTTTTATTATACGATGTATAGTTTGATTCGCCTTCACCAGACAAGGCCATTGCTAACATATGCATTGTCCATTATGATCATTATTTTCCTTATCAATGCCTTTGATGTCCCATTTACAACACCGATTGAAAAGCGCTAGAGAAGGATGTGTAGGCGTCGTTTAGTTAGTAACAGCCATGTTATCTGTTACATCACAAAAAATAAGTCTGTTATATAATAAAGCAACCGCTTCCAAATTACTAATACTAATAAAAAAATCCAAAAAAAATTAGGTGTATTACAAAAAAACTATATGATGTTTGATATTTATCACATCTTTAAAAATGATTTTTTAATAAAATAGTAAATGGGGATTTAACCCGTCCAACCTTTCAATTGGATAAGCTACATAAAAAGTAATGGGGGGATAATATTGTCGATATTACCTAAAAAGAGTAATCTCGGTTTCTTTGAAATTAGACTGGAGTCCATTGGTGGACTCGGAGCCAACCTAGCAGGGAAAATGCTTGCAGAAGCAGGAGTGTTAGGGCTTGGTTTAAATGGCTCGAATTTTTCATCATATGGATCAGAAAAGAAAGGGTCGCCTGTAAAAAGCTTTGTTCGTTATTGTGACAGTGACACTGAAATTCGTGATCATAGCCCAATTGAGCAACCACATGTTATCGGTGTTTTTCATGAGGCGCTTTATAAAACGGTTGACGTTGTAAGTGGACTTGATCAAGACGGTGTTGTCCTTGTGAATTCAGTACGAGACTTTGATTCGATTAAAAACGATTTGAAATTGAAATATGGAACCTTAGCGATTGTCGATGCACTGGGGATTGCATTGGAAGAAAAGACAAAGGTTAATACCGCAATGCTAGGGGCTCTTTTTAGAATATGTGATTTTTTAGATCCAGATATTATGAGAGATGTCATTCGAAAAACTTTTCAACATAAATATCCACATTTAGTTGAATCAAATATTCGTACATTTAATCGTGGCTATGAGGAAGTGAAGTTTAAACAGTACGAGACTCCTGCAGATGCAATGAAAAAACAATTTGTTCGTACGACTCCGCTCCTAGGCTATGAAACTGGGGATATAGGTGGAGTAATAACTGCAAATGCGAATAGTATTTTCAAAGATTTAAGTGGATCTCGCCAAGGATTTTTGCCTAGTTTTGAAATGGAGAAATGTATCAATTGTGCAGCATGTGACACGGTTTGCCCTGATCTTTGTTTTGTATGGGAAGAAGGCTGGGACAAACGTGGTCGAAAGCAGATGTTCTTAAGAGGAATTGATTATCAGTATTGTAAAGGATGCTTAAAATGTGTGGAAGCATGTCCAACAGATGCACTTATGGATATGAGAGAAGTTCTTGGTTATGCCGAAAACAATAGAGTTCCTCAGAAATTTCCATTACTTATCGGAGGTGTGAATTAATGGCTACTTTAGAAGAAGAAATAACGCAAACAACTCAAGCCCAACAAGTGACAACCTTTGAATCTGGTAATGAAATGGCAGCTATGGCCGCTGCTCAAATAAATTATCACTTGATGGGGTATTTCCCAATCACTCCTTCAACAGAGGTCGCACAATATTTGGATCAAATGAAAACACGTGGTGAACATGATATTCAACTAATTGCAGCAGATGGGGAACATGGCTCTGCAGGGATCTGTTACGGAGCAGCAGTAACGGGCGCCAGGGTTTTCAATGCAACTAGTGCAAATGGTCTTATGTATATGCTAGAACAGTTACCAGTTCAATCGGGTACAAGATTTCCAATGGTTATGAATTTAGTTACTCGTTCAATTAGTGGACCGCTTGATATTCGAGGTGATCATTCTGATTTATACTTTGCCTTAAATACAGGGTGGATCATCCTACTGGCAAGTACCCCACAAGCTGTTTACGACATGAACATAATGGCCTTGAAAATAGCTGAGGACTCAGAGGTTAGACTGCCAGTCATTGTTGCTTATGATGGCTTTTTTACATCACATCAAAAGAGAAAAGTAAACTATTTTAAGGATCGCAAAATCGTTCAAGATTTTGTTGGTGAATGTCCAACAGATTATCCACAGGCTCGTGATCCTAAGAAGCCAGTTACAATTGGGGCACATATGAATGGCGATGACTTAATTAATAATAACTATCAGCAATCTCAAGCTTTATACGCAGCGGGAGATGTTTTTGAAAGAGTATCTGCTGAATATACAAAGCTATCTGGGCGTGACTATCCGGTACTAGATTTATATAAAATGGAAGATGCAGAAGTTGCATTGTTTCTACTAAACTCAGCCGGGGAATCTGCAAAGGATGTAGTAGATACATTACGTAAAAAAGGAATAAAAGCGGGTGTTATTAGTCCAAATATCATCCGTCCTTTTCCATCTGAGCAAATTCGAACTGCACTAAAAAATGTGAAGGTATTATTAATAGGTGAACGTGCTGATTCCTACGGTGCAAACGGTCCAAATATGACACACGAGGTTAAATCGGCACTACAAGAAGATAAAGAAAACAATACGATTGTTTTAAGCCGAGTATTTGGGGTTGGTGGAAAAGACTTTTATGCAGACGATGCTGCTGCATTCTTTGATATGGCGATTGAAGCAATGAATGAAGGATATGCTAAAAAGCCGTTTGACTATTATGGAATTGTCGCTGGTAATGAAGAAAATAAATTAAAACCAGTGATTGAACCAATGCACGGGGAATCCTTTAATTCAGGACTAATTGAAGTAATAGAAGACCCACAGACAAATAAATTAAAAGTGAAAATCCCGCCAATACGAGCTCTGACAACAAAACCGAAACGAATTGCTTCAGGTCATGGTGCTTGTCCTGGTTGTGGGATATTCCCAGGCTTAGAATTATTTTTTAAAGGAATAGAAGGCGATATCGTTGTCTTATTCCAAACAGGCTGTGCCTATGTGACAACAACCTCTTATCCGCATAGCTCACATAAGCAAACAATGATTCATAATCTGTTTCAAAATGGAGCTGCAACATTATCAGGGACAGCAGAAGCATTTTTTGAATTGAAGCGTCGCGGGGAAATTGAAGTTTCTGATGATGTCACTTTTGTCATGATAACTGGTGACGGTGGTATGGATATAGGAATGGGATCTGCAATTGGAACCGCACTCCGAAATCATAAACTTATTATGTTAGAATACGATAATGAGGGGTATATGAACACAGGCTCTCAAATGTCTTACTCAACACCTATGGGTCATATGACTAGTACCTCTGGAGTTGGAAAAACACAAAAAGGTAAAGCGTTTCATCATAAGGATACACCGCAAATAATGGCATCTACAAACATTCCATATGTGTTTACGGGTACTGAAAGCTATCCACAGGATTTAATTAAAAAAGCAGCGAAAGCACAGTGGTATGCCGGGAATGTAGGAACGGTGTATGGTAAATTATTAATTACTTGTCCACTTAATTGGAAATCAGATGATCGTTATGGAGAAACAATTGTTAAGGCAGCGGTTGATTCCTGCTTCTTCCCGTTATATGAAATCGAACGCGGAGAAACAAAGATTACCTATAATCCAGAGGACAAAGATAAACGAGTACCACTTAGCGAATGGTTAAAATATATGGGAAAAACAAAGCATTTGTTAATAGAGGAAAATAAAGACATGCTTGAAGAATTTGAACAAGAAGTTGAACGAAGATGGCTGCGCTTGAAGGCTCGCCACGAAAATCCATATCTATAAGGGAAACTAAATCAGTGTGGGTTTTACTGCCCCTTAATATGGGATAAATATAGAAGAAAGCCATACAAAGTATAATTCATTGTATGGCTTTTTGGCATTCGAAATTAATGGCCCTAAAGTGCTGAATAGATCTGCAGAAAATATAAAACGTTAAATTAACTTAATTTATTGGAATTTTCGACAATTTACTCTATAATTAGGTAAATTAATTATTAGATAATTGGTTATTTTCTGTATAGATAGATAAAAGGGGGAATATTGAGTGATAAAAGGAAAGAAAAAAAATGATAACAAGAAAGAAAACCCACTGCTTCAAAGTCCGCAAAAAAGTAAACTGCTAAAGTCGGTAAGGTGGCAAAACTTAAGGTTAGGACAGAAATATGGACTTGCTTTTGCTATAACCCTCGTTTCATTCTGCATATCAGCAGTGGTAATTTTTACTCAATTATCTGCAGTAAATAACAAGATGATAGAAGTAGAAAAGAGTGGAGACAACTCAGTCGCTATTACGGAAATGGCGACAGTGTTTCAACAGCTTGGAAGTGAAATAAGTATGTATATTGAAAATAGCAATATAAAACATATGAATTCTTTTCAAAAATTAACGGAAGATTTCACTGTTCTTGAAGCACAAATACGACCGTCTTTACTAAAACCTGAGCACAAACAAGTATTTAACAAAGTTGTAGATAGTGAGAGAGAGCTGATCCAGTTATTTGCTGAAAAGGTCATTCCAGCTGTTAAGGCTCAACAAAAGCTCAGTTCTACAGAAGCGAGTAAAGCTGCTGACGAGTTGATACAAAATACCGTTTCAATGCTTACTGAGCTTAGAAGCGAATTGAAGACTGCTAGTAAGGCTGCTGTTGATTCTGCGAGTACTAATCTGAAGTCTACAATTATTGTTCTAATAGGTTCCATCATCGTGTCTGCGGCTGTTGGAATAATAAGCATAGTAATAATTGGCCGTATCGTTAAAAAGAAATTTGATAGATTAATTACAATCTCACATTCGATTGCAAGCGGGAACTTAAATGTTACTGCTTTTGAGCAGGAAAGCGATGATGAGATTGGTGTGTTGAGTAAGTCAATTAATAAGATGAGAGAAAGCTTACAGATGATGATTCAAGAGATCTCGGCAGTATCTTCTCATGTAACAGACAAGAGCACTGAACTAACCGGAACATCAACTGAGGTCAAAGCAGCCAGTCAGCAAGTTGCCTCAACCATGCAGGAATTATCCACAGGTGCAGAAGAACAAGCACATTCATCTACTGTCCTTGCACGGATGATGGAGGATTATGTAGTGAAAATTAACACGGCTAACGATACAGGGATCCGGGTAAGACAATCCTCAGATGAAGTATTGGCATTAACCCAAAAGGGGAACATGGCTATGAATGAATCAACCATTCAAATGAATAAAATCAATAATGTTATGGAGCTTTCTGTAAGTAAGGTAAAAGGTCTTGACGAACAAACAAAACAAATTTCAACATTAGTCCAAGTAATCCGAGAAATCGCTGATCAAACAAATCTCCTAGCTTTAAATGCAGCCATCGAAGCTGCAAGAGCCGGTGAACATGGGAAAGGCTTTGCTGTCGTTGCAGATGAAGTAAGAAAGCTTGCCGAGGGGGTTTCGCATTCAGTAAAAGATATAAGGAATATTGTTTTAAGTATTCAAAAGGAATCAAATGATGTAGCTGAATCCTTATTACTAGGATATAAACAAGTTGAGGAAGGCACCAAACAAATAGAAAACACAGGACAAACATTTAAAGATATTAATACTGCTGTAACAAATATGTCCGAGAATATTGAAGATATAACAAGTAGTCTTGTCGAAATTGCAGAAAATACAGTAACAATGAATAACGCGGTTGAAAACATTGCAGCTGTTTCAGAACAGTCAGCAACAGGTGTTGAGCAAACTTCTGCTTCTGTTCAGGAAACGAATAGTTCAATGGAGCTTATTGCAGACAGTGCAGAATCATTATCTGATCTTGCAGCACAATTAAATAAAATGATAGGCAAGTTTACACTTAAGTAACCGCAAAAACCAGTATTTATAAAGTACTGGTTTATTGAATATCCAAGCACAATTCACTTCCTTTATGTTTCATTTGCGTTTTGTGGAAGGAATATGTCGAACGATGGAGAATCTTTTGAAATAACGATATTTGTTAGGAGGCTCGTCCGCTTGGAAATCGAAGCTACAGATTTTGAAATTCAGAGGTTAAAAGATAGGATTCAAGCATTGGAAACAGAAAACGAATTATTCCGCCAAGAAAGAAATAAATTAAAGGTAATTTTTGATAGAGCACTAGATGCGATAGTCGTATTTGATAAAGATGCAAATTTTAAAGATGTTAATGAAGCGGCCTGTGCGATGTTTGAGCTTTCAAAGGAAGAATTAGTAACTCGTAATATTCGTGACTTTCTAATTCTTGTTGACGAATGTACTATTGCAAATCAACTGAAATCCCTCGAGGTAAATGGTTCTTTGAGCGAAGAGTTAATTGTTACATTAGATAATGGAAAAGTAAAAATCATCGAATTTGACGCCAAAAGGCATGTCTTTGAGAACGGCTTTGATTTATCAATAATGAGAGATGTGACGTCAAAGAAGGCACTTGAAAAAGAAGGGCTTGTAAATGAACAAATGTTTAAAGATGTATTTAATCGTTCTCCTGACGGAATTATTTTAATTGATGAATTAGGAAATTTTATTGATGTTAATCCATCATTTTGTAAAAGCTTAGTAATGGAGAAATGCGACTTAATAAACTATTCTTTAGAACAATTAATTGATCCTTCATGTGGGTATAAAATTAACAAACTAAAACACCTACTACAAAAGAATGGAAGGGCACAAGGGGACCTGCCAATTATTACAAAAGATGGACGTAAGAAAATATTTGAATTTACCGCTACAGCAAATACGTATAATAATCTGTATATGTGTATTTTAAGAGATAATACCGAAAAACGAATGATGGAAGAAGAGCTAAGGAAAAGTGAAGAACGATTCCGGGATATGTTTGAATATGCGCTAGATGCAATTATAATTTGGGATGATGACCACAACATTATGAGAGCCAATGGATCGTCAAGTAGAACGTTTGAACTTTCTGTAGAGGAATTGCTTACCCATAATTTAATGGATTTTATAAAAAATAACCAGGATGCTCAGTCCATCTATGATGAGTTATATGAACAAGGACAAATAAGAGCTGAACTTCCATTTTATATGCCAAATGGTGAAGTAAAACATTTAGAATTCACCTCGAAAAAGCATGTTATCGATGGCTATAATATGACTGCTTATCGAAATGTAACAGAACGAAAAAGGATGGAAAAAGAGCTGCGTGAAAGTGAGCTAAAGTTTCGAAAAATATTTGATACAGTTATGGATGGAATTGTTCTTTTAAATGATAATTATAAAATTATTGCAATAAATCCAGTGGCTGCAACTATCCTTGAGGTTTGTGAAGTATCATGTATTGGTAAAAAGCTTACTGAAATTATTATTACTAAAGATAGTAAAATGGCTGAAGGTTTGTTTAATAATCAAATGCAACAGCGTGGTGAAAAAATATTTGTCTTGTACAATGGGACTGAAAAAATATTGGAATTTGCGTGTAGAAAACAGATCATTCCAAATGTCCATATGGCGCTTTTCCGTGATGTGACTGAGAAAAAAGAATTGGAGGAGAGACTGCGAAAGTCTGACACTTTATCGGTGGTTGGTGAACTTGCCGCCGGAATCGCTCATGAAATACGAAATCCAATGACCGCATTAAAAGGATTCATTCATTTACTTCAAGGAAGTGTAAAGGAAGACTTCTCAATGTACTTTGATGTTATAACAACGGAATTAAAAAGAATAGAAATGATTATTACTGAATTTTTAATTCTAGCAAAACCACAGGCCTTAAGCTACCAAAGTAAAGATATTACAAAAGTAATGACAGATACAATCGATTTGTTGAAGCCGCAAGCCATTCTAAATAATGTACAAATCATATCTAAATTAGATGAAAAATTACCATATTTATATTGTGAACCCAATCAATTAAAACAGGTTTTTATTAATATTATAAAAAATTCTATTGAGGCAATGCCAAAAGGTGGAACCATTTTTGTAAGAATACATCAAGATGAAGACCAAATCATTGTGTCAATTAGGGATGAAGGCTGTGGAATTCCAAAAGATAAGCTTAAGAAACTAGGTGAGCCTTTTTACACGACAAAGGATCGTGGTACTGGACTTGGGTTAATGGTTAGCTATAAAATAATTGAAGAACATAAGGGTTCAATAAAAGTAACTAGTAAAATCGGTGTTGGTTCGGTGTTTCATATAACTTTACCAATTGAAACAAACATGAGAGAGGTTTAATCATGCTCCTACAATACGGAACACTAAAAACAGCCTTATTTGGAACGATCTATATTGTTTCGGATGGTGAATATATTATTGATATTTCTTTATCGGAAATCGATTGGAATAAAACTATTTCAAGGTATAATGTACGTAGAGATCAAGAATTGCCAATAATCAAGGAATGTGTTATACAATTAAATGAGTATTTCGAAGGGAACCGGAAAGAATTTAACCTACCTGTAAAATACAGCGGTACTGATTTTCAACAGAAAGTATGGACAGAACTACAAAGTATTCCATATGGAATAACATGCAGCTATAAAGATATTGCAGTAGCAATAAACAATGAAAAAGCTGTTAGGGCTGTGGGTCAAGCAAACCGTGCAAATCCAATTCCGATCATTATTCCATGTCATCGTGTGATAGGTAAAAATAATACGCTAACCGGGTATGCGGGTAATAGGACTGATTTGAAAGAAAAGCTATTAATGATTGAAGGTAGCTATAGAAATTAGCAACTGACATATAAGTCGACCTAATTGTCCTGCGAAATGTTTAACGTGTTTTCTTTTTTTTACACTAGGTAACTAATAGGTCATGTAGCTATGTTTTTTTATAAATAGTTCAATAAGGGGAGTTACAACGTGGAGATAGAATCACTAATGTTAATCATTAAAGAATATGGCTATATAGCTTTATATTTCATTCTTTGGCTCGGTTTTTTTGGTTTGCCGGTGCCAAATGAAGTAATTGTGATGACAAGTGGTTTTATTACTTCCAAAGGTTTACTCCAGCCTTTACCGGGATTTATCGTCACTTTCGCCGGTGTGATGTCGAGTTTAACGACACTATATTTATTAGGAAGATTTAGCTATAAATCAATCCACACTAGGTTAATGAGATATAAAAAAATAAAAGAATACATAGAAAAATCTGAAGTTCTCATTGAAAAGTATGGACCTGTAGCACTTGTAGTCGGATATGTTTTTCCTGGTGTTCGACATTTCGTCCCATTTTTATCAGGTAGTCACAAAATGGACTTTCGTAAGTTTGCATTTTATGCCTATTCTACAGCGTTTATCTGGACACTCCTGCTATTTTCGACAGGATACTTCTTTGGTAACAATATTGAACAAATAGGAGAAGTTATTTATTCAATTGGTATTATTGGTGTTATTCTTATAGTTCTTACTTTCGGTACACTTATTTTGCTAAAAAGAAAAAGAGCAAGAAAGGCACAACTAATGTCAAAGGAGTAAGTAACGATGGAATATAAAATTGTTTCATAAATATAGGGCAAGTAAAACGAAGAAACAGCTACTGGAATCTATAAAATGCCTACCCAGGAAGAGGGTAAAATTTATGAAGTGAATCCTTCTTTAGATGTGGGGGGAATTGAAAATAAGCGGAAGGCTTCCGACCCTTCCGCTTGTTTGAATTACTAGCTATCCATTAAATAATTTTTCAATGGATTTTGTATAAGTCCCGTTGTATAGAATTCCTTGTTCTGTAATGATTGCAGTAATTAGTTCATTAGGTGTCACATCAAATGCTGGATTGAAGACTTTAATTCCTTCTGGGGCGATACGCTGTCCATTTAGATGAGTTACCTCATCTTCGTGTCGTTCTTCAATCGGTATTTCTCTACCAGATTGAAGGGACACGTCAAACGTGGATATTGGAGCAGCTACATAAAACGGGATATTAAAGGCTTTTGCTAAAAGAGCAAGACCATAGGTGCCAATTTTATTGGCGGTATCTCCATTAGCGGTGATACGATCGGCGCCAACAATGACAGCATTGATACCTTTTGCAGCAATTGTATGGGCGGCCATGTTGTCGGTAATCAATGTTACATCTACTCCAGATTGCTTGAGTTCCCAAGCTGTAAGTCTTGAGCCTTGTAAAACAGGACGTGTTTCAGAAGCGAAAACTTGTAACTCTATATTTCTCTCTTTTGCTAAATGAAAAGGGGCTAGTGCAGTGCCATAGCGTGCTGTCGCAATAGAGCCGGCATTACAAATGGTTAACACTTTATCTTTATTCTTAAAGAGAGAAAGTGCGTATTCACCGATTTGACGACAAACTGCTTCATCTTCAACCTGGATACGAATTGCTTCGTGGGTTAAAGTTGTCTTCGCCTCATTCACTGAGATAGCTTTGCTAATACTTCTAACCATCCGATCTAACGCCCAAAACAGGTTAACGGCTGTAGGACGTGAGCTAGCTAAATAATCTCGATCCTTTTGTAACCTGTCTTTGAATTCTTGAATGGACGTTACTTCATAATTCTGTGCTGCTAGTGCAAGACCAAAAGCAGCTGTTATACCAATTGCTGGTGCACCTCTAACTTTTAAGCTAGTAATGCTATCCCAGACATCTGATAACGTCTTTAATTCTATAAAAACTGTTTCAAGCGGCAGCTTCTGTTGATCTAGTAAAGTAATATATGTTTCGTTCCATTCCACTGAACGTGGAAGTGTTAGTGTGTTAGACATGGTGTGGTGTCACTCCCTTAGTAGCTATAGCTATTTTGAAAATATCCTTTTATTTCGGATGGGTCATTAAGATTTGAACGGTTCAGTATAAGTGTTTTTCCTAATTGTAAAGCCTGTTGTTTTGCTTGTATTCTTGTTGTATCATTTGCGATCTGATCAAGATCCGCAACATGTGACAAGCCGATTGTACGGCGAATAATTTCACAGCCAGCAAAGCCAATCGCATCTTCACACGTTTGCTTCAAAAGATGATCTAAGAATCCATTAACCTTAGAATATGCCTCAACACTATCTTTTTCCCATAAATATGTAAATGTATCGACAAAAACAGTCCAGGTTTTATCGATATGATTGAAAAGAGGCTCTTGTTTATCACTACTACGAGATAATGCGTTTAGAAGTAAGTTTGCTATAAATTGTCCGACGTCAAAGCCAAAAGGCCCATAAAAAGCAAATTCAGGATCAATTACCTTTGTTTCTTGCTCACTAGCGAAAATACTACCAGTATGAAGGTCACCATGTAAAAGTGCATCCGCTTGAGTCAAGAATTTTTGCTTAAGTTTAGCAACTTCCAGTTTTAGTGCGGTATCATTCCATAATTCTTCAACATCTGATTGTAAATCTGTTTCATAGTCATTTGTGTCATAGTCGAAAAATGGGTCAGTGAAAACAAGGTCTTCTGTTATTTTACATAGTTCTGGATTTAAGAATTTATGAGCTAATTTCTTTTTCTCCTGCGGATTCAATGCAAAATCAGAAGTATAAAACAAAGTGTGAGCTAAATATTTCCCGATATGATCTGCAAGGAGTGGATAGTTGATACCGTCAATTAGGCCACCACGCGCGATGCGTAGATGGGATAAATCCTCCATAATTGTTACAGCAAGAACCTCATCGGTATAATACACCTTAGGAACAAAGTCCGGTACTAGATTGGAATAGGTTAATAACGCATTACTTTCGATTGTTGCTCGTTTTAAAGTTAGTGGCCAGCTTTCACCAACAACCTTTGCATAGGGAAGTGCTTGTTTAATAATAATGCTTTTATTGTTGTGATCATCAACAATGTGAAAGACAAGATTTAAGTTGCCATCGCCGATTTCCTTTGCTCTTAAAGGGGCGTTATTGTCAAATAGACCTAGTTTAGTTGCGAGTGCTAGTGCAGTGCTTTCAGTTAACGGTTTATAGATTGAGTGATTTGAGTTAGGCATATGTTAAAACCTCCATGTAATAGTTTTGGTTACTGTTCTCTGGAGGCTTTGCTATGTAAAACAACATAACAAAAGCCCCTTTCGAATCGAAAGAGGCTTGAAGACACAGCTTCGCACCTCTTATCTGCCAGAAAAAATTCTTTCTGTTGGAATTAGCACCGTGCCTTACAGAATGATTAGAAAAAAACGAACACAAAAAATCATTCTGGCGCTTAAGTAGCGCCCCACTTCGCAGTGGTATTACGGTCGGTTGCTGGGCTTCATCGGGCCATTTCCCTCAGCCTGCTCTTGATAAGAGATAAAATTGCAATTGATGCAATTTTGAACTATTAAATTTTTAGAATATTAACGCTTGCTTAGAATCATACCAAGTATAAGTTTTAATTGTCAATTATTTTTTTGAAATTTTACTCATAAAAGCTTGGCCTTCTATCTTGAAAAATCGGTATTTGGCTACGGACTTCTTTGACTTTTTGTAAATCAATTTCTGTGACAATTGTTTCAGTATCAACCCCTGCCTCAGATACTATTTCACCCCAAGGACTGATAATCATTGAATGCCCCGCAAATTCATTTGCAGGATCTTTACCTGATCGATTTACTGCAATGATATAGCACTGGTTTTCGATCGCCCGACTAATGAGAAGCGCTCGCCAATGTGAAAGTCGAGGTAATGGCCATTCAGCCACCACATAAACAACTTCGGCCCCTTGCGTCGTATGGGCACGTATCCATTCGGGAAAACGAATATCATAACAAATGACACCGGCAGATGAAACACCATCAATTGTGAATAGTCCTTTGGAATCTCCAGGTAGTAAATAGTGATGTTCATCCATAAGCTTAAAAAGATGTAGTTTACTATATTCACCAACAACTGCACCAGCTCTGTCAAAGATGTACATTGTATTTGTAATGCCGTCTTTTGTTTTCTTGGCAACAGAGCCTGCAACAATATTAACACGATATTTTTTTGCTAATGCACTTATCGTTGTGATTGTATCTTTTCCATCAACATCTGCAATTTCATGTAGTCTTGTTAAATCATAGCCTGTTGTCCAAAGCTCTGGAAGAACAATAACATCAGGTTGATGGGCAGTATAAACTTTTTCTATTTCATTTTGTGCATTTTGTTTATTAATTTCGGGATTTCCAAACGCGATATCCAGTTGGATGCAAGCGATTTTCAATGACATATAATATACCACCTTTAAATTTTTACTTTACATTTTGTTATTAACAATATATGATTTGTGACTAGAAATTCAAGAACTTTTTGAGAAGGTGTAAAGGATGAAACATTACGAGCAATCACAATTGTTACATAATCTCCCAAAACAATTTTTTGCTTCACTTGTAGAAAAAGTGGGCAAGGTAGTTTCAGAAGGACATGATGTAATAAATCTAGGTCAAGGAAACCCAGACCAACCGACTCCAGCCCATATAGTTGAATCTTTGAAAGTGGCTGCTGAAAATCCAAATTATCATAAATATTCACCTTTTAGAGGACAACAATTTTTAAAGCAAGCAGTGGCTACCTTTTATAAAAGAGAATATGATGTTGATCTTGATCCTGAGAATGAAGTAGCGATTTTATTTGGTGGTAAGGCAGGCTTAGTGGAAATACCACAATGTCTAATGAATCCTGGGGATATCGCACTTGTTCCGGATCCTGGGTATCCGGATTATTTGTCCGGTGTAGAGTTAGCTCGTGGTATAATGGAGTATATGCCATTAGTAGCTGAAAATGAATTTTTACCGGACTTTACTAAAATAGACGCAGAGACTGCGAAAAAAGCCAAGATAATGTTTTTAAATTATCCGAATAATCCTACTGGGGCTGTTGCGTCAAGAGAATTTTTTGAGGAAACAGTTGATTTTGCCAGTAACAATGATATATGTGTCGTCCATGATTTTGCATATGGAGCCATTGGCTTTGATGGAACGAGGCCAACTAGCTTTTTAGAGGTTGGTGGTGCTAAGGACATTGGAATTGAAATTTATACATTTTCAAAAACATATAATATGGCAGGGTGGCGTATAGGGTTTGCCGTGGGAAACCAAAGTGTCATTGAGGCACTTAATCTTTTACAAGATCATCTTTATGTTAGTATCTTTAGTGCAGTCCAAGAAGCTGCGGCATCTGCATTACTTGAATCACAGGAATGTGTTGATGAGTTAGTAGCCCTTTATGAATTACGTAGAAATACTTTTATAAATGGCTTAAAAGAGATAGGTTGGGACGTGCAGGCACCAAAGGGGTCGTTTTTTGCATGGCTTCCTGTCCCTGAAGGCTACTCTTCACAAAGCTTTGCCGATTTATTACTTGAAAAGGCTCATGTCGTTGTTGCTCCAGGAATCGGATTTGGAAAGTTTGGCGAAGGTTACGTACGTGTAGGGTTATTAACAGATTCAGATCGACTTGAAGAAGTGGTGAATAGAATAAAAAACCTAAATCTATTTTAAATTAGGGAGTTGACAGAATATTAAATTTCTGTCATAATCCAAAGTGAATTTTAAACGTATTATTTTTCAACCATTCAAATAAAATTGTTTTCTTATCAAGAGCAGGTGGAGGGACTAGCCCGATGATACCCGGCAACCGACTTATTTAAGCACGGTGCTAATTCTTGCAGCTAAAAGGCTGAGAGATAAGGAGATGGTAGTGTAACTAGCCTCTTCTTATGAAGGGGTTTTTTGAAAGATAAGAAAGCATTCCTGTATTAAAGCAAAATGAGATTTGAATAAAATAAGCCTCCTTGGTATGATACAAAGTGTCCAAGCTGATCAGCGCAAAGGACATTTAATAACCAAAGGAGGACATAAAATGAAGTATAAACAAAATGACAAGATTCTGCAACTTACAGAAAAAACCTTAATTATAGGGGTTGACATTGCTAAACATAAGCATGTCGCAAGAGCACAAGATTATAGAGGTATACAATTTGGAAAAGCTCATACATTTTTAAACACATATGAGGGTTTTGAAGGTTTCATAAACTGGTTAAATCAAATCAAAGCTAAACAGTCTAAGGAAGATGTCATCATTGGGATGGAACCTACTGGACATTATTGGCTTCCGTTGGCTTATTGGCTAAAAGAAAAAGGAAAAAAGGTGGTTGTAGTTAATCCAGCTCATGTTAAGCAAACAAAGGAGTTAGATGACAATTCTCCTACTAAGAATGATTTCAAGGATGCTAGAGTTATCTCTAGACTTATTGAGGGCGGAAGATATTCGGAGCCCAATTTACCGGAAGGTATATACTCGGATTTACGTGAAGGTATGAACCTATATAACCAATTGGTACAGGACCTAACAGCTGTGAAAAATATAGTTCACCAATGGCTCGACCGTTTCTTTCCTGAATATTTAACGGTCTTTGGGAAGTGGGATGGAAAAGCTTCTCTACAAGTTCTAAGAATGGGACTTTTTCCTGATGAGTTATTAGAGCGTGAAGACTTGGAAATTCTAGCTGAAATTCGTAAAGAAGTTAAAAAAGGTGTGGGAATAAAGAAGGTTGTTCAGTTGAAAAACGTTGCCCTTCGTTCAGTAGGCATTAAAGAGGGGCGAAGTCTAGCTAGGTTAAAATTAAAAAGCTTACTAGACCAATACGATCTTCTTTCAGAACAATTAGAGAGCGTCTGGAGTGAAGTAGAGAACATCATACAAGATGTTCCAGGGGCGAGAGAGATGGGAGATATTAAAGGTATTGGACAAGTTACAGTAGCCTCCTTTTTTGCAGAAGTCGGTGATTTACAAAAGTAC
The DNA here is from genome assembly GCF_029193815.1 of Cytobacillus sp. S13-E01. Taxonomy (GTDB): domain Bacteria; phylum Bacillota; class Bacilli; order Bacillales; family Bacillaceae_L; genus Bacillus_BV. The sequence goes on from NZ_JARFVC010000048.1 coordinate 28,504, forward strand.
TCACATCCCGACCAAATTGTTAAGTTAGCAGGATTAAACTTAAAACTAGCTACATCAGGAAAGTGGAAAGGGCAAACAATTATTACTAAACGAGGGCGTCCTAAATTAAGGGCACTATTGTTTAAAGTCGTGTTGCCTCTTGTAGCTCAAAATCCTGCATTTAAGGCACTACATCAGTACTTTATTACACGAAATGAAAATCCATTAAAAAAGAAGCAGTCTATCATCGCTATATGTTGTAAATTAATTCGTATTTTATTTACGATTGGAAAGAAACAAATTGAGTTTGAACCAGCTAAAATGTTACAAGATATTCCTCATTTTAGTATGCAAGAAGCTGCTTAAAAGGATAGGGTAAAGTGATCAAAAAGAAGTTAGGTGCAGAAAATAGTCGAAGATTTATATAACATAAACAGTAGTATCGATGACAATATTTAATTCTCATTTTTTATTCACTTAGTAGTCGAAGTATTTTAAAGTTGTTTCAATTTGAAGAAGACTTACAACAGAAGCTAGGAGCAGTCGGCAAGCATTTATACTATTGGGCAATGACCCCGCAAGAAAGCATCGCCGACCCCACTTCATGGATAGGCAGAACGAAGGAATGTATGCGCATATTTTTCATATGACGCCGTGAGAAATGGGAGGGTGTGCCGCCATGAACATTGTGGGATCCAATAGCGACCATATTTCTAGATATTATCCTTTTTTGTAAAAAAATAGAAGAAGAGGGTTTATTTAACTATGTCCTCCTCCTCTAAAATACAAATAAAGTTCTGTTAGTCCATTAAAGTGCAGTCTTATTGAAATTTGAAATACTGAGAAAAACAGAGAAAACAAGAGAAAAACCTTACTTTAATGAGGGAGTATAAAA